>JAHUUM010000004.1 GCA_019218445.1 Weeksellaceae bacterium TAE3-ERU29 | reverse complement strand
TATTTTTAAACAAAAAAAGTGATTTATTTTAGGTCTATTAATGATGTTTGTTTAAATATACTTCGTAAATTTACACAGTCAAAATATTATTAAAATTAATTATGGAAAACTTAAAGAAAGCTTTAGAAAGTTACGGAATTAAAGATGTAAAAGAAGTATTACACAATCCTTCTTATGAACAACTATTTCAAGAAGAAACAAAACCCGGATTAGAAGGGTTTGAAAAAGGTCAAGTGACTGAATTAGGAGCTGTAAATGTAATGACAGGTGAATTTACAGGTCGTTCTCCTAAGGATAAATTTATTGTAAAAGATGATGTAACAAAGGATACAATTTGGTGGAATACTCCGGAATCTCCAAACGATAATAAACCATTAAGCAAAGAGGCTTGGGATCACTTAAAAGAAATTTCTACAAAACAATTATCAGGAAAAAGATTATTTGTTGTAGATGGTTATTGTGGTGCTAACGAAGATACCAGATTAAAAGTTAGAGTTATAACTGAAGTAGCTTGGCAAGCACATTTTGTTAAGAATATGTTTATTAGACCTTCAGAAGAAGAATTAGCAAACTTTGGTAAGCCTGATTTTGTTGTATTAAACGCTTCTAAAACTTCTAATAAAGAATATAAAGAATACGGAATGAACTCAGAGGTTTATACTGTATTTAACTTAACAGAAAAAATGCAAGTAATTGGAGGTACTTGGTATGGTGGAGAAATGAAAAAAGGTATGTTCGCTATGATGAACTACTATTTACCACTTGCAGGTCACGCTGCAATGCACTGTTCTGCTAACGTAGGAGAAGATGGTGACACTGCAATTTTCTTTGGATTATCTGGAACAGGTAAAACTACTTTGTCAACAGATCCTAACAGACAATTAATCGGAGATGATGAGCACGGATGGGATGATGAAGGTGTATTCAACTTTGAAGGTGGATGTTATGCAAAAACTATCAACTTAGATAAAGAAGCTGAGCCTGAAATTTATGGAGCTATTAAACGTGACGCATTATTAGAAAACGTTACTGTAGATAAAGACGGAAAAATAGATTTTACAGATGGTTCTAAAACTCAGAACACTCGTGTATCTTACCCAATTTATCATATAGAAAACATCGTTAAACCGGTATCTAAAGCAGGACCGGCTAAAAAAGTTATTTTCTTAACAGCAGATGCTTTTGGTGTAATGCCTCCGGTGTCTAAATTAACTCCTGAGCAAACTAAATATCACTTCTTAAGTGGGTTTACAGCTAAATTAGCAGGAACTGAGCGTGGAGTAACTTCTCCTCAACCTACATTCTCTGCTTGTTTTGGAGCTGCATTCCTTTCTTTACACCCAACAAAATACGGGCAAGAGTTAGTTAAGAAAATGGAAGCTAATAATGCTACTGCATATTTAGTAAACACAGGATGGAACGGAACAGGAAAACGTATCTCTATTAAAGATACTCGTGCAATTATTAATGCAATCTTAGATGGTTCAATCGAGAAAGCAGAAACTAAAGTAATTCCTGTATTTAACTTAGAAGTTCCTACTGCATTACCGAATGTAGACCCTAATATCTTAGATCCAAGAGATACTTATGCAGAAGCTTCTGAATGGGAAGAAAAAGCGAAAGACTTGGCAGGAAGATTTATTAAAAACTTCGAGAAGTATACAGATAACGAAGAAGGTAAAAAATTAATTGAAGCAGGACCTCAATTATAATTTATACTAAAGTTTAAATAAAGAAAAGCCATTGCGATCGCAATGGCTTTTCTATTTTTTATCGCGAGGTTTTTTATATAATGGTACTGTACTGCAAGCTTCTCCATACATTAGAGTCTTTACTACAGGTTGTAATTTTTCTATCAGATTTAAATAGATTTGAGTATTAAACTCTAATTTTCCACAACCTTTAATAATAACTCTTTGATTCCTGAAGCCTTCTAAATTTAAATCTTCTATAAATTGATTAAGGATAAAAGAGTTTAAATCTTTTTTATTACCTACAATAGATCCTTTTGAATTATTTAAATAAGTTTTTAGCAAAAGAAAAGTCCACCCGGGTAAAATGGTATCTTCTGAGCAGATAATATGAACATATTTTTCTTTATATAGAGACCAATCATGATTCTTAAGCTTGTCTCTAAAATCTTTTTCTTTTAAAATAAGCCCTTCAAATAAAAATTGTTGAACGTCTAATATTTTTATTTCAGGATTTATTTTCTTATATTCATCTTCTAAATCAATAGTAATAAGTCCACTTTTAGCGATTTTGTTTATAATTTCGTCCATAATTGAATTTACAAGTTGGTGTAAAATTAATGATATTTATTAATTACTACTTAAATTAGAATTTGATTATTTTTTTTAACATATGAATTTATATAATAAATAAATTAGAAATCTTGGGTTAAATAGATATTATTTTTATTCCTCAATATTTTAATTGAAGTTTAAATTTTGATATTGATTTTAGAATTTTAATATCACAAAAAAACAAGTAGTTAAATTGTGCTTAATAAAAGTTAAAATAATTATTATGCATTTGAGAGGTGTTATTCTTAATAAGTTTTATTTAAAAGATTATTTAAAGGGGGTTTTATAGTAACAATCTGATTTGTAAGTTGTTTTGTTTTATTGTGTTTAAAGAAATTATAAGAATAAGTGCTTAAATTGATTGATAATCTATTATCTCTCTTTTTTCTATACTCATTGTTGAAGGTGAGTTATATCAGTATAGGTGGTTAGCTATTGTTTTTTTCTAAGAAAAGTAGTAGTTTCGAATAGTGTAAGAAAGATATTGTAATGTCTAAAAAAATAAAATAAATGTATTAATATGGAAAATAAGATTATTAAACTGAAAAAGATTCTCGGGGCGATGGCGATTGTTCTCTTTTCATTTGGACATGCCCAAATGACCTTGGAGGGTACAGTTAAGTCTGCTGAAGGGTATCCTGAAGCAGATGCGAAAGTGAGTGTTGATGGGAAATCTCCTGTTTTTACTGGTCCGGAAGGAAATTATACTTTAAAAGTACAACCTAATCAGGTGAAAAACGGAAAAGTTACTATAGTGGTTGAGGGAGTAACCGGATCTTTGAAAACAAAAGTAATAACATATACTCAAGGAGCAACTAAAAAAGCTAATTTTGAGTTAGGGGGGATAGATTTAGAAGAAGTAGTGGCAATTGGATATGGTACTGCAAAGAAAAGCGACCTATCAGGAGCGGTAGTTTCTTTTAAACCGGACGAAACTTTAGCTGCAACTACAAACTCTATTGCAGACCTTTTACAAGGACAGGCTTCCGGAGTTAGTATAAACACAGGAGGGTCTACTCCGGGGGCGGCATCATCTGTTATTATTAGAGGGGCTAACTCTTTAAAAGGAGATAGTCAGCCTTTATACGTAATAGATAATGTACCGCAATCCTCAACAGGACAAACAATGGCAAGTACAGCAAATGACTTTCAGTTATCTCAAGATCCGTTAGCGGGTATCAACCCTAACGATATTGAGGATATTCAAATATTAAAAGATGCCTCTGCAACAGCTATTTATGGTTCTCGTGGGGCGAATGGAGTTATATTGATTACAACTAAGAGAGGGAAGGAAGGAGATGCAAGAATTACATTCTCTACAACATCTGCTATTTCTTCTCCGGTAAATTTAATGACAAGCATGAACTTGAGAGAGTATGCTGAGTTCTATAATGCTTATGCTCCTAACGGAGATCCTAAGAAAATAGGATTTATATTTGAGGGAGATAAAATCATTTATAAATATAACGAAAGACAAGCTGTAGTAAATTATGTAGATTGGATGGATGAAGCATTACGTACATCTTTCTCTCAAACTTATAACCTTAATGCAAATGGAGGAGGTAAAAAAATAAGATATAACCTTTCTGCAGGATTTAAGAATATAGAGGGTATTGTAAAACATACAGGATTCCAACATGGAGACTTCAGATTTAATGTGAATGCTGATTTAAATGAGAAGTTAAAGATAAACCTTATCGCTTCAGGTTATTTGAGAGAAAATAATATGATGCCTGGTGGTAATCCTTACGGTTCTGCTTCGGGAGGTATTATTAATGCAGCGATTGATTATAGACCTTATTTAATTCCTGAAAACGATCCGGATTTTGACCAAGAAGTAAATATGACAACAGTATTAAGTTGGTTTGATGATTATCAAGATGTAGCTAAAGAATATAAATATTCATTATCTGCGGACTTAAATTATAAACTTACACCACATTTATCATATACATTCCGTACAGGAGGTAACTTGAACAATATAGACAGAAAAAGCTGGTATGGGCTTCAATTATCTATAGGGCGAAGAAATAATGGATATTTAGGAACAAGTACACTTGATAGAAACAACTATAATGTAGAGAATTTGTTAAACTATAACAGAAGTTTTGGTAAAACAAATGTGGCTTTGACAGCAGGGGTTACCTATGATGCTTATACCTGGTTAAATACAAGGGAACAAGGAACTAACTTTCCTTTTACATTAGGAGTGAATAGTATGTATTTGGCTGGTACTATACTAAGACCGGATCCTACGCAAAGAGATTATCAGTTATTGTCATTCTTAGGGCGAGCTAATGTGTCTTTCTCAGGAGGAAAATATATATTAACTTCTACATTTAGAGCAGATGGTACAAGTAAGTTTGAAAAAAGTAAAAGATGGGGGTATTTCCCTTCATTTGCAGTAGCTTGGAATATTAAGGATGAGGACTTTATGCAAAATGTAGATTTCTTAAATCAATTAAAATTAAGAGCCGGATATGGAGAAACAGGTAGTCAGGGGATTAATCCTTATAATACTTTACATATATTTACTGAAGGGATAGGATACGCTGATGTGAAAAGAAATAGACGCAGAGGGCTAGGAATGTCAGGATTAAATAACCCTGAATTACTATGGGAAAGTACTTCATCTTATAATGGAGGTATAGATTTTGGTTTATTCAGAAATAGAATTAGAGGTACGGTAGACGTTTATGCTAAAACAACAAATGACCTATTAATGGATATTCAGTTACCTCCGTCAACCTCTTTTGATGTTTATGCAACTAATAGAGGTTCTGTATACAATAAAGGGATAGAAAGTAATATAGATGTTGATGTATTTAAAACAAAAGACTTCACTTGGAATGTTGGAGGAAATATATCATTCAATAAATCTAAATTTGAAGGAGCTAAAAGTTTCTTTGGAGGATATGTTAGGTATTTTGGACAACCTAATATATTTATAAATGGAGAGGAGCCTGGATTATTCTATGGATATAAAACTGATGGTATTGTACAAGAATCAGAGCAAGATGTATATAAAAAATCATTTGAATTAGGAGGGTCTTCTAACCTTACAGATGCAGGAGCTATTAAAATAGCAGATGCAAATGGAGATGGAATTATAAATAGAGATGATATGGTTATATTAGGTACTCCTAATCCTGACTTTACTTATGGTTTACAAACTTCAGTATCTTATAAAAAGGTAAAACTTTCAGCTTCGTTTACAGGGGTTAAGGGAGGAAAAGTATTAAACACTTATTACCGTACGCATAATATAGCGTCTTATAATACAGGTGTAAGAAACATGGATCCTGCAGCGGTGGCAAATGCATGGACTAAAGAAAACCCAAGTGATTACTATCCAAGAATACGTGCAGAGTTACTTAATGATGTAGTATTAGATAGATATCTTGAAAGTGGAAGTTACTTTAGATGTACAGATATTACATTAGGATATGATTTACCACGTGATATTCTGAAAGAAATCAAAATGGATAGAGTTAGATTATATCTATCTGTAAAAAATGCTTTCACGATTACAAACTATACAGGGTTTGATGTGACTAACCGTTCTTTCTACTCTGATCCTACAATTAGAGGGGTAGACAGATATTCATTCCCAGATCAAAGAACATTTATTCTTGGAGGCTCATTTACATTTTAAACAACTTTTAATTAATTAAAAAATGAAAAAAAATATTTTATATTTAACAACAATAATATTAGGATTGACTCTTGGGGCGTGCTCTTTAGAGGAAAACCCTACATACGCATTTAACTCTAAGGATGTTTTTAATTCCGAGGCGACAGCAAATGCGGTAATAGATGAAGCTTATGGTCATTTAGCTAACTTATATGGAAATAACATATTAAGAATGACTATAGCTAACGGTACAATGGTAGCAAGGGTGAGTACAAGTGAAGAAACAAGAGCTGCTGCTTATGATATAGATCCGGAAGGATCAGCATTAAACGCATCTTTCCAAGGTATTTATGATATGATAGATACGAGTAATCGTATTATGGTAGGAATGGAGAATTCATCTTTATCAGAAGATTATAAAAAAGAAGCTTTAGGACAAGCATATTTTATTAGAGGATACGGTTATTATTTATTAGGTTCTTTATGGGGAAGAGCAGCTATACAATTAACTCCAGTAAAAGTTGGAGAAAGTTTGCATAGACCGTTAAGTTCCCGTACAGAGATTTATGAACAAGCAGAAAAAGATTGGTTAATGGCAGCTGACAAACTATCAGAAACAAAGAAAATAGGACAAGCTGATAAAAACGTAGCAAATGCTTATTTAGCAAAACTATATTTTATGCTTGCCAGCCAAAAACAATCAGGAATAGAGTCTAGTAATTATGCTTCTGCAGATGAGCTTTGGAAAAAGACAATAGAATATGGAGAAAAAGTAAATGGTAAAGAATATTTAGATCCGGACTATGCTGGTTTATTTGGTTCAGGAGTTAGTATGTCAAACGAAATATTATTTCAATTAAACTATACATCAGCAACAGTAAAAGGACTTCAGAAAAACTGGACAGGATTATTTTCTCCTTATTATTATACTTATTATACCGCTGTTGTAGGTAAACCGGATTCCTATAGGACAATCGTAATGGATAGAGCGTTTTATGACTATCATGCAGGTACGCACCCAGGAGATGCTCGTATAAAGACTATTTATCTTAATCAATATTTAAAAGAGACTAGATATAAAACAGAAAGAGATAGACAAGGAGTATCTTATCCATTTGTATTAGACCCAAATGACAATATAATTAATGCTAGAGATTTCATGTTACCGGGTAGTGACCCAAGAAATCCGGAATATAATTTAACAGGTACGGATCCTAACCCTGAAATGAACTATGTAAAAGGAGTTTGGACTAACTTAGGATATGGTATCATGTCAGATAAACTATTCCCTTTTAGTGGAAAAGGTTCTGATAAAAACTCAAGTGCAAATTACGATACTAATGATGTAATACTTTTTAGAAATGCAGATTTATTATTACTCTTAGCAGATGCTTATAATGAAACAGGAAATGGAGCAAAAGCAGATCAGTATATTAATATGGTGTTAAATAGAGCAAAACTGAATAATGTTGAATCTATGGGACAGTCAGAAAGAAGAGAATTTATTTTCTTTGAACGTATGTTCGAACTTGCTGGAGAGCCTATCTTATTTGAAGATGTAAGAAGAAGAGGAACAGAATATCTGAAGAAAATCATAGAAATTCATAATAATAGTTGGTTTATAAACTTTAGATATAATCTGGAGAGAGAAAATAATAATGGGACTCCTTTTATAACTATTATTATAAATGATAAAAATCTAAATGAAGATTTCTTAAAGAAAAATCTATTGTTACCAATTCCGCAATCTGAAATTATCCGAAATGACAATGTAAGTCAAAAAGATCAGAATTTCGGTTATAATTAATAACTTTTAAGTCTAAGAATACTAAGGAAGCCGTCTCAGTTTTGAGACGGTTTCTTTTTTATGAATAAATTTAAGTGAGAGTGTTAAATTATGTGAAAAAGGTATTAAAAGGAGAGTTTTTTTTATTTAGATAAAATATAAAAACTAAAATTCTATATATTTGCACTTATTTAGATTTAATAAGATTATAATGAGTAGATTTCATGGAAATTTAAGGAAAGTATTTTTTACTTTATTATTTTCAATTTCCTATTTTTTAATAGGGCAACAAAATTTTGAAGGACAAATAATAGATGATCGGTATATTCCTATATCAGGAGTAAGTGTAATAAATATAAATACTAAGACAGAGAAAATTTCTAATAATAATGGAGAATTTTCAATTCCAGCTAAAGTAGGAGATCAATTACGTATAAGTGCTTTAGGTTTTAAGGATAAGATATTTAAGGTGAAAAACTTTAATAAAGCAGAAATTGTCTTAAAAGAAAGTACTTTAGTCTTAGATGAATTTGTAGTTACCGGTTATAAAAAAATAAAAAACAGAGTCTTTACGGGGGCGTCGTCTAATGTAAAAATGAAAGATATTAAAATGGATGCTATTCCGGATATTTCTCGTTTGTTAGAAGGGCGAGTTGCCGGTTTAAATATCCAAAACGTGACCGGAACTTTTGGAGCAGCACCAAGAATAAATATACGAGGAGGAGCCTCTATCAACAGTAATGTTCAACCGCTTTGGGTAATAGACGGAGCAGTTTACGAAGACCTTGTGAATTTAAGTTATGATCAATTGCTTTCGGGAGATGCGGTAACATTAATCAGTTCTGCCATTGCAGGGATAAATCCTGCGGATATAGAAGATGTTCAAGTTTTAAAAGATGCATCTGCAACATCCATGTATGGGGCGAGGGCATTGAACGGAGTAATTGTAATTACAACAAAATCCGGAAGAAGAAATGGGAAAAATCGAATTAATTTGGCCTACGAACAAGGTGTGCGTTCAATTCCTAATTATGCCAATTATGATTTGCTCAACTCTCAAGAAACGATGTCCATTTACAATGAAATGTTCGGGAAAGGTTATTTCGGAATGGAAGAGTCTTTATTTGGAAGGCGTGGTGGAGTATTTCATTTAATGTATAATAAATTATCTACTTTTGATGAAAATACTCAAAAGTTCTTATTAGAAAATACCCCTGAATCAAAAGCTAATTTCTTGAGAAAATATGAGACTGCTAATACGGATTGGTTTAAAGAGTTATTTACTCTAAGACCTACGCATACCGTTTCTTTAAGCTTTTCAGGAGGTGGGGAAAATACGGCAAATTATGCATCCTTAGGATTTTATCATGATCCGGGTTGGTCGATTGCAGAGAATGTAAATCGATTAACTGCAAACTTAAGAAACACTTATTTTGTGAGTGACCGCTTAAAAACTGATTTAATTTTACAAGGAAGTTTTAGAGCACAGAAAGCACCGGGAACATTCCGCCAGAAAAAGAATACAAACTTAGGTTCTTTTGAGCGAGATTTTGATATTAATCCATTTTCGTATGCGTTAAATACATCTCGAGCATTAAGAATGTACGATGATAATGGGAATTATGAATTTTACAGAAATAATTGGGCTCCATTCAATATCCGAAATGAGTATGACAATAATTACATGGATATTAATGTCTTAGACTTAAAGTTACAAGGAGAGGTGGAATACAAAGTTACAGATAATTTAAAAACGAATTTTGTAGCAGTAGCACGTAGAGCAACCACAGCAAATGAGCATTTTGTAAAAGGAAATTCTAATGTAATAAAAGCGTATCAAGCAAATGGAAGTATCATAGAGCAACAAGAAAATATTTATTTATACAGAGATATTAATAATTCGAATGCTTTTGCAAAAGTAGCTCTACCGGAAGGCGGAATCTTTAATAAAACCGAAAATAGATTAGAAAATTACCTTATGCGTGTTGCTTTAGATTATGAAAAGCAATGGGGAGAACATGACTTAAAGTTATTTGGGTTTAACGAAATTCGATATACAGACCGAGTAATTAATCCGTTTACCGGGTTCGGAATGATGTATGATAGAGCAAATCAGGTTGTTACACCACCACTTATTTTTGATAAATTGTCAATTGAAAATGAGAATTATTTCGGGTTGAATAAAATCCATGATAGAGGAGTTACATTCTCAGGAAATGCAACTTACGGATATGCAGGGAAATATATTTTAAACCTTGTTGGTAACTATGAAGGTGCAAACACCTCAGGGAAAGGCGGACATTCAAGATGGTTGCCAACTTGGAACGTTGGAGGAAAATGGAATATAGACCGAGAAGATTGGTTTGGAAGAGGAAGTAACGTTTCTACTCTTGCTTTAAGAACAAGTTATGGTTTTACAGCTAAAATGAGCGAGAAAGCAGTGAACTCTTTATCTGTTTTTTTAGCAGGCCTTACTCCAAGATTTGATGTTACTCAAAGAGAAAATGAGCTTTCATTGTTGCATTTGGAAAACCGAGACTTAACTTGGGAAAAGATGTACGAATTAAATATAGGATTAGATGTCGGATTATTTAAAAATCGTTTGAACATGACGGTAGACGCTTATTCCAGAAAATCTTTTGATTTAATTGATTTAGTAAGAACATCAGGGATAGGCGGAGAATACTACAAATACGCCAATTTCGCCGATATGGAAACTAAGGGTATTGAATTTACATTAAATACTGATGTAATAAAAACACAAGATTTCAAGTGGAATTTAATGTACACAATGAGTTATTACGACCAAAAAATAACAAACTTAAAAAATACGCCAAATACATTTGATTTAGTCTCAGGAACAGGACAAGGAAATGTTGTAGGGAAACCGAGAGGAGGTTTGTATTCTTTCCAGTTTGAGAACTTAAACGATTATGGATTGCCTACTTTTTATTTTGGTAACTATCCATTCAGAAACTTCAATTTCTCGGAGAGTGCCGGAGCTGATTTTTTAGACACACAATATTCCCTTTCTTATTTAAAATATGAAGGAGCAATAGAGCCTAATTTCACGGGAGGGCTTTCTAATACGTTTAGTTATAAAAACTTTGATTTTTCTTTTTTCATAACGTATCAAGTAGGGAATAAAATTAGATTACAACCGACTTATGATCCAACATTTGCCGATTTAAACGTGTTTTCATCTTATTACTTCGATCGGTTTATAAATCCGGGAGACGAGAATATTACACATGTTCCGGCAATTCCTTCTAAGGATTTAATCGAATTGGTAGGAGCAGAAAATATAGAAAGAGCTTATAATACATACAATTATTCTCAATACAGGGTGGCAGACGGTAGTTTTGTGAGAATGAAGAATATTTCAGTAGGTTATAAACTTAGTCCTAATACTGTAAAGAAAATAGGAGCAGAAGGAGCGAGTGTAAGAGCACAAGTTACTAATCCATTTTTAATTTATTCTGACAGTGCATTGAATGGACAAGACCCTGAATTCTTTAGAGTGGGAGGTGTTTCTCTCCCGATTACAAGACAATATACAGTTAGTTTTAATATAAACTTTTAATATTTAAGAAGAATGAAAATCAATTATATATATGGTTTAATTTTATCGGTATTGCTTTTTTCTTGCAATGACTATTTAGAGGAATCGCCAAATTCTAATTATGATATAGAAATAAATGATGTTGATAAAATAAGTGAAGTAATTACTTCAGCTTATCCACGTGCGAGTTATTTCTCGTTCTTAGAGCCTCGGACAGATAATGTTTCCGAGAGAGAAGGGGCTACATTTTACAGATTAAATGAATCTATGTATTTATGGCAAGATTTTGATAATGAAGATTTAGACACACCTTTAAATTATTGGAATCAGTGTTATAAAGGAATTGCAGAAGTTAATCAAGCATTAGAGGGCTTAAAATTATTTGAGGAGAAAACACCAAGGATTAAAGCCTTGTATGGAGAAGCTTTAGTGTTGAGAGCTTATTTGCACTTTATGTTGGTTAATATTTGGTCTGAGCCCTATAACCCAACTACGGCAGACACTGATTTAGGAATTCCATATCTTACAAAACCTGAGAGAAATGCTTTTCCTGAGTATGGTAGAGGAACTGTAGAGGAAACTTATCAGAAAATTCAAGAAGATTTAGAAATAGGACTGCCTTTAATTCAAGATAAATATTACAAACAGCCAAAATATCACTTCAATAAAAATGCAGCGTATGCTTTTGCTACAAGATTTTATTTATATAAAGGTGATTGGGATAAAGTATTAATGTATAGTGAATATGTCTTAGGTTTAGATCCTTATAGTAAATTGAGAAACTGGGCAGAATACAGAGGTTATGATTTTTCTGTAGAAAAACACTACACAAGTGCCGAGGAAAAAGCAAATTTATTAATAACGCCTACTGAAACAAGATGGGATAGAAGATTAAAAAATGAACGTTACGGTTTAGACTATAATAAGTCTAAAGAGTTATTCCAAACATTGTCACCGTCTTTGGATATTGTGTTTTATTATTCCGGAAAAGTTGCAGGAGTAGAGGGAAGTTCAGCAAAATATATAAAAAAATTCAGAGATTTTTCTACGTTTGAGAGTACAGGACTTAACCCTAAAGGAATTTATTCTGACCAAGTTTTATTCACAACAGATGAAGTTTTATTGAATAGAATCGAAGCTTTTGCAATGAAAGGAGATTATGATAAAGCAATTTTGGATTTAAGAAGTTATTTAAAGGCAAAAACATCTTATTCTTTATTAAATGATGAGATAAAATATGGCTTTTCTAATGCACAAGATCTTTATACCTCTCCATTTCAGTACTTATCGTTTTTTCAAGCAAATTTAGTGGCATATGCCGCAGAGCTAAGACGGAGAGAGTTTGTTCATGAGGGGCTTAGATGGTTTGATATTAGGAGATTCCATCTTTCAGTAGATAGAAACATTCCCGGAGAGCCTTTGGTTTTAGACAAAGTTTTAAAGAGAGAAGACCGCCGAAAAGTATTGCAAATTCCGGCAGATGCAATTAATTATGGTTTAACCCCAAATCCGAGATAAACAATGAAAAAATATATAATTCCGAGTTTTGCTTTTTTTGTGTCGTTGCTTTTTATTCAATGTAGTGATGATGATTCTTTGCGAGAAGAAAGCGTAATACAAATGCAGGAAAAGCCCAATACAGAACTCCAAACATGGATAGATGAAACTTATCAGAAACCTTATAATATAGAAATCGCTTACCAATGGTCGAGTGAAAGTACATTTAAAAATACCTTACTTTATCCGCCCGAGGAGGAAAAAGTAAAAATGTATCTAAAAGCACTGAAATCTGTTTGGATTGATTTATATAATGAAATGGGAGGAGAGGATTTTATTAAAAACTTATCACCTACAGAAATTAAGTTATTTGGAGATGCTAATATTGATGGATTTGGAGTAGAACGATTACAAGTGACAGAAAAGTCGCCGTTTCCTTTTACATTGTTTAGAGTAAATGAGTTTCAAAATAATAAACAAAGCGTAGAACGTTTAGTACGTAATGTTCAGAATAACACCGCTAAATTAATGGCATTAAGAAAGCCGTTTGATAAAGAAGCTTTTGCAAAACTCAACATGAGACCATATCGCCTTAACGATATAGGATCAGGAAGAGATATTTATAAAATATCCACTTCGTTTTATCAAGGATTTTATAGTTTTCCTGCAGGTAGATTTAGTGTAGATGAAGATTTTGCAGAGACATTAAGTGTTTTACTTACTTATCCTAAACATGAGGTGGATCAAATGATTGAGTATGCATCAACGCCTTCTGATAGTTATTATAAAGAGGTAGAAAGAGCAAGGCAAGCAAAAGTAACATTAGAGGCAAAACGTGATTTTGTAGCCAAATATTTAAAAGATAAATATGATATAGATTTATATTTATTAAACATAAAAAGTCTTGTGTATATTCAGAATTATTTAAAAAATAATCAATAAAAAATGAAAAAGTATTTATATAATATATTCTGTATTTGTTTTATGTTGTCTTTTTATTCTTGTAATGAGACCCAAGAAGATATTTTTGATAAAACGCCTAATCAGCGAATACAGGAAAGAGAAAACGAACTTAAGGAAATATTAGTAGGGCAATCACAAGGTTGGCAAATGCTTTACTTTCCATTAGTAGAAAATAGATTTAGTGATATTGATAAGAATTTAAAAGCGACCAAAGATTATGGAGTGCTTTTTATAGAGAGAGACTACGGAAAAGGAGGGCATAATATTTTTATGAATTTTAAAGAAAATGGAGAAGTAGAAATGTTGTACGATGGAGATTTTAATTCTACCCGAGAAATAAAAACAAGTCGTTATACTTTATCACAAAATACTTATACGCAACTTGATTTTATTTCCCCAAATTATATTTTTGAAACAGGACAAACAGGATTTCTTTTCTATAAAAAAAATGAAGATGGGAGTTTAGTTTTTACAACTAATAAATATGCACAGCGTAATAAAGAATATATTTTGTTAAAACCGTTAGCAACCGATATGGATTGGAAAGCAAGAATGGCAACCATTTACCAAACAAAACTGGCTTATGAGAGAAAGCAATTGAAAACTTTAACGGTTACCAGCCCATTTGGAGACGAAGTGTTTAGCAATAAAAATTTCTTAAAAAGCAAACATACCGATAGTAATTTGAGATATTCTGTATTTGTAAGAAATATGCAACCACATATTTACAATAGTAATTATTTTACAGGATTGGGAAGTGGATATATGCCTATGGAGAATAAAATGCTTTTCTTGCCTGGAATAAAAGTGAATGATTCGGTTAATTTTACAGTATTTGAAAAAAAAGGAAGTACTTTTATAGCCGAAGAGAAAGGGTATAAAGCAGTAATTAATTAAAACTTTTTGATATGAAATTTATTGATATAAAAAAATATACATTTATTATTCTGAGTGCTTTGTTTGTACTTTCAGCATGTAATGAAACTGCAGAAGATTTGCCCGATGAAGATTATGAGAAGCTCTTTGGAGGTGAAAAAATAAAACCACCCTATTTAGGGTATGAAACTATGCCTAAGTTGCCATGTGAGCCGGAAGTATCTAAAAAAGAATATATTTATCCCGGAAAGGAAATAGAAGATAAGCGAGACTATACAGTAACCGTAAAGTTTTATTTTAAAGAAGTAAAAAGGATACAAGATGGCAGCCCTGCCAGTTCCAAGGTTGACTTAAGGTTTGTAGGAGAAAATAAAGAATTAGAAATATTAAAAACGTATAAAAGTTTCTATATAGAGAATGATAAAATTGATTTCGAGAATGGAAAGCAATATACAAAAACCTTTAAAGTTAAATCAGGCTTTCCACTTTATCTTGGAATTTCAGGAGCGGGATATGATAACTTTAACATGGTGGCAAGTATTAAGGCAAAATCTGATGATGGTTTAATAGAGACTCCGGAATTGAAATACGAAGTGAAAACAAATGTAGATGGACTTAGCGATACGTTTAGTTATTGTGAAAAAATTATATTACCTTAGGATTAAATAAATAAAAATGAATATGAAAAATAAAATAATAATAAATATTTTGTCTTTATCAATGCTGTTTGTTGCATTTTCTTGTAGCTCGGATACTGTGGGAGATGAAAAAGAGAAGAAAATAGAGGATAAAATTAACTTATCAAAAGATTATAGAACATTATTCCCTCAGAATGGAGTAAGAGATGGAGTGAGTTTTATTAATCAACTTTATTTATTAAATAAAAAAGTAGATAAAACAACATTGTATAGTAAAGAAGAGTTTATTGGCTTTAATGAAAAACCAATAAATGGAGATTTAACCATAAAAAAATGGACCGCCAATTCTGAGGATTTATTTAAAACTAAAGCAAGTTTGCAAACCGAAGTAAAAAATAGATTCAGTAAGAGTATAGATGAAATTATAACTCTTAGAAAAGAATATGTGAAAAATGCTAAAGAAGCAAGCGTTGGCCAATATGGTCATGTTGGTACTTCTGTAATTAGTGGAGATCTTCGTTATGTGAATGGTAAAGGAATGGAGCTTTCGGAGGTTGTGGAAAAACAAATAATGGGAATTATTCTTTTAGATCAAATAATAAATAATCATTTAGGAAATGCAATAATGCAGAATGCTTCTTTAAGAGAAAAGAATACAAAAAGAGAATTTATGTCCGGTAGACAATATACTGAATTAGAGTATCATTGGGATTTAGCTTATGCATTAGTTGGGTTAGAAAATAGTGAGGCAAAACCATTGTTTATTGCAAATTATTTAATTAATCAATTTCAAGGAGCAGACTTTTTAAGAGGAGTAGATAAAAAAGTATTTGATGCTTTCAAAAAAGGTCGATTAGCTTTAAGCAAAGCAGATTATAAAACGGCAGAAGAACAAATAGGAATCATCAGAGAAAATATCTCTTTATTATATGCAACTCGCTGTGTACACTATTTAAAACAAGCAAAAAGAAACTTAATTCAACCGAAAAATTCATCAGAATATCATAAAGCATTTCATCCGTTGTCAGAATCATATGGATTTATTTTATCGTTTATAGTTACAAGAAAAGCAGATGGGGCTTTCTATATTCAAGATTATAATGTAATAGAACAAATGATAAAAGATTATGAAAAAGGAAATGGATTCTGGGAACAAGACAGATTATTAGAAGATGAAAACACTCCGGGCTCCTTAGATAATTTATCTAAAAGGATAGGAGAAATATTTGGATTTGACCATAAAGAAGTAATCTAATTTAAAAAATTAAAAAATAAATAAAGCCGTTTCAAAACTCATTGAAACGGCTTTTTTAGTGATTTTTACTCGTGTCACCTCAACAGGAATAATATTCAAATATTAAGTCTCAGAAGGATTTTGTGGGTATTGACGTCTTCAATTTTTTAATTAAAAACAGATAAACATAAATAAATCTTCATTCTAAATAATAAAAAGCTTTTACTTAAACAGTGAATAAAAGACTATCATGTAAGAATATCCTTTAACTTAAATATCACTAAATGATTTATTACCTATTTTTTTAGTACTTTTGTAGTTAGAAAGTTTATAATATGGCATGTAATGGATGTAGCACCGGCAATGGATTGCCAAAAGGGTGCAAAAATAATGGAGCGTGTGGCGTAGATGGATGCGATAAACTATCTGTATTTGATTGGTTGAGTAATATGAATCAGCCTTTAGAGGAATTATCATGCAAAACCGTAGAAGTTCGGTTTAAAAACGAAAGAAAAGAATTTTATAATAATATAGATAATTTACCTTTAAAAGTAGGAGATATAGTAGCTGTGGAAGGAAATCCCGGACATGATGTCGGGATTATCTCTTTAACAGGAGCTTTGGTAAAAGCACAACTAAAACATAAAAATATAAAAGATACAGACAATCTTTTAAAAGTTTATAGATTTGCTAATCAAAAAGATATAGATGTTTGGCAAGAGTGTAGAAAAAAGGAGCATCAAATGATGTTAGATTCCAGACGTATTTCTCGGGAAATTGGTTTGGAAATGAAAATATCAGATGTAGAATATCAAGGAGACGGAACAAAGGTCACTTTTTATTATACCTCAGAAAGCAGAGTAGATTTTCGTCAACTAATTCGGGAATTTGCAACCGCATTTAGATGTAGAATAGAAATGAAACAGATCGGATACAGACAAGAGGCTGCCAAATTAGGCGGAATAGGCTCTTGTGGTAGAGAATTATGTTGTTCTACATGGCTAACTGATTTTAGGAGCGTAAGTACTGCAGCGGCAAGATATCAGCAATTATCCATCAACCCACAGAAAATAGCAGGACAATGCGGAAAGTTAAAATGTTGTCTTAATTACGAATTAGATTCGTATTTAGATGCATTAAAAGATTTTCCGAGATATGATTTAGTAATAAAGACAGTTGCAGGAGAAGTTTCCAGCTCTAAAATAGATGTTTTTAAAAGAGAGGTTTGGCTAAGTTATATCAAATCAAGTAATATGACTTGGTATAAATTTACAGTAGACCAAGTAAATAGTTTTATCCAAGATAATAAAAAAGGAAAAGACGTTCCGTCTTTAGAAGATTTAGACAAAAAATATAATAAAACAGAAGATAATATCTTTGGTGGAGCTTTGTTAGAAGAAAATGAGTTAACTCGTTTTGAAGAAAAAAAACCTAAAAGAAGAAAGAAAAGAAACCGACAAAAAAAACCTACTAATAGTACTAATAAAGGGGAATCGGTAAAGAAAAAAAATACAAACAGAAGAAAAAAATATAAAAAAAAGCACAATAAACCTAATAAAGATGAAAATTAATTTTTTATATTTAATTGTAGGTTTTTTATCTGTAATAGTAGGGTGCGAGTCTTCCAATAACTATTATCAGAAAGAGGTCTTATTATCTAACCAATGGCAGGCAGATAGTGCTGTAACCTTTGATGTTCCGGTAAAATCTCCAAAAGAAAATTATGATATATTTATGATTTTAAGGAATAATAATGAGTACCCTTACAGTAACATCTATTTCTTTACCGAATTTATTTCGCCAACAGGCAATAAAATAATAGACACATTAGAATATCAATTAGCTTATTCAAATGGAAAATGGATTGGTTCAGGGATGAGTGATATAAAACAAAATACATTAGTTTATAAAGAAAACATAAATTTGCCGGATACAGGAACTTATAAGCTAAGAATAAAACAAGCCATGCGAGAAAATCCACTTATTGGGATAGAAGATATTGGCTTAATTATTGAAAAAGAAAAATAATCTATGGCACAAATAATTAATAATCGAAATAAAAAGAAGCGTAACCCTTGGGTGTTTCGTTTGATTTTGTTTTTTTGGATTCTTTTGATCGGAGGAGTAATCTCTGTTTTTGGGATTCTTTACGGAACGTCCAAAGGAATGTTAGGGCCATTGCCTGATGTTCAAGAGTTGGAAAATCCTGAAATAAATGTAGCGTCAGAAATATACTCTTCGGATGGTAAACTGATTGATAAATTCGAGAAAGAACAACGTATTCCTGTTACATATCAAGATTTACCACCACAATTAGTAAACGCATTATTGGCAAGAGAAGATGTTAGGTTTAAAGAGCATTCAGGAATAGATGGAGAAGCTATTTTAAGAGCAGTTTCTTCTTTAGGGAAAGATGGCGGAGGAAGTACAATAACCCAGCAGTTAGCAAAACAATTATTTACAAAAAAACGGTCACCTAATAAATTTGAGGCAGTTAAACAGAAATTAAAAGAATGGGTGGTAGCGTTACAATTAGAGCAACTTTATACCAAAGAAGAAATCATTACAATGTATCTTAATAAATTTGACTTTATTTATAGAGCAAATGGTATAGAAGCAGCGGCACAAACTTATTTTCAGAAATCTGCAAAAGATTTAACGGTACCGGAGTCAGCTGTATTAATTTCGATGTTAAAGAGTCCGGTTTATTACAATCCTAAAACTTATCCGGAGCGTTCTTTAAAAGAGAGAAATGTAGTATTAAGCCAAATGCTTAAATATAATTTTATTACACCTTCTGAGTTTGATGAATACAAAAATGAGCCATTAGGTCTCAATTTTAAAATGCTGGAAAGCAGTGTGAAAGAAACATATTCGGCTTACTTTAAATATGCAATGCGTATAGAATTACAAAAGTATTTTAAAGAGTATGAAAAAGAGCATGGTGTACATTATGACTTATATAGAGATGGGCTTAAGATTTATACATCTATAGACTCCAGAATGCAAAGAATGGGAGAAGAGGCTATAAAAGAACATTTAGAAGGCTTACAAAAACAATTTTTCGCAAGTCAAAAAGGAAGAAGCTTAGCTCCTTTTTATAATGTGTCAAGTGAGAAGCGCCAACGTATTTTTGAGCAAGCTATGAGACGTACAATCATGTACAAGAATAGAAAAGCTCAAGGAATGACAGAAGAAGAAATATTAGCCGAGTTTAATAAGCCGAAGGACTCCATTCAAGTATTTAGTTGGGAAGGAAAGAAATACGTGAAAAACAAATCTTGGATGGATAGTATTATCTATCATCAACATATCATAGAAGCCGGTTTAATGTCCATGGATCCTAAAGATGGAACTATAAAAGCATGGGTAGGAGGTATTGATTGGGATTACTTTAAGTTCGATCATGTGAAGCAGGCAACAAGACAAGTTGGCTCAACGTTTAAACCTTTTGTATATGCAACAGCAATTCATCAAATGAACTATACACCTTGTCACATGGTTTCTAATGCTCCATTTGTTTCAGGTAATTGGAGACCTCGGAATGCAAGTGGACGTTACGGAGGTTCTCTATCGTTACGAGATGGTTTAGCACACTCTGTAAATACAATTTCAGCCCGATTAATTGCAGAAAGTGGTCCCGAAGCAGTAATTCAATTAGCCAGAGATTTAGGGATAGAATCACCAATTCCAAATAACTTAACCATTGCGTTGGGTTCAGCGGATTTAACATTGTATGAAATGGTAGGAGCGGTAAGTACCTTTGCAAATGGAGGAATTTATATTAAGCCCGAAGTTATACTTTCAATAGAAGACAAAACAGGCAAAATTATAAAAGATTATGAGCCGGAAACAAGAGAGGTATTAAGCGAAGATGTAGCTTATACCATGATAGACTTAATGAAAGGAGTAATTGAAAAAGGAACCGGTAAGGGTATAAGAAGATATGGAATAACCTCTGAGGTGGCAGGAAAAACAGGAACTACCAATGAAGGGTCAGACTCTTGGTTTATGGGGTTAACTCCTAACCTTGTTACAGGAGTATGGGTAGGAAACGAAAGCCGATTCGCTCACTTTCCGGGATGGCAATCTCAAGGAGCAAAAATGGCACTTCCTATATGGGCATATTATATGAAAAAGGTCTATAATAATGGAAAGGTATTGGGAGTGCAAAGTTCAGATAAATTTGAGAAGCCGGAAGGAATAGAAAACAGATGGGATTGTAATACTCAACAAGGGTTCTATAATTTTGGAAATATGGGAACAATGGGAGATGGAACTAACAGAAGAACAAATCAAAGAGAACGTTCTGTAAACGAAATTCTTTCAGCAGATAACGATACCATTTCTTTTGAGTAAGATTATAAAACATAAAAAATGATGGATTTGAAATTTCAAATCCATCATTTTTTATGTTTAAAGCTTTGTTTCTTTAAGAGATAAATTATAATTTTGATAATTATTGCTACTGTTTGTAAATCAGAGAATTTATTTTATAGAAAAGTGGAAGAAATATTAAATGATAAAAGAATAGAAAGAGCTAAAGAAAGCTTATATTCAAACCTTGTAGAAGGTGAAAAAATAGAAGCAATTGCTTGTCAGAAAAGATTATATACAATATTTCCAGTATTTACAGGGGGATCTTTATTTCCATTAATAAAGCGTAGAGATATTATTGCTGTAACCTCGGGACGTTTTATTCTTATGAAACGAAAGCTAATAATGGGATATAACCTCGTTGATATTAGATGGCAAGATATAGGAGATGCGAAAATAGAAGTAGGTATTTTTGGTGCAGATTTATCTTTGTCTAAATATGCTTCAACGGATTTATCCATTGATAAAAATATTGGAGCTTATTTTCTAAAATTAATAGGTTATGAAAAAGTAAAAGCTCAAAAAATTTATAGAGTTGCTCAGCAACAGGAGCAAGTTTGGAGAGAAAAGCGAAGAATCAGAGGCTTAGAGGAATTGAGGGCAAAATCAGGAGGTATGCATATGAATCAGTCTTTAGGAGGAGATTCAGAAATTAAATCTGAAAAAGTATCCCCATCTACTCGTTTAGCGGAGGCTAAAAAAATGCTTGAAAATAACCTTATTTCAGATAGTGAGTATGAAATGCTTAAGGCTAAAATTATAAATGAAATGTAGTTATATTTAAAGAAGCCATTTCTAAATTCTGAAATGGCTTCTTTAATTTACTTCTCCTCTTCAAAATATATTTTATAATATTTCCCTCTACTATCCTCCTCTCGAGTGATTTTTTTACGATCACCATGTACATAAATATGAAAATCTTTATCTAATTTTATAATGCTTTTATAAAACCTGTTTTGTCTTTTTACCGCGTTTGAGTTAATCCCAAATTCATCGGCAATTTCTATTTCAAAATCATTTTCAAATTGCGTTTTGTAATTTTCGTAGCTATCAATCAAATCATCATCCCTTAAAACCGTAGAATTAAAAGTATCTTGATTAAAGGTTTCATTTTGTTTAAAAAAGTCTAACGAACGATTTAATAAATCTGCTTGGTCTATTCTTGTAACTTCAAAATCTTGAGGAAGTTGTTCTTCTACAAAATTACGATACATTGTCATTGTGTTCTCAGTAGAGAAATAAGCATTTTCTACTTGAGATAATTGTAAAAAATCATCGGCCCAGAAGTGAGCTTCTGCACCACCACTTACTTTATCAACCAAAACCGCATGATAACCGTTTTCCTTGTCCATGTTGAAAATTAAACAACCTTTATCCAGTTTTTTAGTAGCAATACCTTCATGCACTTCAATGGTGTAAGTTTCACTTTTGGGGTAAACTTTTAAAAACTGCTCTCTATGTTCAGTTTTGAATAACCCGATGGCTTGTACAATCTCATTCCGATATTCTATTTTGTTAAAGTATACTAAATAAAACTCACCCGGTTTAATTTTAGGATGTTCAGAGCAGTCAAATAATTTCTCGGCTAACTTCTCAGACATTTCGTGAGCTGTTTCCGGATTCTCAAATATCGAAGAAACTGTTTGGAAAACATCATTTTCATTTATATCCGAGGGATGAGAAAAACTAAAAATCTCATCATATTTAAAATGTTTTGTAAAATAACTTTCTATTAAAGGCAAGTCCTGTTCCTCTAATAGAACGGGATATTCCGATAAAATAAGTGTATTATCTAAAGTTTTATTACCAACTTTGTGTACCGATATACTTTCTATCATTTTTCTTCATTTTTGAGGATGCAAGATAACTAATTATTATTTGGCTTTCAAAAAATGAAATATTCAGTTTTAATGATTATTTTTTTTAAATTCATAATTAGAAATTTAAAACATACTTTTAAATTCATTTTTTATTAAAATTAAATGATTAAATTATATTCAATAAATAAATAGAATGATTCTAAATTTTTGCATATATGCCTTTTTTGTATATATTTTGAGTGTTAAAATTCCAAAATCAGTTAAGAAAAATTAAATTTGTAAATAACAAAAAATAAAAACCATATATGGCATTTGATATTGAAATGATACGCGGAGTCTATGATCGTATGAAAAAACGAGTAGATAAAGCACGAGAAGTTGTAGGTAGACCTTTAACTCACGCAGAAAAAATACTTTATAATCACTTGGCAGAAGGAGATGCTGTTAAAGCTTATGAAAGAGCCAAATCTTATGTAGATTTTCACCCCGACAGAATTGCTTGTCAAGATGCGACTGCACAGATGGCGTTGTTACAGTTTATGCAAGCAGGAAAGACAAAGGTAGCGGTGCCAACAACAGTACACTGCGATCACTTAATTCAGGCAAAAGAAGGGGCTGATGAGGATTTACAATTTGCGTTAAATCAATCTTCTGAGGTTTTTAAATTTTTGAAATCAGTATCTAATAAGTATGGAATAGGGTTCTGGAAACCGGGAGCAGGGATTATTCACCAAGTAGTATTAGAAAACTACGCTTTTCCGGGAGGAATGATGATTGGTACAGATTCACATACTGTAAATGCCGGAGGATTAGGAATGGTAGCTATTGGTGTAGGTGGAGCAGATGCTGTAGACGTAATGGCAGGAATGCCGTGGGAGCTTAAATTCCCTAAACTTATTGGGGTTAAACTAACAGGGAAATTAAGTGGCTGGTCAGCACCTAAAGATATTATTTTAAAAGTTGCCGATATCCTAACTGTAAAAGGAGGTACAGGTTGTATCGTAGAATATTTTGGAGAAGGAGCTAAATCACTTTCTTGTACAGGAAAAGGTACAATTTGTAATATGGGGGCAGAGATAGGAGCAACAACTTCTACTTTTGGTTATGATGATTCAATGGAGCGTTATTTAAGAGCAACAGACCGAGCAGATGTAGCAGATGCCGCTAACGAAATAAGAGAATACTTAACAGCAGACCCTGAAGTTTATGAAAATCCGGGAGAATATTTTGATGAATTAATTGAGATTGATTTAAATGAGCTGAAACCTCACTTAAACGGACCTTTTACTCCTGATTTGTCGACTGTAATAGGCTCTGATATGACAGAAAAAGCTACTAAAAATGGTTGGCCTTTAGATGTAGAATGGGGATTGATAGGTTCTTGTACAAATTCATCTTACGAGGATTTAACAAGAGCCGCTTCTATTGCACAACAAGCAATTGATAAAGGTTTAAAACCAAAAGCTGATTTTGGAATTAATCCAGGTTCTGAGCAAATTAGATTTACTGCAGAAAGAGACGGGTTATTAAAAACATTTGAAGACTTAGGAGCTAAAATATTTACGAATGCCTGTGGTCCGTGTATCGGACAATGGGCTCGTTATAAAGATCCTAAAAATGCACCAAAAAACTCAATTGTTCACTCATTTAACCGAAATTTTGCAAAACGTGCTGACGGAAATCCGAATACACACGCCTTTGTCGCTTCGCCTGAGATGGTAGCAGCAATCACAATTTCAGGAAGATTAGATTTCGATCCTACTAAAGATACGTTAATAAACGAGAAAGGAGAAGAGGTTAAATTTGATGAACCTAAAGGTATTGAGTTGCCGGAAAAAGGATTTGCTGTAGAGGATCCTGGTTATCAAGCACCGGTAGAAGATGGTAGTAAAGTTGAGGTTGCTGTAGATCCTAAATCTGATAGATTGCAATTATTGACTCCATTTAAACCAATAGGTGATAATATTAAAGGAGCAAAATTATTAATAAAAGCATACGGAAAATGTACAACAGACCATATTTCTATGGCTGGTCCTTGGTTGAGATTTAGAGGGCATTTAGATAATATCTCTAACAACTGTTTAATTGGTGCGGTAAATGCGTTTAATCAAGAAACTAATTTTGTTAAAAATCAATTAACAGGAGAATATGGCCCTGTTCCGGATACGCAACGTTATTATAAAGAAAAAGGTATTCCGACAGTAGTAGTGGGTGACCACAATTATGGAGAAGGTTCTTCTCGTGAGCATGCCGCAATGGAGCCTCGTCATTTAGGAGTAGTAGCAGTTATTGTTAAATCATTTGCTCGTATCCACGAAACAAACCTTAAGAAACAAGGTATGCTTGGTTTAACGTTTGCTAATGAGAGCGATTACGATAAAATTCAAGAAGATGATACATTTAACTTCTTAGATTTAGATAAGTTTGCACCAAACAAACCATTACATATAGAAGTGGTCCATGCAGATGGTTCTAAAGATGAAATAGAAGTAAATCATACTTATAATGAAAACCAAATTAAATGGTATAAAGAAGGTTCAGCTTTAAATCTGATTAAAAAACAGAACGCTGAGGCTGAAGCTGCAAAAAAATAAAAATTAATATTTTGATGTTTAAATCGTCACTTTAAACTTAAAGTGGCGATTTTTTATATTTAATGGTAAAATTATTTGGTTTTATATGTATAATTAATAATATAGAAAATATTAACTTAGCATTAGGTAGATTAATCAATATGGCATAAAATTAGCTTATTGTTGAGTAAATAGTTAACTTATGAAGAAGATTAATTTAATTTTAGGATGTGTAATATTAAGTTCAATGTTTTCTTGTAACTCTACACAAAGAGCAGCCCGTTTAGAGTTAGAAAAAGATGCACAGAAACGGTATCATACAGTTACTAATGTAGAATATAATAAAGGAAATGTGATTGTGGAAACAGAACCAATAGCAACAGAAACATCTATACCGTCAAAATCAATTTTAGATGTCTATCCTCCGGCTAAAGAAGGTCAGGAGAGATGGGTAATTTGGCTCACCCCACTTCAAAATAGAGAAGCTGAAAGTAGTAAGAAGATAGAGATTATCCCGGGAAAAGTGATGAGGGTGGATTGTAATCAGCATTTTCTGAATGGAGAATTAAAAGTGCATGATTTAGAAGGTTACGGTTATCCTTATTATACTTTTGAAACAAATGGAGGAGTAGGAGCAACACGAATGCTTTGTCCTGATAATACAACTCATGAAGAGTTTGTGAAATCAGAGCCAAAATTAATACCTTATAATAGTCAATTACCATTAGTTATATATGCTCCTAAAGGGTATGAAATAAGAGTGAAAACTTGGAGCTCAAAATAAAATATATATTATGAAAAATAAAGTGGAATTTTATTTACCGGAAGAAGGGTATAAAGGCGAGATTAGAGTAAGAGGATTTGTTTCTGTTTTAGACGAGCCACAAGATGCGGGAGGAACTAATGCCGGACCTAATCCTGTAGAGAATTTATTAGGGTCATTGGCAGGATGTATAGCTTTGACTTTGAGGATGTATGCCAATAAGAAGGAATGGGATACGGGAGAGATAAAAGTAGAGGTTTTTCAGGAAGAAAGTGAGCATCATCAAATGGAGATTCATAAAAGAATATCATTTGGAAAAGAAGATACTTTGTCTCAAGAGCAATTAAAAAAGCTTTATGAAATAAGTAAAAAATGTCCTGTTTCTAAGATAATTCAAAGCCCTGTGGCTGTAATTATTGATAACGAATAATTTAAATTTTAATAAAAAGAAGCCGCCTCAAAACTCATTGAAACGGCTTTTTTTATTGATTTTTGCTCATATATCCCACAGTTTTCAAATATTAAAATCTTGGAAAGATTTATGAGTATTGGAATACATTCATAAATATTTATGATGAGTTTAGTTTTTTAAGTTAAGAATTACATAAAATTATTTTTATATTATTTGAAATGTTTTTAAATTAGCCAAAACAAAAAAGAAATTTATGAATTGGTATTTAAAAGTACTTAAACAGTATGCAGATTTTAATGGAAGAGCAAGAAGACAAGAGTATTGGATGTTTGCTCTGATTAATGCAATTATTTCAGTCGTATTAATGGCTTTAGTTGGAATAGCTGCTGGCATTGGAGGTGAAGGAGGAGCATCGCTTGCTATACTCTTTTATTCCTTATATGGGCTTTATGGATTAGCTACTTTTATTCCTGCTATTGCAGTGCTTGTTCGTAGATTACATGACATAGGAAAAAGTGGTGGATGGTTTTTTATAGGCTTTATTCCACTTATTGGAGCAATTTGGTTATTAGTACTTTTAGCCACAGATAGTCAGCCGGGAGAAAACGAATATGGACCTAATCCGAAAGGAGTAGAAGCCATTATTTAAAATTATAGCTAAAATTTAAGAAGAGGGCTTAAAATTGAGCTCTCTTTTTTTTGTTGATAATCAGGTTTTTATTTATTGAATAGAACTTGTTTTTATAAAAATAGATTAATTGATATCAAAATAAAATATAACTTATATTTTTTGTATCTTTGTTAAATCAGAATTGAAATGTTTATAAAAAAATGAGCGAAAATCAGAAACAATATACAGCCGATAGTATTCAGTCTTTAGAAGGAATGGAACACGTGCGTTTACGTCCTTCAATGTATATTGGAGATGTTGGTAAAAGAGGTCTCCATCACTTAGTTTATGAAGTAGTAGATAACTCTATAGATGAGGCTTTAGCAGGTCACTGTAGTATAATAAAAGTTATTATTCACAAAGATAACTCTATTACAGTACAAGATGATGGGCGTGGTATTCCGGTAGATTTTCATAAAAAAGAAGGGAAATCTGCATTAGAAGTAGTAATGACTAAAATCGGTGCAGGAGGTAAATTCGATAAAGATTCTTATAAAGTTTCAGGAGGATTACACGGAGTAGGTGTTTCTTGTGTTAATGCATTGTCTAATCACTTGACAGCCATTGTACGAAGAAACGGAAAGGTTTATCAACAAGAATATGAAAAAGGAAAGGCATTATATGATGTAAAAGAAGTAGGGGAGTCTGAAGAAACAGGGACTACGATAACTTTCATTCCGGATGATACGATATTCAATCAAACTGAATATAGTTTTGAGACTTTAGCTGCCAGATTAAGAGAGCTTTCATTTTTAAATAGAGGAATAACGATTACTTTAATAGATGAAAGAGAAAAAGATGAAAATGGAGAATACCTTACAGAATTATTTCATTCAGAAGGAGGCTTAAGAGAATTTGTTGAGTTTATAGATGAGAATAGAGAGCCTCTAATGCAGAGAGTTATTTTTATGGAAGGTGAAATTGAAGATATTCCGGTAGAGGTAGCAATGCGTTACAACACTTCATTTAATGAGAATCTTCATTCTTATGTAAATAATATTAATACACACGAGGGAGGAACGCATTTAACGGGATTCCGTAGAGCTTTAACTCGTACTTTAAAAAAATATGCAGACGAAAAAATGTCTGCTAAAGAGAAAGATAAAATCTCAATTACAGGAGATGATTTTAGAGAAGGTTTAACTGCTGTTATTTCTGTAAAAGTAATGGAGCCTCAGTTTGAGGGACAAACAAAAACTAAATTAGGGAACTCAGAGGTGAGCGGAGCTGTAGATAAAATAGTAAGCGAAATGCTAACTAATTATTTAGAGGAAAATCCGAGTGAAGCCCAAATAATCGTAGAAAAAGTCTTATTAGCGGCAAAAGCAAGACAAGCAGCTAAAAAAGCCCGTGAAATGGTACAGCGTAAAAGCCCAATGGGTGGTAGCGGATTACCCGGTAAATTAGCTGATTGTTCATCTAAAGACCCTTATGAA
Organism: Weeksellaceae bacterium TAE3-ERU29; assembly: GCA_019218445.1. Classification (GTDB taxonomy): domain Bacteria; phylum Bacteroidota; class Bacteroidia; order Flavobacteriales; family Weeksellaceae; genus Ornithobacterium. The sequence goes on along the minus strand of JAHUUM010000004.1, from coordinate 123,919 downwards.
TCAGAGATATTCCTTGTGGAGGGAGATTCCGCGGGAGGAACTGCAAAACAAGGACGAGACAGACATTTCCAAGCAATTTTACCGTTAAGAGGGAAAATTTTGAACGTGGAAAAAGCAATGCAACATAAAGTTTTCGAGAACGAGGAAATCAAAAATATATTTACAGCTTTAGGTGTAACTATCGGGACTGAAGACGATGCAAAAGCATTAAATGTTGAGAAATTACGTTATCATAAAGTAGTAATAATGACCGATGCCGATGTGGATGGTAGTCACATTGCTACACTGATTCTTACTTTCTTCTTTAGATATATGAAAGAATTAATCGAAAATGGAAATATCTATATTGCAACCCCACCATTGTATTTACTGAAAAAAGGAAAAAAAGAAGTTTATGCTTGGGGTGAAAAAGAGCGAGAGTTATTCCAACAAGAAATGTCATCAGACGGAAGTGGGAAAGGAGTAGCTGTTCAGCGTTACAAAGGTTTAGGAGAAATGAACGCAGAACAATTGTGGGATACAACCATGAACCCGGAGCATAGAAAATTACGTAGAGTAGATATTGAAAATGTTTCTGAAGCAGATAGAATATTCTCTATGTTAATGGGAGATGACGTTCCACCAAGACGAGAATTTATAGAAAAGAATGCGATTTATGCGAATATAGATGCATAAAAAGTATAATAAAAAATGGTTGGTTTTTCACTAACCATTTTTTATTAATTTATGTCTAATTAAGTCAATAAAAACTTAAACAGAAGCAATAAAACTCGTAAACCAACTAAAATTGCTATATTAGCCACAAATTTCAACAATGCTAATAAAGTCTTATATTTTTAATGACATAGAAACGCTGACACTTGAGGATACCGTTTCTGAGGCTCTTAGAATAGCGGAGGAGTTTAGTTTAACTCACGTCATCATTGTTCAGGATGGAATATGGAAGGGTAACTTAAATTTTTATGAGATTTTAGAAGCCAAACCTGAAACAAAAATTGAAACTTTAATTGATAGATTTGATAATTTTTATACTCAGGAACACATTAATATTTTTGAAGCGATTAATTTCTTTCAAACAAATCAAAGTAATGTAATACCTATTCTGTCAGATAATGGAGCTTATTCCGGCTATATTCTTTTAGACGATATTTTTAATTTAATGAGTAAATTCCCTTTAATTGTGGAGTCTGCGGCTCTTATTACAATCAGAGTTTCTCAAATAAATTATAATATGAGCGAAATTACTCAGATTGCAGAATCTAATAATGCCAGAGTTTACGGAGCTTTTATTTCAAAACACATTGGAGATAGTATAGAAGTTACAATAAAACTAAATGCAGAGAGTATAGATTCTGTGATAGAGGCTTACGAAAGATATGGCTATGTAATTGTTTACCAATCACAATTAGGTGATAGGGAAGATTTAATGAAAGATAGATTTCAACAATTAATGAAGTTTATAGATGTCTGATTTTAAGATAGCATTATACGGAAAAAAGACAACCTCTACCTCTTTGGAGGATATAATCCCTGAATTTTTTAAAATAATTCAATCTAAAAATATAGCTGTTCAAATAGAAGAAAGCTTTTATAAATTACTTAAAAATATAGAAGGTTTTCCTTTTTTAGAAAAAATAGAAGTTTTTACGGGGTATAATAACTTATGGAAAGATTTAGACTATTTTTTCACATTTGGTGGGGATGGGACAATCTTGTCTGCGGTTACTTATGTTCGAGATTCCGGAGTGCCGATAGTGGGTGTAAATACGGGAAGATTAGGTTATTTAGCTACAATAAATAAGAAAGAATTAATACCTAATTTAGAGGCGATTTTAAAAAAAGACTATAATATAAGCGAGCGTTCTCTTTTAGAAGTAAAAACATCTAAAGCAGTAGAAGTTATTTGTCCGTTTGCTTTAAATGAGCTCAGTATCATGCGGAAAGAAACAACAAGTATGATTACGGTAGATGCTTATATAAATGGAGAATTATTAAATTCTTTTTGGGCGGATGGACTGATTGTAGCTACACCTACGGGGTCTACCGGATATTCGTTAAGTTGTAACGGGCCGATTATTTCACCGGAGAACAGAAATTTTGTAGTTACTCCAATTGCACCACATAACTTAAATGTAAGACCGATAGTAATTCCTGATAAAGATAATTTAAAGCTAATTGTAAAAAGCCGAGTTCCTCAATATTCATTATCTTTAGATTCTCGCTTAGTTTCGTTAAGTACAGAGGTAGAGGTAGAGGTAAAACGAGCAAAATTCTGTATAAATATTGTAGAGCTTAAAAATAACAGCTATTTAGAAACACTGAGAAAAAAACTCTTTTGGGGAGTAGATAATAGAAATGAATAGACGATTAATCTATTCAAAAAAATCAAAGTCTTAGAAAACCAATAAAATACCTATCTTTGCAAAAATTTGAGTATGGCAAATATTGTTGCAATAGTAGGGAGACCCAATGTAGGGAAATCAACATTGTTTAACAGATTACTACAACGTAGAGAAGCGATTGTAGATAGTGTTTCAGGTGTAACCAGAGATAGACATTACGGAAAGTCTGATTGGAACGGGAAAGAGTTTACAGTGATTGATACCGGAGGATATATAGAAGGCTCTGATGATATTTTTGAAGGAGAAATCAGAAAACAAGTAGAATTAGCAATAGATGAAGCAAGTGTAATTATATTCGTAGTAGATAACCAAATAGGGGTTACCGATATGGATAAGCGTGTAGCACTTCTTTTACAACAGAAGACTGAAAAGCCGATTTTTTTAGCGGTTAATAAAGTGGATAGCAATAAAAATATTTTGGATGCGGTAGAGTTCTACGAATTAGGATTTGAAAAATATTACACAATTTCAGCAACCAGCGGAGGAGGAACAGGTGATTTATTAGACGATGTTATTAAAGCATTGCCTGAAGAAGAGCATGAAGATCCATTTGAAGGTTTACCAAAAATAACAATAGTAGGAAGACCTAATGTAGGGAAATCTACTTTTACTAATGCTTTATTAGGAGAAGAAAGAAATATAGTTACCGATGTTGCGGGGACTACAAGAGATTCCATAGAAACTTTATATTCTAAATTCGGGAAGGAGTTTGTTTTGGTAGATACTGCAGGAATAAGAAAGAAAAGCAAAGTAGAAGAAGACTTGGAGTTTTATTCTGTGATGCGTTCTATAAGAGCGATAGAAGATAGTGATGTTGTTATATTAATGATTGATGCTGAACGTGGTATTGAGTCGCAAGACATGAAAATATTTAATTTAGCACAGAAGAATAGACGAGGAATTGTGATCTTGGTAAATAAATGGGATACAATAGAAAAGGAAACTAATACAATGAAAGGAATGGAGGCTGCTATCAAAAAAAGAATAGAGCCATTTACAGATGTTCCTGTATTATTTATTTCTGCTTTAACCAAACAAAGAATTCATAAAGCGGTAGAAACTGCAATTCAAGTGTGTGAAAATAGGTCTAAGAGAGTGAAAACAAGTAAATTAAATGATATTATTTTACCAATCGTAAAAACAACTCCACCACCGGCAATTAAAGGAAAATATATCAAAATAAAATATATTACTCAGTTGCCTACAAGAACACCTCAGTTTGCTCTTTTTACTAATTTACCACAATATGTAAAAGAGCCTTATAAAAGGTTTGTTGAAAATCAGATTAGAAAACATTTTGATTTTTCAGGTGTACCGATTCAAATTTATTTCAGACAAAAATAAATTCAATTTAGAATTTAAAACATATAAAAAATCCCTAATTCCGAAATTAGGGATTTTTATTTTTAGTCATTTAATTTTAAAACAGCCATAAATGCACTTTGCGGAACTTCTACACGTCCAACTTGTCGCATTCGTTTTTTACCTTTTTTCTGTTTTTCTAATAGTTTTCTCTTACGAGAAATATCACCTCCGTAACATTTTGCAGTCACATCTTTTCTTAAAGCTTTAATTGTTTCTCTGGCAATAATTTTAGCTCCGATAGCCGCTTGTATCGGAATATCGAACATTTGGCGAGGAATTAACTCTCTTAATTTACTACACATTTTCTTACCGATATTGTAAGAATTATCTCTGTGAACTAAAGCTGAAAGAGCATCCACAGGTTCTCCATTAATTAAAACATCTAAACGAACTAAATCAGACGGACGCATACCAATAGGAGAATAATCAAATGAAGCATATCCTTTAGAAATAGTTTTTAATCTATCATAAAAATCAAACACGACTTCAGCTAAAGGCATGTGGAAAGTTAATTCTACTCTGTCAGAAGTAAGATAAGTTTGATTTACAATTTCTCCTCGTTTATCTATACAAAGTGTCATTACCGATCCTACAAAGTCAGATTTTGTAATAATTGAAGCTTTAATATAAGGTTCTTCTATTCGGTCTAATCCAGAAGGATCAGGCAAATCAGACGGATTGTTTACCAGAATTAAATCGTTAGGATTTTTTACAGTATAAGCATGGTATGATACGTTGGGTACAGTAGTAATTACCGTCATATCAAATTCTCGCTCTAACCTTTCCTGAATAATTTCTAAGTGTAACATTCCTAAGAAACCACAGCGGAAACCAAACCCTAATGCAGCAGAACTCTCTTTTTGATAAGTTAAAGACGCATCATTTAATTGTAATTTTTCCAGAGAGTAAGTAAGTTCTTCGTAATCCTCTGTATCCACAGGATAAATTCCTGCGAATACCATAGGTTTTACTTCCTCAAATCCACCAATAGGTTTATCGGCCGGATTTTCTATTGAGGTGATAGTATCTCCTACTTTTACATCGACAGCAGTTTTAATTCCTGAAATTATATAACCTACATCTCCTGTTTTTATAACCTTTTTAGGTTGTTGTTTTAGTTTTAAAGTGCCAATTTCATCAGCCTCATATTTTTTACCGGTTTGCATAAACTTAACCGCCTCTCGCTCATGAATTTCCCCATTCACTACTTTAAAAAAGGCTTCTACCCCTCTAAATGGATTATAGACTGAATCAAAAATTAAGGCTTGTAATGGAGCATTTGGGTCACCTACCGGAGGTGGAACACGTTCTATTATCGCTGTTAAAATATCTTCTACCCCTTCACCTGTTTTTCCGCTGGCTCTTATAATATCTTCTTTGTTGCAACCTAAAAGATTTATAATATCATCTGAAACTTCTTCCGGGTTGGCACTTGGTAAATCAATTTTGTTTAAAACCGGAATAATTTCTAAATCATTGTCTAAAGCCAAATAAAGATTAGAAATAGTTTGTGCCTGAATACTTTGTGCTGCATCTACAATAAGTAAAGCCCCTTCACAAGCTGCGATAGAACGAGAAACCTCATAAGAGAAATCCACGTGACCGGGAGTATCTATAAGGTTTAAAACATAAGTTTCTCCCTTATATTCATATTCCATTTGAATGGCATGAGATTTTATTGTAATACCTCTTTCTCTCTCCAAGTCCATATCATCTAATAATTGGTCTTGCATTTCTCTTTCCGTTACGGATTGAGTGTGAGATAAAAGTCGGTCTGCCAAGGTGCTCTTACCGTGGTCTATATGGGCTATTATACAGAAATTTCGTATGTTCTTCATAAATCTTCTAAGTAGATTTGCAAAAGTACTAAAAAGATTTGAATCTATGTGTTATATAATGCAGAGAGCATTAATTATTTTTTATTTTTATTGAATTTTAAATTCCTCTTTTTGATTAACTTAGTATGTGATTGACTTATTAAACAGAAAAATAATAAAGGATTTTTTTGTGAGAAATAAAAAAGTGTTTATATTTGCAATCCAATTAGAGCGGTGCCTTAGCTCAGTTGGTAGAGCAAAGGACTGAAAATCCTTGTGTCCCTGGTTCGATTCCTGGAGGCACCACCGCGAAAACCTCAACTTTAAGTTGGGGTTTTTTTTATTTTATAAATATTCCAAACGATAGCCTTTGCTTTTTATGGTTGTAATTTTCAGACCTTTATCGTTGATTTTCTTGCGTAAGGAACTAATAATATTCCGCAGAGATTCCTCCATAAACGCATCGTCCCAAACTTCTTCGGAAATATCAGCTAATGGTACTATTTTGAAAAAATTCTCAGCTAAATAACGTAAAACTTGAGTTTCTTTTTCAGATAAATTTTCGTTATTCCCATTAGCAATAAGGATTTGCTCATCAGCATTGAATATACATTGTTTAAATTCATAAACAGATTTCGATTTGGTCTTTTGTAAAGCATTGATATGTACTTCTATTTCCTCAATACTAACAGGTTTTTTAAGAAAGAAATTACACCCAATCTCAAAACCTTCTACCACATCTTTTGGCGATTTACTTTCCCCGCTCATGAAAATAATCGGTATTTGTTTATCTATATTTCGGATAAATCTCGCCACTTCTTTTCCGTCAATTTCTCCGTCTAAGTTGATGTCCAGTAAGATTACATCAAAAAGACAATTTTGATATAATTCAATTGCTTTTTCTCCCGAAGAAATGCTTTCCACTTGAAATCCTTTTTGCTGAAAATGCCACTGAATGGCGTATGCAAAATCTTGATTATTCTCAACTATTAGTATTCTTTTCATCTTTTAAAGGATTTTCCATTAACGGAATACAAAGTGTAAAAACACTTCCTTTTCCATACATACTTTCCACATTTACAGAGCCTTGATGTAACTCTGCAACCCATTTCACATAACTCAAACCAAGTCCAAAACCATACTTTTTATTTTCTACTCGGTAAAATTTTTCAAAAATAGATTTCAAATTTTCAGGACGAATACCTATGCCTTTATCCCGTACCGAAATCCATAAATTTTGATTTTCTTCTTTTACCGAAATTTCAATATAAACATCTTGTGATGAATATTTTATCGCGTTGTCAATTAAGTTTTTTATTGCGTTGGGCAAATGAGTTTTATCAAAATAAAAAAGAGGTTGAGAAACTTCAAAATTTGTTGAAAAATGGATTTTTTTAGAGCTTGTCAATACAAAATTTGCAAGGATTTCTTCAATTATTATTATAATATTTCCCCTTTCCCAATGTGCTGAATGTTGTAGATTTTCGGAATATGATTTTTCCAAAATGGACTCCAATGATTGATTGAGATTGTATAAATTTTGTTTGATTTTCAGAATGACACTTTTTCGTAATTCAGGGTTATCGCCAAGGCTCGGGTTTTCTAAAATTTCCGATAAAGACAACGCACCTTGTAATGGGTGTTTTAACTCGTGCGTCATACTGTCCACAAAATCTTGACGTACTTTTTCTATCTTTTTCTGACGAGTAATTATTCGCAATTGATATACCAAAGCAAAAATAATTAACCCTATCAAAATTATTGAAAAGACAAGGAAACCCCACATTTTTTGAAAGATTAAATGCATAGGATTTTCATAAAAAGCCTGTACGTTTCGTCGAATATCTAATTCTTTTAATGGAGTAGAATAAGTTTTATCATTTGGAACAAAAAAGCTATCTTTTTTACTTTCATAAATTACAATTTCAAAAGGAATATCCAATTTTCGGGTTTCTAACTGAGCCGAAAATAAACTGTCTAACTGAAAAGTATTGATAGTATCTTTTGAAATGATAAGCCCCATTGCCTTATACATCACATCGTCAATCAGAATATCTTTTCCTTTATAATTCAATTTTTCTTTATTTGAAAAATCCTCTTTTGGGTCTTTATTTTCTTCATCATTGATTATTAACTCAATAGACTCATCAAACTTTTGCATGGCAATACTTCTATACCCTTTAACACTTTGTGTAAAAGCCTCATCAATAGAGCGGTTTATAATATCTGAAATTCCTTGATAGGTAGAATATAAGGCGTAAAATTGAAAAATCAGTAAACAAAAAATACTTCCGATAGAAATCCAACGGAAAAAATTCTTTTTTTGATATGAAAAATGAACTGCCATAGTCCGCAAATATAATTAAAATCTAATTTACACCCTCAATATAACAGACTTATTATATTCCCGTTATATTGACATTATATAAATTACTTTTTGTTCTTTCTAAGTTTGCAGTATTAAACCATAAAAAGAAAAAGACATGAAAAGAAAAGTAATTGTATTGGGAATTTTGTTATTATCTGTGATAGGAATGGCAGGTTTATTTATTGGAATAATTCTTTTGGCAAATCATATTAAAGTATTAGGATATAAACAATTAGGGAATATTTGTATGATTTCCTTTCCGCTTATTGTGTATTTCGGGGTTAGATTATTCAACAGAAAAATAAATAAACTCAAAGCCAAAGATTATGGTTTTGGTTTCAAAAATTTTATAAAAAATGCTCTTACAGGAATAGGATTGGCTTTAATAATAAATGTAATTGTTTTATTGACAGCTTATTTATTTTTTGGAATTCAAATCAATTTTATGGGACTAAAAGAAGGGTTTGAAAAACCATTAATAAGTTTATTGATGACGATGTTAGTTGTAGGTGTTTGGGAAGAATTTTATTTCAGAGGATTGATTTTTAATACTTTATTGAAAAATAAATTTGGATTTCATACATCAGCACTTATTTCTTCTTTAATATTTTCCATTGTCCATTGGAGTAGTTTCGATATGAATGAAACCTCTTATTTTTGGTACGTAGGAATTGTATTTATCGGTTATTTATTGGTGTATTTATATGTTTATACTCATTCCATTTGGTCAGTAGCATTTTTCCATTTTATGTGGGACATATTGGCTACATTGATAAATAACAACGAAAATAAAATCGGAGTTTTTGAAGTTCAAAATTATACAAAACATGCAATTACAATTGATAATATTTATGTAGTTTATTTAGGGATTATTTTAGTAACTATACTTTTTATTTCAAGAAAAAAAGTGAATAATACAAATCTATTTTACTCAAAGTAAAAAAGACTTCCCTACTTTGGATTAAGAACGTTAAAGTTTATACTTAAAAAAGTAAAAAATAAGCAAAGCCCAACCTATAATCATAAGCATTCCACCAATTGGAGTAATTGGTCCTATAATTTTTGTAGGTAGGCTGATTTTGTCTGAAAAAGAAAGTAAATAAATACTTCCTGAGAAGAATAAGCAACCTAACATAATACAGCGGGCAATATTTTTTTCTAATCCGGTTGTAAAGTCTAACATAAAACCTAATACCAAAAGTAAGATTGCATGATACATCATGTATTTCACACCAATTTCAAAACTTTCTAATTTTGTAGCAGGTAATATTTTTTTTAGAGCATGAGCACCTAATGCTCCCAAAATCACGGAAATCATTCCGTAAAAAGCTCCTACAATTAAGACTATTTGTTTCATAATTTATTTTTAATGAATTAGTTTTTATTTGAATTATTTTCCGGCGACAAAATCTTTTAGATAGAAAGGCTCAAAGTAGGCGATATCTTCAAATTCTTTATTCAAAAATTTCTGATAAGAGGTTTCTATCATATATTTTGCAGACGGCAGATTTTGTGGAAAAAACTCACAACTTGTTAAGGTTAATATTTCTGATGCTTTTTTAGCTCCGTCTCCTAAAAAAGCAACTTTTTTATTTTTTAAATCAAGAAAAGAATTTTCGTCTAAAATCTTTGCTTCAGTCGGGGTAATTAATTCTTTCTTTTGGTTGAAAGTTACGGTATAAACCTCTTTTCTTCGGGCATCTGTCATTGGGATTACGTAGTCAGCTTCTCCGGAGTAGGAGTTTGCAATAATTTCCAATGAATTTAAACTTATAAGCGGAATATTTAATGCAAAACATAAACCTTTTGCCGCAGAAACACCAATTCTTAAACCTGTGTAACTTCCCGGTCCTTTTCCTACACAAACCGCATCTAAATCACTAAACTTTAAACCTTCCGCTTCCAAAGCCCATTTCATAAATAAATGAAGTTTTTCGGCGTGTTCGTAACTTTCTTTACTTTCTTCGCAAAGAGCAACAAGTTCTCCGTCTTTAGCAATAGAAACAGAGCAGTTTCGGGTAGATGTTTCCAAGTTTAAAATAAGTGCCATAAAAATTGTTTTAAACTTTAATAATTAAGTATAGTTACAATTTCGGTGTCTTTTAGTTTTTCTCGTCCTTTAAGGAACTCCAATTCAATTAAAAAATTAAACTGAGCAGGAGTTGCGCCCACTTTTTTTACCAATTCGGCACAAGCCATTGCTGTTCCACCGGTAGCCAAAACATCATCGTGAATTAAAACTCTTGCTCCTTTCTCTATTTGTCCTTCTACTAATTCCAGAGTAGCAGAGCCGTATTCTAATTTATAAGATGCTTCTACTGTGGGTGGAGGTAATTTTCCTTTTTTTCTAATCATTACAAACGGAACGTCTAATGCTAAAGCAATGGGAAACCCTAAGATAAATCCACGGCTTTCTATTCCGCACACAACATCTACTTTTCCTTTTGCTTGTTCTGCAAAATAATTAATTATTTTTTTAGAGATTTCAGGATTTTGGAAAACACCGCTAAAATCTTTAAATGAGATTCCTTTTTCGGGGAAATCTTCTACAACTCTAATAAAAGACTCTACTTCTTTTGCTAATTTCATTGAATAAAAATAAGGATTGCAATTTAATAAATAATTATACAATCTCAAATATTTACATTTTGTTTACCTTTGCATTCTAAATTTAAATATGAGTCCATTTAAAAGAGTTCTAAAGTACGTAAAGCCATATAAGCAAAATTTAGTTTTGAATATAATATTTAATTTATTATATTCATTATTTGCGGTGGTATCTATTTCATCACTATTTCCCATTTTAAAAATCTTATTCGATAATTTAGATACTTCACCTGAAGCTGTATTATCAAAGCCTGAAGGGATAAATAGTTTTAGTTTTGAAAACATTCAATATTTATTGAATAAAACTATTGTAGAACAAATGCAAATACATGGAGAGTTAACAGTTTTAGCATGGATATGCTTAACAACAGTTTCGCTCTTTTTACTAAGAAATTTATTCAGATATTTAGCTCAATATTACATGATTTCTTTAAAGTCAGGAGTGGCAATGGATATTCGTAATGAGTTGTATGGTAAGATTGTAAGTCTTCCGGTTTCATTTTTTACAGATCAAAGAAAAGGGGACTTAATGAGCCGTGTTGCAAGCGATGTGGAGGGAATAAAAGGCTTTATTCTTTCTCCGTTGGTAGAAATATTCAGAGCACCTTTTATGATTATAGTTTCATTAGTTACCCTAATATATCTTAACCCTTCACTAACTTTGGTGGCTTTTATTGTATTGCCATTAATGGGATTTATGATTTCTGCAATAAGTAAAACATTAAAAAGAAATACGCATAAAGCTCAGATTCTATTAGGTGGATTAATTTCTAATGTAGAGGAAACGATTGGAGCAAATAAAATTATAAAGATATTTAATGCTGAGAACATGCTTAAAAAGCGATTTTTTAAAGCAAATGATGATTGGCGAAATGTTAGTAATAAAGTAGATAGAAGATATGAACTTTCATCACCTATAAGCGAGCTTTTAGGTTCTATAACTATGATAGTTTTAGTGTGGTACGGTGGTAAAGTTATTATAGAAGGAGGAAATTTAACAGGGGAGGCGTTCTTAACCTTTATCGGGGTTTTCTTTCAAATGTTAGATCCTGCTAAGAGCCTTTCGAGGTCATTAACAGATGTTTCTCGGGGAACAGCTTCTGCAGAGAGAGTATTTAATATTTTAGATGCTGATATTGTAGTAGAAGAAAAAGAAGATGCAGAAGAAATAAAATCTTTTGAACAAGAGATTGAGTTTAAAAATGTTTATTTTTCTTATGATAAAAAGAATGATGTTATAAAGAATTTTAATTTAAAGATAGAAAAGGGGATGAGTGTAGCTTTAGTCGGTCAATCGGGTAGTGGAAAATCGACTGTTGCTAATTTGTTGGCAAGATTTTACGACGTAAATGAAGGGGCAATTTTAATAGATGGTATTCCGTTAAAAGATTTAAAATTAAGTGATTATAGAAGACTTATTGGTATGGTAACTCAGGATTCTATATTATTTAATGAAACAATTCGTTATAATATAGGTTTAGGAAAAGAAAATGCAACGGATGAAGAAATTTATGAGGCTGCAAAAGTTGCGAATGCTACTGAGTTTATAGAAAAACTACCTAATAAATTTGATGAGAATATAGGAGAAAGTGGAAGTAAGCTTTCGGGTGGACAAAAACAAAGGTTATCTATTGCACGGGCAGTACTTAAAAATCCGCCAATAATGATTTTAGATGAAGCAACTTCTGCTTTAGATACGCATTCAGAAAGATTGGTTCAAGAAGCCTTAGATTATATGATGGAGCATACAACGTCATTAATAATTGCACACAGATTATCTACCATTCAAAATGCTGATTTAATTGTTGTAATGGATAATGGTGAAATTAAAGAAGTTGGAAAGCATGAGGAGTTGATAGAAAAAGGAGGAATTTATGCTAAACTAATTCAAATGCAGAATTTTAATTAAATTTTAGGCGGAAGGCTCTATGTGAGTCATTACCTCAATAACATTAGGAAAAGCAGTCATTAAGTTATCTTTTACAGAATGTGCGATGTCATGCCCTTCTTTTACCGTAATATTTCCATTTACAATGAGATGAATATCTATAATATATTGAGTGCCTTGTTTCCTTACAAAACATTTTTCTGAAGCGATTATTCCGGGAGTGTTTTCTGTAATTTTTCTGATGTCTTTTATAAAATCGGTATAAAGATTTTCGTCCATTATTTCTCTTAGTGCAGGACGAAATATTAAATAAGCATTATATAAAATAATTCCGCATGCGATTAAAGCAGCCCAATCATCTGCGGCTTCGTAGCCTTTTCCTAAAAGTAAAGCAATGCTAATTCCTATAAATGCAGCCAAAGATGTTATAGCATCTGCTCGGTGGTGCCATGCATCTGCATTGATTGAGGTGCTTTTTGTTTCCTTTCCTGTTTTAGACACAAACCGATAGAATAATTCTTTGATTATTATAATTCCGGCTAAAATGTAAAGAGTAAAAGGTTTAGGAAGTTCATGAGGAGTCATAATTTTTATAATGCTTTCATAAGCTATAACTGAAGCTGAGATTCCTAAGAAAAGTACAATTACAAAAGTCATTAAAGGCTCTGCACGCCCGTGTCCGTAAGGATGATCTTTATCTGGTGGTTTATTTGCATAATTGAAACCTAAAAGTAATAAGAAAGAAGAGAAAACATCTGTAAGAGACTCTATGGAATCTGCAATTAAAGCAAAAGAATTCCCTAATATTCCTGAAATTCCCTTTATGATAGCTAAAAATAGATTTCCAAGAATTCCGATAAGTAAGGCTTTTTTTGCTTTTTTTAGATTAGCTTCTTGCAATTTTTAAGTTTATTTGGACAAATTTAATAAATATAAAGTTATTAGAATTAATCTAAAGTATTTTAAGATAAATTTTCACTATTTCTTAAAGTGTTGATTATTCAAATACTATATTTTTAAGCAGTCTAAAGAAGTTAAAATAATTAATTATTTTAAATCAATCTATTTACATTTAATTGATTTATAGTTATTTATATTGGTTCAAATTACATTTTTAGATACTTTTGTCTCAACAAATAGAAATTAAAAAATATAGAGATATGTCAATTAGATTAGTTAATGGTTGTGTTAATTGTGAAAATTTAGCAAATGATAATACTTGCAAAGTTCACCATGAAAAAGTAAAAGAAATTCATACTTGCGATAGTTTTGATATGCGAGTGAGTCTGAAAGATGAAGTAGAATGTGGAACTTGTATAAAGTTTTCTACTCCAAGATGTCCTAATCAAGCAAACGCAGTACATGGAATGCTTTGTAATGAGTGGGCTCCGAAAGCAAATGCGTAAATTATTCAGTAAAAAAAAGCCGTCTCAATAAGTTTTGAGACGGCTTTTTTTTGATTTTTGCTCATATACCTATAAAAATTTCAGAGAGGCTTGTGGGTATTAGAATCTCCTTTTACTTTTATAGAAAGCTGAGCATTTTAGAATATATAGGATAAACCTAAACTTACTACTCCATTATTGTTTTTCTTTGTGCTTTCTACTTGGCTTCCTTTTACAGCATCGGTTAAACCATATTCAGCACGTAAAGTTAGCTCTATGTTTCTCTCATAAGAATAACCTATACCCCCAACAAGTCCAAAATCAAAAGATTTATATTCATCATTATGATAACTACTTACTATATTTTCTATATTTGATGGGTTTTTAATTTTATTATTTATTAAAAAAGAGAACTGAGGTCCAAAAATTCCAAAAAACTCGGAATTACTATCAGAAAAATAAGCTTTAAAAAGAATAGGTAAATCAATATAGTCTAATTGATAAACTTCTTTTCCATCTTTAGTGTCATTTGTTTCTCCTTTTTGTGAATAAAATAATTCCGGTTGAATAAAAAAATCATTCCCATAAGATATAGGGATTAAAGCTAATCCTCCTGCATTAAAACCTATTCTCCCTTTTGAATCTCCATGAATATTAGAAATTCTAGAATAATTGACTCCTGCTTTTGCTCCAAATCTTACATCTTGAAAAAAATCTCCAATTTGTGCATAAGAAACAGAGAATAATAATGTTAATAATCCTCCTAATAATACTTTTTTCATTTTATTAAAAATTAATTAGTTACTATTTTAAAACTTCTGCTACTTTTTTTCCGATATCAGCAGGAGAAGAAACAACATGAATTCCACAGTCTTCCATTATTTTCATTTTGGCTTGTGCGGTATCATCTTTTCCTCCAACAATTGCTCCGGCATGCCCCATTGTTCTACCTTTTGGCGCAGTTTGCCCTGCAATAAAACCAACTACCGGTTTTGTTCCATTTTCTTTAATCCAATGAGATGCTTCAGCTTCTAACTGACCGCCTATTTCTCCAATCATTACGATACATTCTGTTTCAGGATCATTCATAAATAATTTTATAGCATCTTTAGTTGTAGTTCCTATAATAGGATCTCCACCAATACCAATAGCTGTAGATATTCCATATCCTGCTTTTACCACTTGGTCTGCTGCTTCATAAGTTAGTGTTCCTGATTTAGAAACGATTCCTACCTTACCTTTTTTGAATATAAAGCCAGGCATGATTCCTACTTTAGCCTCCTCAGAAGTTATAACGCCCGGACAGTTAGGTCCAATCAGAGTACAATCTCTATTTTTTATATAAGCTTGTACTTTAACCATATCAGCAGTCGGAATTCCTTCTGTTATACAAACAATTACCTTTATTCCTGATTCTGCAGCTTCCATTATCGCGTCTGCAGCAAATGCAGGTGGAACAAAAATGATACTTACATCTGCATTTGTTTGGTCTACTGCGTCTTTTACAGTATTAAACACTGGCTTGCCTAAATGTTCTTGGCCTCCCTTTTTAGGAGTTACACCACCTACTATATTTGTTCCGTATTCAATCATTTGTTGAGCATGGAATGTTCCTTCGCCTCCTGTAAAACCTTGAACTATTACTTTTGAGTCTTTATTTATAAGTACTGACATTTAATTATTTTTTAGAATTATACAAATATAACTTATTCTTTTAAAGAATGAAATTTAATTTTTTAGTTAATTTTAATATTAATGGCAATGACATCCTCCACTTGAATTTAATTGTAGTGCTTCAGGAGAGGGAGAAAGAAACGGAATTCCTAGTTCCAAACCTCTTAAAATAAATATTATACCTATTAATATTGTAATATAAGGGATGATTTGATTTATTTTATTTCTAATTTTCATGTTGAGTGTTGTGCCGAAAAAAACAACAAGAAACATTAATGGAATTGTACCAATCCCGAATAAAAACATGAAAAGTGTACTTTTAACAAAAAAACCGGTGGCAATAGCCGCAGTAAGTGCTACGTATACAGCACCACAAGGGAGTAATCCATTTAATATACCGGTTACATAAAGTGAAAAGTAATTCCTTTTTCTTATAAACTTTCCGAGTGAAGATTTTAATCTAATAAGTAATTTAGAGCTACCTCCTGCAGATTCTATTCTTGCAATGGTTTTTTTTGGTAATAAGGCATAAATAATCATTAATGAACCAGCAATTATACTCACATATTTCTGAAATCCACCAAAATTTAATCCTTGACCTATAAGACCAATTAATAAACCTAATATAGTATAAGTTGTAACTCGTCCTAATTGATAAACTAAGTTTTTTGCGTAAAAACGAATATTTTTTTCTTGGGAAATACCTAATGAGAATGCTATAGGACCACACATTCCTACACAATGTAAACTATTTGCAAGTCCTAAGGCAAGAGCTGATAATATTAAGGCAACTTCCATTCTATTCTATTCTTTATTAAATATGATTTATTGTTCTCAAACCATCTTAGCTCTAAATCATATTCTCCTATTTCTATTATTGCGGCAGGAATTAATTGTTCGTTATTTCTTAGGTTTAAGTCTAATTTTATATCATCTTTGGTATGTGCTCCTCTAATTAAACAAATACTCCCTGAACTTGGCTTTATAGAAGGTGGAAAATGTATTAGAAAGCCATTTGCTTGAGTTTTTATTGTTGGAGTTTCAGGTAAGTTTTTCACATTATTTACTGCATCAATCGTTTCCGTTTGATATTTTAAAGAATGTTCATAGTAATCATCGTATATATCACCTGTTTGCCCATCAGCTAAGAAAATCAAGGTTAAAATGAATGCTATAAAGCTAAATAAACCTATCATAACACCATGGCCCCATGTAAATTTGAATTTGCTCATAATTTTAATTTTTATTGGAATGGTGCTGAGAAACTGGTTTGATAGCTATCAATCAATTTATTATTTTGATCTAAAACATCTATAACTATTCGTTCTTTATAAGAGGTAAGTTCATCTCTTGGAATTGAAATAAGCATTTTTCCTTGTACTAATCTTCCCGGTTGAACTATTATAGTTTCAGCACCGCCAATTATCTCTATATTCCCTCCTTTGTGTAAAGATAGTTTAAAATGTAATTGCTTAGTTTCTTTAGTTTTATTTTCTAAATTATACTCAAACTCATTAGTAACAATGTTTGTATTTACAATTCTATAATCTGTTCCTGCTTTCTTTAAAAATTTAGAATTTACTTCCGGTCTGGAAAGTAATAGCCCTACAGAAACTATTATTAAAAGAAGTAAAACACAAGAATAAGCAACCATTCTACCTGTAAATTTAAATGGTTTTTTCTCTGCAATATTTTCTTCGGAAGCATATCTGATTAAGCCTAATGGAAAATTCATTTTTGCCATGACGTCGTTACAAGCATCTATACATGCGGTACAGTTTACGCATTCTAATTGAGTTCCGTTCCTGATATCGATACCGGTAGGACATACCGCAACACACTGTCCGCAGTCTATACAATCACCTATTCCTTCTTCTACTCTGTCTACACCGCGTTTAAATCTTGCTCTTCCTTTTTCTCTTTCTCCACGTTTGTAGTCATAGGCAACAATAATAGTTTTCTTATCAATTAATACACCTTGAAGTCTTCCGTAAGGACAAACTAAAACGCAAGCTTGCTCTCTAAACCAAGCAAATACAAAATAGAAAATACCGGTAAATATTAGTAATCCAAAAAATGTATTAATATTTTGGACAGGTCCTTCGGTAATTAATTTTTTAAGTTCATCGACACCAATAATCCAAGAGAATAGAATATTAGCAATAACAAAGGATAAAATAAGATATATAGACCATTTCATCCCTTTTTTTCTTAACTTTTCTTCATCCCATTCCTGTTTGGCTAACTTAATTTGTTTGTTTCTATCACCTTCTATTGCATATTCAATTTTTCTGAACACCATTTCTAAGAAAATGGTTTGAGGGCATATCCATCCACAAAAAATCCGTCCGTAGACAACGGTAAATAAAATGATAAATACAATAGTAGTTATCATTCCCATTGCGAATATTTTAAAATCAGAAGTAAAGAAAGGATAACTGAAAATATAGAATTCCCGTTGGATTATATCAAACTTAAATAAAGGACTTCCATTAATTTTTATAAATGGAGTAATAATCAAGAAAGAAATAAGGAAGTAACTTACAATTGATCGCCAATTGTAATACTTTCCGGAAGGTTTTTTTGGGTAGACCCATTTTCTCTTTCCCGATCTTTCAGCAGTACTAATACTGTTTCTGAAATTCTGAATTTCCTCTTTTTTATTTATGTTTCCAGACATAGGTCAAAGTTACAAAAAGTTATATGAATTGCATTTGGAATGAAAATAAATTACAAAAAAGAGACCGTCTTTAAAGACGGCCTCAAATAAATTATAAATTTAACTTTTTATTTTCTTTTCCACTGAGGCATTTCGTCTCCTTGGGGAGCTAAACCACCTTCTGCTTCTGTTACTGGTGGAAGCTCTTGATTTAGATGATATACATAAGATGCTACATCCTGAACATCTAATCCTGTAAGCTGGTTAGTTTGTCCAAATGCTTGCATAGCAGGATTGTTAGGAGAACCGTCATAAATCATACTGTAAATATTCTTGAACAAGTCACCTTCTCTATGATTTATCCAGTAATCATCTGTTAAATTAGGTCCTGCTGCCCCACCTCCATTAGGCATGTGGCAAGTAGCACATACATTTTTAAATATTTCCTCTCCCCTTTGTAAAGCTCCTTCATCTTGATAAAAATTCTGTGCTTGGTCTATTTTAATGTCATTTTTCTTAATCCATTCTTGAGCTCTTTCATCCATTAAAGCAGTTTCAATTTCATACTCTTCTACTGGGTGAGCAAAGTCTGTAGTAAAATATGCTATTACATAGATTATCATATATGCTGTTCCCATATAGAACATGGATAGCCACCATTGAGGAAGAGAGTTGTCTAACTCTTGAATTCCATCGAACCCGTGATCCAATAGAAGTGCTTTTTCCTCTTCTTCTGATTGTCTTTCTCTTCCACTTTTAAACAATCTTTTAAGATATCCTTCTTTTTTCTCAGCTAAGAAGATAGCTCTTTCTTGAGGTGTTAATTGGGCGATTTTCTTTCTTTCAATAACCTTGTTAAGATTTTCTATAATTAATAGCATTAAGAAAGACAATAATAAAACAATCCATACAATCCAGTAAGAAAATACATTTTTCAACTGATAAAATGCGTTATGAGCTACTCCGGCTAATCCATGTTGGGGTAAAAAATCCATTGGAATAACCATCATAAATGCAGCTAAAATTACCAATAATGTAATTGGTATAAAAATATGACCGGGAATTCTATGTTTCATAGTGTTAAAATTTTATTTTATCCTCTTCACTGTCTTCCTCTAAAGGAATCTCAGAAGTTTCTTTATAGTAATTTTTTGGTTTTTTAATGATAGAATATATTAAGGCTAAGAAAAATATAATTGAACATGCTAATATTATAACCTGTAAAATATGGTCATTTTCATACCCGAAATATTCTTTGTAATACTTTAACATTAGTTATTTGCTGTTTCAGTTCCTTCGCCTTTAATATCTACCCCCAATCTTTGTAGGTATGCAATTAAAGCTACAATTTCTCTATCTTTCAGAGCTACAAACTCTCCTCCTTGCATTTTACTTTGTTTATTGTAAAGGTCTTTTAAGTCAGGAGACTCAGTAAATATAGTCTGCTCTATTTCTGCAGCTTGCCTGTCCATATGAGCTAATACTTTAGCTTCATCTTTAAACTCTTCATCATACGGAACTCCTAAAATAGCTAAAGCATTTAGCTTATCCATAATAAGACTTCTGTTCAATTTATTGTCTATTAACCATGGATAACGAGGCATGATAGAACCTTCTGATGTTTGTCTTGGATTCCACATGTGTTTATAGTGCCAAGAGTCATTTCTTTTTCCTCCTTCACGAGCTAAATCCGGCCCCGTTCTTTTAGAACCCCATAAGAATGGGTGATCATAAACAAATTCTCCTGGCTTAGAATATTCTCCGTATCGTTTTACTTCATCTCTAAACGGACGAACCATTTGTGAGTGACAAGCATTACATCCTTCTCTTATATAAATATCTCTTCCTTCAACTTCCAGAGGAGTATAAGGTTTTACACTGGCTATAGTCGGTATATTTGATTTTACTACTAATGTTGGTATAATTTCTACAGCCCCGCCTATCGCTACTGCAACAAAGGATAATACGGCAAAAATCAAAGGTTTTCTTTCTAACCATGGGTGAACAGCTTCATCTGATTGTCTTTCTTTAGGTTGTTTAATTAATGCAGGAGCTTGAGCTTCTTCATTAGCAGTGAATCTACCTGCACGTACTGTTTTAGCTATGTTTATAACCCATAGTACAGCTCCAATTAAATATAAAGAACCTCCTACAGCTCTTAATATATAATAAGGCATAATCTCTGTAACTGTTTGTAAAAAGTTAGAGTAAACTAAAGTACCAGATGGATTGAAGTCTTTCCACATTAAAGCTTGAGTCCACCCTGCGATATACATTGGGATAGTATATAATATTATACCTAAGGTACCTAACCAAAAGTGTGAGTTTGCTAAGCTTCTGGAAGCTAATTTTGTATTAAAAATTCTAGGAATCATATAATAAACTATTCCGAATGTCATAAATCCATTCCATCCTAATGTTCCTACATGAACGTGAGCAATAACCCAATCGGTAAAGTGACCTATACTGTTTAATGTTTTAGTAGCAAGCATTGGCCCTTCAAAAGTTGCCATACCATAGCAGGTTACAGCTACTACAAAGAATTTCAAAATAGGATCTTCTCTTACTTTATCCCAAGCTCCACGTAATGTTAACAATCCATTTAACATACCTCCCCATGATGGGGCGATAAGCATTACAGAAAACCCTGTACCCAGTGCTTGTGCCCAACCCGGCAATGCGGTATAAATTAAATGGTGAGGTCCTGCCCATAAATAAACGAATATTAAGGACCAAAAGTGAATAATAGATAATTTATAAGAGAATACAGGTCTGTTTGCTGCTTTAGGTAAGAAGTAGTACATCATACCCAAGACCGGAGTAGTTAAGAAAAATGCAACGGCATTGTGCCCATACCACCACTGAACTAAGGCATCTTGAACTCCTGCATAAAGAGAGTAACTTTTTGGTTGCAAAACGTTCCAATCAACCGGAACTTCTAAGTTATTAAAAATATGTAACATTGCCACCCCTATCCATGTAGCAATATAGAACCAAATAGCTACATACATGTGTTTAATTCTTCTTTTAGCAATAGTCATAAACATATGAACTCCAAACAATACCCACACTACAGCAATTAGAATATCTAAAGGCCATTCATGCTCAGCATATTCTTTAGAGGTGTTGTAACCTAAAAAGAATGTTACTACACAAACAATGATTACTAATTGCCAACCCCAGAAATTAATCCAGCTCATAACGTCACTAGCCATTCTGGTTTTTAATAATCTTTGCATAGAGTAGTATGCACCGGCGAAAAATCCGTTACCTACAAAAGCGAAAATTGCGGCAGAAGTATGAAGCATTCTAAGCCTCCCATAACCAAATGCCCCTTGAGTAGCTGATAAGCCGGAGATTGAATCACCAAATACAGAAAAGGCAACCCCTCCATCATCAGTACCGAAAAGATATTCCGGTAGAGTAGGAAAAAACAATAGTACTGCTACTGTTAAACCTAAGGTAAAAGCAATAATCCCCCAAAATATTGTGGCGTATATAAAATACTTCACAATCTTGTTGTCGTAATAAAAAGTTTGCATTTGCATTATTTATCCTCTTTTTTAATGTTTTTTTTATCTTCTTTTAACATTCTTATGGCCGGAGCTTCTCCCTCATCAAATTGTCCCTTTTTAGTTCCTATTATAAATACTATTAGGAATACAAAGGCGAGCGAAACGCTCACTAATACCATCAGAAAAACTATACCCATCTTTTATGCTTAGGCACAAAAATACAAATCTTTAAACCTTTTAATATATGACAATACTCATTTATGTGTTGTTAACAGTAATTTAGAGAGAATATAAATAAATTATATTTGTAATTAAGCGTTTAACAATATTTTATATTTAATTGAAAAAAGAGGTTAGTTACCTATAATTGTTATATAATAATTATATTTGTATTTAAAATAAGACAGGATGAGTGAAGAATATATCGCAAGTAATTTTATTGAGCAAATTATAAATGGGGATTTAGAAAAAGGACTTAGAAAGGATAAGTTAAGATTTCGTTTTCCGCCGGAACCTAATGGATACTTACATATAGGCCATGCAAAAGCAATTTGTTTAAATTTTGGATTAGGAGAGAAATACAATGCTCCGGTAAATCTAAGGTTTGATGATACAAATCCGGAAGCAGAAGAGCAGGAATTTGTTGATGCAATTCAGGAGGATGTTGAATGGCTCGGTTTTAAATGGGATAGATTGTGTTTTGCTTCTGATTACTTCGATCAATTATATAGTTGGGCAATTCAAATGATTAAAGAGGGAAAAGCATATGTAGATGATCAAACATCTGAGCAAATAGTAGAACAGAGAAAAACTCCATTTGAGGCCGGAGTAGAAAGCCCTTATAGGAACAGAAGTATAGAAGAAAATCTTTCATTATTTGAGAAAATGAAAAATGGAGAAGTGAAAGACGGAGCTCATGTTTTGCGTGCTAAAGCAGATATGACTTCACCAAATATGAATATGAGAGACCCTGTTATGTATAGAATGCTAAATAAACCTCACCACAGAACAGGTGATAAGTGGAAAATTTATCCAATGTACGATTGGGCTCATGGTGAGAGCGATTATATAGAAAGAATTTCTCATTCTTTATGTTCTTTAGAATTTGAAAATCACCGTCCGTTATATGAATGGTACGTAGACCAAATTCATCAGGAGGGTACATTAAAACCAAAACAAAGAGAATTTGCTCGCGGAAATGTAAGTTATATGATTACAAGTAAAAGAAAATTAAAAAAACTTGTAGAAGAAAATCATGTTTGTGGCTGGGACGATCCAAGAATGCCGACAATTTCAGGCTTAAGAAGAAGAGGTTTTACTCCAAATTCAA
Source organism: Weeksellaceae bacterium TAE3-ERU29 (assembly GCA_019218445.1). Classification (GTDB taxonomy): domain Bacteria; phylum Bacteroidota; class Bacteroidia; order Flavobacteriales; family Weeksellaceae; genus Ornithobacterium. The sequence goes on along the minus strand of JAHUUM010000004.1, from coordinate 100,909 downwards.
TTAAATCTTTCTGGGATAAAGCGGGAATTGCTAAGAGAGAAAATGTAATAGATGTTTCTTTATTAGAGCATGCTATACGAGAAGAGTTAAATGCTGTTGCTCCACGAGTTTTTGCAGTTATAGACCCTGTGAAACTTGTAATTGAAAATTATCCCGAAGGAAAGGTAGAAGAATTAGAAATAGAAAATAATCCCGAAGATGAATCTGCCGGTTTTAGAAAAGTACCATTTACCCGAGAGCTTTATATTGAAAAAGGAGACTTTATGGAAGATGCTCCAAAAAAATTCTTTAGACTTTCTATTGATAAAGAAGTCCGTTTAAAAGGAGCTTATATAATAAAAGCAACACGAGTAGAAAAAGATGCAACCGGAAATATAACCACTATTTTTGCAACATATGATGAAGATAGTAAAAGTGGAAGTGGCACGGAAGCGAGTATGCGTAGAGTGAAAGGAACATTACATTGGGTTTCTGCCCAAGAGAATATTCCTATTGAGGTTAGATTATACGATAGATTATTTTCTGTTGAAGCACCTGATGCTGATAAAGAAACTGATTTTCTTGAACATATAAATCCAAATTCTTTAGAGATTGTACATGGTTTTGCAGAACCTTCTTTAAAAGATGCTAAACCGGAAGATAGATTCCAGTTTCAACGATTAGGTTATTTTGTTGCAGATAGAAAAGATTTTAAAGATGGAAATTATGTGTTTAACAGAACTGTTCCGTTAAGAGATACTTGGGCGAAGAAGAAGTAAATATTAAAAAAATCAAAATAATGAAAGCAAATAACATTTTAAAAGATTTAGAATATAACGATAACAAACCTGCAATCAGTGTTTTGTTAGAGACTGAAGGAAGTAAAGAAATCAGAATTTTACTAAAGGAAGGTCAAAAAATGAAAGAACATCAGACACCATTCCCTATTTTAGTAGAGATTTTTGAAGGAGAAATAGACTTTGGTGTTAGAGGAGAAGTCCATAAATTAGTAAAAGGAGATTTAGTAGCTTTGGAAGGAGCTGTTCCTCATGATTTATTGGCTAAAAAAAACAGTATTGTTCGTTTAACTTTAAATAAAGCTGATAAAGCTGAACGTGTGAAAAAAGTAGCTGAAAAAAGCTAAATATACAATTAAAATTAGTATACCATAAATTGTGTAAGTAAAAAGAGCTTCTGAAAATTTTCTCAAAAGCTCTTTTTTATATTGTTTTAGGTTAATCTGTTATCTTATTTAGTTCATCCCAAAAAACAGCTCTGCTTAGTGGTTCATATTCTGTTTTTTCGCCCAGTTCTACTAATTTATCGCTACTGATTTTTCTAAAAGAATAATTGGCTAAATTTCCTGTTCTCATACAAATTGCATGGACTTTTGTAACGTATTCGGCTATTGCCATAAGATTTGGCATCGGACCAAACGGACGACCTTTAAAGTCCATATCCAGCCCTGCAATAATTACTCTTTTCCCTGAATTAGCTAATTGATTTGCTACTTCCACAATTCCATCATCAAAAAATTGAGCCTCGTCTATTCCTACAACATCACAATCGTTAGCCAATAAAACTAAATTAGAACTTGCTTCTACGGGAGTTGCTCCCATTTTATTTTTGTCATGAGAAACTACATCTTCATCATCGTATCGTTTATCAATTGCCGGTTTAAATATTTCTACTTTTTGTCCTGCAAATTCAGCACGTTTTATTCTTCTCAATAGTTCTTCGGTTTTACCTGAGAACATAGAGCCGCATATAACTTCTATCCAACCTGTATTTTTTCTGTGATTTATGGTGTTTTCTAAAAACATAGCACAAATTTACAATCTAAATTTATTTTAAACCTCAATATTTAATTTGGATTTTTAAATAGATTTTATAGGTCTAAAAAATATTAAATAAACAAAAAACCACCTCATAAAATTGAAGTGGTTTTGTAAATTTTGTGATTAAATTTTTAAACATTAATCAGCAAGGATAATCAAGTGATTGTTATTAAGTTCTAATGTGCCTCCTGAAATAGCTAAACTAAATTCATTATTAGCTGATGTTACAAGCGAATGTTGTTTTTCAGCTTTTTCGTGAGCTTTAATTATAATATCTCCGGCTTCTAAGGTTGCTACAATAGGAGCGTGGTTTTGTAACATTTGGAATTTTCCGTTTTTTCCGGGAACTGTTACAGCCTCTACTTCTCCTTTAAAAAGAACGTATTCCGGCGTGATTATTTCTAATTTTAATCCCATTTTTAATATTTTAAGCTTCTGTCAACATTTTTTCTCCTGCTTCTATAGCTTCTTCTATTGTCCCTTTAAGGTTGAAAGCTGCTTCAGGATATTTGTCTACTTCACCATCCATTATCATATTAAAGCCTTTAATAGTTTCTTTAATATCAACTAAAGCTCCGGGAATTCCCGTAAACTGCTCTGCTACATGGAACGGCTGAGATAAGAAACGCTGAACACGTCTTGCACGGTGAACTACTAATTTATCTTCTTCAGAAAGTTCTTCCATACCAAGAATTGCAATAATATCTTGTAATGCTTTATATCTTTGTAATAACTCTTTTACTCTTTGAGCACAGTCATAATGTTCTTTCCCTACAACTTCCGGTGCCAAAATTCTTGAAGTAGAATCTAACGGGTCAACAGCTGGATAAATACCTAAAGAGGCAATTTTACGAGAAAGTACGGTAGTAGCATCTAAGTGGGCAAATGTAGTTGCCGGAGCGGGGTCTGTTAAGTCATCCGCAGGTACATACACTGCCTGAACAGATGTGATAGATCCATTTTTAGTAGAGGTAATACGCTCTTGCATTGCACCCATTTCGGTTGCTAAAGTTGGTTGATAACCAACGGCAGAAGGCATACGTCCTAATAATGCAGACACCTCTGATCCTGCTTGTGTAAAACGGAAAATATTATCTACGAAGAATAATACGTCACGCCCTTGGCCGCTTTCTCCACCATCACGGAAGTACTCAGCTAACGTTAAACCTGATAAGGCTACACGAGCACGAGCTCCCGGAGGTTCGTTCATTTGGCCGAAAACGAAAGCTGCTTTAGATTCTTTTAATAAGTTTCTGTCAACTTTAGATAAATCCCAACCACCTTCTTCCATAGAGTGCATGAAATCATCTCCGTATTTTATAATTCCGGATTCTAACATCTCACGTAATAAGTCGTTTCCTTCACGCGTACGTTCTCCAACTCCCGCGAATACAGATAATCCTCCGTGTCCTTTTGCAATATTGTTGATTAACTCTTGAATTAATACGGTTTTCCCAACTCCTGCACCTCCAAACAATCCAATTTTACCTCCTTTTGCGTAAGGCTCAATTAAATCAATTACTTTTATTCCTGTAAATAAAACTTCTGATGCGGTTGATAGGTTTTCGAATTTAGGAGCAGATCTGTGTATAGGTAAACCATTACTTTTATCAATTTTTTCTAATCCGTCAATAGGGTCTCCTACTACATTAAAAAGCCTTCCTTTAATATCTTCGCCCGTAGGCATCATTATCGGACTTCCTGTAGATACAACTTTTTGTCCTCTTTGTAGTCCATCAGTACCATCCATGGAGATACAACGGACAGTGTCTTCTCCTATATGTTGTTCTACTTCTAAGATTAATGGTTCTTCTCCTTCTTTTATTACTTCTAAGGAGTCATAAATTCTTGGTAATTGCTGGTTATTTTCAAAGATAACATCTATTACCGGTCCGATAACCTGTGAGATTTTTCCTATATTCTGTGCCATTTGTATATTATTAGGTACTTACTTTATACTATGTTTAATGCAAATATAAATTTTTTTTTGCGGAATTGGTATTTTATTAAGTTGTTTTTTTAATTAAAAATAATCTTATTTTTTTAATTGCTGTTAGTACCACATATTTTATATAATTATAATTGTAGCTTTCTGGCTTTCCAGTATCCTCTGATTCTATTCAGGTCAAGATTTAATAAAAACCTTATTCTTTCGTGATATTTAGGCATTGAGGGTTCAAAACCTAAACTGGATTGGACAGGAAAATAAAATTCAACGAAATCGGGAACGATGTTTAACCTTACTCCGGAGTCATAAACGAATTTAGAAGGCATAGCTTCGTTTTTATAAACACCGAAGTCTGTATAAATATCTATTAATTTTATTAATGGATATTCTAAATTCAATGTTAACATAAATTCGTTTGCTTTTACATTAAACTTTGATTTAAATCCTCCTTCTGCCATTACAAATTGCTGACTTAAAAAACCGAATTTTTCTGAACGACCAAGTAATCCGTGTAAGAATGAATAATCGGTTATTCTATCTAATCCAAAATCGTAATAATTAGTTTCGTTTAAATCATGCCTGAAGAATATTCCTCCAAATAGGCGTGCTCCCAATCGTTTGTTCCGTGCAAACTTCCATCGGTAGTAAAATTCCCCATAGAGCTTAGTGAATTTATTGGAGTACTGATAGTTTATATATCCTAATGATTCATTTATTCTACTTAGGTTTCTATAGACAAATCGAGTGTTTAATAGTTGATACCTCTGTAATTCTATATCTATGGGCTCCGGGTTTTCGGGTAGTTCTCTTTGTATATCGTCGAAGCTAAGTTCTATGAAGTGGGAAGTTAGACTCCGAACAGGTTTTTTAAGACTAAAATTAATGCCACTACTATATTTAAAATATTCCAATCCTCGGTTATAATGTCCTATACTTGTACCTGCACGAAAATCAATTTGTCTAAAAAGGTCATTTTTTGGTTTCCAACGATAAATAAAACTGGTTGCCCCAATATATTTTTTAGCCCCAAAGCTATACCGAGAAGATGCTTTTACTACAAGATCCTGCGGAAAAAGAGTTTCATTAGTTAGTTTTAAGCCTAATTGTAATTTGTCATAGTTATTCCATTGAATGTCCGGCCATATAAATAATTGATAAAATTCCGGTACTTGGATTTCTCCAATAGGGGTAAGTTTAAATTTAGTTTTTAACCATTTATTTTTACTATAAATATCGTTGTAAGGGTTATCATCGGTAAAATAGTTTCCATGTTTTATTTTTACTTTGTCATAATCCATTTTTGGAACATTTACTATTATGTTTTTTTCGGTAGAATTTGTCCAAGTATTATATATTAGTGCAGAATCTTTATATATTTCGATTTCTGTGGGGGCTTTAAAAAGGTCTTTATTTTTAATTTTTATTTGCAGGCTATCGTTTTTCTCTTTAATGTTACTCAACTTCATATCAAATCCGCCGGATTGCTTTATTAAGTAGTTAAAGAACCATTTGATGTTTTTAGAGGCATGCCGATTCAAATAATATTGAAAATACTCTTTTGTGATTAAATGTTCTTTTCGTATATAGATTAAATTTTTAAGTAAATTTTTCAACTCATCTTTCTCTAAATAACTTTCTAAGTAGTCTAAAGCAAGGGCTGTTTTTACGGCACTTATTTGTGTTTGATTATTGTAGCTTAATTTATCGTAAGGAGTGTCTATAGATTGATCTATATTTTGTTTCATAAAATACCTGTAATAAATAGAATATCTATCTAAGAATTTAAATTTTGAAGCCTCATACCATGTTAATGGATAAATATTGAATAGTCCTATATCTGTTGGGATTTTTCCTAAAATCGGTGTATCCGGATGGTATTCCTCTAAATATTTAAATGCTAAATAAGTTTTTATTCCGTTTAAAATCCAATGTCCTTCTCGTTTATTTACATGTATATTTCTTTCACAATACGCAGAAAATATAGTTGGTAAATATTTTAAATCCAGTCGAGAAGAGTCGTTATATATTTGATATTTTTTATTTATTATTGGTATTGTCAAATCATCTATTCCCTTTACTCTATTACTATTAAGTAATTTGTTAGAAATAAATAAAGGCTCATCCAAATAAGGTAGATAATTTTCTAAAAAACCAATTTGTCTTTTTAGTATTTTTTTTAGAATAGGAATATCTGTGGAGTCTATTTTTTGTTGAAAAATAATATTTGTACTACCTACTTTTATCTCTGTTATTTGTTCAGGGTTTAATAAAGCCAGCTCAAAAAAAGATCGATTTCCTCCTTTATAAATAGAATCATTTATAGGTTCTAAATCTGTAAATATTTCTGCATTTGTATTGTTATTAATATTTATTTTATAAAAAGTATTATTTGAGGTTAAAGACTCAAAATCTTTAAAATTTTGCCATTTAAGTATTCCATTTTCATAAACTCCGGGATGTAGCAGAAAATACTTTAAATAATAATTACCTTGCTCTTTGTTGTAGCCGTATCCTGTAAAACCATCCGCGGGAATTTGTAAATCATAGGAAGCAGAAAAATTAAATCGATTATTCTGATTTGCAGGAATATCAACTTCTATAAGTTCTGAATTTTTAGAAAAAACAGGAGTCATTTCTTCGTTACCGTACTCTATTTTTAAATTGAATATATCCCCAAAATTTTTCTTATCTGCAAAAAATAACATATCATTTCTTTCCGATAGTTTTACATTACTAAGAGTAGACCTCTTTTTATAAGCATTAACCCAAGCATAAAGATAAAGAGGGACTTTTCCTTTCGTGTTATTAGAAATATTAAAATGCTGTTTTACATGAATAATATTTGAATTTTGATTAAAAGTTAGAGTAGCAGAAATAGTATCGGTTTGAGCCAATAAAGAAGACATGGTCACCAAAAAAAGAAATAAGGTGAGCTTTATAAGTATTCTTTTAATATTTACTATTCTTATTGGCATATAGTTTGCGTGTCATTTGTATGAAAATATAAAACTATGAAAAAAAATACGATAATTGGTTTGTTATGTATTTTTTTATTGATAATAGGTTGTGCAAAAGAGAACAAAGAATTTATTGTAACTAAATATGGAGAAATAGAGTTTAACTCTAATTTAGATTTTTATGACGATTCAGACACATATTTTGGGACCTATATGGGATCTCAAAATTGCTCAGATTGCAATGAGAATATTAGTGCTTTTCTTACACTAAATCAAGACTATACATATAGTTTGAAAGTGCAGGGAAGGCATCAATGCATCTTAAATAATGGAAAATACGTAAAAGAAGGAAATATAATAAAATTAGACAATAAAAAAGAGTTTGAGTATCAAATAGAGGGTAATAAATTACATTTAATAAACTTAAATAAAGAGGTTAATCCAAAAGTTGATATTGTTTATTCTTTGAATAAAATAGATTAGTATTTATCTAATTATTCGTAGTGCATGGTGCCGTTTTTTAGCGGACAATAGATAGAATAAAGGTTATACTTAATAAGTTTATTTAGGGCGTTTCCCTATCGGGTCGGGCTTTCCGTTACAATCTTTTTGCTCGAGACCTCTCAAAAAGGATTTTCACTACAATCCCTAACGCGATTCATCTAACCTCAAAACAAGTCCTTCAACACACACAACCTTTAATCCTCTTTGAGGAAAGTTCTTAATACTTGGAAAAGGAGTGTTGCAGAATTATCCTTAAATCAAAAATATTTCGGTTCAAATCAAAAATATTTCGGTTCAAATCAAAAATATTTTAGCTCAATGCAAGTATGCTTTTATATAAACCAATAATATCATAGAGAGAGTAGTTATATTAGAGTCAATATAAAATGTGTAGCGGGTTTGCCTAATGTTTTAATAAAAGGCTATTTATATTAAAGACATTTATTAAATTTGTAGTCGAAAAAATAAAACAATGCAACAAGATTCTTTAAGTTTAGTTCAAAATGTGGCAGAGCCAATTACCACAAATGTTTCCTTATATGATATGATACAGCAAGGAGGCTGGTTTGGTGGAGTAATAATTCTTATATTATTCATCTTATTTTTATTTACTGTTTATCTTTTCTTCGAGAGATATTTAAGTATAAATAAACAATCTAAGCATGATTACAATTTCATAAATAACATTAGAGATTTTGTTTATGAAAGTAAAATCAACTCAGCCGTAGAACTTTGTAAAAGAACAAATACGCCTGAATCTCGAATGATAGAAAAAGGATTGCTGAGAATAGGACGACCGCTTAAAGAAATCAGCGATGCGATAGAAAACACAGGGAAATTAGAAGTTTTTAAATTAGAGAAAAACGTAAATTATTTAGCAACAATTGCCGGAGCAGCGCCAATGTTAGGATTCTTAGGAACAGTTGTAGGTATGATAATGTCTTTTGCCCAAATCGCGAATACAGCGGGACAAGTAGATGCTAAGTTGTTGTCCAGTGGAATTTACGCTGCAATGCTAACAACCGCTGCCGGATTGGTAGTAGGGATTGTCGCTTATATTGCTTATAACTTTTTAGTAATGAAAGTAGATAAAAGTGTTCACCGAATGGAATCTACTGTAACAGAGTTTTTAGAAGTATTGAACAAACCTATCGTTAAGTAATGGATTTAAGAGGAAGAAATAAAATAAGCCCTGATTTCAGTGTGTCATCTATGACGGACATCGTTTTTCTGTTGCTTATATTTTTTATGCTGACTTCTACAATGGTTTCTACCAATGTTTTAAATTTAGAATTACCAAAAGCAAATGGAGTACCGGCAGATGCAATACAGAAAGATTTAGTAATTAGTATTAATAATAACGGGGAGTATTTTATAGATAAAACACCAATTACTAAAGAGAGTTTAGAAGGGGAACTTAAAACAATATTTCAAGGAAATCAAGAGCCTGCATTTATACTTCAGGCAGAAGAAAAAACCTTTACAAAAGATATTGTTTTCGTGATGGATATTGCCAATAGAAATCATTATAAAATGGTATTAGCAACCGAACCTAATGAGTAATACAAAATCTTCAAAATATCAAAGTTTAGTTATCACTGCAATAGTGGGCGTTTTAACTTGTTTGCTTTTATTCTTAAGTCTTGAATTTAAACAAGAAAACCTAAACAAGCCATTATTGATAGAGATAGCCATGTTGCAAGAGTCCAATTATGGAAATACAGATATAGGGCAAGGTTTAGAAGAGCCAAAGCCTGCAGAAGAGCAGCCATTACCTGCAAAAAGTGAAGTGTCTCAGCCGGAGATTTCTGAACATAGAATTAATGAAGCTCCTGTGAAATCTCAGACTCAGGAAACTACAAAAAAAATCCCTGTAGCGAGTAAAGAGAAAAAAACAGAGGCAAAACCTGCAAAAACAAATACTCAAAAAGAAAGTTCTAAAAATTCAAATGCTCCAAAAGGGGATGCTCAAGGAAAATCAGCGTTAGAACAAATCTTAGGAGGAAAAGGAAAGTCGAATTCTAATGGACAAGGAGATGGGAATCAAGCAGGGAATGTAGGCGATCCAAAGGGGAATTCCGATAAAGGAACAGGAATTGGCGAAAATTGGAAAACCAGAGTGCCGGAAAACCAAGCACATAATTGTAGTGCATCGGGGGTAGTGGTAGTAGATATTGTTGTAAATGCCAACGGAAGTATAAAACGTGCAACACCGAGAGTTTCAGGGAATCAGTGTTTGGCAAATAGAGCTAAAGAATTGGTGTTACAATACGTGACTGCTTTTCCGGGAGCGGATGGAAGACGCGGAACTTACAAAGTGAATTTAAGATAATAATGACTTATAATCAGGCAGTAAGTTGGCTGTATAATGATTTGCCTTTTTTTCAGCTACAAGGAGCAAAAGCCTATAATCCCGGACTTGATAGGATTAAAAAATTATGTGAAATCTTAGGAAATCCTCAAGATAAATTTAAAACTATACATATAGCGGGAACAAACGGGAAAGGAAGCACTTCTCATATGCTTTCAGCTGTATTTCAATCATACGGATTTAAAGTTGGTTTGCATACTTCTCCTCATTTATTGGAGTTTGAGGAACGAAACCGAATAAACGGAAAAAATACCGAAAAAGAATTTGTAAGGCAATTTATTGAACAAAATAAGCAGATTATTACTGATTTAAAATGCTCTTTTTTTGAGTTTGCAGTAGCTTTAGGATTTAGTTATTTTGCTCATAAAAAAGTAGATATTGCAATTATAGAAACAGGACTGGGAGGGCGATTAGATGCTACAAATATCATTAATCCTGAACTTTCTGTAATTACAAATATTGCATTGGAGCATACAGCTATTTTAGGAGATACATTAGAAAAAATAGCTTTCGAAAAAGCAGGAATTATCAAAAATAATAAACCTGTTGTAATAGGTGAATTTCTACCTGAAACCAAATCTGTATTTTTTAATATTGCTAAAGAAAAAAATGCAGAGATTTATTTTGCTAATCAAGGAAAATCACCAGTTTATACCACAGATTTATTAGGAAGTTATCAGGCAAAAAACTTAAAAACCGTAGAAAAAGTTTTAGAAGTTTTATCTACCCAATTTGAATTTAATAAAGAGAAAATTCAGGAAGGATTAAATAATGTAACACAACTTACGGGTTTGCGAGGTCGTTGGGAAGTGCTGCAAGAAAATCCGCTTATCATTACTGATACGGCTCATAATCCGGCGGGAATAGCATCAATAATTAAACAAATAGAAAAAATAAAAGCTGAGAAAAAAATTATAATTTTAGGCTTTGTAAGCGATAAAGACGTAAAGTCTATTTTAAAACTTTTCCCTAAAGATGCGGAGTATTATTTTACTCAACCGAACAATGATCGAAAGTTTAAGATAGAAGATTTAAAAAATATTGTTCCTAAAAATTTAAACTCAAAATACTTTGAAAGCGTACAGAAAGCCATAGAAGAAGCTCAAAAAAACACTTCCGAAAATGATTTTATATTTATTGGCGGAAGTAATTTTATAGTTTCTGAGGGATTGAGCTTTTTCAATAATTGATAGAGATTTTTGATTTTAATTCATGATTAAAGATATATTTAACGTTTTATTGGTCTGAATTAACAAAATAAATCGCTTATTTTGTTGGTGCCCAAATTCCTTTTAATATTATGTTCAAACAGAAGTCTTTATTATCGATTATAATTGTGTTGTTTTTTGTTTCTGTAGAGGCAAAAAAACCATTAAGCCATAAAATTTTTAATATTGAAATAAATTATAGTGCACCAACAGGACAGCTACAGTATCACGATACTATTTCGGGTGTTTATGCTCAATTAAGAAATGAAATTAAAGCTATTAATATAGGTGCTGAAAATCCTTCATTTAATGGGACAGTGCTTGTAGCACATAAAGGAAAGTTGATTTTTGAACAGTCTTACGGGCTTTCCAATAGAGCGATAGGGCTAAAAAATACACCTCAAACGCCTACTCAAATAGCTTCTATTACAAAGACTTTTACAGGAACATCAATTTTATGGTTAGAACAACGTGGGTTTTTGAATATTAAGGATAATGTACAAAAGTATATTTGGGATTTCCCGTATGGGAATATAACGATAGAGCAGTTGTTATCTCACCGTTCGGGTTTACCGGAATACCTTAAATTTTCTAATAATTACTGGAGTTCTGCTGAGCCAATGTATAATGAGTCTGTGTTGGATATGATTAAAAATAATCGCTTTAGATTATTATTTACACCGGGAACTAAGTTTGATTATTGTAATTCTAATTTTGCGGTTTTGGGTTTACTGATAGAGAGAATTACAGGAATGCCATATAAGAATTTTGTTTCAAAATATATTTTTGAGCCGTTTAATATGACGAATTCTTTTGTGTACGATCCAAATGACACATATGATTTTTCTTTTGCAAAAAGTTACCGAGCTAATTTTAGAGATTTTCCAAATACTTTTCAGGATGGAGTTTATGGAGATAAAGGAATTTTTACAACGGTAGAAGATTTATATAAATGGGATCAGGCTTTATACAGTAATGAGTTTTTAGAAGATTCATTTAAAAAAGCGGCATTTACTCCAACAAGAGATTGGTCGGTAATGAAAAATTATGGATTAGGTTGGCGTGTAAAATGTTATCCTAACGGTGAAAAATATGTTTATCATACAGGTTGGTGGCATGGATACCAAGGAATATTCGCTCGTTATATAAAAGATGATTTTACGGTAATTATACTTTCTAATAGATTTATATCTGGTATTTCTAAAAATTCTGAGGAGATTTACGAAGTTGCTCAAAGATATTTGAACCTAACAAAATTAAGCTAATTTTGTTTTATAAAGTAAAATCTATACCTTCGTAGAGATTTAATTAATAAAGAATACCTTTGTTTTTTAGTTATGAATTCTCGAGCCGAAGAAAATTACTTGAAGTCCTTATTGCATCTTTCCAAGAAAAATGCGGACATTTCGACTAACGATATAAGTAAAAGATTAAATATAAAAATGCCTACTGTTACAGGCATGATGAAGAAATTTGCTGAAAAAGGTTGGGTAGATTATCAAAGTTATAAGCCTATCCGTTTAACGGAAGAGGGTAAAAGACAAGCTGCAATTGTGGTTAGAAAACATCGGTTAACTGAAATGTTTTTGGTTGATGTGATGAATTTTTCTTGGTCGGAAGTGCATGAAATAGCAGAACAAATAGAGCATATAAAATCGCCGTCTTTCTTTGATAAAATGGACGAAATGCTAAATTTCCCTACAGTTGATCCCCATGGAGCCCCGATACCTGATAAAAACGGTTATATTAAAGAATCTACCGCGTATAAATTATCTTTGTGCAAAGAAGGAGATGTTGTTTTTATAAGTTCGGTATATGATTCTTCAGAAGAGTTTCTTCAGTTTTTAAATGAAATAAATTTAAAATTAGGAGACAAAATAGAAGTTAAGAAAAAACATAGTTTTGATAATAGCGTAGTTGTTCATTTTAATGGAGAAGACTATACTTTCAGTAAGGCTGTGACAGAAATGATTTTTGTTGATAAAAATGTCTAATTTATTATTTTGATTTCTCACCATTTTTTAAATACTTAGAAACAAAAACTAAAAGCTCACCTTTATCATAGCTTATTTCTACATTGTCTTCTATGGCATGATTTCGTGTTCCTATTCTTCCTGTAATATCTAAATCCATTCCATTAAGTGGGTAAAATAATCCTTTTGAATGTACTTTTTCTGCAGTTGGAAAAGGATAAAGAGAAATCATTTTATTCTTAGTGTTTTTAATTAAAATGTTTTTTTCAGTGAAAAAGAAAACAGAAAAATCATCATGAAAACTGATTCGCATATCGTTTTTATAATGAATGGCAGTCGTTAAATTGCCCAAAAAGTGATCGTGTTCTAATCCTGTAGCACCATAAACATCTATACTTTTAAAATCTCTTTTTTTAAGAACAGCTAAACATTTATCAAAATCTGTAAAATCTTGATCGGGACGGTGCAGAACCTCTACATCTGGAATATTTAAATCTTGAATAGAGTCAAAATCACCGACTACCACATCAGGTTTTAGCCCTATTTCCAAAGCCTTTTGATAAGCTCCGTCTGTGCAATAAACAGCATCAAATTTTTCTATATTGATTTTTTCTTTGGGAGGAAGTCCGTTTATTAGTAATAATGCTTTTTTCATAAAAATTATTTTTCAGGAATCCACTTAGTTTCTTCAATTCCATTTTCTTTTGCAAATGTACGAGCAAGCGTGAAAAGATAATCAGATAATCTATTAATATATTGAATGGTCTCAGGTCTTACTGTTTCTATTTCACTAAATCTTACAATAATTCTTTCCGCTCTTCTGCAAACGGTTCTGGATAGATGTGTAATAGCAGAGCTTTTTCCTCCACCAGGTAAAATAAAATGAGTGAGTTGAGGTAAATTTTTCTGCTGTTCGTCAATATAATTTTCTAAAGAATGAGTTTCGTTTTCAGTAATTAATTTCCCTATCCTTGATTTTCCGTTCTGGGTTTCTAATTTATCAGATGGAGTGGCCAACTCTGCCCCAATACAAAACAAATTATTCTGAATTTCTATTAATTGCTGATTATACTTCTCTATTGTATTTTCCGAGACTATACAGCCAATAACGGAATTAATTTCATCTATTGTTCCATAAGCCTCTATTCTTAAATCTGCTTTAGAAACTTTTAACCCACCATATAATGATGTCTGTCCTTTATCTCCTTGTTTTGTATAAATTTTCATAGGTTAAATTTAATTATTTAATTTGAGATAGAATTGAAAGAAAACTTTTTTAATAAAAAAGCCCTTCATCATTTAAGATAAAGGGCTTTTAGAATAATTATAAGATTATTTATTAATCAGGATTTTGCTCAGATCCTACTTTCGCACTCCAGTATTCTCTGTTCATTCTTGCAATGTTTTCCAAAGAAATTCCTTTAGGACATTCTACCTCACAAGCTCCTGTATTTGTACAGTTTCCGAATCCTTCTAAATCCATTTGCTGAACCATGTTTTGTACACGTCTTGCAGCTTCTACTTTACCTTGTGGTAATAAGGCAAATTGAGAAACTTTAGCTCCTACAAATAACATAGCAGAACCATTTTTACACGCAGCTACACAAGCTCCACATCCAATACAAGCAGCTGCATCGAATGCTCGGTCTGCATCGAATTTAGCAATAGGAATGTCATTAGCATCAGGAGTGTTACCTGAAGTGTTTACAGAGACATATCCTCCTGCTTGTTGTATTCTATCAAAAGCACTTCTATCGACAATTAAATCTTTAATTACTGGGAATGCACTGGATCTCCATGGTTCTATATAAATAGTTTCTCCGTCTTTAAACATTCTCATGTGCAATTGGCAGGTTGTTACTCCTGTATCCGGACCATGTGGTCTTCCGTTTATGTATAAAGAACAAGTTCCACAAATACCCTCGCGACAATCATGATCAAAAGCTACAGGTTCTTGCCCTTGGTTTACTAATTCCTCATTTAACTGGTCTAACATTTCAAGGAAAGAGCTATCCGTAGAAACATCATTCAATTTATATGTTTCTATTTTTCCTTTCGTTTTAGCGTTTTTTTGACGCCAAATCTTAAGTGTTATATTTATAGTTTTACTAGCCATTGTCGATTGATTATTTGTATGAACGTTGTTTCAGTTCAATATAGTTAAACTCTAATTGCTCTTTGTGTAGTACTTCTTTAGAAATATCATCTCCTTTATATTCCCAAACAGAAACATAAGTGTAATTTTCATCATCACGTAAGGCTTCTCCTTCTTCCGTTTGATATTCCTCTCTAAAGTGTCCTCCACAGCTTTCTTTTCTATCTAGAGCATCCATTGCCATAAGTTCTCCAAGTTCCATAAAGTCTGAAACTCTTAAAGCTTTTTCCAATTCAGGATTTAAATCTTCTGCAGCTCCCGGAACAAATACATTTTCGTAAAACTCTTTTCTCAATGCTTGTATTTCGGTAATTGCTTCTTGTAATCCTTTTGCATTTCTAGCCATTCCTACTTTGTTCCACATGATTAAACCTAATCTTTTATGGAAGTGGTCGACTGTTTTAGTTCCTTTATTATTAATAAAGAAATTAATTTTTTCTTTTACTTCTCTTTCTGCTTGCTCAAACTCAGGCGTATCAGTAGAAATAGGTCCTGTTCTAATATCGTCAGCAAGATAATCTGCAATTGTATATGGTAGAACAAAGTATCCATCAGCTAAACCTTGCATTAATGCAGAAGCTC
This sequence comes from Weeksellaceae bacterium TAE3-ERU29, assembly GCA_019218445.1. Classification (GTDB taxonomy): domain Bacteria; phylum Bacteroidota; class Bacteroidia; order Flavobacteriales; family Weeksellaceae; genus Ornithobacterium. The sequence continues at coordinate 85,394 of JAHUUM010000004.1, read as the reverse complement.
CTAAACGGTTAGCTCCGTGGTCTGAGAAGTTTGCTTCTCCAATTACGTAACATCCAGGAATGGTACTCATTAAGTTATAATCAACCCAAACACCTCCCATTGTATAGTGAACCGCAGGGTAAATTTTCATTGGAGTTTCATACGGGTTATCATCTGTAATTTTTTCATACATTTGGAATAAGTTTCCGTATTTTTCTTCCACCCATTGTTTTCCTAATTTAGTAATCTCTTCCGGAGTAGGATTGTGATTTCCTTTTGCAAAGGCTGATTCTTTCCCTTTCTTTTGAATTTCTGTAGAGAAGTCTAAGAAAACTCCTTCTTTTGTTTCGTTATTTTCTATACCAAATCCTGCATCACATCTTTCTTTTGCTGCACGAGAGGCAACGTCACGCGGTACTAAGTTACCAAATGCCGGATATCTTCTTTCTAAGTAGTAATCTCTATCTTCTTCTTTAATTTCGACAGGTTTCATTCTACCCTCTCTAATTGCTATTGCGTCTTCTTTCTTTTTAGGAACCCAAATTCTACCTGAGTTTCTTAAAGATTCTGACATTAATGTCAATTTAGATTGTTTTGTACCGTGTACAGGAATACAAGTCGGGTGAATTTGAACATAACAAGGGTTGCCGAAGAAAGCACCTTTTTTATGAATTTTCCAACAAGCAGTTACATTAGATCCCATTGCGTTGGTAGATAAGAAATAAACATTTCCGTATCCTCCGGAAGCGATAACAACTGCGTGTCCTGAATGTCTTTCTATTTCTCCTGTTACAAGATTTCTTGCTATAATCCCTCTTGCTTTTCCATTTACGATTACAAGATCTAACATCTCATGACGATTATACATTTTAATACGCCCTAAGTTGATTTGTCGGTTCATTGCAGAGTAAGCTCCTAACAATAATTGTTGCCCGGTTTGTCCTTTCGCATAGAAAGTACGTTTTACCTGAACCCCACCAAACGAACGGTTATCTAATAATCCGCCGTAATCACGAGCAAACGGGACGCCTTGCATTACACATTGATCTATGATATTCACAGATTCTTCTGCCAAACGATAAACATTTGCTTCTCTTGCACGGTAATCTCCTCCTTTTACAGTATCATAAAATAATCGATAAATACTATCGTTATCTCCTTGGTAATTTTTAGCAGCATTTATACCTCCTTGAGCAGCAATTGAGTGTGCACGTCTTGGAGAGTCTTGATAACAAAAAGCTTTAACATTATACCCTTGTTCTGCTAAAGTAGCCGCGGCAGATCCTCCTGCTAACCCGGTACCAATAACAATTACATCAATTCTATCTCTGTTATTTGGAGCTACTAATCGTATATTTTTCTTATGATTTTCCCACTTTTTAGCGATGTCGCCTTGTGGTATTTTTGCGTTTAATATATTATTGTCCATGTTCTACCGTGCTTATTTGTTAAAAAGAAAATGATATACTGCGATAAAAATAAATCCTAATGGGATAATTATTGAGTATGCCTTACCAAATGCTTTAATAAATCCATTATATTTTCTGTGGTTTGCTCCAACAGATTGGAATGATGATTGAAATCCGTGCATTAAGTGCATCCCTAATAAAACAAATGCTACTACGTAAACTAAAACTCTAAGCGGATTTTGAAAAGTTTCAACCATTTCGTGATAATAACGAGTAGGATCTGCAGGGTTGGATTGAATGTATTTGTAATTCATTTCGTGTACCCAGAAATCTGAAAAGTGTACTATTAAGAAAAGTAAAATCATAGCACCTGTTATAATCATATTTCTTGAAATCCAACTTGAGTTTGCACTCGCATTATTTCTTTGATAAGCAACAGGTCCACGAGCTTTTCTATTTTTTATTTCTAAAATAAACCCTAAAACAAAGTGGAAAACTACTCCTAACATTAATATAGGTTGAAATAAAAACTGAACCAATGGGTTTGTTCCCATAAAGTGGGACGCTTCATTAAATAAATCGGGAGAAATTACCGAAAGCATATTCACCATCAAATGCACTATAAGGAAAACCAACAAGAACATCGCTGAGAGTGCCATGGCAAATTTTCTGCCGATAGACGAATTAAACAATCCTTGAGCCATAAATCTATATTTTTTCTATCTAAACTTCTACAAAGTTAACTAATATTTAAAGGATATCTAAATGATGAATATCAATGTTTCATAATATATTCCTATTCTAAATAAAAATGAGCGAATGAGATTAATTAATATAGACTTTAAACCTTAGGATTTAATATAATAAGGTTGTAAATTTGCCGGGCTTCAAAAAGAATTTTTATGCTAAAATTATTTTCTAAAATAGACGGAAAAATTATTCAGTCTTCTGAATTTAATATTCAGGATAAAGATAAAATCTTTTGGGTAGATTTAATACAACCTACTGAGGAAGAAAAAAAGCAAATAGAAGAATTCTTTAACATTGAATTGTTTACGGATCAAGAGTCAGAAGAGATTGAGCTTAGTTCCAGGTATATAGAAAGTGAGGAGGAGATTGGTATTAATATGAACTTTACCAATAATAAACATGATGAAGAATATTTAGAGCCTGTTTCATTCATTATAAAAGAAAATGTTCTTTTTACCGAAAGAGATAATGAATATGTAACATTTAGAGCAACCTCTCGCAAAGTAAGGATGTTAAAACCTCAAACAGGAGAAAGAGCGTTTCTTATAATTTTAGATACTAGAATTGATTATTTGGCGGATTCTATTGAGTTGATTACAGAGAAAATTTCTAAGTTGACACAGCAATTAGTAAAGGAAGAGAAGTTAGATAGCGATTTGTTAAAAGAAATTACTAGCCTACAAGAAAAAAGCATGGTAATTCGGGAAAATTCGATGGAGATGCAAAGGGTTTTATCTTCTTTAAATAAATCACGTGTGTTTCCTAATGATTTTTATGAGACAATTACGATTATGCTAAAAGACCTTAGCTCATTATTGGAGCATGTTTCTTTTAATTTTCATAGATTAGAGTTTTTACAAGATACATTTCAAGGTTTGGTAGATATGGAACAGAACCAAATTATGAAAGTGTTTACAATAATGACTGTTATTTTTGCTCCGGCTACTTTAATCGCAGGTATTTATGGGATGAACTTTGAGAATATGCCAGAGCTAAAACAAGGATATGGTTATCCGTTAGCTATTGTTGCTATATTAATTTCTATGATAGCACCATTAGGATATTTTAAAATGAAAAAGTGGATTTGATTTTAATAGAAAATATATGTCTAAAGCTAATAGATAAGTTGACTTAAAGACACTAAAAGCGAAGAGGAAATCATATGTATTTCCTCTTCGCTTTTTTATAAAAATAAAAAATCGGTTACAATATTTATTGCAACCGATTAGTAGCCCATAGGAGAATCGAACTCCTGTTTCCAGGATGAAAACCTGATGTCCTAACCACTAGACGAATGGGCCGAAATTAATATTTAAATTCTAAAGAGAATTAACGTGTTTAGTCAATTTGCTTTTTAAGTTACCCGCTTTATTTTTGTGAATGATGTTTCTTTTAGCTACTTTATCTATCATAGAAGAAATTTCAGATAGTCTTTCAGTTGCTTTTTCTTTATCAGTCTCAGCGCGTAAAGCTTTTACAGCATTTCTCATAGTAGTATGATAATACTTGTTACGTAACCTTCTGGTATTAGCTTGTCTAATTCTTTTTAATGCTGACTTATGATTTGCCATAATAGTCTAAAATTATATTTTTTAATAAAAATTTGTAGCCCATAGGAGAATCGAACTCCTGTTTCCAGGATGAAAACCTGATGTCCTAACCACTAGACGAATGGGCCATTGTTCAAATGGTTTGCAAATATAAAAACTTTTTTTTAACCGTCAAATATTTTTTCAAATATTTTTAAATTTAATATTTTTCGGTAGATTTATTATCCTTAGCTCAAATAACTCTAAGGAGCTAACTGATTATTTTAAAATAAATTACTTCTTCAGGTTAATTAGAATTAACATATGTTAAAATGCTATTAAACCGAGGCATTCGGTTTTGTTAAAAAGAATACATTGCCTACTTTTGACTCAGTTTTAAAATAGATATATGAAAAAAGTAATAAAATTTCCGCTTTTATTAGGCATATTATTAATCATTACCTCTTGTGGAACTACAACTAATTACTTATCTCAAAATACCCAAACAATTACTACGCCAAAGTATAAAAATAAATTATCCAAAATAAAAATATCTCTCAAAAAACCGGTTATTGATTACAATAAAGTAGAATCTATATTAGATGATCAGAAAGAAGAGGTTTTAGAAGAACTCAGTAACGCAACATTTGTATCTTATTTTGATTTAACTATAAATAAATTAATCCAAGAAGCGGAATCATATATAGGTACTCCTTATAGATTGGGAGGAACAAGTAGAAGTGGAATTGATTGCTCTGCATTTATGCAAAGAATTTATGAAATAGAAGGAATAGATTTACCTCGAGTTTCAAGAAGCCAAGCAAGTATAGGTATACCGGTTAGCCGGGGAGAGTTACAAAGAGGAGATTTGATATTTTTTTCAACAACATCCAGAAGTAGAGTAACACACGTGGGAATGGTTTATGATGTTACAGATGACGGTCAAGTATCATTTATACATGCTTCCAGCTCGAGAGGAGTTGTTGTTTCCAGTTTAGAAGAGAGTTACTGGGCTAAAAGATTTAGGGTGGCAAGAAGAATAGATGAATTTGCTTATCCCCAATTAGTTAAAAGTTAAAATAATAAACTTTTATACATTCAAAATTAAATCAAAACTTAGTTTCTAATTCGAATCTAAGTTTTTTTATTTCCTTATATTTGAATTTTAATGAAGGCTAAATAATGATAGAAGCAAAGAATATATTTAAAAATTATGGTGATTTACAAGTGTTGAATGGCGTAGATTTATCGGTTTCCGAAAGTGAGATTATTTCTATAGTTGGGGCTTCCGGAGCAGGGAAAACAACACTTTTACATATTTTAGGTACTTTAGATTCTCCTTCTGCACCGGCAGAAAATAATACAATAATAAAATTGAATGGAGTCGAGGTTTCTAACATGAAAGATAAAACACTTTCTAAATTTAGAAATGAGAATATAGGTTTTATTTTTCAGTTCCATCAATTATTACCGGAATTTAGTGCAATAGAAAATGTTTGTATGCCAGCAATGATTACAGGGAAATCTTTTAAAGATATAGAGAAAAGAGGGTTGGAATTATTAGCCTTTTTAGGGTTGAAAAATAGAGCAACTCATAAACCTTTACAACTATCCGGGGGTGAACAACAAAGAGTGGCGGTGGCAAGAGCTTTAATGAATCAACCCAAAGTGATTTTTGCTGATGAGCCTTCGGGGAATTTAGATTCTAAAAATGCGGAGGAGTTGCATAAATTATTTTTTGATTTAAGAGATGAGTTCGGGCATACTTTTGTGATCGTTACGCATAATAAGGAGTTAGCCGAAATGGCAGATAGAAAAATTGTTATGAAAGATGGTAATCTTGCATTTTAATCAGAAATAAATATTAATGAATTATATAGACATCTTAGGTTATTCAGCTTCGATTTTTATTGTAGCAAGTTTTTTAATTAAGAATAACGAAAAATTATTACGTACTATAAATCTTATTGGTTGTGTACTTTTTGTAGTTTATGGAATTTTAGATAATGCAATTCCCGTCGTTATTCCTAATGCTTTTCTTATCGTAGTTCAAGTTTATTATATCTTTTTCGCGAAACGTAAATAAAAAAAGCCGTCATTAGACAGCTTTCTTTCTGTTTCTTATTTAAAAATGATACGTTAAATTAAGACCTCCCATAAAATAGGCTTTTGCCGGTCCGGGATTTACATCTGTAATTGTTCCTAAAGGATATCCGTTATCAGGGTCGTTATCTCCTACTGCATTTCCTAAGAATAAAAAGGTATAATTTATCTGATTAGTCAAATTATTACCAAGCACAAAAGCATCAACGTTCCAATTTCCGAATTTTTGAGTATAACCCAATTTTACATTGTACTGAGAAAATCCTTTTACATTGGTTTTATTGCTGAAATCTGTATAAACATCACTTAAATAATTAAATGTGTTTCTCATATAAATACCAAAATTGGTTTCAAAATCGAACCCTACGGAATATTTTACAGCAGGAACTCCCACTACTTTATTGCCCGTAAAATCCTCTTTTGTGGTTTCAAATTTTTTATATTTAAAATCGTATAAAGACACATTTGCATAAGGTCTTATTTCTTTAAAGAAAGACAAATCTCTGTGTAAATATCCCAAACTAAATTCTAAACCTTTGTTTTCTTGCATTCCTGTATTTGCAAAATAACTATACGGATTTCCTTTTTCATCTTTAGCCGAAAGTTTAGATAATTTATCATTGATATTTATATTAAATAAGGAAATTTGATAACTTAATTTATCCTCACTTAAAGTTCCTTGAACCGAAAAATCCCACATTTTCGCATATTCAGGATTTAAATTATCATTTGTTTTATTAATCCCTTTTATAAAAGCAGTAGAAGCTGTGGGTGCGTTATATCCCTCGCTATAACTCAAATTAAATATTTGATTTCCCCATAATTTCTGCAATGCCACATGTGGTGTGAATACAATCGGAAAATCTTTATTAAAAGATGCATCGGTTTTAGGTTTGCTTAATAATCCCGGGAAATTCAATAAATCTTTTCTGTCATATCCCATGGTGTTCCCACTGATTCCTGTAATTAAGGATAGATTAAATGGTTTGTACACTAATCGATTAGATGCAAAAAAAGATGTAGCAAAATTATTATACTTAAAATAAGAACCTTTTCCGATAGGCTTCGTTTGGAAAGGCGGATTTTTAAAATCTCCCGCAAATCGATAGTTAGAAACCAATGGACGAGAAATTAAATATTCTGCTCCTACTTCTAAAATATCCTCGAAAGAAGAACTTAATTTAAAATCACCATTAAATGATGTTCGGAAACCATAACTTGGTTGTTCTGTAATCTCGTAGGCACCCGCCGCCACTCTTTCTGTATCTAAAGTATGATAAAAAATAGACGTATTATTATTAATATTCGGTAAAATATCCCATTGGTGATTTATCATTGCACGAGTCCCAATGAAATGATTGTGTGCGTTCCGTCTGCCGTACGCTTCGTTTCCGGGGTCTTTTCCGGCATAATAATCATCAAAAGAAATCTGCCCGGGAACTCCCTCAAAGGAATTATTGTGTGTAGCATAAACCATTAATTTCTGTTTAGAATTTAATTTAAAATTACCCAGAAAAGTATAATTATTTTTGTTAGTATTTCCTCTAGGTCTGTATCCGTCACTGCTTAAATGCCCGTAATTAAATAAAATAGAATAATTATCTGAAACCGCGTCTACCCGTGTATTTGAATTAAAAGTATTAAATGCCCCAAACATAGTTTTTTGTGAAAGGCCTACACCTTTCTGAATTTCGGGTTCTATATAGAATTTTACAACACCGCCGACACCGCCGCCGTAAAGCGTACTTGCTGGTCCTTTTATTACATCTATATTATTGATAAGAGAGAAATCTATATCTTCTAAAATCGTAATTCCGTCTGCATTGGTAATCGGCACGGAATTCAGATAAAACTTAACGCCCCAGCTATTGAACTTTTGGTCATTTCCGTAACCTCTTAATACCACTCGTTGTCCTCCAAATTGTGTTCTTTTGTCTACTTGAACACCCGGCAATGCTCCTAAACTTTGCTCAATATAATTAGGATTGTTTCTTTCGGTATCATACGAGGTAAGTACATTTGTAGTCTGTGCATGCTTTATAAATTCCCTACGTTCTTTTTTCTCTTTTGATTTACTTTGAACAACAATAGAATCTAACACATATTGATTCTCATACTCTTGAGCCATTACTAAACCTGAACTAAAAAGAATGACTACTAATATTGCAAACTTTTTCATGTAATATATTTAATAAAATAGATGTTATTTTGAAAGAAATGCAAATTTATTATAATAATGGGAAAAGAAATAAATTTTTTAATTTATTTCACTATATTTAAGAAATGAAATATTATCCCTTTGCATTTTGGTTATTCTTTTTATGCATTGGGATTTTTGCGTCTAATCAATATGCTTTCAATGTCAATATTTTATGGGGATTAATAATTAGTGCAATATTAATTTTATTAGTCTTACTTTTTCTTAAAAGAAAAACTTTATTTTCAATTTTTAGTTGTGTTTTTTGTATTGTTTTGGGAGCTTTGAGTTTTGAGAATTATAATAGGAATATTCTTTCAGAAATAGCTCCAATAGAAAATTCAATTATGAAAATTGATATAGCTGAAGTTTTAAAACCGAGTGATAAATATTTTAAGTATAAAACAAAAATAATTGAAGTTACTGTTCAAGAAGATTCTGTTTTAAAGAATCAAAACTTGCTGTTATATATCCCTAAAAAGTTTCAGGAGAATTTTACGGGGCAAGAATTGTGGTTGAGAGGAAGTGTGTCTGAAATAGAAAGTCCAAAAAATCCTCATCAATTCAATTATAAAGAGTATATGTTGAGGGGTAGAGTGGGAGTGCAAATGTTTTCCGATTCGGTTTTAATGGTAGAAAACCCTAATGGCTCATTAAATTATAAATTATCAGTTTTTAAATCGAATTTTAAAAAGCAATTAAAAGAAAAAGGTTTTAGCGAATCCAGCCGGATTTTTATTCAGGCATTGGCTTTGGGCGATAGAATGGATATGGATACCGAATGGCGACAAAAACTTTCGGTTGCGGGTGTTTCTCATCTATTTGCAATATCGGGGTTGCATGTCGTGATAATTTATGAATTGTTATTTTTAATACTTTACCCGATTTTGTTTTTAAAACACGGAAGAAACCTCAGAATTATTCTCAGTTTAATTTTAATTTGGGGTTATGCTTGGTTTGTCGGGGCAACGCCTTCGGTTGTTCGGTCGGCGTTTATGCTTAGTTTTTACAGCGTGGGATTTCTCATGCAAAGACACAATAATTTATTTCACACTTTGGCGTTTACTGCGTTTGTTTTACTTTTAATCAACCCGAATAATTTGTTTGATGTCGGTTTTCAGTTAAGTTATTCGGCGGTGTTTTTTATCGTTTGGTATGCTAAATTATTAAAGCCTTTAAAACCGAAATTGAAAGGAATAAAATCAAAAATATATGATATTTTATTGCTTACCACATCTGTTCAGTTGGGTGTTTTACCGATAATTATTTTTTATTTCCATCAATTTTCGTGGTTGTTTTTATTCGGGAATTTGATTTTTCTACCTTTGGCAATGCTGTTGGTTGTCCTTAGTTTTATTACTTTATTGTTGATTGCTACAGGTTTTTGGTGTGATTTATTTACGAATGTGATTAATCTATTTTTCGGGATATTTAATGCTATTTTAAATTTAAGTGCTTATTCAGATATTTTCGTTGTCAAAAATATTCATTGGAATAGAGTTCAGATTTTAGTTTGGTTTGTTGGATTTATTTTTCTCCCATTTTTGATTTTAAGATTCAGTTTTAGAAAGTTGAGTTATCTAATTTCTTTAGTTGTTATTTTCGAGTTGAGTGGTTTTTATGATTTATACCAAAGCAAACAAAAGCAACAATTTATAATCTTTAATCAATACAAAGAAAGTGTAATTGCTTACCGAAACGGATTGGATTTACACGTTTTTACAACACAAAAGGATAAAGCGAATTTAGAAAATTACACGATAAATCCATTTGTTACGCAAGAGGAAATTAGGAATGTAAAATATTTTGATTTCAACGAGGATTTTAGTCGGAAGGAATTTAATAAAACTAAAAATCTAATAGCTTTTAAAAATAAATTATTGGTTATAAATCCGCAAAAAGAAGAATTGCCAAAAGAAATAAATTACATATTAGGCTCGAAAGGGAAATTTAATCAAGATTTAAAATTAAAAGAAAATCAATTATTGATATTAGATGCGAGTAATTATAAATCTTTAGCAGAGAAATTACAAAAAGAAAAGCCCTTGTACTATACTCAGCAAAAGGGCAGTTTTATTATTGAATGATTGTTCGGAAAAGGCGGGGCGTTTGATGTTGCTTCGCTTTGTGATGCTGAATTTATTTCAGCACTGCATGATTTTGAATGAGACTCTGAAACAAGTTCAGAGTGACATTGCGAAAAAAGAATGAATAAACTCTATCCTAAAAACCGTTTAGCCCAACTGTCTTTTAAAGGCAAACACCATTTTTCTCTAAAATCGAAAAGAGAACTTACGCTGTTATCATATATAATAGTGTCAGGCGTAATCTCATTAGATTTTATTTTGCCTTTAAACTCTAATAAATTAGAAACTTCTATTTTACCCGAGTCTTCATACCCAATAAGCATTCGGTTAGTCAAAGAAACATTTATTTTCTGTTCAATAAGTTTAATATATCTTGTGAGTGAATCAATAGAACAACCACTTGCCACAATAGAAGATTGGTCTGCAATAACAACAATAAACTGATTATTTATAATCTCAAAATCAGCTTTTAATTTTGCGCCATGTGTATTCCATTGAGACATGAATTCGGAAAATACTTCTTTAATAAATCCTAATTCATTCTCATCAAATGAGCGGTCTCCCATAAAAACCCATAATCTTGAATCTTCGGGGTAATCTAAAAAGTAACTTTTATTTTTTGTAATCATAATTTATAAATCTTCGGCGTTTGCGATTAATTCGGCAAAATCCATAACGATAACATCTTTTTTATCTTTATGCTTAACCCCGTCTGTCAGCATCGTGTTGCAAAACGGACAGCCTGTTGCAATTATTTTTGAATTTGTATTAAGCGCTTCTTCGGTGCGTTCTATATTAATGTCTTTATTACCTTTTTCGGGTTCTTTAAACATTTGAGCGCCACCCGCACCGCAACAAAAACCATTAGCTTTGCAACGTTTCATTTCTACAAGTTCGGCATCAAGTTTTTTTATAAGTTCTCGCGGTGCTTCATACACATCGTTTCCTCTCCCTAAATAGCAAGGGTCGTGAAATGTGATTTTTTTACCTTTATATATTTTACCTTCTATACTTAATCTGCCTTCATTAATCAAATTTTGTAAAAACTCGGAATGGTGTACAATATTATAATTCCCGCCTAAATTAGGGTATTCATTTTTTAGAGTATTAAAGCAGTGCGGACAAGTAGTAACAATATTTTTTATATTATAAGCATTAAGTGTCTGGATATTCATCATTGCCGACATTTGGAAAGCAAACTCATTCCCGGCACGTTTTGCAGGGTCGCCCGTACAATTTTCTTCACTGCCTAAAACAGCAAAATCTACATTTACTTTATTTAATATTTTAACGAAAGCCCGAGTTATTTTTTTAGCTCTATCATCAAAACTACCGGCACAGCCCACCCAAAAAAGGACCTCTGGGCTTTTCCCCTCCGCAGATAATTGAGCCATTGTTTTTACAAGCATAATCTTAAAATGAAAGTTCAAAAGTATTAAATTTAATTCAAATAAGGTTTATTATATGCTTTTCTATTTTATTTATAAGTGAGAATTTTAATAATTATTTTGGTTATTAATGTTTTGATAATCATTTATTTGTGTTGTGTTTTTAGATTGGTTTTATATTAAGTTGAAGAAAAAATATGTAAAAAGTATTTTAACTTAACTAAAAAGTTTTATATTTGCAGTCCAATAAAAGAGATGTAATATTATGTTGATAGTACCTGTAAAAGACGGAGAATCTATAGAGAGAGCTTTAAAGCGCTACAAAAGAAAGTATGACAAGACTAGGATAGTTAAGGAATTGAGAGAAAGACAACAATTCACTAAGCCTTCTGTTTTAAGACGTCAAGAAATCATTCGTGCGACTTATAAGCAAAAGATGCAGTCTAAAAACGAACTATAATAAATAATATTTTATTAAAAGAAATAAACCGTTTATCTTTATCGAGATAAACGGTTTTTTTATGATTGAGAAATTCTTGGAATATCTAAAATCCGAAAAGCGATACTCGGAACTTACCATAAAGGCTTATCAAAAAGATTTGGAGTGCTTTTATGATTATATAAATGATATCTTAAATAAAAAAATAGCTCAGGTTTCTAAAAAAGATATAAGAAATTACATGGTCTTTCTCAGTGAAAAAGGGAAAAAACCACAGACAATTAATAGAGAAATAAGTGCTTTGAAAACGTATTTTAAGTTTTTAGAATATATCGGAGAAGTAGAAAGCCGCCCAACATCATCAATAAAATCTTTAAAAACTCAAAAAAAAATAAGCATCCCATTATCAATTAAAGAAATGGATAAATTACTGGATAGAGAACTCTTTTCTAATGACTGGGTTGGGGATAGAGATTACTTAGTATTGCAACTATTATATGAAACAGGGATTAGGAGAGCAGAATTAATAGGTTTAGATTTTAAAGATATAGACTTTTCTCAAAAACAAATAAAAGTACTGGGGAAAAGAAATAAAGAGAGAATAATTCCCGTACGAGACGATATTTTATTAAGTATAAAAAAGTTGCGAGAAAAATCTCCATTTTCTGAAATTATGGAAGCGATTTTTACTACGGAAAAAGGCAAAAGAATTTATCCAAAACTTGTTTATAACGTAGTAAGTTCGTATCTTAGACTGGTAACAAATAAAAAGAAAGTAAGTCCTCATATCTTAAGACATTCATTTGCAACCGGAATGTTAAATAATGGAGCAGATATAAATGTAGTGAAAGAACTTTTAGGGCATAGCAGTTTAGCTTCTACCCAAGTTTATACACATAATGATATAGGGCAATTAAAAAAAGTGTTTAATCAATCGCATCCACGCGAGACAAAAAAGTAAAATTATGAAAGTAAATTTGCAAGCAGTAAATTTTAGTGCCAAAGAAGAATTGGTAAAATTTGTAGAAGAAAAATTAAATAAATTAGATAGCATTTATGATCAGATTGTGGCGGCAGATGTTTATCTTAAATTAGACAATAGTAATAGTAAGGATAATAAATTAGTGGATATAAAACTTCAAGTACCGGGAGACGATATAGTAGTTTCTAAAAAAGGACAAAGTTTTGAAGAGGTAATAAATATAGCTTTGGATACTCTTAAAAGATTGGTAATTAAGAAAAAAGAAAAAGATCAGAAAGGGAATAAATAAAATTTATAAAAATATTTAGCAAAAAAGTTTGTAGAAAAAGAAAACATTTTTATATTTGCAGTCCGTTTAGCAAATGAAGCAAAGTTTCTAATCGGGCTGTTCTTTTATTTTGAACTAAAAGTTTGTAAGCAAAATGCCTCCATAGCTCAGTTGGCTAGAGCAGCTGATTTGTAATCAGCAGGTCGTGGGTTCGAGTCCCTCTGGAGGCTCATAAACTTTTTATTGGGCAGATACTCAAGCGGCCAACGAGGGCAGACTGTAAATCTGCTGTCTTTCGACTTCGGAGGTTCGAATCCTTCTCTGCCCACATAATAAATCAAATAAAAGTTTTACACTTATTATTTGTATAATTGAAGCAGTGGTTATATTTTTGTAATTGAACTGCTTTTTTTTGATAGAAGAATAGCAACTGCGGGAGTAGCTCAATTGGTAGAGCTTCAGCCTTCCAAGCTGAATGTTGCGGGTTCGAGTCCCGTCTCCCGCTCAACACTTTTGGCCGATGTAGCTCAGGGGTAGAGTGCTTCCTTGGTAAGGAAGAGGTCACGGGTTCAAATCCCGTCATTGGCTCAAATGTCGGGTAACATTAATAAAAACACAAATAGAATTTAATTATTTAAGACATGGCAAAGGAAACTTTTAACCGAGACAAGCCGCATTTAAATATAGGTACCATAGGTCACGTTGACCACGGTAAAACTACTTTGACTGCTGCAATTACTAAAGTATTAGCTGATTTAGGATATTCAGAAGCGAGAGCTTTTGATCAAATCGATAATGCTCCAGAAGAAAAAGAAAGAGGTATTACAATTAACTCTTCACACGTAGAATATCAAACAGCTAACCGTCACTACGCACACGTAGACTGTCCGGGTCACGCCGATTATGTTAAGAACATGGTTACAGGTGCTGCTCAAATGGATGGTGCTATATTAGTGGTTGCTGCGACTGATGGGCCAATGCCTCAAACTCGTGAGCACATCTTATTATGTCGTCAGGTAAACGTACCAAGAATCGTTGTTTTCTTAAACAAAGCGGATATGGTAGATGACGAAGAGTTAATGGAATTAGTGGAAATGGAAGTGCGTGATTTATTGTCTTCTTACGAATATGATGGAGATAATACGCCTGTAGTTCCTGGATCTGCTTTAGGAGCATTAAATGGAGAAGAGAAATGGGTTGAATCTGTTACAGAATTAATGAACCAAGTTGATGAGTGGATTGAGATTCCTGAAAGAGATCAAGATAAACCATTCTTAATGCCGATAGAAGATGTATTCTCTATTACAGGTCGTGGTACAGTAGCGACTGGACGTATTGAGTCAGGAGTTATTAATACAGGAGATCCTGTTGATATCGTAGGTATGGGAGAAGAAAAATTAACTTCAACTATTACAGGAGTAGAGATGTTCCGTAAGATATTAGACAGAGGTGAAGCTGGTGATAACGTAGGTTTATTATTAAGAGGTATCGAGAAGTCTGATATCCGTAGAGGTATGGTAATCGCTAAACAAGGTTCTGTAACTCCTCATAAAAAATTCAAAGCTGAGGTTTATATCTTAACTAAAGAAGAAGGAGGACGTCACACACCATTTAAAAACAACTACCGTCCACAGTTCTATGTTCGTACAACTGACGTAACTGGAGAAATTCACTTACCTGAAGGAGTTGAAATGGTAATGCCTGGTGATAATATCTCTATTGATGTTGAATTAATTCAACCAATTGCATTAAGCGAAGGTTTACGTTTTGCAATTCGTGAAGGAGGTCGTACAGTAGGTGCTGGACAGGTAACTCAGATTTTAGACTAAGAATATATATTTAATAATAAAAAAGGTATTTCTCGCAAAGTGCGAGAATGCCTTTTTATACGGGCGTAGCTCAGCTGGTAGAGCAGTGGTCTCCAAAACCAAAGGTCGTGGGTTCGATCCCTACCGCCCGTGCTTAATACAAATTTTCCATGAAAGGTATTGTTAATTTTTTAAGAGGGTCTTATTTTGAGTTTACTCATAATGTAACTTGGCCTAAATGGAATGAATTACAATCTTCCACTATCGTAATAGCTATTTCTGTATTAATCTTAGCGATTTTTCTATTTGGTGTAGATACTTCATTTAGTCATATTGTTGATTGGTTCTATAGAGCATTAAGATAAATATTTAAAGAATTATTATGAGTGATATGAAGTGGTATGTGCTAAAAACTATTAGCGGAAGAGAGAATAAAGTAAAAGAGTATATTCAGGAAGAGATAGAATATCAAGGGCTGAATGATTACTTAGGGCAAATAGTGATACCTACTGAAAAAGTAATTCAGATTAAGAATGGAAAAAAAGTACAAAGAGAACGAGTTTATTATCCGGGATATGTGATGATCGAAGTGAATTTGGTAGGAGAAGTGCCACATATCATAAAGAATATAAACGGAGTAATTAGTTTTTTGAGTGGAACAAAAGGAGGAGAGCCTATTCCAATGCGAAAAAGTGAAATTAATCGTATGTTAGGTAGAATAGATGATATGTCTGAGGAAACAGATATGGTTAATATTCCTTTTGTTGTAGGAGAAACTGTAAAGGTTGTTGATGGACCTTTTAATAACTTTAATGGAGTTATTGAAGAAATCAACGAAGATAAGAGAAAGCTTAAGGTGATGGTTTCTATTTTTGGTAGAAAGACACCGCTTGAGCTTAATTACATGCAAGTAGAGAAAATTTAGGCTGCTTCCAAATATATAAACGCTTAATTTTTAAAAAATTAAAATGGCAAAAAAAGTACAAAAAATTGTTAAGCTACAAGTTCGTGGTGGACAGGCGAATCCTTCGCCACCCGTAGGGCCTGCTTTAGGTGCTGCTGGTGTGAACATCATGGAGTTTTGTAAGCAATTTAACGGACGTACACAAGAGAAACAAGGTAAAGTATTACCGGTTGTGATTACAGTCTATCAAGATAAATCATTTGATTTCGTAATTAAAACTCCTCCTGCAGCTGTTCAGTTGTTAGAGGCTGCGAAAATCAAAGGAGCATCTTCTGAACCGAATCGTGTTAAAGTAGCAAATATTTCATGGGATCAAGTCCGCGTAATAGCAGAAGATAAGATGCCTGATTTAAATTGTTTTACTGTTGAATCTGCAATGAAAATGGTAGCCGGGACAGCTCGTTCTATGGGTATAACCGTAAAAGGAGGAACTAAACCGGAATAATTAAAACTAAGATTATGGCAAAATTGACAAAAAAGCAAAAAGAAGTTGCAGCTAAATACGATAAAACTAAGGTTTATTCTTTAGAAGAAGCTTCGGCTTTAATAAAAGAAATAAATACTACTAAGTTTGATGCATCTGTTGATATAGCAGTAAGATTAGGAGTGGATCCTAAGAAAGCTAATCAAATGGTGCGTGGAGTAGTTTCTTTACCACATGGTACAGGGAAAGACGTTAAAGTGTTAGCTTTGGTTACTCCGGATAAAGAGCAAGAAGCTAAAGACGCAGGAGCTGACTATGTAGGTTTAGACGAGTATTTAAATAAAATTAAAGAAGGTTGGACAGATGTAGATGTTATCGTAACAATGCCGGCAGTAATGGGTAAGTTAGGTCCATTAGGTAGAATATTAGGGCCAAGAGGTTTAATGCCTAACCCTAAAGCAGGTACGGTAACAATGGATGTAGCTAAAGCAGTATCAGATGTTAAAGCTGGTAAAATAGACTTTAGAGTGGATAAGACAGGTATTGTACATGCAGTGGTAGGTAAAGTATCTTTTGATGCTCAAAAGATTCAAGAGAATGCAAAAGAGTTAATCTCTACGCTTAATAAGATGAAACCTACAGCAGCTAAAGGAGTGTACATGAAAAGTATATATCTTTCTAGTACTATGAGTCCTTCTGTTCAAGTAGATCCAAAAAGTGTTTAATCTTAAATAAATCGGAAAATGACAAGAGAAGAAAAAGCACAAATGATAGAAGACCTAACACAGGTTTTAAATAATACGAATACGGTTTATTTAACTGATATTTCAGGATTAAACGCAAGTAGCACTTCAAACTTAAGAAGAGCTTGTTTTAAGAGAGATGTTCAAATACGAGTAGTAAAGAACACTTTGCTTAGAAAAGCAATGGAGAGAATTGAAGATAAAGAATATGATGAGTTGTATGGCTCTTTAAAAGGTAATACAGCTATAATGATTTCTGAAAAGGAAAATGCTCCTGCAAAAGTAATTGCAGAGTTTAGAAAGAAATCAGAAAAACCAATATTAAAAGGAGCTTGGATAGATACTGCAGTTTATGTAGGTGATGATAAGCTAGAAGCATTATCAAATCTTAAATCTAAAGAAGAACTTGTTGCAGATGTTATTGCATTGTTACAATCTCCTATTAAGACAGTTTTATCTCAATTGCAAAGTGGAGGTCAAACTATCTCTGGATTGGTTAAAACGCTTAGTGAGCGTTCAGAATAAGCACACTCAATTAATAAATATATAAAATTTAAAACAACATTAAAATGGCAGAATTAAAAGAATTAGCAGAACAGTTAGTTAACTTAACAGTAAAAGAAGTTAACGAGTTAGCAGAAATATTAAAAGAAGAATACGGTATAGAACCAGCTGCTGCTGCAGTTGCAGTTGCAGGTCCTGCAGCCGGTGGAGAAGCTGCTGCTGAAGAAAAATCAGAATTTGATGTAATTCTTAAAGCAGCTGGAAGCTCTAAATTAGCTGTAGTAAAATTAGTTAAAGAGTTAACAGGTAAAGGATTGAAAGAAGCTAAAGATTTAGTTGATGGAGCTCCTCAAGTTGTTAAAGAAGCTGTTTCTAAAGACGAAGCAGAAGCTCTTAAAAAACAATTAGAAGAAGCTGGAGCTGAAGTAGAGCTTAAGTAATTATAGCTTTTAAATTATAAAGGTTTAGACCTTCACCTCAGAGTGAAAGGTCTAGACCTATTTTACGTTTTAATTGTTTTTTACAAAAAAACAAAAATTCTGGGCATTGCAGAATTTTATTAAACAATGCAAAATAATTTCATATTAACCCAATATGTATAATAAATTGGCGACAAAAAATAATTCTAGAGTTAATTTTTCAACAGCAAAGGATGTTGCAGAATTTCCGGATTTTTTGGATATTCAGTTAAAGTCATTTGAAGATTTCTTTCAATTAGAAACTAGACCGGATCAACGGAAAAATGAAGGACTATTCAAAACTTTTGCAGAAAACTTTCCAATAACTGATACCAGAAATCAATTTGTTTTAGAGTTTTTAGATTACTTTGTAGATTCTCCTAGATATTCTATTCAAGAATGTATAGAAAGAGGACTTACTTACAGTGTACCTTTAAAAGCTCGATTAAAACTATATTGTACCGACCCGGAACATGAAGATTTCGAAACAGTAGTACAAGATGTGTATTTAGGGACAATTCCTTATATGACTCCGAGTGGGTCTTTTGTTATCAATGGAGCAGAAAGAGTTATTGTATCTCAATTACACCGATCTCCGGGGGTATTCTTTGGACAATCTTTCCATGCTAATGGAACAAAATTATATTCATCTCGTATTATACCTTTCAAAGGTTCGTGGATAGAATTTGCAACGGATATCAATAGTGTAATGTATGCTTATATTGATAGAAAGAAAAAGTTACCATTAACTACATTGCTTAGAGCTATTGGGTATGAGAGAGATAAAGATATTTTAGAAATCTTCGACTTAGCAGAAGAAGTGAAAGCTAATAAAACTAATTTAAATAAAGTTTTAGGTAGAACTCTTGCTGCACGTGTATTAAACACCTGGCACGAAGATTTTGTGGATGAAGATACAGGAGAAGTTGTATCTATTGAGAGAAATGAGATTGTTTTAGATCGTGAAACAATTTTAGAAAAAGAGCATATAGAAGAAATTCTTGATGCAGGCGTTAAAACTATTCTTTTACATAAAGAAGATAACAAAGCTCAAGATTATGCTATCATCTTAAACACATTACAAAAAGACCCTACAAACACAGAGAAAGAAGCGGTAGAATATATCTATAGACAATTACGTAACGCAGAGCCACCAGATGAGGAAACTGCACGTGGAATTATAGATAAATTATTCTTCTCAGATACTCGTTATAGTTTAGGAGAAGTAGGGCGTTACAGATTAAATAAGAAATTAAACTTATCTATTCCGGATGACATTCAAGTATTAACAAGAGAAGATATTATCTCTATTGTTAAACATTTGATTGAGCTTGTAAACTCTAAAGCAGAGGTTGATGATATTGACCACTTATCTAACCGTCGTGTTAGAACTGTTGGAGAACAAATGGCAAACCAATTTGGAGTAGGTTTAAACCGTATGGCTCGTACAATTAGAGAGCGTATGAACGTACGTGATAACGAGGTATTTACTCCGATTGACTTAATTAATGCGAAGACATTGTCATCAGTAATTAATTCATTCTTCGGGACAAACCAGTTATCTCAATTTATGGATCAAACGAATCCATTATCTGAGGTTACACACAAACGTCGTTTATCAGCATTAGGGCCTGGAGGTTTATCAAGAGAAAGAGCAGGTTTCGAGGTACGTGACGTGCACTACACACACTACGGAAGACTTTGTCCTATTGAAACTCCGGAGGGACCAAATATTGGATTGATATCCTCTCTTTGTGTTTACTCTAAGGTAAATAACATGGGATTCTTAGAAACTCCATATCATGAAGTTAAAGATGGTAAAGTAGCTTTAGGGCAAACACCTATTTATTTAACAGCAGAGGAGGAAGAAGATAAAATTATTGCACAGGCAAATGCAAAATTAGATGATGAAGGAAACTTTACAGATGATCGTGTAATTGCTCGTGAAGATGGAGATTTCCCTGTGGTAGATCCTAAAGATGTAAGTCTAATGGACGTAGCACCTAATCAGATTGCTTCTATTTCGGCTTCATTAATTCCATTCTTGGAGCATGATGATGCCAACCGTGCATTGATGGGATCTAACATGATGCGTCAGGCAGTTCCTTTATTAAAACCTCAAGCACCAATAGTAGGTACAGGTTTAGAAGGTTCTGTCGCGAGAGATTCTCGTATTTTAATTAATGCTGAAGGAACAGGAGAAGTTAAATATGTAGATGCTCGTAAAATAGTTATAGATTACGAAAGAACAGAAGAACAAGACATTGTTAGTTTTGAATCTTCTGAGAAAACATATAATCTAATTAAATTTAGAAAAACTAACCAAGGAACTTCGATTAACCTTAAACCAATTGTAAAAGTTGGGGATAAAGTTAAAAAAGGTCAGGTTCTTTGTGAGGGATATGCAACAGAAGATGGAGAGTTAGCTTTAGGTAGAAACTTATTAGTTTCGTTCATGCCTTGGAAAGGGTATAACTTTGAGGATGCGATTGTAATTTCAGAAAAAGTTGTAAGAGAAGATTGGTTTACTTCTATCCATATAGATGAGTACACGATGGACGTTCGTGATACTAAATTAGGAATGGAAGAGTTAACTAACGATATACCAAACGTATCTGAGGAAGCAACTAAAGACTTGGACGAAAATGGTATGATAAGAGTTGGGGCTGAAGTAAAACCTGGAGATATTTTAATTGGTAAAATCACTCCAAAAGGAGAATCAGATCCAACTCCGGAAGAGAAATTATTAAGAGCTATCTTTGGAGATAAAGCAGGTGATGTAAAAGATGCATCTTTAAAAGCAACGCCATCACTTAGAGGAGTAGTTATTGATAAGAAATTATTTGCACGTAGTATAAAAGATAAAACTAAACGAGCAAAAGATAAAGTAACAATTGAGAAATTAGAAAGTGACTTCCAACAAAACTTTGAAGACTTAAGAGAAGTTTTGTTAGATAAATTGTATAAATTATTAAACGGAAAAACATCGCAAGGAGTCTTTAATGATTTAAGCGAGGAAGTAATTCCGAAAGGAGCTAAATTTACTCAAAAGTTATTACATAGTATAGATGATTATCAAAACTTAACAGGAGGTAGCTGGACTGTTGATGAAGACTTAAATGAACTTATAAAACAGTTATTACATAACTTCAAGATTAAGTATAACGATATTCAAGGAGTATTAAACAGAGAAAGATTTACTATTTCTGTTGGAGATGAATTACCTGCAGGGATTATTAAATTAGCTAAGATTTATATCGCTAAAAAACGTAAATTAAAAGTTGGTGATAAGATGGCGGGACGTCACGGTAACAAAGGTATTGTTGCCAGAATTGTACGTGATGAAGATATGCCATTCTTAGAAGACGGAACACCTGTTGATATCGTATTGAATCCATTAGGGGTACCTTCTCGTATGAACATTGGTCAGATTTTTGAAACCGTATTAGGATGGGCAGGAAGAAACTTAGGAGAGAAATACGCAACACCAATTTTTGACGGAGCACATATTTCTGAAATAAATGAGCTAACCGATAAAGCGGGAGTTCCAAGATACGGAACAACTTATCTTTATGATGGAGGTACCGGAGAGCGTTTTGATCAAAAAGCGACTGTAGGAGTTATCTATATGTTGAAATTAGGACACATGGTAGATGATAAGATGCACGCACGTTCAATAGGACCATACTCATTAATTACTCAGCAACCATTAGGAGGTAAAGCTCAGTTTGGTGGTCAGCGTTTTGGAGAGATGGAGGTTTGGGCTTTAGAAGCTTATGGAGCATCCAATATCTTAAGAGAAATCTTAACAGTGAAGTCAGATGACGTTTTAGGTAGAGCTAATACTTATAATGCCATTGTGAAAGGAAACCCAATGCCTGAGCCGGGAATACCGGAATCATTCAATGTATTATTACATGAATTAAAAGGTTTAGGTTTAGATATTAGTTTATTATCTTCGGAAGAAGAAAATTAATATTCCATAAATAATTAATAATATAACTATAGCATTAGTCTATGTCAACGAATAAAAATAATACAACAAGCAAATTCGATAAAATTAGAATTGGATTAGCATCGCCGGAAACAATATTACAAGCTTCTTATGGTGAGGTGCTAAAACCCGAGACTATTAATTACCGTACACACAAACCTGAAAGAGATGGTTTGTTCTGCGAAAGAATATTTGGTCCTGTAAAAGATTATGAATGTGCTTGTGGTAAGTATAAAAGAATACGATATAAAGGTATCGTTTGTGATAGATGTGGGGTAGAAGTTACCGAGAAAAAAGTAAGAAGAGACAGAATAGGACATATTAATTTAGTTGTACCTGTAGCTCATATTTGGTATTTCCGTTCACTACCTAACAAATTAGGTTATATATTAGGTATTCCGTCTAAGAAATTAGACATGATTGTTTATTACGAGCGTTATGTTGTAATTCAGCCCGGAATAGCTAAAAGACCTGATGGAGAAGAATTAAATCAAATGGACTTCCTTACAGAGGAGGAATATTTGGATATAATGGAAACTCTTCCTATCGAAAATCAATATTTAGATGATTCTGATCCAAACAAATTTGTCGCTAAAATGGGGGCAGAGTGTTTAGAGGAATTATTAAGAAGAATTGATTTAGACGAGCTTTCTTATGATTTAAGACACAAAGCAAATCACGAAACTTCTAAACAAAGAAGAACAGAGGCCTTAAAAAGACTACAAGTAGTAGAAGCCTTAAGAGAATCTAACGAAGGAAATAAAGTAAACCGTCCGGAATGGATGATTATGAAAGTTATTCCTGTTATTCCACCGGAATTAAGACCATTAGTTCCATTGGATGGAGGTAGATTTGCTACATCAGATTTAAATGATTTATATCGCCGAGTAATTATCAGAAATAATCGTTTAAAACGATTAATGGAAATTAAAGCACCTGAAGTAATTTTACGTAATGAAAAACGTATGCTTCAGGAATCAGTAGATTCATTATTTGATAATACAAGAAAATCATCAGCGGTAAAAGCAGATGGTAACAGACCTTTAAAATCTCTATCAGATTCATTAAAAGGTAAACAAGGGCGATTCCGTCAAAACTTATTAGGTAAGCGTGTGGATTACTCTGCTCGTTCCGTAATTGTTGTAGGTCCGGATTTGGAATTACACGAATGTGGATTACCTAAAGACATGGCTGCAGAGCTTTACAAACCTTTTGTTGTTCGTAAATTAATAGAAAGAGGAATTGTAAAAACAGTTAAATCTGCTAAAAAGATTATAGACAGAAAAGAACCTGTCGTTTGGGATATTTTAGAGAATGTATTAAAAGGACACCCAGTATTACTTAACCGTGCCCCTACTTTGCACCGATTAGGTATTCAGGCATTCCAGCCTAAATTAATTGAGGGTAAAGCAATTCGTTTACACCCATTGGCATGTACAGCGTTTAATGCCGATTTCGATGGTGACCAGATGGCGGTGCACTTACCATTAGGGCCGGAAGCTATCTTAGAGGCTCAGTTATTAATGTTAGGTTCTCAGAATATTCTTAACCCTGCGAATGGTTCGCCTATCGCGGTTCCTTCTCAGGATATGGTACTTGGTCTTTATTATATGACTAAAATTAAGTACTCTACAGACGAATTAAAAGTAAAAGGAGAAGGCTTAAGATTTTATTCAGAAGAAGAAGTTCAAATTGCTTATAACGAAGGTAAAGTTGAATTAAACGCACCGATCAAAGTTAAAGTAAGAGTAAAAGAAGGAGATGAGTTTTTTATTAAATTAATAGACACTTCTGTTGGTAGGGTATTATTTAATAAAATTGTACCTGAGCAAGTAGGTTATATTAATGAGGTTTTAACTAAAAAATCATTAAGAAATGTAATTGGTAGTATCCTAAAACAAACGGACTTCCCTACAACATCTGCATTCTTAGATAAAATGAAAACTTTAGGTTATATGAATGCGTTTGAGGGAGGTTTATCTTTCTCATTAGGAGATATACTTATACCGGAGCAAAAGTCTGAAATGATTCAAACTGCTATTGATGAAGTAGATGCGATTCGCTCAAACTATAATATGGGGCTTATTACTAATAATGAGCGTTATAATCAGGTAATTGATGTTTGGACAAATACGAATGCGAATCTAACTGAAATAGTGATGAAACGTATGCGTGAAGATCAGCATGGATTTAACTCAGTTTATATGATGCTTGATTCCGGAGCACGTGGTTCTAAAGAGCAGATTCGTCAGTTAAGTGGTATGCGTGGATTGATGGCAAAACCTCAAAAAGCAGGTTCATCAGGAGGGGATATCATTGAAAACCCAATTGTATCTAACTTCCGCGAAGGATTATCAATTTTGGAATACTTTATATCTACACACGGGGCTCGTAAAGGACTTGCAGATACTGCGTTAAAAACAGCCGATGCCGGTTATTTAACACGTCGTTTAGTAGATGTTTCTCAAGATGTAATTATCACAGAAGAAGATTGTAGTACACTAAGAGGATTAGAAGTTACGGCTTTAAAGAGAAATGACGAAATTATAGAGCCATTAAAAGATAGAATTTTAGGTAGAACAGCATTAAATTCAGTATATGATCCTGAAACGGACGAGCTTTTAGTAGAGGCAGATCAACTAATAGATGAAGATATTGCAGCTAAGATAGATGCATCCGGAATAGATACAGTAGAAGTTCGTTCGCCATTAACATGCGACTCTAAATCAGGTATTTGTGCTAAATGTTACGGAAGAAACTTAGCAACTAATAAACCTGCTCAAATGGGTGAAACAGTTGGAGTTATTGCTGCTCAATCTATTGGAGAGCCGGGAACACAGCTTACATTACGTACATTCCACCAAGGGGGTACAGCAGGTAACGTTTCAGAGCAATCTACATTAAGAGCGAAACAAGCAGGTACTGTAGAGTTTGATGAGTTAAGAACTGTTCAAGCAGAAGATGAGGTAGGAAATCCTGTAAGAGTTGTGGTTTCTCGTACGGCAGAAATGAAGTTGGTTAGTAAAAATGGAGAAATTACAATGACCAATAATATCTCTTATGGTTCGACTTTATATGTAGAAGACGGAGAAGCGGTAGAGAAAAACCAAGCAATTACTTCTTGGGATCCATATAACGCTGTAATTATTGCAGAAACAGCCGGTAAAATAGAATTCGAAAATATTGAGCAAGGGGTAACCTTCCAATTAGAAACGGATGACCAAACCGGATTTACAGAGAAAGTAATTTCAGAATCTCGTAATAAAAAATTAATTCCTTCATTAAAGGTAATTAGTAAAGATGGTGAGGAGAAATCATATAACTTACCGGTAGGAGCTCACTTAATTGTAGATGATGGTGAAGAAATTAAAGCAGGTAAAACATTAGTTAAAATACCAAGATCTTCAGCTAAATCAGGGGATATTACAGGTGGTTTACCACGTGTAACCGAGTTGTTCGAGGCTCGTAACCCATCTAACCCGGCAGTCGTTTCTGAAATAGACGGTGTGGTTAGTTTCGGTAAAGTTAAGAGAGGTAACAGAGAGATTATTGTAGAATCCAGAACCGGAGAAATTAAGAAATACTTGGTTAAATTATCTAATCAGATATTAGTTCAAGAAAATGACTTTATACGTGCAGGAATGCCGTTGTCTGATGGAGCGATTACACCAACAGATATCTTAAATATCAAAGGGCCGACTGCTGTACAAGAATACTTGGTAAACGAAATTCAAGATGTATATCGTTTACAAGGGGTGAAAATTGATGATAAACACTTTGAGATTATCGTAAGACAGATGATGAGAAAAGTGAGAATTATTGATGCCGGAGATACAAGATTCTTAGATTCAAGTTTAGAGCATAAAATTGACTTTATTGAAGAAAATGATAGAATTTTTGGAATGAAAGTCGTTGAAGATGCCGGAGATAGTGAAGTTCTAAAACCGGGACAAATAGTTTCTGTAAGAGATTTAAGAGACGAAAATTCTAAACTTAGACGAGAAGATGCTGCATTGGTAACTGCAAGAGATGCAATGCCGGCAACAGCAGAACCGGTATTACAAGGTATTACAAGAGCAGCATTACAGACTAAGTCATTTATCTCAGCAGCATCTTTCCAAGAGACAACTAAAGTTTTAAATGAAGCTGCCGTTGCAGGGAAAGTAGATGATTTAAATGGTCTTAAAGAGAATGTAATTGTAGGTCATTTAATTCCTGCAGGTACAGGACTTAAAGATTATCAAAGTATCATTGTAGGTTCTAAAAGAGAATATGAGGAACTAATGAGCAAAAAAGAAAAATTAAATAAAAAAGAAAAAATATAAATTATGAGCGAAAATAATCAAGAACAAAAGAATTTTGATATAGAAATCAATAATGAAACTGCGTCTGGAACGTATTCTAACTTAGCATTAATTAATCATTCTAATACAGAGTTTGTAGTAGATTTTATTCAAATGTTACCGGGAATGCCTAAAGCACAAGTTAAATCAAGAATTATTTTGACTCCTCATCATGCTAAAAGATTAGCAGGAGCTTTAATTGATAACATCAATAAATTTGAGGCTCAATTTGGAGAAGTTAAAGAGCAAGAGCAAGGAGTTCCAATGAATTTCGGAACGAAAGGAGAAGCTTAATAAGTTTTATAAATAAGTGAAAGTCGTCAATATTATATTGGCGACTTTTTTGCTTTAATAATTTGAATCTAATTTAGATTTATAAGAAAATTTTTAATCTTATTAAGCTAATAATTTATATATTTGTAGTGATAATTTTTTAATAAAACACACAGAAAATGAAAAACATTTCTACAATTATTATTTTTTTACTTTTTTGTAGTGTAAATGCTCAAATAGGGGTGAATACGGAAGAACCTAAAGCTACATTACACATTAAACCAACTACAAATGGAACTCAGGCTGAGGGATTGTTAATTCCGAGCCTTACAGAAAGTCAAATACAGGCGATGCCTATGACGGAAGAGCAAAAGGGACTATTAATTTACAATAAGACACAAGATTGTATACAAGCGTATACGCAAAATGAATGGGCTTGCTTAGAGAAATCAAAAGCTAATTATTTGGTAGCGGAATACTTAGGGTCTACCGGAGTATGGATGCAAAACATATCGGCAGACGGGAATACCATAAAATTTAAAGTAGTTAATCATTCTACAGCAGGTTTTTCTTCTCTTAATTTTCAGAATGCCCTTACTTTAAACGGAGCTTCCCAAGGTTTGTCTTACATTGCATCAGAAGATTACTCTAATGTATCTTTAGCCGGAGGACAAGGGAAAACGCTTATTTACAATATTACGGGAACTCCATTAAGTTACGGAACGCTTACAGCTAATTTTTCTTCCTTAAATAATTCTGTAACCGCTTTCGGAACCATACAAGTTCAAGAGCAATCTGCAGTAAAAGCACTTTCTGTGGAATTATTAGGGGATTATATTTCTAATAAGAGAGTAACCTCAGAAAATAAAGTAAGATTAGTAATACACAACTTTTCAAATCAGCCGGTAACTACAAATTTAAATCAAGTAATCACACTTTCAGGGATTGACGGAATTAGTGTAAAGCCTAACCAACATAAATCAGTACCTATACCTGTTGGAAAAGAAGTAACGTTAGAATATAATTTACAAGGAGTGCCTGTAAAAGCGGGTAATTTAGTAGCTGCTTTTAATCCTAATACGGTAGTAAGTGGAAATGCCAATACTTCTAAACAGGTAACTTTATTTAGTAATGTAAGTGTTTCTAACATGCAGATACAGGGTGACTATGTGGTAAATCAAGCGATGACATCTACTAACCAAGTACAAGTAACCCTTACTAATAATAATAATTATGTATTAGAGCGTATTAATGCCAAAGATGCACTTAGTCTTAGTGGTAGTTTCCAAAACATGGCCGTGGCGAACGGACAAAATACAGATTTTAATATACCGGCAAATGGAACAAAAGTAATAAGTTATGTTTTAACAGGAGAGCCTAAAGTAGGAGGTCCTATGACAGCAAAATGGCAACAAGCTCCTTTTGGAACTGTATCTAAAAGTAAAACAGTAGCTCAATTTAATGTGTCACCTACTACGTTTTATTTTTCTCCTAACCAGAATGGGAATGGAACCATTACGGTTTCATCTTCTGAGCCTTGGCAATATGAGATATTAGGTATTTCGGAATGGGTTACTGTAACGGGAGCAACCGGACAAAATGGAAATGGTACCATTACATTTACGACACAGCCACATACTTCTGCTACGCCGGAGATAGGGTTTATACGTATTTATAGAGCGGATGAAAATGGAGTAAAAGTTGCTATACGCCAACCTCCTACCGATGATTTAACAACGAATATACCTCAGGTTGAGTATCCTAATAATTATCCTTTTTCTGATGAGAAATTCTCTAATAACGGAGAAACAAAAGAATATACGGTAAATTATAATGGGAATTGGGAAGTGCAAAGCTATCCGGATTGGGTAGAATCGGCTACAAAAGTAAATAACACAACCTTACGGGTTACGGCTAAACCAAGAACGGAGCCGGGGGGAATCACTATAGGGTATCTGGCATTATCTTATGGGGCAGATTATATTAAACGAATAGAAATAGCACAAAAGCAAAAGGCGGAAAAATGCCCTTCTACAGTGCCAAGTAACCTAAGAGCAGATAAAGGCTATAAGGTATATCCGTATAAAGAACAAGCTACATTTGATGAAATAGCAACACTTTATGAAGAGCGAGATGGAGATGATGATTTTGAAGATGTAACAATATACAGATACTATAATCTTCAAAAAAAGATAATAAAAACAACTAATAAAAGTAGACTTTATCTAAGTTTTCATGATAATAATTTTAATAAAGCAGGAGGAGATACAAGAGGTACAGCTTGGCGTCCTTCATATCTTTCTGGTTATATAGATAATAATATAATAGATGGTAATAATATCCCCTCAAGAATAGATCGTTATTTAGAAGAAGATAATAAACCTCAATTCCCTCGTGCAACCATGGTTATTTGCTTTGATGGTTTAGATGAAAATACACCAAGTAAACCATAATAATAAAATAAGAGGTGTAATAAATAAAAATAGTTTTTATTAAGTTAAAAAATCTGCCACTTCATAGAAGTGGCGGATTTTTTCTTGGCATCATTTTGGTAAAATAGGTAACCATGAAAAAGATAGGTTTAGGAATATTATTGGGAATATCAAGTTTTGGGTGGGCACAAAAAGCTGATATACAAATTAAAATAAAAGATATAAAAACAGAAAAAGGGAAATTAGTAATAGGACTTTATGATAATGAGAAAGATTTCCCTAAAGGAAAAGCATACCAGAAAGTAGAAGTTACACCTCAAAAAAGTACACTTATTTATACTTTTAAGGGAGTGGAGAAAGGGAAATATGCCATAGCCGTTTTACACGATGAAAATAACAATGGTAAAATGGATATCGGAATGTTTGGTCCTAAAGAGCCTTATGGATTTTCTAATAATGCACGTGGCGTTTTAAGTGCTCCAAGTTTTGAGAAAGCTTCTTTTATAGTTAATGGAAAAGATAAAAGTATAGTATTAAATTTAAATTGAAGTAAAAGAAGAATAAGGGTTTTCTTATACTTAGATAAGGCTTAAACTTCAAAAAGTTCAGCTGGATTAATTTTAAATTGTAGCATGTTTGCTGTTTTTCTACCATTATCTCCTCCTTTTCTTTGCATTGTTATTCTTCCTATTTTTAGATTTCCTCGTGATGTAATTTTAACTTTGCCATTCCCAAAGTGATTTAAGCAAAAATTCATAGGTTTTAATATCCAACGAGAATTTTCCTTTGTTTTTTGAGTGACTAAAATCCATTCAGCAGAAAGTTGTCCTCTTCCTTTTAAAATATCAGAGACTATCATTGATTTGTTAGCCTCTAGCCAGTCTATAATTTCTAATTGTTCTAATTGGGTAAATTCATTAGCAAACATCCGCCGAATGTCTTTTGGCCTTGGAATATTCGGTTTTATTTCTCCAGTATATCGTTTTAATATAGATACTATAGAATGAGGAATGTTCCACATTTCTATATATTTATTTATCCAACGTTTATCAATTTGATTAAATCCTTTAGGGTTACTTACCAGTTTTACTTGGAGGTTTTGAGCGTCTATTATATTTTTTAATTTAATTGTGACTTGTACCTGAATGTCTGTTTTGTATCCGCTTAGTTGAATTGCTTTTACATATTCTATTTCATCTAAGGAATATTCCATTATAGTTAACCATTTTTGAGCATCTTCATCTTCATTCCAATGATTGAACTTAGAAACGATATCTTTCTCATTAAGAAATCCATTTTTTGCAGTTTGTGAACCTAAAAGTTGATCTTTATGCATAACTTAATTTATTTTCAGTACTTAATAGGTTTAATTTTCCTCCTAAAGTTTTTCCAATTTCTATAGCTATGTGTTGTAGTACATTAATGGGAACACTATTACCAAATTGTTTATAGGCCTGTGTAGGCGAATCGTTAATAATAAAATTATCAGGGAATCCTTGTACTCTTGCACATTCTCTTACAGACAATTTTCTAATCTTTCCATTTATAAGATATAACCCTGTTTTTGACCCAACTCCGCCACCATAAGCAGAAAGAGTGATAGCATGTCCCATAGTATGATATATACGTTCTCCTTGTCCTCCTTTGTTTACTTTTCCTATTTGAATAGGTTTATTGGGTAGTGCAATTTCCTGAAACAAGTTAGGGGGGGAGTTATAGTCTTTATAAATTTCAATATCATCTCTTTCAATGATTTTAGCTGATGTTGGACTATCTTCTAATATATCATTCAGGCAAATTGGTTCATTAGTCGGTTTGGGGAATTTAAAGTGTTTGGAGTTAATGTTTTTATGAAACGCGACTATATATATGCGTTCTCGATTCTGAGGAAGTCCGAAATGACTTGAATTAAGTACCTCATAATGTACATTATAATTTAAGCTCTCTAGGCTTTTTATAATAGTTTTTAAAGTATTTCCTTTATTATGTCTTAGTAAGTTTTTGACATTCTCTAAAAATAATACTTTGGGCTTATGGAAGTTTACAATACGAGCAATTTCAAAAAATAAAGTTCCTCGAGTATCTTCAAACCCTTTTTGGTTACCTGAAATAGAAAAAGCTTGACAAGGAAAGCCACCACATATAATGTCGTGTTTTGGAATATTTTTTTCATTTATTTGTGTAATATCTCCTTGTGGTTTTATTAAGAAATTAGTTTTGTAGGTTTGTGAAGCATGCTTATCCCACTCTGAAGCGAAAATACATTCCGCTCCTAAAGAAGATAGAGCAATGTGAAAACCTCCAATTCCTGCAAATAAGTCTATAAAAGAATATCCTTGAAGAAGTTTTTCCTTTGGTATTATCATTATACAAAGTTAATAAAATAGTTTTGCTTATGAAATTTCAGCAAGAAGAGTTGTTTTTTATATTACAAGTTTTTGTGAAAAACGACAGCTCTCTGAATAGAAAGCTGTCGTTAATAAAAACATATCTAAAAAATCAATTTTTAAAATTCTATTTCCCAATAAAGATTGCTGGAATCTTTATTTTCATCTATTGCATTTCCTAAAATAACTTCTCCTTTCTCATTTTCTAATTGAAGGTTTAATTTCCAATAACCGGTCATAGAGAAATTAACTTTACCGGCATACAAACCAGTATTTGCATTGTAAGTAAGCGGTTGATTATTTGGGGATGAGTGATTTCCCATACCCGGCATTCTTGGGTCTAATAAGATTTTGTAATTTTTAACTTCGGGGAAAGAAGTCATAGATTCCATCTTATATACTTTAGTAGTAATATTATTAATTCCCACTATTGGGTTTGTAGGCTCTATATAAGCTAAAAAATATTTATTTCCTTTAGCGAGCATAGCTCTATCAGGGCTGATTATATTAATTTCTTTATTTTCTACTTTGTAAGTATTGTCATTTACTTTGTAAGTAAAACTTAGTTTCCAAGGCATTTCTTTGTTGCCCAGCATAGTAAACACAGAAAATCCTTTAGCAATACCTTCTTTTTTATCGAATTTTTCTGATTTAGGACATGAGTGCATCATATTAGGCATGTGCATCATTGGCATAAAATCAGAAACCTCTATATTGCTGTAATACTCTTTTGTAGAGGCATCTTTAACCATAACTTCAATTGGATTGTACCCAACCATAAAGTTTTTGTGAGTGCTGTAAAACTCAATAATGTGATTGTTTTCTTCAAACGACTGTACCAGCTTCATACTACTTTTTACAACCGGTGGAATTTTGTCGTTGTCATCGTCGTTATTTGAACATGATTGTAATAAGACGAAACTGAATGCGATTAGCATTAAAAATTTAATGTTTTTCATTTTGTGTTATTTTTAAAATTTATAATTTACGTTAATAATGATGTTTCTCCCCATACGCGGAATATTATTCCAATCGGTATAGGTAGAATAATTTGTATTGAAAATATTGTTTATACTTGTGTTTATTTGAATATTTTTCCATTGTTTTTTTATGGAAAAGTCTAATAAAGAGAAACCTTTCGTAGAGTCTTCTCCGTATTTTGGATTGTAATTTTTCTGAGTGCTGTTTCCGTGGAAATGCACCATAAATCCCCAATTTTTATTAAAGAACTTTAATTGTGTTCCGTATTGTATAGGACTGATTAATGGTAAATTATCGCCGTTGTTGTCTTTTCCTAAATGATAACTTACATGAGCGTTCAATAATAAATCTTGAGAAATATTATAAGTCCCGTTTAAATAAAAATTACTTAAATCGGCATATTTTAGATTTTGATAAATTTTCACTCCGTTTGCGCCTATCGTCATCGCAGATAAAGTTTTATCTAACTTCCCGATAACATATTCTTTTATATGATAGTGATTTGCCTCAAAATTTAATGATAAATCATTTATTTTAGTTTTAAGTTTTAATAATCCGTAGAGAGCTTTTTCATTTGGTAAATAAGGATTTCCCACGTAATCATAATTATCAAAACTATTAAATAAATAAAATCCGTAAGATTCAGAAACAGACGGGGCTCTCTCATTATAGCCTAAACTTAAATAAGGCTTAATTATCCCTTTTTTATATAGGAAACTTAAATCGAAGTTCTTTAAAACTCGTTGTTTTTCGCCTTCAAAATCAGGATAAAATATTTTTAAGCTATTTTTCCCAAATTCACTTTTTATACGAGCATTGTGCAGATTTACTTTACCCGAAAATCCTAATTGAACATTTTTTAAATTCCATTTGTCTTGGGCATAAAAACTACCTACAGAAGTTTCCACATCAGGCCAAGTGTACATGAACATTATTTTTTCTGTCGGATTATTGGGATACATTGTCATTTCGGCTTTTGCCAAATTCTGATATCCCTCTAACTGAAAATTAAAATGGTGATTATTTTGATGTAAATTTATTTTAGAATACATTCCAAAAGTTTTACTCCAGCCCGGCATATCCATGTGGATAGCCACGTTTGGTCTTGTGGTATCGTCCATTTTATGCTCAATGGAATTGGCATAAACTTTCGTTTCCCAATTTGTGAAATGTTTTCCTACCTTTTTATGATTAAAACTTACCGAACCTATAAAGGCTTTAGCCAAAGAAACGTCCATAGTAAGAGCCGGATAGCCTACATCGGTAGCTTTATCAAAAATAAAACTTGTATGTAAAGATTGATTTTGATTAATTCTGTAACCAGCATTTAAGTTTAAATTAATTTTATTAAATCCCGAAAACAACACTTCTTTATTGTTTCCATCATAATAATTATTGGCTTTTCGGTAAGTAAAATTACTATTAATATAATATCTCTCTTGATTCCATTTAAGTCCCGCACTTCCAACCTTTTGTTGATTGTTAGTTTCATAACCGGCAGATATATTTCCACTTAATCCTGTAGAATCAAAAATAGTTTTGGATAAATTTAAATTTACACTTCCCAGCCCACAACCTTGAGCCGAAACTTTTCCGTTTTCTATCTCTACGTCACCTAAATTAAAAGTTTCTACATAAGATGGAATCGGATCCATTTTATCGGTACATGCCCCAAAAATCTGCATACCATCTATCGTAACAGAAAGACGTTCAGAAGAAAAGCCGTCTACATTAGGCTCCCATGCATAAGCTCCCCGTTTCACCATGTTTATTTTAGCGTTTCCTTCTAAAATTTGGTCTATGGCAGATAATGGATTTGACTGCTCCAATACTTCAAAATGATTGATTGGTGCAATATGGATTACATCTTCCAGGTGTATGATATTTTTGGTCGAATCTTGAGGTTGTTCTTGTGCTTGGGCATTATAAGTATTTATACAAGCAAATAAGAACAATCCACTTCGTTTAAAAAATGAAATGATTTTCATGATAATAGCTATTAGCTAAAAGGTTATTATATAATGTATGTTATCTATAGGAAACATCTATCAGATATGAAAAAATAATTAGACCTTTTGCTGCGGAGGTTGTATAGCTATATCTATAAAATTGTATGAGTGAAGTTTTTCTTTAAAATAATGATTGTTTTCCTTTTTTATTAAATGAACAAGTTGCTTTTTAATAATAAGTGTTTCATTATTAAAGAATAGAGTTTCTACTTTTACTGTGGGAGACTCTGTATTTTTTTGAGAATTACCATTCATTTCTTTGGCAATTTCTTTTCCTAAATGGCATTTTCCGTGGCATTCCATTTTAGGTTTTTCTTTGTTGATGCAGAGCACCTCAGAGATATAAGTGTAATTCATGGCATATTCTGTCATCGGTAATAGAGGATGACATAGAATAAGTATGGCAATGAAAAGACTTATATATTTCACAATATTGCTAAGGTATAATATTTTATTTGAAAAATGAAAGCTTATTATATAAAAAAAAGCCATTCCTGATAAGGAACAGCTTTTTAGTTTAAGTTTGCAAAAACTTATTTTAAGTCATACAATTTTGTGTAATACTCGCCCACCATTCTATCAGAATCAAAGAAAGGAGTAACAGTATTCATACTTAATAATACTTTTTTATACCATTCTTGTGGTCTGTCATAGTATAATGGAAGCACTTCATTTTCTAAGATTTTGTATAGATTTTCTCTATCTAATTTATCTTGCTCAAAATGAGGTAATCTCCAATCTATGATAGGTAAAGTATAAACTGCTTCAGGATCCATTTCATCGAATTCTCTAATCCAACCATCGTTTGTAGACAAATTGATAGCCCCGTTCATTGCAGCAGTCATACCACTTGTTCCGGAAGCCTCTCTTGTTACACGCGGATTATTTAACCAAATATCAGCACCATCTTTTAATTTTTTAGATAAATGAAGCTCATAACCTGCTAAAACTGCCATATTTTTATAATTGTGGCTAAGTTCTACCAGTGCATCATATGTACGGATTGCGTTATAATCCATTGGATAAGGTTTTCCTGCGATGATTAATTGAATCGGTTTTTTAGAGTTTTTCATTAGAGCATCAAACTTTTCTAAATCACGAGTGATTAAATCAGCTCTTTTGTACTCTGCGAATCTTCTTGCCCAAACGATAGTAAGAACATCCGGATCAAAAAGTTTAGCATTTTGATCTGCTACTTCTTCAAATAAATAAGCCTTTAATTCTTTTTTACGTTTGATTAAATGGTCTATATCATTATCTTTTCTTGCATGCTCTAATCTTCTGTCTGCCCAGTATTTTTTGTTTTGAGCATTAGTAATATGAGTTATAGGACAAACGCCTTCATGGTGTTCCCACATTCTGCGAGCTACTTCACCGTGTAGTTTAGAAACTCCGTTAGCATTACGGCTAAGTCTAAGACCTACTAAAGTATGATTGAATTCATCATTGTCTATTCCTGTAAGTTCTCTCACTCTATCTAACGGAAGACCGTTAAAGAATCCCATTTCGAAAAGCTCATTAATATTGTGTTTTTCATTTCCTGCTTCTTCCGGGGTATGAGTTGTGAAAACTAATTTTTCTTTTAATTTTTCTTTACCTAATTTTGGTAACCAGTTAAATACTGCAGATAAAGCATGAGCCTCATTGAAGTGATAAACTTCCGGGTCATAATTTAATTCTTCTAATAATTTTGCTCCTCCTAATCCTAATACCATACACTGAGCGATTTTAGCCTTAGGATCTGAGTCGTATAATCTAAAAGTAGTAGATTTTGCTAAATAATCATTTTCCGGTAAATCAGTACTTAATAAGAATAGAGGTGCAGTACCGAAAACTTCAGGGTCTAAGTAAAAAGCTTTTACCCATACATCGTGTCCTGAGATTTTGATAGTGAATTTTATATTAGTGTCTTGTAAAAAGTGGTAGATTTTCTCTTGGAAAAGAACCCCCATTTTACGAT
Organism: Weeksellaceae bacterium TAE3-ERU29; assembly: GCA_019218445.1. Classification (GTDB taxonomy): domain Bacteria; phylum Bacteroidota; class Bacteroidia; order Flavobacteriales; family Weeksellaceae; genus Ornithobacterium. Next base: position 48,983 of record JAHUUM010000004.1, on the reverse strand, counting down.
CTTCTTTTTTGTATTGGTCATAATATCCATATTTCCAAAGGATACCGATACCAATTAAGTTTTGTTTTGTATCGTAGGCACTTCTCATATGCGAGCCGGCTAAAAAACCTAATCCACCGGAGTAGATTTTTAACGCTTGGTCTATACCGAATTCCATAGAAAAGTAAGCAGCTGATTTGCTATATTCCGGATTAAACTCATACGGATGACGAAATGCTTGTGGCAATTGATTCATGTTTTTCATATTTTGTTATTTTGCAAAAATAAACTATTAAGGCTAATTTGTAGTAAATTAGGGATATTAATTTTGTCATTTTTTTTAAGAAGATAGTTTTAACACGATAAATATTAAATAATTAAAAATTTAATAACTTTAAATGAAATTAAAATTGTCAAAATTATTAACAAACACTATATTTGCCAGTTATTAAACTAAATTAAACAACATAGAATAATGCAAGGAAAAGGATTAATTATCTCATTTGCCATTGCTTTAGGGCTTTTAAGCGTGTATTACCTGAGTTTTACATGGTATACAAGAAGTATAGAGTCTAAGGCAGATAGAGAAGTCGTTTATCAAATGGATTCGCTGGAACAGAAAAACCCGAACCTCAGTGTCGGAGAAAAAGAGTCATATTCGAGTGCTTTTACCCGAGAGGCTTTGGAAAAGTACAGCAAAGACACATTAGATTTAGGTATAGTAAAATATACTTATGAAAAAGCTAAGGACAGAGAATTGGCTTTAGGACTTGACTTGAAAGGGGGAATGAATGTTATCTTACAAGTATCTATCAGTGATTTATTAGAAGACTTTTCAGATCACTCTGCAAACCCAGATTTTAAAGAGGTTATTGCAAGAACAAATCAACTCCAAAGAAGTAGTAATGATGATTATATTAATGATTTCTTTAAAGAGTATTATGCGTTAAAAAGTCAAAAAGGAGGAAGTTTAAGATTAGCTTCTCCGGATTGGTTTGGAACAAGAGCAAATAGCGATTTAATTGGTATCAATACTACAGACCAAGAGGCGGAAGCTGTAATAAAAAAATATGTAGAAGATAAGGTAAATACTGCTTATCAAGTTATTAGAGCTCGTATCGACCAGTTTGGAGTTACTCAGCCCGTAGTGCAAAAAGTAGGTGAGAGCGGAAGTGGTAGAATTTTAGTAGAGTTACCGGGTATAAAAGATACAGACCGTGTAAAAAAACTTTTACAATCTACGGCTAAATTAGAATTCTGGGAAGCTGTTCGTTTAGATGATAATATCAACAATTATTTTGTAAACTTAAGTCAGAAATTAGATGCAGACAAAGCAGAACTTAATAATGACAGTATAGTAGATAATTCTAATAGTTTAGTATCTAAATTAATTCCTGCGGGGAATGGAAATAGTACAATTTATTATGTTCAGCTAAGAGATACAGCGTATGTAAATACAGCCTTGAAAAGTCCTATAGCGAATTCTATTAGACCTGTGAACATGAGATATTTTAAATTCTTATGGGGAAATAAAGCGATAGAAGGACGTGGAGATGATAATCTGTTACCTTTATATGCTATTAGAGGAAACGCAAGAGATTTACCACTTTTAGAAGGTGGAGTTGTTACAGATGCTCAGGCAGACAGACAAACAGGGACTTATACAAATAGTGTAGTAGTTTCTATGCAGATGAATTCCAGAGGGTCACAAGAGTGGTACGAAATTACTAAGAAATTTAAAGGACAACCAATTGCGATAGTTCTAGATGATTTAGTATATACTGCTCCAAATATTAATGATGCTATTGCAGGAGGAAGATCTCAAATTACAGGAGATTTTACAATGAATGAGGCAAAAGATTTAGCGAGTGTACTTTCAGCAGGATCTTTACCGGCATCAGCAAAAATTATTCAAGTAGATGTTGTAGGACCATCATTAGGACAAGAATCAATTCAGAACGGATTACTCTCGTTTGCAATTGCACTTGCGGTTGTATTTATTTATATGATATTCTTCTATAACGGAGCAGGATTTATTTCAGTTATAGGGTTATTGGCAAACATTTTATTCCTAATGGGTATTTTGGTATCCTTTGGAGCTGTACTTACATTGCCTGGTATTGCGGGTATTGTATTAACAATGGGTATGGCGGTAGATGCCAACGTAATTATCTATGAAAGGGTAAAAGAAGAAATGAGCAAGGGCAAAGGATTGAAACAAGCCTTAGGAGATGCTTATACATGGAAAGGAGCTTATTCTGCAATTATAGATGCTAACTTAACAACTTTAATTACTGCAATTGTATTATTCTTCTTTGGAGACGGACCAATCAAAGGTTTTGCGGTTACATTAATTATAGGAGTATTTACAACATTATTTACATCGGTATTACTATGTAAATACTTTATTTACTCTAGGGTAGATAACGGAAAATCAATATCATTCGGAAATAAATTCACATTGAATTTCTTAAAGAATACTCATATTGATGTATTCAAATATAGAAAAGTGGCTTATATATTCTCAGGAGTTTTAGTATTGGCAAGTATTGTTTCATTAGCTACAAAAGGGCTTAACTTAGGTATAGAATTCCAAAATGGTAGAGAGTATAAAGTGAGGTTTGATAAGCAAGTAAAAGCAAATGAAATTGCGTCGGATTTAGCAAAAGTTTTTGTAGATGAAAATGGCGTACAATATAACCCGAATGTTGTAACAATAGGAAATTCTAACCAAGTAAAAGTTACTACAAAGTATAAGAGTAATGATGATAGCCAAGAAGTAGATACAGAAGTAGAGCAAAAATTATATGACGGACTAAAAAGTCATTTCCCAAATATGACTTATGACCAATTTGTAAACGTGGGAGATAACGGGCAAGGAAGTGCATTAGGAGTTGTAGAGTACAGAAAAGTAGGGCCGTCTATTGCAGATGATATTACTTATAACTCATTCTATTCAGTAGCAATTGCATTGAGTTTGGTATTCTTATACTTATTATTAACTTTTAGGAAATGGCAATTTAGTGCCGGTGCGGTATTAGCAACTTTACACGATACAGTTATCGTATTAGGTTTATTCTCTATACTCTACGGATTAGTTCCATTCTCATTAGAGATAGATGTTGCTTTTATTGCAGCCATTCTAACAGTAATTGGTTACTCATTGAACGATAGTGTAATCGTGTTTGACCGTGTGAGAGAGTTTATGGGAGATTTTAAAACAATGCCTATAAAAGAAGTAATTAATAAAGCGGTAAATACTACTTTAACACGTACATTGAACACCTCATTTACAACATTATTTGTAATATTAGTAATATTTATATTCGGGGGAGAATCAATTAGAAGTTTTATGTTCGCCTTATTAGTAGGAGTAGGAGTAGGTACATATTCCTCAGTATTCGTAGCGAGTTTCTTGCTTTATGAATTATCTAATAAAAAGAAAGGGACAGTACGTAAATAGAAATTACATAAAATAATTAAATAATAAAGTCGTTCTTTAAAAGAGCGACTTTATTGTTTTTTACAAATAAATAATTTTAAATTTGCACTATGTTTTCAATAATAATTGCATTTATAGGCTTTCAAGAAGTAGTACTTATTATCTTCATAGCCGTTTTAGTTTTCGGGCCGGATAAAATTCCTGAAATTGCACGTGGTTTGGGTGAGGGCGTACGTGCTATGAGAGAAGCTACCGATGAAATAAAAAGAGAGGTAATGTCCTCTGCCGAAAAAATGGATGTTTCTAAAGAGTTAAAAGACTCAACTAAAGACATTCAGGATGAGATTGATAGTGCCAAAAAAGAAATAGACGACACGATAGGTCCAGTGAAGCGATAAATAAATGGATTCAATAATAAATGAAATTATACTTAAGGACCAAGAACTTTTTATTTATCTAAATAATTTAGGAAATCCTACTTGGGATGGCTTTTGGATGTTTATTACCAATAAGTTTTCGGCAATTCCGTTTTACTTGATTTTACTTTTTCTTATATGTAAAAAATTCAATCTGAAAATATTATTGATTACACTTTTATGTATTGCTTTAGGGATTGCATTTTCAGACCAATTGTCTAATTTATTCAAAAATCATTTATTCTTAAGACTTCGCCCGTGTTATGAGGAATCTGTATATCCTTATATCCGATTGGTAAAAGATACTTGTGGCGGAAAATACGGATACTTTTCTGCTCATGCAGGGAACAACTTTATGATTGCTACTTTTCTAAGTTTAGTATTTAGAAATAAAATTAAATATCTTTCAATGTTTTTATTTACATGGGCAATACTTGTTGCGTATAGCCGAATTTATATAGGCGTGCATTATCCGTTAGATGTACTCACCGGAGCAATCATCGGGAGTATTATCGGTTATTTAATCTTTATTTTGTGGAATTATTTAAATACTCGGTTTAAATTAAAAAGCCCGGTGAGTTACGGCTTTAATAAATAAAAACATTCACGCTGATGTAAGTCATATAAAAAGCTCTATTTTTTCATTATCTTGCAAGGAGTGTTATAGGAAAAGTGTAACGGTAAAAAAATAGATTTATGTCTGACTCCAGAGATTCTTCATTAGAGATTATTTCTCATATTCAAAAAGTAGTAGATATACAGAGCAAAGTAATCACCTTTTTATTAGTCGTTATTTGTTCTTTTGGTTTAACCTATTGGTTGTACGAGCCTTCTCTCAGTTTAGCACAAGTATATGTATTGTTCTTACTGTTTTTAGCAGTGGGACTTTGGGTAACAGAAGCCATTCCACCATTTGCGGTTGGGTTGTTAGTTTTTGGATTTCTCGCTTTAGCAATGAATCATTATTATTCCCAAATAGACCCTGATAATGCAACGGCTTACTATCAGGATTATGTAAATACATGGTCCAATAGTGTGATATGGTTGATGTTAGGAGGTTTTTTTATGGCTGATGCAATGCAGAAAACTCAATTAGATAAAGTCGTATTTAAATTCTCTATTTCTCGTTTCGGGACTTCAGCAGATAAAATATTATTAGGATTAATGCTGTGTACCGCACTATTTTCTATGATAATGTCTAATACTGCAACTACAGCTATGATGATAGCTTCAGTATTACCATTTTTACAAACTTTACCAAAGGATTCGGGGCTTAAAAAAGCTATTCTTATAGGAATAGCCTCAGCCGCATCAATAGGAGGAATGGGAACATTAATCGGCTCACCCCCAAATGCAATTGCTGTAGAGGCACTTATGAATCATGGGATTTCATTTGGATTTTTAGAATGGATGATGGTTGGATTTCCTATAGCTGTATTTATGACTTTACTTTTATGGTTTTTATTAAAGAAAAAATATTTAAAAGAAATAGGAGTTGTTAAAATCAATTTTGATGAAGGTGCATTGCATACTGTTCCTGAACAAAACGAGAAAATTCAGAATTTAAAGAAAAGAATTGTAGTAGCTGTACTTTCCATAACATTGTTATTATGGCTGACTGAAAGGCTTCACCATATCCCGGCATCAGTAGTATCATTATTACCTATTATGCTTTTAACCATGTTCGGAATTCTCAAAGGAAGCGATGTGAGAAAACTGCCATGGGATACACTTATGCTTGTAGCCGGAGGTTTAGCATTGGGAATGGCAATAAAAGAAACAGGTTTAGCTCAGTATTATGTAGATAAACTGAACCAAGTAAATATTAATTTTTATGTAATGGTATTCTTTTTCTCATTCTTAACGGTAATACTTTCTAACGTGATGAGTAATACCGCGACTGCAACTATTTTAATTCCGATTGCAATAATCCTTACTTATAATAACCCGATAGTTTTACCAATAGTTATTGGATTGAGTGCTTCTTCTGCATTATTCTTACCAATTTCCACACCGCCGAATGCTATTGCATACAGTAGCGGACTTTTAGAACAAAAAGATTTCCGTTTTGGTGGATTGATAGCCGGAGTTTTAGGACCGATAATTATTTGTTTATTTACAATGTTTATTTTTATGGTGGTTAATTAGAATTGAATAAGGTATATAGTCGTTTTTACAAAATGGTATTTATCATCAATTATAGATTTTGGGAACTTTATTGGTTTGTTACCAGTTTTTGTCTTTACTTTGAAAAAAAACGTTATGAATATTAAGTTATATAAGATTTTGATAATATTGGTGTTTTTCTTCTTTTGCTGTCAGAATAATTTTTGTGAAAACGAAATTGAATATTTATCTGTTAGGAATTCTAATTATGAGTATAATTGCGGTTTAGAAGAAGTTATAATTAAAGATAAAGAGACCCTTAAATTTATTTGTCAAGAATTAACAAAAATGAGTAAAATAAATTTATTAGGAACTAATTATAATAGTGGTTATTTAATTATAAGTGATTCAGATAATGTTTTTTTCAAAAAATCTATAACTTTAATTTTTACTGTTGAAAACGGTTATGTGTTTAAGATGCCCGATGGAAGTACTTATAAAAATGATGATTTGTCTTTATACCTTATCAAGATGCTTAAAATAAAGAATATTTATTCAGAAGAGCTTTGTAAATAATAAATTATAATAAAAGATCTAACAAGAAGTACTATCTTTCTTGATATAAAACATTATTTTAAGTAGAAATGATTATATTTGAAAAGAGAATGTTAGTCTTATTATTGCTTTTTAGATGAATTAAAGGTGGTGAATTATATTGAAAAATAGGAATAATAAGACGATGAAAGAGTATATATTAAGGATTAATACAAAAAGAGATTTTGAATTATTTTACGGGAATGATAAAATTTATGTCAAAAGAAAGTTTAATGGATTTGTTTTTAATATTGAAATTTATCTTAATGAAAAATTACTATTTAAGTATAGAATATCTCAGATTCTTTTTTATAGAAAAGTTATTTTAGAAAATATTGACAAACATTATAATATAAAAATAGTAAAAGATAGTATATTAAAATCTACTATATTTCAGTATAAAAATAGCACATTAAAGGTGAAATCTACTGGTTTTATAAGACCTTCTTATAAAGTTTACTCTGCTGAAAAATTAGTATTAACATGCAAAATACCCGAATTTTATAAATTTTCTGATAAAAATAAAATAATATTAATTGATAAAAACGATTCAAATAATTTAATTTACGTATTTTGTTTTTTGATAAGTTTTAGTGAATTTGATATGGGAGTAGGGTAATTTATTTGTGGCTTGTAAATGTATAAACAAAAAGATTAGTTTTATGGTGTGGATTAAACGCATAGAAATAATGTTATATATCATTGTATTTCTTGCAGTAAGTATTTGTACATATGATTCTTATAATAGATTTTATATTGTAGATTTCTTAATAAATATTTTTTGTGGAAATACAGTAGGAGATTGCCATTTTAAAGTAGAAGAAACTTATGGACTTTTTCATTATTTTGGGATTTTTTTGTTTGTTATTTTCGGACAAAAAGAACTCTTTTTTGTTTTGGGACAGGTCATTACATTTGCGATTTATTGTTTAATAATACGTATTTGTTTTTATTTATTTTATAAAACTATATCTATTTACCGTGAGTCATAAGTTTATCTTACTCAAACTCCATTCTCTGTAATCGTACAGCATTTAAAACTGCCAATAAAGCTACGCCTACATCGGCAAAAATGGCTTTCCAAAGATTAACGTAATCAAGCTCTTTAGTTTTCCCAAGGTAGAAAGATATTTATGTTATAAATGTTGTCTGTTAGTAAACAATAGTTATATTTGGAAAACTAAAGACAAGGGAAAATTACAATATTTCTAAGGTGTTAAATCCATAAATTCTAATAAATAACTGAAAAGATGAGAATGGTTAAAAATGTTATAATATTGATATTATTTTTTGTTGTGAATTTATTAAATGCTCAAACTAATAAAGTTTCTCTAAAAGTGATTGATGTAAGTGAATTAGGTGGTAAAGTATTTGAAATAAAAGCATTAAAAAAGTCAGGAGATACAATTAGAATATTATCAATAAAGGAGACGATTGATAATAAATGTTTGTATGAGAAAATACAAAAAGGTACTAATTATCAATTTGAGCTTAGGTCTAAACCATTATATATTGATAACTTAACTATAAGAGTTGGAGATGAAGTGTATTGGAAAGTAGGGGATGACCCTAAAGAAATGCCTTATTTTGCCAATAATATAAAAAATGATTTTATAGAGAAAGATTAAGCTCCCCCTTTTACTTTTACATTTCAATAATATTTTTCAGGGAGAAAATCTTAATTGTTTCAATTATAAAAAAGATGTATTTATCCCATGAAATCCTTAATTAAACTCCATTCTCTGTAATCGTACAGCATTTAAAACTGCCAATAAAGCTACGCCTACATCGGCAAAAACCGCTTCCCAAAGATTGGCATAACCCAAAGCACCCATAGTAAGAATAAGCGCTTTAATTCCCAATGCTAAAAAGATATTTTGCCAAATAATACGTTGGGTAGCTTTCGCAATGTTGATTGCTGTCGCCAATTTAGAAGGCTCATCAGTTTGAATCACAATATCGGCAGTTTCAATCGCCACATCACTACCCATTGCACCCATTGCTATGCCGATATGAGCAGTTGCCAAAACGGGCGCATCATTGATTCCGTCACCCATAAAAGCAACTTTTGTATTGTTTTTTTGAATTTTTTCTACTTCATTTAATTTGTCTTCAGGTAATAAATTTCCAATGGCTTTTTTGATACCCAATTCGTGAGCTACTTTTTGCGTAATCGAATTTTTATCGCCCGAAAGCATAATAAAATCTTTGATTCCGGCATGGCGTAATTTTTCTAAACTTTCTTTTGCATCTGATTTTATTTCGTCAGCAATCGTCACATAACCCGCATATTGCTCATCAATCCCAATAAAAACGACACTTTCTACAATATTATTTACATTTTCGGGCAATGCAATATTAAAATGCGTAAATAATTTTTGACTTCCCGCATAAATTCTTTTTCCATTGATTTCTCCTTTTAAACCTTTGCCTGAAATTTCCTCTACATTATCCACGTGCAGAAGTTCGTTTTCTTGCGAATATTCCATAATGGCTTTAGCGATTGGGTGAGTAGATTTTGATTCCAATGCCATTAAATAAGTCATAATTTCCGACTCGGTAAAAATAGATAAACTATTGATTTCTTTTATTTTAAATACACCTTTGGTAAGCGTTCCCGTTTTGTCCATGACCAAAGTATCAATCTGAGTTAATTGGTCGAGGAACATCGCACCTTTTAATAAAATTCCCTTACGAGAAGACGCTCCCAATCCGCCAAAATAACCCAACGGAATGGAAATAACTAAAGCACACGGACACGAAATCACTAAGAAAACCAAGGCTCTGTAAAACCATTTATAAAAGTCATAATTCGCATCAAAAATAAGCGGAATCACACAAATGGCAACCGCCAGACCAAAAACAATCGGAGTGTACACTTTTGCCAATCTGCGAATGAGTAACTCGGTTTTGGCTTTTCGATGAGAGGCTTCTTCCACCATTTTTAAAATGCGGGAAAGCGAAGAGTTTTCGTAAACGGAAGTAGCTTTTAACTCAATCACTTTTTCTAAATTAATACTTCCCGACAATACTTTTTCGCCTTTTTTCACGCTCATCGGTTTGCTTTCGCCCGTAATGGCTGAGGTGTTTAATCTTGCGATATCGGACAATAATTCTCCGTCCACCGGAATTTTCTCACCGACTTTTACTTGCAGAGTTTCCCCGATTTTTACTTCTTTTGGATTGATGTTTTTCCATTGATTATCACGCAAAACAGTTGCTTTGTCCACACGAACACTCAATAAATCTTTGATGTTCTTTTTGGCTTTTTTTACTGCCATTCCTTGGAATAATTCGCCTACGGTATAAAATAACATTACGCCCACCGCCTCAGGATATTCCTTTAAAAAGAACGCCCCCAAAGTAGCGATTGTCATCAAACTAAATTCATTAAAAAAACTGCCTTTTTTAAGTTCGTTAAAGCTCTCCTTTATCACAGGAAAAGCTACAGGAATATAAGCGATGACATAATAAATCAACCGAAAGGTTCCGTCAAAGAAATCGGGTTTAATGATATAATCGAACAAAAGTCCCGTCATTAACAAAACAAAAGAAAAAATAATCGAAAGATATTCTTTTATTCCTCCCGAATGTTGATGCTCGTGCGTGTGTTCCGGCTCATTTTCATGACAACAACTGCAATGTGATTGGCTCATATCTTACATATTTGATACAAAGATGAGAATAATCCGAATGCAATGGAAGTGCATTTTTGTACTTTACGAATGAATCAATATATTTCTGTATTTAAGACTTTTAAAGAATTGTGCTTGTTCTTCAAATTTATAGCCATTAGAAATAAATGTCATATTGTATTTTTTTGTGGATATACTTAGTTCAGTTGGTTTTATAGAATATTCAAGGCTTCTGTATTCGAAATATCTGGCAAAAGAAATCGGCACACCAATTTTTAATAAAATCCACATAAAAGACAAGAATCGAGGATTTATTTTTTCTTCTCCCTTTTTTAGAGTGATATTAATTATTTCGTCTATTGGAAGAGGTATAAGACTAAGATTATTTTTATAATTAATGTATAGTAATAAACCTTTTTCTCTTTTTTCGAAGTTACATCTTGAATTTATATTTAAAGTGTCGTTATTGTTAGATGAGTTAGAAAAAGATTTTAGTATAAAAGCACCGCTTCCGATAGGTGTTAATTTGTGTTTTAATGGGTTGCCAATCAGTTGGGTAAGTCTTGTGTCAGAGATTGTATGTTTTGGGATAATCATTATTTAATAAAAAATGATATTTAAACTTCACTACACTTATCACACACACCTTTTACAATTAAATTAATATCTTCTGCGATAAACCCTGAGGGAACTTTAATTTTAGGAATTTGCGTATCGGTTAGGCAAATGGTTTCATTACATTTAGAACAATGAAAATGCAAGTGCAAATCTTGATGCTGATGTCCATCGCAATCGGCTTTGCAAAGAGCATATTTATGAATCCCCGTTCCGTCATCAATGGAATGAACAACGCCTTTTTCCTCAAAAGTTTTGATAGTTCGGTAAAGAGTCGTGCGGTCGGCTTTGGAAAAAGCATTTTCTATGTCGGAAAGGGTAACCGCGATTTCTCTTTGTTTTGCCAAATAATCAAAAACCAATAATCGCATGGCAGTTACTCGGATACCTTTTTTTGCTAAATATTTTTCGGTGGTTGAATTTTGGGACATTCTTTAATTTAATAATTTTAGCTAAGTTAAAAATTAATTAATAAAAGATAATTAAAATATCTCATAAAGCATATAATCCGAACATTAATTCTATTTTTTTCAAGTTCTTTTAAGGCAAATCGTTTAAAGTTTAGTTATATTTGAGATGAGCAAATCAACTTTTATATTAGTTATATGCTCTTTTCTTTAAATGAAAGAATAAGTTTCTTAGTGAAAGGATCCAATCAATTTTGTTGCTGGTTATATTTTACAGTTCATGTCAAAATATTGTGAAAATAGATTAAAATCTCTCTTAGTAAACAACTGTTGCACAGCTTTTTTATAAAAAAAAACACCACCTCAGTTTTGAGGTGGCTATCTTCTTTTATTGTAAGTTTTAGGTGGCTTTATTTCACAACTAATACAAAATAATTCTTTTTGCCACGTTGTAATAAGATAAATTTATTGTTGATTAAATCATTTTCAGATAATTGATAATCTTCCGCAATTTTATCTTTATTTACTGAGATAGAGTTCTGTTGCAATGCTCGTCTTGCCTCACCTTTAGACTTCATGAAATCGGTTTTGGTCGCAAAGATTTCCAATAAATCCTCGTTTAAATCCTCTTTGGAAATTTCAGCTTGAGGTACTCCGTCAAAAACATCTAAAAATGTTTTTTCATTTAAGGCTTTAAGATTTTCAGATGTTGCTTTTCCGAAAAGAATTTCAGAGGCTTGTACAGCATTTTCTAAATCCTCTTTAGAGTGTACCATTACTGTAATTTCTTCGGCTAATCTTTTTTGCAATTGTCTTAAATGAGGTTCTTCTTTATGTTTTGCAACAAGCTCGGTAATTTCTTGCTCATTCAACATAGTAAAGATTTTGATGTACTTCTCAGCATCATCATCGGACACATTTAACCAATATTGGTAAAATCTATAAGGAGAAGTTAATTCAGCGTCTAACCAAATATTTCCACCTTCTGTTTTACCAAATTTTGTTCCATCGGCTTTAGTGATAAGAGGGCAGGTCATAGCATAAGCTTTTCCTCTTGCAATACGTCGAATCATCTCTGTTCCGGTAGTGATATTTCCCCATTGGTCAGAGCCTCCCATCTGTAATGTACAGTTTTTCTCTTGGAATAAATGTAAGAAATCGTACCCTTGAATTAATTGATAAGTAAACTCTGTAAAAGACATTCCGGCTGTATTTTCTTCCGGGTCAAAGCGTTTTTTTACAGAATCTTTTGCCATCATATAATTCACGGTGATGTGTTTCCCAATATCACGAGCAAAATCAATGAATGAAAAATCTTTCATCCAGTCATAATTATTTACTAAAACAGCCCCGTTTTCTTCTGATGTATTAAAGTCTAAAAAACGTTCTAACTGAGAGTGAATCCCTTTAATGTTTTTGCTTAAAGTTTCTTCATTTAATAAGTTACGTTCTGCGGATTTTCCCGAAGGATCGCCTATCATTCCTGTAGCTCCTCCAATTAATGCATAGGGTTTATGTCCGCATGCTTGGAAATGTTTAAGCATCATGATGCTTACCAAATGCCCAATATGTAAAGAGTCGGCAGTTGGGTCAATTCCCACGTATGCCGAACGCATTTCTTCCATTAAATGTTCTTCTGTTTCAGGCATGATATCCTGTATCATACCTCTCCAGCGTAATTCTTCTATAAAGTTTTTCATTGCCTAATTTTCTTAGAAAAGCAAAGATACAAAAGTTTATAGAAGGATAAATTGTAGAAGATAGATTTTATAAGAAAGGGTAAAGTTTAATTTAGTCATAAAAACTTATCTTTGCTTAAATCTTTAAATAAAGACTCTTCAAAATGGAAGAATTAGTTATAGAAATTCCAAAAGTTCCGATTACATCGTTAGAAAGTGATTTTTTAGAGAAACACAAAATAGAACTTTCTATACTGCGAGAGGATTTAAATCATCCGTTAATTCAGGGAAATAAATTCAGGAAATTAAAATATAATTTAATTGAAGCTAATAGATTAAATCAAAAAACTTTGCTCAGTTTTGGAGGGGCGTACTCTAATCATATTCATGCAGTAGCCGCTGCCGGAAAGGCTTTCGGGTTTGAAACCATTGGTGTAATCAGGGGAGAGGAATTGGCGGATAAAGAACGAAATGTTACTTTAAAAGATGCTGAGAAAATGGGAATGAAATTCCATTTTGTAACAAGGACTGACTACAGAAGAAAAACAGAGCAGAGTTTTATAAATGAATTAAAACAGAAATTTGGGGATTTTTATTTAGTGCCGGAAGGTGGAACAAATGAGTTTGCAATAAAAGGATGTGAGGAGATTTTAAACGAGGAAACTCAACCTTTCAATTATATTACTTGTGCAATGGGAACTGCGGGAACATTTACGGGGATTTTAAAATCAACGGAAGAGAATCAGAAACTATTAGGTTTTCCCGCTTTGAAAGATTATGAATATTTGTTGAAAACGATACAGAAATATACAAATAAATCTAATTATGAAATTATTAACGCATTTCATTTCGGGGGATTCGGGAAATTTAATGAAGATTTAATTAGTTTTGTCAACAATTTTAAATCGGAATATGGCGTTATGTTAGAACCATTGTATACCGGAAAAATGATGTTCGGCTTATTTGGACTGATAAAGCAAGGCTATTTTGAGCCGAATGCTAAAATTTTAGCTGTTCATACGGGTGGTTTACAAGGAATAAAAGGTTTCAACGAACGATTTAAAAATAAATTTAATATTGAATTTTAATACTATGAAGAAAATATTTTTGTTGGCATTATTATCTGTCTATACATTAACTTTTGCACAGGATAGAGAAGTGGAATACATTCAGAAATACGCTCTATTGGCTGTACAAGAGATGCATTTATATAAAATCCCGGCAAGTATAACCTTGGCACAAGGTATTTTAGAAACCGGAGGAGGTCAATCTCGATTGGCAGAGCAAGCAAATAATCATTTTGGTATAAAGTGTAAAAAAGAATGGTTGGGCGAAAGTCTTACGCATGATGATGATGCACCCGGAGAATGTTTTAGGAAATATAATTCTGTAGAAGATAGTTATAGAGATCACTCTAAATTTTTAGCAGAAAGACCTTATTATAGAAGATTATTCGGGCTGGAACTTACAGATTATGAAGGTTGGGCACATGGGCTAAAAAAGGCAGGATATGCTACAAACCCTCGTTATGCTTATATTTTAATTGATAAAATAAAAAAATATTCTTTAGATAAGTTTGATTACTTAAATACTGAGGATGATGTTTATAATCAGGTAGTAGCACTTTACGGACCAGTAGATAGAAAAATTGTTCAGCCTAATTTTAAGGAAGAAGAGAAAGTAATTGTAGCTATACAAGAGCCTAAAAAAGAAAATAAAGAAGAGCCGAAAGTAGTTACGGAAAGAATAAAAGAAAATAAAGATAGAGAGCGAGTAGAGGCATTAGCAAAAAAATCAGAAAAGAAAAAAAGAGTAGAGCGTCCGGTTGTTCTTAATCAACAAAGAATAAGACTACACCCGATAGGGAGAAAATATATCATAGTAAATGAAGGAGAGACAATTCCTCAAATAGCTAAGGCTTATAATGTGAGAGAATCTCGTTTGTTGTGTTATAATGATTTAGATGATGCTAAAGATTTATCGGCAGGACAATATTTATTTTTAGAAAAGAAAAGGTATAAAGGATCTAAAGAAACTTATAAAGTTCAGGAAGGAGATAGTATGTATTCAATTTCTCAGAAAATGGGAATAAGATTAAGAAGTTTATACCGAAAAAATAGAATGGAAAGAGGAACAGAGCCAAAAGTGGGAGAGGTTTTGTATCTTCGTAGTAGAAAACCAAGAAGTTAATAAAATGAGATATCAAAGAAGTAGTGCTTTATTTAAAGAAGCACAAGAAGTATTACCGGGCGGAGTGAACTCTCCTGCAAGAGCTTTTAAATCAGTTGGGGGAACTCCAATTTTTATAGAAAAGGCAAAAGGAGCTTATATGTATGATGCCGATGGTAATGATTATGTAGACTTTATCAACTCTTGGGGGCCTATGATCTTAGGTCATGCTCATCCGCAAGTAACAGAGGCTTTAATAGCTCAAGTAGAGAAAGGAACTTCTTTTGGAACACCCACTGAACTGGAAACAGAAATTGCCAGATTAGTGGTCAACGCCGTTCCAAATATAGACAAAGTACGTTTTGTAAACTCAGGAACAGAGGCTTGTATGAGTGCTATTCGTTTGGCAAGAGGATACACAAAGAGAGAGAAAATTATAAAATTTGCGGGATGCTATCATGGACATTCAGACAGTTTTTTAATTCAGGCGGGTAGTGGTTTGGCAACATTTGGAGAGCCAAGCAGTCCGGGAGTAACACAAGGAACAGCAAAAGATACAATCCTTGCAAAATACAATGATTTAGAAAATGTAAAAGAAATTTTCAATCAAAATAAAGATGAAATTGCCGCTGTAATTTTAGAGCCTGTTGCCGGAAATATGGGATGCATACCTCCACTTGACGGGTTTTTAGAAGGAATCAGAGAACTATGTACACAAAATAAAACTTTATTAATTTTTGATGAGGTAATGACAGGTTTTCGTTTAGATTTTGGAGGGGCTCAAAAATTATTTGGGATAGACGCTGATTTGGTAACCTTTGGTAAAGTAATCGGAGGAGGATTACCGGTAGGAGCGTTTGCCGGAAGAAAAGAGATAATGGATTACTTAGCACCGGACGGGCCGGTTTATCAGGCAGGGACACTTTCAGGGAATCCATTGGCAATGCGTGGAGGATTAACCACATTAGAAATTTTGCAAAGACACCCTGAAAAGTATGATGATTTAGAAGATACTTCAATTGCGATAGCAGAAGGGATAAATGAGATTTTGATAGAAAAAGGAATAGAGCATCAAATAAATATGATAGGTTCTATGATGTCAGTTTTCTTTACAGATGTGGACGTTGTTGATTTTGAAACAGCTAAAACAGGGCATAATCAGATTTTTAATAAGTTCTATCATCACCTATTGAAAAATGGTGTATATTTGCCACCAAGCTCGTTTGAAACGTGGTTTGTAGGTATGGCGATTACAGATACGGAGATAGATAAAACTTTATCAGCAGTAAAAAGTTTTAACCTATAAATTAAACTTTTGTTGGGGGATTAGCTCAGCTGGCTAGAGCGCTTGCATGGCATGCAAGAGGTCATCGGTTCGACTCCGATATTCTCCACTTTTATTTTTTAATAAGTCACTCAGTAATTTGGGTGACTTTTTTTTATGGAATTTACTTTTCTAATTTATTATGGATTGAAGGAAACTAAAAGCTATTTCCCCGTTTATTTTATTTTATATGAAAATAAAATAAATTGTTAAATACTTGATTATAAGTTGATATAAAAAATAAAATTAAGTTTTAACTTTATAAACTTTGGAAACTTTTTTTGTTTTTTAAGTTTTCTTACCTACATTTGTACTCTATTTGACAAAAATGAAAGGTAAAATATTAACAGTTGCACGAAAGTTATTTTTAAAATTCGGATATCGGACAGTTACTATGGATGATATTGCAGAAGAATTGGGGATTTCTAAAAAAACACTTTATGAAAACTATAATTCTAAAAATAAGCTGATTGAAGACGTTGTTCAAGATATTTTTGAAAATGTAGAAAGTAGACTCAATGAAAACAATTACGAAAAAGAACTAAACGCAATAGAACGAATTTATAAAATGTCTCAAGTGATAGACTCATTCTTTAATGTAACTTCACGTAAGCCAATGAGAGAAATGGAAAAGTATTATCCTGAGATTCATAAAAAAGTACAGATACATATTGAGGAGAAAATCAAGAAATATCTTTATAAAAACATACAAGAAGGGATTTCAGAAGGGGTTTACAGAAAAGAAGTAGATATTCAGTTTTTCTTTTATTTCTTTTTAGGAATTGAGAAAAATGGTTTAAGTGAACAAATTTACCCTGAGGATAAGTTTAATTTAAAATATGTTGAAAGTAAACATTTAGAATATATGATACGAATTTTGGTCACACCAAAAGGACAGGAAATTTTAGAAGAAATATTAAAAAATAATCAATGAAAAAAATAATTATATTAATAGGAGTATTATTATTCCAGTGGGTGGGGGCTCAGCAAAGTTTTAGCTTGCAGGAGGCTATAGATTATACATTGGAACATAACTACGATATTCAGCGTTCTGAATTAGAAATAAAAAAAGCTGAAAAGAAGATTTGGGAGACTACTGCTACAGGGCTTCCTCATATTGATGGTGGAGTGGACTATAATTACAATATAGATATTCCTGTTGCTGTATTCCAAGGGCAAATAATTCCTTTGGGGTCAAAACAAAACTTAACAGCAAATATACAAGCAACTCAGCTGATATTTAGTGGCTCTTATATTGTAGGATTACAATCGGCAAAAGCATTTAAAAAGATTTCGCTTTTAAGTAAAGAAAAAGTAAGGTCCACATTAATGGAAGCAGTAATTAATGCGTATGCCGGTGTTTTAATTGGAAAGGAAAATATAAAAATCCTTGAAAATAATTTAAAAACTACCGATAAAAATCTGTACGAAATTACCGAAATTTATAAAGCAGGAATGACAGAGCAACAAAATGTAGACCAATTAAAATACACGGTTACAAAATTGAAATCTTCAATAAATTTTGCAAAAAGTCAGGAGAAAAAAGCAGAAAATACACTTAAATATATTATGGGTATTCCGCAATCTCAAGAAATTGTGCTTACGGGAACGTTGGATGATTTAATGCAAGATTATCTTATTCTTTTATCGAAAGAAAATGCACAAAAAATAGAAGAACACATTGATTATCAAATCGCTGACCACCAAGTGCATATCAATGAATTGCAAGTAAAATACGAAAAGTCCAAAGCCTTGCCTTCTTTGAGTACATTTTTAAGTCATTCTCAAAATAATTTCTCTAAAGAAGAAGCCCTTTTTAAAGGTTTTGACCAATGGAACCCTACTACCGTGTGGGGATTGAAATTAACAGTGCCTATTTTTAGTTCATTGGAAAGAAGTGCTAAAACACAGCAAGCTAAAATAACATTGGAGCAATCTAAATTAGACCGAGATAAAAAACAACAAGAGTTAATCCAAAATATGGAAAATGCTCAATCTGATTATCAAGTAGCCATTCAAAACTACGATGCCGCCAAGCAATTAGTAGATTTATCTCAAAGTATTTATGACAAAGAACAAATTAAATTCACGGAGGGAATGACGACAAGTATGAATCTTACCACCGCAGAAGAACAATTATATCAAGCTCAAAATCAATACATACAATCCATTTTTAATGTAGTGCAATCTAAATCTGCATTATATCAAGCCATGGGAAAATATTAAAACTAAAATTATCTAAGTAATGAAAAAATATATCATCATAGCAGTCGGTTTATCACTTGCCGCTTGTAATTCTAAAAAAGACGCATCGGTAGACCAACTTTTACAAAGTAACGATACACAAGCTATGCAATTGAAATTGCAACAAATACAATCTCAAACAGATAGCTTACATAAATTAGAAAATAAACTACGTACTCGTATAGAGTCTGTTAATCCGGGGCAAACGGAGTATGTAAAAGCTATTACGGTAAAAGACACCGTATATCGCCACTTTATTAAAATACAAGCAAATATAGAAACGGAACAAGACGTTCAAGTAACTCCTGAATATGGTGGAGTGCTTAATCTTTTAGTAAAAGAAGGGCAATACGTAAAAAGAGGACAGCTGATTGCTCGTATTTCAGATGGAGGACTTTCCGACCAATTGAATCAAGCTAAAATCAGTGTGGATCAGGCTAAATCGCAATTACAACAAGCCGAAATTCAGCGAGATTTAGCTAAAACTACTTTTATGAAACAACAATCCTTGTGGAATAAAAAAATAGGTTCAGAAATTCAGTATTTACAGGCTAAAACTAATTATGAAACATCTGAAAAAAGTGTAATAGCCGCACGCCAACAAGTGCAAGCTGCACAAAAAGGAGTTTCGGGGGTAAACTCTCAATTAGCTAAAACACAATTAAGAGCACCGTTTAGTGGACGAGTAGAACAGATAATTACACAAAGCGGTCAGGTTGTAGGGCCAGGAATGCCGGTTATTCGTTTAGTTAATCCATCGGATATAAGATTAAAAGCTTATGTTCCGGAAAGTTATATTTCTAATATAGGGCCGGGAACTTTAGCCGAAATTTATGTACCTTCTTTAGATGAAACATTTACTTCTAAAGTAAGCCGAGTAAGTAGCTCGATTAATCCTGCCAATCGTTCATTTGAGGTAGAGGTGAAAGTTCCAGATTCTGATGCCAAATTAAAACCTAACAGCAATGCACAATTAAGCTTGAATGATTATACTGCTGAAAAGGCAATAGTACTAAATGTCTCAGCAATTCGCCATGATGCTAAAGGAGCATATGTGTATGTTGTAGAAAATGAAAAAGCCAAAAAGTCTTATGTTACCATAGGGGAAGAATCTAACGGAATGGTGGAAATAGAAGGAGGAATCCAAACGGGAGAAGTGGTAATTACCGAGGCTCCTTCTAAATTAGAAGAAGGAAATAACGTTAAAATTTCTAAATAATGAATAAGAATTCTTTAGATAAAAAGACTGAAAACACCCATGAAATTGATAAAAGTTTCTCGATTTCTACATGGGCAATTAATAATAAAATTACGGTTTATGTTATTACTGCCATTATTTTAGTTGCAGGACTGATGGCATTTGTTAATATGCCAAGAGAATCTTTCCCGGAAGTAATAGAAAATAAGATTTACATTTCTTCTGTGTATCCCGGGAATACAGCAGAAGATGTAGAGAAGTTTATAACTGAACCCATTGAGCAAGAAATAAAAGGCATATCGGGAATTAAGGATATACAATCTATTTCGTTTAATGATTACGGAATGTCAATTGTAGAGTTTGAAGATAAAGTTTCTTTGGACAAAGCAAAAGTGGAAGTTAAAGATAAAATAGATCAAGTAAAGGCACAATCTGACTGGCCGCTTATGGACACAGGAGCAAAAGTAGAGCCGAATGTATTTGATTTAAATATTGCCGAAGAGTTTCCAATTTGTAATATTAATGTCTCAGGGAATTATCCTTTACAACAACTAAATGATTTTGCAGAGCAACTTAAAGATGATTTTGAAGACATTCAAGCCGTAAAAGAAGCACCTATCCGTGGAGTAGATGATAAAGAGGTGGAAATTGCTTTGGACTTATATAAAATGACGGCCGCTAAAGTGAGTTTTAATGATATAGCCAATACCATTTCCGGAGATAATAAAACGATTTCGGGAGGGACTATGATTAATAATGATCACCGTTTAAATATTCGTGTGGTTGGAGAGATTACAGACCCAAATCAATTAGCAATGATTGTAGTAAAACAAGAGGGAGGCTTAGTATATCTGGGAGATTTAGCTGATATCCGATTTGTTGAAAAAGAAAAAACTACTTATGCCCGAAACTTAGGAGCTCCTGTAGTGATGATGAATATCAAAAAAAGAAGTGGGGAAAACATGATTGAAACCATAACTGCGGTGGAAAATGTTATCGATAAAGCCAAAATGGAGTATTTGCCAACAGATGTTGAGATTGGAATTACAAATAACCAAGCACCCCAAACTGAAAATCAAGTAAAAGATTTAATCAATAATATTATATTTGGGGTAATCTTAGTAGTTGGCGTTTTAATGTTTTTCTTAGGCTTACGAAATGCGAGTTTTGTAGGTATTGCGATTCCTTTATCCATGTTGATGTCTTTAATGATACTTAACTTTTTAGGAGTAACACTTAATACAATGGTACTTTTCGGACTTGTTATGGGACTGGGAATGCTGGTAGATAACGGGATTGTAGTCGTAGAAAATGTGTACTCTTTAATGAACAAAGGCTATACTCGAAAAGAAGCCGCCATACAAGGAGTGGGGGAAATAGCTTGGCCGATTATCGCCTCCACAGCTACCACCTTAGCCGCTTTTATTCCGTTGGCTTTATGGCCGGGAACAATGGGTAAATTTATGATGGTTTTCCCTATGACCCTTTCGGTTGTATTAGGGTCATCCCTTTTTGTGGCACTGATTATCAACTCCATGTTGACTTCTGAATTTATGCACACCGAGAGTGAAGACAGTCAGCCGAGCAAGTTTAAAGTTTTGGTAAGAAACTCTTTGATTTTATTAGGTGCAGGAATTTTATTATTGATTTTAGGATATTATTTTGATAAAGTTACTTTTCGAGTTTTAGGAAACTTAGGAATTTTCTTTGGAATTATGCTTTGGGTATATGAATATGCTTTATACCCGATGAGTATTTGGTTTCAAGAAAAAGGATTACTTTGGTTAGAACATAAATACCGAGAATTTCTTACTTGGACATTGAAAAGAAAACGACCTGTTTACATTATGATAGGAATGGTATTTCTGTTTATCTTTAGTATAGGTTTATTTTCAGTGACTCAGCCAAAAGTTCTCTTTTTCCCGGAAAACGAGCCCAATCAGATCATGGTATATATAGAATACCCTGAAGGTACTGATATTGAAAAAACAAATACTTTAACCGAGGATATTGAGAAAAAAGTAATTGCAGTATTAGACCAATATACCGAGGAAAAAGACGGAAAACCCTATAATTACATGGCAGAATCTATTGTATCGCAAGTAGGGGCGGGGGCAGGGAATCCGCAAACTGATGCGGGATCTTCTGCTGCCATTCCTCATAAAGGAAAAGTGACGGTTTCATTGCGAGAATTTAAATATAGACGAGGAGTACTTTCATCAGACGTATTAGAACAAGTGCGAAGTGCTGTACAAGGTTATCCGGGGGCTTCGGTAACTGTAGAAAAAGACAACAATGGTCCTCCTGTAGGTTTTCCAATTAATATTGAAATTCAAGGAGATGACTATAATTTAATGATGGATGAGGCAGAGAAAATGATTACCTTTATACAGGAATCAGGAATTCCCGGAATAGAGCAGCTCAAAATTGATGTAACACGTGATATCCCTGAATTGACAGTAACTGTTGATAGAGCTTTGGCAGGTTCTATGGGCGTGACTAATCAAATGGTGGGAGGAACTTTGCGTCAATCTATTTATGGAGTAGAGGTTTCTCGATATCGCCCTGAAGGAGACGACGAAGATTATCCGATTAATATCCGATTGAAGAAAGAGCAACGTAATGATGAAAGTGTAGTGCTTAATCAACCGGTAACGTTTAAAAATCCGAATAATGGCGTGATGATGCAAATCCCAATTTCATCTATCACGAGCAAAGAGAAGAATCAACTTTTCTCTAAGATTGTAAGAAAAGATTTTAAACGTACGATCACCATATATTCAAATATGTTGAGCGGATATAATCCGACGGAAACGGTAAATAAAATAAAAACAAGACTTAAACAATCAGGTTATGAATTACCCGAAGGAATGAGTTACAGATTTACGGGAGAACAAGAACAACAAGCCGAAAATATGTCATTTTTAGTAAATGCGTTATTAATGGCACTGGCAGGAATTTTATTAATTATTGTAGCTCAGTTTAATTCCATTTCTAAACCGGTTATTATTTTAAGTGCCGTATTATTAAGTTTTATCGGTGTATTTTTAGGGCTGATCGTTAATGGTGATGATTTCATCATATTAATGACGATGATGGGAATTATTTCCTTAGCGGGAATTGTAGTAAACAACGCTATTGTATTAATTGACTATACTCAATTATTAACCGACAGAAGCAAACGAAAATTACAAATCCCGGAAAATGTGATGTTGCCGATTAAATATATGAAACAAAACATTATTGACGGAGGAGAATCTCGATTACGTCCGGTATTATTAACTGCCATTACTACGGTATTAGGTTTAGTTCCGTTAGCAATAGGATTAAACATTGATTTTGAAGGGTTGTTAAGTAATTATAGTCCTAATATATACCTTGGAGGAGATAACGTATTATTCTGGGGGCCATTGGCAAAAACTGTAATTTACGGATTAATTTTCGCGACATTCCTTACGTTAGTGATTGTTCCGGTAATGCAGTACTTAGTCAATCGATTGAAATTCCGTATTCGCTACGGAAAAAACGGAGAAAAATATCCGGAGCATATTCGAGAATAAATAAATGTTTATAAGCGTAAAAAGAGCTGCTATATAGCGGCTCTTTTGTTTATAAGAATTTGAATGTTATTTTTTATTTAAAGTAGCTTTTGTAAAATCAGACAATACTAATTTTCCGCTGATAGCTGCTTTTTCAAAGAGTTCTGTATGCCAATTTTCTGTGCCTTGCCAAAATACTTTTTTGATTTCTGCCATTGCCTCAGGACTGTATTGTTTTAATTGATTTATAAATTTTTGTAACCCTTTCTCAAATTCATAATTTGTATTGTAAACTTGATGATAAAGTCCTTTTTCTTTGCACCATAATGCAGTTTTCCATTCTTTTGGATTTAAAGTAAGTTCTGATAGAGCGTTTAACCCTATTTTTCTACGCACTGCGGGTTCTACTACAAATGGCCCGATACCAATAGATAGTTCGCTTAATCTAACTCCGGATTGATAAGTAGCTAACGTATAATCGCAAGCAGCCGTTAAACCGACTCCTCCTCCTACAGCTTTGCCTTTTATTGCACCAATAATGAATTTAGGACAATTTCTCATGGCTAAAATTACTCTTGCGAAACCGGAGAAAAATTCTTTTCCGTCATCGTAGTTTTCTATTTTTAGTAGTTCTTCAAAAGAAGCTCCGGCACAGAAAACACGGTCTCCTTTGCTTTGTAGAACGATAACTTTAGCTTCATCATTTGTACTTAATTTATTAATTTCATTAGTTAAAGATTTAAGTTGAGGTGATGAAAAACAATTGCTTTTAGGACTGAAAAATTCTACGAAAGCAACGCCCTCTTTTATTTTTGTTTGAATATATTCTTGCATGTTAAAATCTTTTATCAAATATAGTAAAACCTTATAAATTAAAAAATGGAATAGAGAGACTGTTCTCCCTATTCCATTTAAGTTAACTATTTTAATGATAAATACTCTTAGAAGTTGTAGCTTATAGAAGCACTCCAAGTTCTTCCTCTACCATAGAAAATACCATATTGTTCTTGTTGGCTTATATAAGTTGTATCAAATAAATTTAGTACATTTCCTCTTAAACGAATATCTTGTCTTTCGTCTATTTTGATTTTATATGTTAATCCAGTATTGAATAGTACATAGTCTTTAATTTTATCTACATTATAATCTTTTCCTTCTCTTTTTGCATCAAGTAATTTTCCTGTATTTACAAATCCGTAAAATTTACCAAAGAAATTCATGTTAGCATCCCAAGACAAATTGCGAGCAATGTTTAACTTAGAACCTAAATTGAAAGAAACTTGTGGAGCTTCTCCTACTTTTACCCCTTTAAGGTCAGCACTTCCTTGATCCACTATGTTTGTTGAGGCTTCTTCAACTACTTGGAATGGGGTTTCTCCATCATAATTCCAATCTCCGTATGTGAAATGTCCGCTTATATCCCAATTAGTAGTAGGTTTTGCTTTAAAATCTATTTCAAATCCTTTGTGTAATTGAGCTAATCCTCTATAATTAACAGTTGCATCAGAATATGTTTTTGTTCCCACTACATATTTTCTTACACCTTGGCTTATAAAACGGTTACTCCATTTAGTATAGTAAAGGTTAATATTTACTTGAACAGCTTTAGTTTCAAATCTATATCCTGCCTCTAAACCTGTGATTTCTTCGTTTTCTACGTTAGGAATTAGTTTGTTAGTGTTGTTTTCAAAAATATTATCTAAGAAAGGCTGTCTTGAATAATAACCTGCATTTACATATACACTACTATTGTCGTTTGTTGCAAAACTAGCTCCACCTTTCACATTATAACCTAATTTAGTTATTACATCGGAAGAGGCTACTTCTCTCCATCTTTCAAATCGTTGATAACTTTGATTAGATATTGAACCTTGGAAAAACGCTGAGAACATATCATTTGCGTATTCTAACTGAGAGAATGCTCCTATATAATTAATTTTTTCAGAACTATCATATCCTACTCTTTCGTTTTCTTTTGCATAATTAAATAAAGCAGCCCATGGAGTAGCACTATAAGTAGAGCTTACTACGTTGTCACCTAAAGAGGCGTCTCTGTTATTATTATCTCTATAGCCTTGTAATCCTAATAAATCTATTATTTGTCTAAAATGATCTCCGTGATACATTCTACCATCTACTCCAAAGTTAAAGGTTAAATTATCGTTGAATTCTTTATTAAAATTGGATACTAAACCAAACCATTGGTGATTATTTACAGAAGCACGTAATGCTAATCCGTCACCATATTTTCTATTATAGCTACCTATTCCACCAGCTACTTTTCTATTGTTTTCTACTACTTTATCAAAGTTAAAATCACCATTTTCCATGTTATAGTAATCTCCTGATCTAAAGTAATCTATAGAAGTTGAATTATCTCCAAATGGTGCTTTTGTGTTACCTAAAGAACCTGTTCCTCCACCTCGTCCAAAAGAACCATATAACACAGTAGATAAAGAGGTTTGTTGATCCATTGTCCAATCCCAGTTTAAGTTGATTATTGGTTTATGGTAATAATTTTGTCTCCATGAGAATTCAGCTCCATTTTTAAAACCATAATTAGGATTCCATTTTTTTCCAAAAGTTTCGTAGCTTAATGCACCTTTTTCACTTTTAGAATAATTTTGTCCGTGTAATTGAGGGGCTCCTGTTATTATGAAGTTAAATAAATGATTTTCATTTGGTTTATACCCAATAGATAAAAAGTAGCTTTGTCCATTCCCGTAGGTTCCTCGTGCATAATTTCTATCAGCTTGCCAATGGCTTAATGCAATGGAATACCCCCATTTTCCCTTAAGTCCCGAGTTATATCCTACAGCACCTTTAAAATAATAATCATCTGCAGCAGTAAATTGAATATATCCACCTTTACGTTTTTCTGTAGCTTTAGTTACAATATTAATAGTTCCTCCTACAGAAGAAATAGCCAATTTAGAAGATCCTAAACCACGTTGAACTTGTAAAGCATTAGCGATATCTGTCATCCCGGACCAGTTAGACCAGTAAAGTTTCCCATCTTCCATTCCGTTGATTGGTTGCCCATTGAATAAGAAAGCTGTATTAGACTGATCAAAACCACGAGTATACATTTTTGAGTCTCCAAATCCACCGGATTGATTTGATACATATACATTTGGTGTATTTGACATAGCTTCTGTAAAATCCACATTACCTTGTGCTAAATCTTGAATTTCTGCTTTTGTAATAGTAGTAGAAGCAATAGGTGTTTTTCTATCCTCTGAAATATCGATAATCCCTTTTCCTACAATAACAATTTCTTGGAGGTCAACAGAGTCAGTTAGTTTAAAGTCTAAACTATTATTTTCGCCTGCTTTTAAGAAAACATTACTTACAGTTTTCTCAGGGTATCTGGCATCAGTAACAGTTATTGTGTAAGGCCCCCCGGCAGGTAAATTTTTTGTAGAAAAATTACCATTGCTGTTAGTTTCTGCATTAAATACCTTTCCGGTAGAGACATGTACAATATTAATTAATGCACCTGATACAGGAAAATTATCTTTGTCAGTTACTTTACCTTGTAAATCAGATGTCGTTACCTGAGAAAAGGCTAGAGTAGAGCAAGAAACTGCAAGTACAGTAAAAAACTTCTCATTGAGCTTTAAATTCATATGCTTAATTTTTTATTTTTTGCAAAGTAAAGAGGAATAAAGGAGCTTAATGTTAAGTTTAGGTTAACATTTTAATTTGATTAATATCTATACTTAAAATAAATAACTTAAAAAATTATAAGCAGACAAATTCAAATTAGATATAAATTTTTTATTTTTGCTCAAATTTAAATTTTTTATGGGACGTGCATTTGAATATAGAAAAGCAGCTAAGTTTGCCCGTTGGGACAAAATGGCAAAACAATTCTCACGAATAGGGAAAGAAATAGCAATGGCAGTAAAAGAAGGAGGCCCGGATCCTGATTCTAACCCTGCACTACGTAGAGCAATGCAAAATGCCAAAGGTGTAAATATGCCAAAGGATAATGTAGAACGTGCTATAAAAAAAGCATCCGGAGCAGATGCTGAAGTTTATGATGAGATAACTTTTGAGGGATACGCCCCTCATGGAATCGGAATATTTGTAGAATGTACTACAAATAATAACAATAGAACGGTAGCCAATGTTAGAGCAATATTTAACAAAGTAGGAGGAAACTTAGGAAAAAATGGAGAGTTGGCTTTTATGTTCGATAGGAAAGGAGTTTTTACAGTAGAAAAAGAGAATGTAAAAATAGATGCCGAAGAATTAGAGTTAGAATTAATAGATGGTGGAGCAGAGAAAATAGAAGAAGAAGGAGATTTACTATTTATTTATTCTGAATTTGAGGATTTTGGAAGCCTCTCTCATAAATTAGATGAGTTAGGTATTGAAGTGAAAAATGCGGAGCTAAAAAGAATCCCGAATATCACAAAAGTATTATCGCTTGAAGAAACAAAAGAAATATTAGACGTAATAGATAGATTTGAGCAAGATGATGATGTTCAAAATGTTTATTCCACAATGGAAGTTACTCCTGAATTAGAAAAAGAATTAGAACAATAAAATATAAAGGGCAGTTTAACGGGCTTTCCGTTACAATCTTTTAAAAGAAAATTTAAAAACAATACTACTGCAAGTAGCTTCTTACGTCGCTCTTGCAGTAGTTTGTTTTTATAAAGAAATTTTCTTTTTGAAAAGGATTTTCACTACAATCCCTACTGCAAACAAATTAAAAAAACTATTTTTAGAAAAAATATAAAGTAGTTTTTCTAATACCTATAAATAAAAAGAGTAGCCGAAGCTACCCTTTTAATATAAATACTACTTTAATATAGAATTATTATTATTTTAAGTAATTATATTTTTATTGTGCTTTTCTGCAACGAATATATTTAAAGTTATTTCCTGTCGGAAATACTCTTATCATACTATTGTTAGCCATTATTCTCCAATATCCTGTTTCTCTACTCCATGTGTCATCAATTAATTTTAACTTCCCTTGGAATAAACCTGTTTTATTTTTCACGGTAGTATAACGAACAATACTATTTAGTTGGCTCTTCGTCGGCACTTCATATCCGGTAGGACACGGATTATTTTCACCATCTTTAGCCCAAAGCATGTTAACCGGTACAGGATATAAAGATTCTTCTACCCAATCATATTTTCTTTCATTTATATTAGGCAAATTACGTTTAGGATTTACAATTCTTAATTTGGTAGCTGGTTGATAAGAAGTTGCTAACTCTGTTGTGTATTCATATTTATTTTTGCGTTGACCGTCTTCAATAATCATTATTTCATGTCCGTCAGCAGCACGTCCTACTTCAAAAGTGCTTCCTATTCCATTTAAATCATTTATACCTTGAATTTGTTTTGTCGGGTCAAAAACATCAGAATGAATATTGGAATATTCAGCACCTAAATTATTATTTAGCCAAGTAGTTCCATCTTCTGCTGTAACTTCTGTATAAACAAAGTCATGTTCTCCATCTCCAAAATGGCGGTCTTTTATTCCTCCATAAGCCAATAATTTTAAAGTTCCTTTATTCTGACCATTGATATTGATAGGAATATCTACAATAGATAAGTTACCTTCTAATTGTGTTTGTGGTAAAGTTAAAGGTTGTCCGTCTTTAGGTTTTATAGTTACTTTCAATGTACCTAAAGTATTACCAAAATATCCTCCGGGCACAGTCAATTCTAATTGTCTTGGATTTCCTGCTTTATCCATAAAAGATGGAGACTCTACGGTTTCACTCTCATAATTTCCTGAACCATTGGTATAAGGTATTTCTATAATTAAAGGAGACTCATTAGTTATAGTAATTTCTTTATTTACTTCTGTGTTTTCCACTGTTTCATTTACAGAAAATAATTTATGTGTATATTCTCCTATAGTAGCGGTTCCTCCATTTCCTTGATAAGTTCCTGTATTAGAGTCATAACTACCTGTATCTGTCCCGTTGATAGTTAATACTCCTTCTATATTTTGATCATAAGCTAATAAAAATTGAAGCTGGTCAGCCCATACATCTCCCCCTACTTTATAAGTTAAGATAACAGAATCTTGTGCAGGAATAGTAACATCATTGTTTTGACCTTCTAATACATCTGCACAACATCCGGTAATTAATTGTACGTAACTAAAATCTATATTATTTAAAGCCTGTGCAGATTTATTGATGATTTTAAATTTTATCTTGTTAGTTTCAGGATTATTATTTCTTTCAGACACCCAAGTACCTTCTACTGAATGAGGTTTAATAAATATTTTTTGTGTTTGTCCCTGCATTGCCACACAATCCCATTGAGGTTTAGTAGGTGTTCCGATATTAGACTCATAACATTCTCTGTCTGTATTATAAATAAGTAACCCTGTATCAGGACTTTTATTATTCATACTTTCACGTTCGCTGGTAGTTAATCTTGGAATTAAAATTCCATTTAAGCCATTAGAGCCTTTTACTATGTCTAAAGTGGCTTTTGGCGTAGCGGTATTAATCCCTACATTTCCTCCTGTAAAGTTTAGGTTATGATTGTCTAAGTTTACCTCTCTGTCTCCTGAAAGTTTTCCGTTTTGGCTGTAGAAACTCGATATGTTCGCTCCTGAACCAAGAGGCTTCCATCTTCCACCGGCTAAATTCCCTGAGGTGTTTCCCGTAGGATTACTAAAATAATAAAAACCTTCTTTTAAATCTAACGTATAGCTTCCTGTGGCAGGATCATCTATCGTAGCATTTTCTTCTACATGGGTATTGTAAACCAACATCCCGTCAAAAGCGGTGGGAAATATTAACCCTAATCCGTCAAATAAATCGGTTTTAAATTTAAAAGTAGTTAAGTTTGTTCTTGGAAATACGATTCCTTTTCCCACACTTGGGTAAGCCGATTGAGAGGAGGCATCTATAAACGGATTTTGATTTACTATATCGGCTCTTACAACTGCATTTGTTTTTATCTGTGCTTTCACTTCAGGTAAGGATACCAAACCTAAAAGTGATACTATGATGATATATTTTTTCATTTTTATTTTATTTATTGTTTATTATAATGCAGTAGAAATCCATTTCCATTGATCATCTGTATCTTGAAAAGAAGTATAACATCTGGTAAAACCAGCATTAATCGTTTGTCCTCCCGCAAATACATTAGTAATTATTACTTGTTTTGCACCTGTACCTTCAGGGGCTGTCGTTGTATTTCTTATACAAATAGTTCTGTTTTTATATTCATCAGTTACGACTGGCATAGCAAATCCTTCTGCATCTGTAAAAGCAATTATATGATCATCCGGTTGAATGTCTGAAGCTGAAAAAGTAGGTCCTCTAAATACTCTTACTTTTTCATAAACAGCTCCTATTGCATTTCCTACTTTTGCCCATGATGTTCCATTCCAATAGTAATAACCTGCTGGGGTTACACTTCCGCTTCCGTCATTCCATACTAACAGTCCTGCTGTATTTGCACTTCCGTTTAATACTTCAGTTCTACTGTTTAGAGAAACAGACGGTAATACTACGCCTTTCTTTTCTCCTGTTTTGTTTTTCACATGAAATACTGCATCAGGAGCTATGTCTCCATTATTTTCTGTGTTAATGCCTACCTGTGCAAATGTTACACCAGCTAAGACAATTGCTAATGTTGTAAATACTCGTTTCATAATTCTTAAATTTTAATTGTTTCTTTTGTTTTCAAGTCATTGCGAAGAATGAAGCAATCTCTCGCAATGATCTGTGTTATATCTTTTAATTTTCCATTGTTAATTTTTATTTTAAAAAAAGAGCCTGCTCCCCCAACACACACAAAGAGGAACAGGCAGACAACCGAGTATAAGAAACAGTTTACTTTAAAACTTAACTCGGTTGATTGATTGAAAAAACAAATGTTATTTTTAAACTCTTGAGAAGTTAATCCCAAAATAAAAAATACGAAAAAAGCCGTAACTCCCAAAAGGGAATTACGACTTATTTTTTTGGCTGAAAATTTATTCAGCACTCTTGTATATTTTGAAAATGTTCTATAAACTAACGCACACGCCTGATTATTCTGTGTGTGTGTGTGTGTGTGTGTGTGTGTGTGTGTGTGTGTGTGTGTGTGTGTGTGTGTGTGTTTACACAATTTTTACAACTGTGCAAATCTAAAGTGTTAAAGTTTGTATTTATTTGTGTGTTATTCATTTAGTAAATGATAGTGGCACAAATGTAAGAAGTAATATTTAGTTGGCAAAAAGTTTTTTTATAATTTGCTTTTCAAATACTTCATATTTTTTAATTTCAAACAGTCTTTTTTTAAGAAATAAATTAAAATAATAAAATATCATTATATTTGAAAAGTAAATTAAACGAGATGATAAAAAATAAGATAAAAGCAACATTAGTCGGTCTACTATTAGTCGGAATTTCTTACGCCCAAACAGGCGGTGGGATGTGGATTCCCAATGAACTTAATGAAAAAGAAATGAAACAAATGGGAATGAAAATTAATCAAAAAGATATTTTCAACCCAAATGCTCCGAGTATAAAAGATGCTATTGCACACTTTGGTGGAGGTTGTACGTCTGAAGTTATTTCACCCCAAGGTCTATTATTAACCAATCATCATTGTGGGTATGGACAAATTCAAGCACACTCAAGTGTAGAACATGACTATTTAAAAGACGGTTTTTGGGCAAAAACTCAAGCAGATGAATTACCAAATCCAGGCTTAACCGCTACTTTCATCGTAGATATAAAAGACGTAACTCAGCAAATCGAAGACGAAACTGCTGTAAAAACCAGCGATGCGGCTTTGGCTAAATTAAGAAAATCAGTTATTGCAAAAATCGAAAAAGAATACCCAAGAAAGCCTTGGCAAGAGGTAGAAATTAAACCTTTTTATAAAGGAAATAAATATTATTTATTTGTAACAGAAACCTTTAAAGATGTACGTTTGGTAGGAGCTCCACCAAGTAGTATCGGGAAATTCGGTAGTGATACAGATAACTGGGTTTGGCCAAGACATACAGGGGATTTCTCTATGTTTAGAATCTATGCCGATAAAAATAATCACCCAGCAGAATATTCAAAAGATAATGTTCCGTACAAGCCAAAACATTTTTTACCTGTAAATATAAAAGGTGTAAACGAGGGTGATTTTACTTTTGTATTTGGTTTTCCGGGAAGAACAGACGAGTATTTACCGGCATCATTTATAGAGCAAACAGTGGAAGTTTTAAATCCTGCAAAAATTGATATAAGAGATAATGCTCTTAAAATCATGGATAAATATATGCGAGCTGACCAAAAAACAAAGATTCAGTATGCATCTATTTATGCCCGAATTGCAAACTATTGGAAAAAATGGATAGGAGAAAACCAAGGAATTGAAAAGTCCGGTGCGGTAAAAATTAAAAAAGATTATGAGGCTAAATTATTGGC
Source organism: Weeksellaceae bacterium TAE3-ERU29 (assembly GCA_019218445.1). Lineage (GTDB taxonomy): Bacteria > Bacteroidota > Bacteroidia > Flavobacteriales > Weeksellaceae > Ornithobacterium. The sequence goes on along the minus strand of JAHUUM010000004.1, from coordinate 16,226 downwards.
TAAAATAAATGAGAATTGCAAATTGGAAAGAAGCCGAAGATGTGCAGAATATCCAACTTTATTAAAAGAATTAAATGCCTTAAATACTCAAATAGAGCCTTATAATTTAGGTGCAGATGTTTTTGGGGAAGCGATTTACAGAAATTCTCAATTATTTAGAATGGCCTTAATGGCTAATAATTTATTAAAAAAACAAGAAGGAGGAACCCTTACATCTGAATTCTATAATAATGTAACAGAAGATATTTCTGATATCTACAAAAATTACAATCCTGATTTAGAAAAAGAGGTTGCTTTAAAAATGTGGGATTTATATAAAAATAAAACTCCGAAGCAATTTGCTTTAAATAATTTTGAAATCACAGAAGATGATATTAAGAATTCTCCTCTTCTATCTGATTTGCAGAAAGATGAAAGTGTTTTAAAAGATCAAACTAAATTTTTAAATCTATTAAAGAAAGACATATTGGTTAAGAAAGTAGGAGATATTGCAAATGTATATTATACTCAAATTTCTGCACCAAGAATTGCTTTGCAAGAGAAGATCGATACGAAAATGAAGGCTTACATGAAAGCTCAAATGGATTTCATGAAAGATGAAAAAACATTCTTCCCTGACGCCAATTCTACGTTACGTGTAACTTACGGAAAAGTAGACGGGTACGAACCAAGAGACGCTGTAAAATATGCACCGCAAACTTATTTAGACGGTGTAATAGAAAAATACGTTCCCGGAGATTATGAATTTGATGTTTCCGATAAATTAATTGATTTATATAACAAAAAAGATTACGGAGTTTATGGCGAAAACGGAAAAATGCCTGTAAACTTTATAGCAACCAATCATACAACAGGCGGGAACTCAGGAAGTCCGGCTTTAGATGCCAATGGAAACCTTATCGGGCTAAACTTTGACCGTGTTTGGGAAGGAACTATGAGTGATTTATATTACGATCCTGAAATTTGTAGAAATATTATGGTAGATGCTCGTTATATTTTATTTGTGATAGATAAATATGCAAACGCAAAACGATTAATAAATGAAATGAAAATTATTAAATAATCATTTTAATGAATAAATTTTTAATAATAAGTCTGTTAGCTTTTTTATTGATAGGGTGCAAATGCAACAATAACATTTCTGCACAAGAAAAATCGGTAGAAAATAAATACATAGGAGAAATAAAAGAAAGCGAATTAAAACCGTTACTTTTTGAGTTTGCATCTGCAGAAATGAAAGGCAGAGAAGCAGGAACGGCACAAGAGCTGAAAGCAACGGAATTTATTAAAAACTTCTATGAGAAGAATAATATAAAACCTCTTCCGGGAACTGAAGATTATTATCAAAAAATTCCCGGAGGAGTTTTTAAAGGTTTACCAAACGGAGGGCGAAATGTAATCGCCTACATAGAAGGCTCCGATAAAAAACAAGATGCTATTGTAATCTCAGCTCATTTAGACCATTTAGGGTTTGATGGGAATAAAATTTATTACGGAGCAGATGATAATGGCTCGGGAACAGTAGCAGTTATGAGTATTGCTAAAGCCTTTAAAAAAGCAAAAGACAATGGAATTATTCCACGTAGAAGTGTTATTTTCTTACATTTTACAGGAGAAGAAAAAGGACTTTACGGCTCTAAATACTATACAGATAACCCACTATGGAGTTTAGGTAAAACTGTTACTAATCTAAATATAGATATGATTGGTAGGATAGATGAAGAACACAAAAACAGTCCCAACTATTTATATTTGATTGGCTCTGACAAAATTAATAAGAATTTAAAATTAATTTCTGAACAAATAAATGATAAAAACTTTAATCTAAAATTAGATTATAGATTTGATGCCCCAAACGACCCAAATAGATTTTATTATCGGTCTGATCATTATAATTTTGCCAAAAACAAAATTCCTGTAATTTTTTATTTTAACGGAACTCATGAAGATTACCATCAGCCAACAGATACTCCGGACAAAATTAATTATGAATTATTGACCAAAAGAACACAATTTATTTTTGCTACCGCATGGGAGTTGGCTAATATAAAATAATGTTTTTATTTTTTTTGAATATAAATAGCAGTCTATTAACAGATGATTCACAATTAATCTCTTTTTTGTTTAACAAATAATTAATATTACAGGTAAATAGAACTTTCTTTTGTAAATAATTCAAATTTAACAAAAGCTAAACATCAGGCTATTTGAACATTAAAATTTACGCCTTTTAATCTTATTCATTATTCCTTAACTTTGCGAGTTAAGATTTAAACATAAAGTAATATATGAGGAGTAAAATTTTATGTTCCTTTACTTTTCTACTATTCTTTTTTAGCTTTTTACAAGCTCAACAAAAAGTAGTTAAAGGAACTGTTAAAGACGAAAGCGGTTTCCCTGTTTTTGATGCGTATGTGTATGTAGAAGGAGCTGAAAAAAAAGGCGTTTACACTGATAGCAATGGGAAATACGAAATTAAGGCGAAACAGGATGATAACCTTATTTTTGAGTATGTTGGTTTACAAAGTGAAACAAAAAAAGTGAAACAAAAAACTTCTGAAATTAACGTAGTATTAAAATCAGGAGTTAAATTAAAAGATGTAGTAATTACCGGTTACCAAAAAACCGATCGTAAACTATTCGCCGGTGCTGCAACTAAAATAACAGGAGACGATGCCAGAATAGATGGCATTGTGGATGTAGGTAGAATGATGGAAGGGAAAGTTTCCGGAGTTAGCGTTCAGAGCGTTTCTGGATCTTTTGGTGCAGCTCCCAAAATTAGAATACGTGGAGCTTCATCTATATATGGAGACACAAAACCCCTTTGGGTTGTAGATGGTGTTGTTTTAGAAGACATTATAGACGTAAGTCCGGATCAACTTTCTTCAGGAGACATCTCAACTTTAATAAGTAGTTCCGTTGCAGGGTTAAATGCTGAAGACATTGAGAGTTTCCAAATTCTTAAAGATGCTTCTGCTACTGCATTGTACGGAGCAAGAGCAATGAACGGTGTCATTGTAATAACTACCAAAAACGGTACAAGCGGAAAGATGAGTATTGATGTGAAATCAGAATTGACCGTAAAATTAAGACCAAATTATAGGCAATATGATATATTAAATTCTCAAGACCAAATGTCTATCTTCAGAGAAATGGAAAGAAAAGGTTGGTTAACCCACTCAGACATGATGAGAAGTAAAGATGGAGGTGTTTATTTTCAAGTATATAATGACATCAACACTTATAAAGGGAATGGTTATAATTTAGAAAACACAGCGGAAGCAAGAGCTGATTATCTTAGAATTTATGAAAAAGTAAACACTGATTGGTTTGATTTGTTATTTAGAAATAGCTTACAACAAAACCACTCAGTTAGTTTTAAAGGAGGTTCAAAGACTTCTCAATTTTACGCATCAACAAGTTTCTTGCATGATGAAGGTTGGTCTATTGCTGATAAGGTAAACAGATACACCATAAATATGAAAGGAACTTTTAATTTATCTGATAATATAAATGTAGGTATATCTACCAAAGGAAGTTACCGGGAACAGAAAGCTCCGGGAACATTCAGTAGAGATGTAGATGCAATTAATGGAACTTATAGCAGAGAGTTTGATATAAATCCTTTCTCTTATGCTTTGAATACGAGTAGAACAATTGTCCCTTATAATCCTGACGGCTCTTACAGATATAACAGAATGAATTATGCTCCATTCAATATTTTGGAGGAGTTTAAAAATAATTATGTAGACTTAAATGTTTTAGACTTAAATATTCAGGGAGATTTAAATTATAAAATCACCCCGAAATTAACTTACTCTTTTGTAGGAAATATAAGATACGTAAAAAGTACTAATGAACATAAAATTACAGCAAATTCTAACGTAGCTAAATCTTATAGAGCAAATGAAGACGCTACAATAGCTAAAGACAACGGATATTTATGGAAAGATCCTGAAAACCCAAATAATGAACCTATTGTAGTTTTACCTTACGGAGGATTCTACAATAGAGATGATCATATGCTTAAAAACTTTTATTTAAGAAACATTTTAGAGTACAGAAACACCTTTAATGAAGACCATAACATTAATACAATTTTGGGTCAAGAAGTAAGATCTTCTGATAGAAACTTATCCAGTTTTGAGGGGTACGGAATTCAGTATAATAAAGGAAATACAGTATTTACAGACCCTAATATCATTAAGAAATTAACACAAGCCGGATTCCCTTATTTTGGAATATCAAATTCTTATGACAGATTCGCTGCCTTTTTCATAAATGGGGCTTATAGTTATAAAGGAAAATATATTTTCAATGCTACAGCTCGTTTAGACGGTAGTAATAAATTAGGTATTTCTAAAGACTCCAGATGGTTGCCAACTTGGAATGTGAGTGGACGCTGGAATGTTAAAGATGAAAAATTTATGCATGACATAGATTGGCTATCTCACCTAAACATTAGAGCAACTTACGGATTAACAGCAAGTATGGGGCCCGCTACTAATAGCCGAGCTGTTTTCAGAAGCGGAATCACAATAGCTCCTTTCCCGGACGAAGTGCAAAACGGATTAAGAGTTAGAAGTTTAGAAAACTCTGACCTAACATGGGAAAAACAATACGAAGCTAACTTAGGAGTAGATTTAGGTATATTCAATAATGTACTAAGTATTAGTGCAGATATTTATCAAAGAAAAGGATTTGATTTAATTGCAGCAATAAAAACAAGTGGAATCGGTGGAGAGCTTTGGAAATTAGCAAACTATGCCAATATGGACTCAAAAGGAGTTGAATTTAGTTTAAATTCAAGAAACATAAGAACTGATGATTTCTCTTGGACTACAGATATGACTTTTGCTTACAACAAAAATGAAATTACTAAACTATACGGTCAGCCAAGTATTTTGAATTTAACAAGAGCAGAAGGTGCAGCTAAATTAGGAGGCCCCGTTCGTGGTATTTACTCAATTCCTTTTGCAGGATTAACAAATGAAGGTATCCCTACCTATTATGATGTAGATGGGAATGTGACAAAAAACATATTCTTTCAAGACATTAAAGTTTCTCACTTAAAATATGAAGGAACCGTAGACCCTAAAGTTACAGGAGGTATATCAAATAAATTTAAATATAAAAACCTTGCTTTAAATGTGTTTGTTACCTATCAATTAGGAAACATGATAAGAATTTACCCTAGCGTTCATGCAAGTTATAGTGATTTAGATGCTATGCCAAGAGATTTTAAAAATCGCTGGTTAATATACGGAGATGAAAACACTACAAATATTCCTACTATTTTAAGTAAAAAACTTTACGACAAGTATGGACGTAGTATAGAGGCAACTTACAACGCTTATAATTACTCAACAGAAAGAGTAGCCAAAGGTGATTTTGTAAGATTAAAAGAAGTTTCTTTATCTTATGACTTACCAAAAAAATGGATGGAAAAAGTTAAAATTTCAGGAGCAAATTTAAAGCTCTCCGGGACAAATTTATTTTTACTTTACTCGGACAAAGCACTAAATGGACAAGACCCTGAATTCTTCGGAACCGGTGGTGTTGCTTTGCCGATAGCGAGACAATATACTTTAAGTTTAAGAATAAGTTTATAATTAAATTATAAAAAAAACAGAAGAATGAAATTTTTAAAATATATATATAGTTTTATAGTCCTATCTTTTCTTTTTTCCTGCAATGATTTTTTAGAAAAAATGCCGGATGATAGAGCTGTAATAGATTCTCCGGAAAAAATAGGAGAATTACTTACCTATGCTTATCCTGCTCAAAATCACCAAATGTTTTGTTATGGGATGAGCGATAACGCAACAGAAAAAACAAGAAGTGCCAGACAAAACACCATATTAGAAGATGCCTATGCATGGGGAGAGCACAGATTAACCTCACAAGATTCCCCGGAAAGCTATTGGAACGGTTGTTATGAGGCAATAAAGCAAATCAATCATGCATTAAAAGCTATAGATGCTTACAAAACCAACGGAGAAATTCCAGACAACCTAAAAGCTTATTACGGCGAAGCTCTTGTAGCCAGAGCCTACTGCCATTTTATGTTAGTAAACCTTTGGAGTAAGTCCTATAATCCGCAAACAGCAAAAACTGATTTAGGAATTCCATACGTTACAGAACCTGAAACAAAAGTAACCGTTCAGTATCACAGAGGAACTGTAGAAAGCGTTTATAAAAACATAGAATCAGATCTTACCGAAGGCCTTAAGTATATTGATGACAATATCTATAAAAATAAAAAGCTCCACTGGAATAAAGCTGCTGCAAACACTTTTGCCGCTCGTTTTTACAGCATCATTGGTAAGTTTGACAAGGTTTTAGAATACACTAATTTAGTGCTGACAGACACTCCGGCAAATCAATTAAGAGATTTAACCGGAAAATACTCTAAAATGGATATAAATGAGGCTATTTTAGAATGGAGCAAAACCAGTGACAACGCAAACCTTTTAGTTGTACCACAATACAGCAACTGGTTTGTATATACTTACGGAAGAAATCGCCAAGGTATGAGTGTTGAGTTTTACAGATTTGTATTTAGAAAATCTTTTGTAGGAGGAGATTGGATTTGGAATTTATATGGTAGTGCACCGGATATCTTTTTCGTGAAATGGGGATACCATCAAGAAAAAGATGGAATCAATAGTAGCACCGGTTATTATATGATCATGAATCCTTTGATTGAAATAGAAGAAACCTTATTCTTAAGAATGGAAGCTAATGTAATGCTGAATAATTATGACGTTGCAGAAAAGGACTTAGATAGCTACTTAAGCAAACGCCTTAAAAACTATAATCCTGATAAGTATAAAGTTACTTTTGAGAAGATAAAAAAAGAATATTTTGATGCTAATTATGATTATAAATTAAATCCTTTTTATACGATATCAGATAAACAAAGAATTTATTTAAACTGTCTTTATGATTTACGTAGAAAAGAGTTTTATTACACAGGAATGCGCTGGTTTGATCATAAACGCTTTAATACTCCGGTAAGACATTTTCATATAAAAGAAAAAGAACCGATAGTTTTAGAGCCGGGGGATAACAGACGAGAATTACAAATACCTACAAGTGCACAAGCACAAGGAATAGAAGCCAACCCAAGATAAAAAACTTAACATGAAAACATTATATAAAATAACATTAATTGCTCTCACATTCACGCTTATTACTTGTAATAACAACGACGAAATAAGAGACGAAAGCGTAATCTATGTTGAAGATACTCATAAAAGCGATTTCGATCAATGGCTTTATGATACCTTTACAAAACCTTATAATATTGAGGTAAAATGGAAATGGGATGATTCAGAAATAGACAACTCTTTCCATGTTACACCTCCAAGAAAGGAAAAGGCAGAACAGTTTATGAAAGCCCTTTATAAAATATGGATTAAACCTTATGAAGAAGTGGGTGGAGAAAAATTCATTAAAACTTATGTTCCTAAATTAATTTATTTGGTGGGAACGCCTCAGTACAACGAGGACGGAACAAAAACTTTGGGATTAGCAGAAGGCGGTAGAAAAATCACCATATTTGATGTGGACTCTTTTGATAATTTAGACTTAGATAAAATGACAAGTTCATTCCATACAATGCACCACGAATTCTCTCATATTTTACACCAAAAAGTTGCCTTTAGCCCAGACTATAGAGCTTTATCTAAAGGGAGATATACAGGAGCTTGGTATAACTTTTCAGAACAGCAAGCAAATACCTTAGGCTTTATTTCCCCCTACAGTATGCTTAATGAATATGAGGATTTTGTGGAAGTTGTAGCTACAATTTTATCTACAGTACAAAACAGTAATAACCCGGTAGATAAAAATGTTCCGGAAAAAGACCAATACGGAATAATTACAGGAGAAATAGTTACAAAAAAACTCTCTGATTTTCAGTTAAAGCTATATATGTTTGGTATTTCTACACAACAAAAAAGTGACGGCTCTTTAAAACTGGTTCAAGACCAAGCTGCTCCTATAGGATTAGATATAATGCTTAAAAAAATCAATATAGTAAACAATTACTATAAAGACGTATGGGACATTGATTTATTTAAACTACAAGGAAAAATAGAAGAAGCCACCAACGAGCTAATATTAGAAAACTCTAAAAACAAAGACTAAATTATGAAACATTTATCTAAAATAACAACATTACTTTTTTTGAGTTTAGTAATTTTCTCTTGCAAGGATAATGATTTTGACAATAAATTCGACAAGTTACCTGATGAGAGAGTTCGAGCAACTTTAAAAGATTATAAAGAAGCCCTTACAGATGCTCCGTATGGTTGGCAAATGAGTTATTCCATGGGTGCAAATGTAGAATACATGTCTTACCAAATAGTTTATTTTTCTGAAGACAATACCGTTAAATTCCACTCCCCGGATTTAAAAACACCTATAACCAGTGAATATAAACTTATGGCAGAAGGTGACATTGAATTAGTATTTAATACATTTAATGAGAATTTAACTATATTTAGTTACCCTAATCCAAAAGCACCAAATGGGTATGGTGGAGATATTGAGTTCAATTTTAGATCTATAAATGATGCTAAAAATGAAATTATATTAGAAGGGAAAGATTATAAAGGAAAATTAATTCTGAAAAAAGCTAAAGAAGAATATAAAGACTTTGCAAAAATTCAAGAATTTATAAATTATTTAGCCCAAGAAAGAACCGCAAGATATATGAATGTGGCGATTACAGCCGGATTAGAGGATGCGTCAGAACAATCTCCTGTTTCAATAGGGTTAGATTTAAGCTCCATTGCAAGAGTTGGAGATTATGCTTTTAATTATAAAGGACAATTCTCACAAGGAAGAAAAATGCTCTACTTTACACATACAGAAATGGGCTTAAGCACGCCAATAAAGATAAACGGACATGAGATACAATTCTTCACATATAATACTGCAAAAAAACGATACGAAATAGCCGGAAGTGACTTGCAAGGATATATTTATTGCACAGATTTACCGGTATATTATGTTCCCGGTGTTGTGGATGAGTTTAAAGACAACTATGCCCTTTGGATGAAAGCCAGTTTCGGAAAGCCAAGTCAAAAATATAAAGCAATGAGACAAGCTATTCCAAAGATTAAAGGAATGGTGATAGTGACAGATTATAACCAAAGAATTCCTCTTTTTGATAAATACGGTAACCCTGTTTTAGATGACTCGTACAATCATGACTATGAATTAGGAGATAAATTAGGAGATGGATTATTATTCTCTTTTGAAGAAGTAGACCAGTTTTATTTCTATTTTATCCCTTTAGAAATAGAGAAACTAAAAGAAGACAGAGTTAGATTCAAAAGAAAAGAAGGGTATATATGCGTGCCTAAAAAAGGAGAGAAAGCAGAACCTATCATCGAATCAATAAAAGGCAACCCTAAGTTTGATGATTTAGTAAGCTATATATGTAATCAAGAAGGCTGGTATATTAAACGAACAATAGAATCCGGACAAATAGATTGGGATTTCATCTCTCAAGCAAACCCAAAAGAAGATTACTTCTATACAAGATTAAAATAATTTTATAACTAAAAATATGAATATGAAAAATTTAAAACTATTATTAATGGGTATTTTAGCTATTATAGCTATCTATTCTTGTGGAGACTCCACAGAAACACCTGCAGAAAACCAACCACCTTCTAAACCCAAATTAACAACCCCTGCACAAGGTGCAATGGAAGTTGAAACAAAACCAACTTTTAAATGGGAGGAAAGTGTAGATCCTGAAAAAGAAGCTGTCACTTACGAGATATATGTATCTAAAAGTGAGAATTTCAGCGGAGATGATATCTTTAAAGCTATAGATATTCATCAGCTGTCCTATGCTTTCAATAATATAGACTTAGAAAGAGCCACCAAATACTACTGGAAAGTTATAGCTTATGATAAGAAAAAAAACAAAAGCGAATCAGAAGTACAAAACTTTACAACAATAGATGAAAATTTAAAAATAACTCTTTTAGAGCCTCAAAATAAAGCCACTTTAGACACAAACCATACTAAAATTAAGTGGGAGGTGAAAAGAAATTCTGTTTATAATAAAGATGTTACTTATACTGTATTCCTTAGAAATGGCTCTGATGAATTTTCAACACCATTTAAAACAGATATAAAAGAAACAGAAATAGAATTGACTAATCTTAAAGGTAACGGAAAATATTATTGGACAGTAAAAGCCATGGAAGGAAAAGAAGTGGTTGCGGAAAGTAAAATATTTATGTTTACAACACCAAACACTCCTCCTACTCCGGCAGAAATAAAGGATATGCCCAAACAAACCTTTACAGATGATAAAGTAACCGTTGTTTTTGAATGGAAAGCTTCAGAAGATCCTGATAGAATCTCCGAAAACGGGACACTAAGAGATGAAAAATTAATATATGATTTTTATCTAAGTACAAACAATACATTTACAAATGATGATATAAAAGCTTCTAATCTTACTCAGTTAACTTATACAGCAACAGGGTTAGATTACAAAACTGATTACTGGGCAAAAGTTGTAACAAAAGACGAAAGCGGAGGAAAAGCTGAAAGTAAAGTATTTAAAATTACCACAAAAGCTCTTCCTGTTACAGGAAACATCACCATAGAAGAAGGAACTTGGGAAGACAAACGAGATAATAAAGTTTATAAAACTGTGAAAATAAACGGGACTACATGGTTAGCAGAAAACCTTGCATATATTCCTTACGTGCAAGAGCAAGATTCTGAAGGCAATATGAAAATATGCTCTGTATATGAGGTTGAGAACCCAAGTAATAAAGAAGAGTTAATGGCTTCTCCTAATTACAGTAAATACGGCGTACTTTATAATGTTTATACTTTTAAAGATATCGTACCTAAAGGATGGCATGTTGCTACAGATGAAGATTGGCAAAAATTAGAAAAGCTTAGTGGCATGGAAGATGGACAAATTAACACAACCGGGTACAAAAATAGGGGAAACACAATGAACAAGTTTATTGCTTTAGATCAGCCGTATCAAGCACCAGGAGTAAAACCTACAAATGAAATAAAAACCTCAATAAAATATGGGGGTTACTACAAAGATGCTTCTTATAATGGAGGCTTTAAAGGCGAGGGAGCATATACTTATATTTGGACTTCTACGGAAAAAACCTCTTTCAGATCAAAAGGAAATTATCAGAGAGCATTTTCTGCTAAGAGAACCGGAATAGAAAGAAATATAGACGCTCAGAAATATAGAATGTACGTTAGATTAGTTAAGGATAATGATTAAATCTATAAGCAGACCATAAAACTGTTTTTAATATAAAGAGTTGGGTTTTTTCCCAACTCTTTTCTATTTTAGAAAATTGATACTGTATAATTTTCTTTATTAAATTAAAACATTACATGATATGATAGACAAAAATGAACTTTTAAAACATATGATTTTGGTGAGACTCGGTATTCACTCATATGAAAATAGAAGTTCTTAACGGTATATCTACTAAAAGCAACCTAATAAATTACCGATTTAAATCAATATATGCTTATTAAAAAAAGACTCAGATTATAAAATCTAAGCTTTGCTTTTTAATTTATTCATTTTGTGGAAGACTATCAAAATATCTCTTTATCAAGAAATATTTTATTTATCCAGCTGTTTTTTCACAGCATCTACAATTACTTTTCTGTATGCTTTTCCTGCTAAACGCTCATTAGCTAACTTCATTATTTTCCCATACCCTTCATTTCAGAAGCTCTGGATTCTTCAATAATTTTAGTTATTTCTTGCTACAACATCCTCTTCAGGTAAGTGCTCCGGCAAAAACTTTTCTATAACTTCAATTTGATTTAATTCATTTTCTGCTATCTCGCTTCTGCCTTACTCAGAGAATTGTCCTGTGCCATCTCTACGTATTTTAATTTGTTTCTGTAAAATAGAAATCTCATCTGCTTCGCTTAACTTTTCGTTTCTGGATCCACCTGTTTTATTTTTACTTTTCATGAGCTTTAGTTTCTTCTATAATTTTCTTTTCTTGACATCTTTATACCCGTTGTGCATTATGATATTTTTCGAGAGTGCTCTCCGATATCACATACTCCTTTTCCAAGTCTTCAGAAGACTTTCCTCAGGGACTATTTTGGAAGTAATTTAACCTCTGCTACTATTCTAATTTTCTCTTTGAGGGAAAGTCTGCGAAAGCAGAATATGTTTTATTACAAAAACAATAAGGTTTTATTCTTATTTCAAACAAAATGAACAATGAGTTAGTTATGTTTTAATCTACATTATCGTGTGAAAATTTTTAGGTATAATTTTTGACGTTTTTTAAATAAAAAGATTATGGAAAAAATGAATAAGTTAAGTTTTGATACACTTTCAGAAGCACAGAATTATTTTTTAAAAAAAGGATACACTACTCAGTTTGATACAAAAGATGGGGAAATTATCGCTTATGGGAAAGATAAGAACTATCAGCCTAAAGAATTATTGATTATTGCTGATTTCCGTTTTGAAGGAATGACGAGCCCTGAAGATAATATGATTTTGTATATTATAGAGGCAAATGATGGAGTGAAAGGAACAATGGTAGATAGCGTAGGAGCAGAGGCCGCTCAGGATCCTGAACTTATGCGAGAAATTCCGATGAAAGAAAAATAGTATTTAAAAACTTTGCTCTGAGCAAAATAATATAAAAAATCCGTTTCAAATTTGAAACGGATTTTTTATTAAAATTTATTCTATATTTTAGTTACCGCTTAATGCAGCATTCCCGGCACGTTTTCTATCACTTTCTGTTAATAAGATTTTACGTATTCTCAAAGAATTCGGTGTAACCTCTACATATTCATCTTTTTGAATATATTCTAAGGCTTCTTCCAAAGAGAATTTCTTAGCCGGAACAATTCTAGCTTTATCATCTGTACCGGAAGACCTTACATTTGTCAGTTTTTTAGTTTTAGTAACGTTAATCACCATATCATCTGCTCTCGTATTTTCCCCGATCACCTGTCCTCCGTAGATTTTCTCTCCCGGATCTACAAAGAAAGTACCTCTATCTTGTAATTTATCTAATGAGTAAGGAATAGCTTCCCCTGTTTCCATAGAAATTAAAGATCCGTTTTGTCTTCCCGGAATATCTCCTTTCATTGGTTGATACTCTTTAAAGCGGTGAGCCATTATAGCCTCTCCTGCGGTTGCTGTTAATAACTGATTTCTAAGACCTATTATTCCTCTTGATGGAATTAAGAATTCACAAACCATCCTTTCTCCTTTATTTTCCATAGAAAGAAGTTCCCCTTTTCTTTGCGTAACAAACTCTACAGCTTTTCCGGATACTGTTTCCGGTAAATCTATCGTTAGTTCCTCAATCGGTTCACATTTAACACCATCTATTTCTCTAATAATTACTTGTGGCTGACCAATCTGTAATTCATAACCTTCTCTGCGCATAGTTTCTATCAAAACAGATAAGTGCATTACTCCACGCCCAAATACAATAAACTTATCAGCAGAACCCGTTTTTTGAATTCTCATTGCCAAGTTCTTTTCTAATTCTTTTTCTAATCTTTCTTTAATGTGTCGAGAAGTTACATATTTACCTTCTTTCCCGAAGAATGGAGAGTCATTAATAGTAAAAAGCATACTCATAGTAGGCTCATCTATCGCGATAGACTCTAAAGCTTCCGGATTCTCTATATCAGCAATAGTATCCCCAATTTCAAACCCTTCTAACCCCACAACGGCACAAATATCTCCGGCTTCTACTTCTTCAACCTTTGCTCTACCTAAGCCTGTAAAAATATGTAATTCTTTTATTTTTGTTTTTGTAACGCTACCGTCTCTTTTTACTAAAGAAACCTGCATTCCTTCTTTTAACGTACCTCTACGTAAACGCCCGATAGCAATTCGCCCTGTAAATGTTGAAAAGTCTAAAGAAGTTATCAGCATTTGCGGAGTCCCTTCTAAATCTACTTTAGGAGCAGGAATATGTTCTACTACAGCTTCTAATAACGGCTCTATACTATCTGTTTGATTTCTAAAATCTTCACTCATCCAGTTGTTCTTTGCAGAACCATATATAGTGGGGAAATCTAATTGCCATTCTTCTGCACCCAATTCATACATTAAATCGAATACTTTTTCATGTACTTCTTCCGGCGTACAGTTTTCTTTATCTACTTTATTTACAACAACAATCGGTTTTAACTTCATGTCGATTGCTTTTTGTAATACGAATCGAGTTTGTGGCATAGGACCTTCAAAAGCATCTACTAAAAGTAGTACTCCGTCTGCCATGTTCAAAACACGTTCAACCTCCCCACCAAAGTCGGCGTGACCGGGAGTGTCTATAATGTTTATTTTTGTTCCTTTGTAATTAACAGAAACATTTTTAGATACAATAGTGATTCCTCTTTCTCTTTCTAAATCATTATTATCTAAAATTAACTCTCCTGTTTCTTGATTATCTCTAAAAATCTCGCAGTGATGCATGATTTTATCTACCAAAGTTGTCTTACCGTGGTCAACGTGAGCGATAATCGCAATATTTCTAATTTTTTGCATAAATTTATTTTGACACGGCAAAAGTAAGCTATTTAATGATTTATATGCAATTAATTTTCATTTAACTTCAATATTTTATAACATAAATCCGCCATAACGTATAAAACTGCCCAAAATCACCATGATCACACCCAGTAAAGTGACGCATATTATATGTACCGCCATTTCGTTCAACTTACTCATATCTCCCTTTTTTAACTTCGGGATTAATCGCATATTAGCACTTATTGCGAAACAAACTGTGCTTAACAAACATATTAACTTAAGGGAAACCACCGTTTCCATAGGCGTTGCAAAAGAAAACCAAACACCTGTTTTTATTCCGAAATCATACGCCATTAATACTCCCGTTATCACTAAAAATAATAGAGAAGGCATCCCGATAGCACTATACGGCTTTTCAAATTGATAAATATATTTAAAATCTCTATACTTTAATGCTTTAGGCAAAACTCCAATAGCTAAAATCAAATGTCCGCCTGTCCAAATTGTAGCACTTAATAAATGTATTATAAGATATAAATGATGTAATGCCATTCTTATAAATTAATATTTTCACGGGCAAATTTAGAAAAAACTTTTTCATTAAGAGACAGAATAAAAATTACGTTTATAAAAAATACTTTTTCATTAACTAAAAATAATTTCTATATTTGCATCATTATTAAGTAAATGAACAACACACAGAAAAATATAAACTTTAACATTTTAAATTTGCACAGTTTTAGAAATTGTGTAAACACACACACACACACACACACACACACACAGTATAATTATGCGTGTGCGTTAGTTTATAGAATATTTTCTGAATATACAAATAAGCTAAATTTATTTTTAGCAAAAAAAATGAGTCATGTTTCTCTTTCAAAGAGAAGCATGGCTTTTTTTATGTTTATTTTTTTAAGCATAGAATTAATCTTATTCACAGCAGCCGAGGAAAGTTTTAAAGTAAAATGTTTCTCATACTCGGCTGTATGCCTGTTCTCCTTTGTGTGTGTTGGGGGAGCAGGCTCTTTTTTTAAATTAAAAATTAATAATGAAAAATTAAAAAATACAGTATTCATCAGTGGAAGAAGTGATATCACACACGTCATTGCGAGAGCTTGCTCGTGGCAATCCCTAACAAATCTATTCAGAGATTGCTTCGTTCCTCGCAATGACGGGAAAATAGAAAAACGTGCATCCTCACCAAGTGTGATACTGAAACAAGATTGGTATGACAGACGTGTGTCACTCTGAATTTATTTCAGAGTCTCATATGAAAAAATTAAAATCAAAAAGCTAAAAAACAATAAACAAAATAAATATTAACAATTAAAATTTAAGAATTATGAAAAAACAAGTTTACAATTTAAGTACAATGTTCTTTTTGGGACTAGGGGTAATAGCTTTTGGACAACAAAACGGAACAGTAGGTATTAATGTGGAAGCTCCATCGGCAACATTAGACATTCGACCTAGCAGTGATAATGCAGCAACAAATGCTACAACAAACGAAGGAATATTAGTTCCTAAGTTAACAAAAGAGCGAGTAGCCAATATAGCTGATGGGAATTTAGTAGAAGGAACAATGGTATATGTAGAAGGAGCTACCTACTCAGGTTCGAATGATAAAGTATCTAAAATAGATGCAAATGGATTTTATTATTATGAT
>JAHUUM010000039.1 GCA_019218445.1 Weeksellaceae bacterium TAE3-ERU29 | reverse complement strand
TAGGAAGTTTTCTAAATAAATCATTTTCACTGTCTATAGACATATATTCAGCCGTAAGATTTAGACTAATAAGCTCTAAATCTGATAGTTTAGGTTTTCTTCTTTGATAAGGTAAAAGCTGATTTTTTGATATCTTTTATAAAACTTCTAAAATTATTTTGTAATTTGCACCTAAGTTGTTCATCATATAAATGTTTTGGAGCTAAAACAATACACTGAATTTCAGTAAGATGAACAACTTTTTTTAATTAAAAGTCATAATGCACAACGGGTTCAGTTTAATAATTCTTTTAATTTTTGAAGTAATATCTTAGGTTTTGTTTACATACAAATATTCAGATTATATATTATTCAATATGGTGATATGGGCAAATCTATATTATTTCTATATTTTTTTATAAAAGAAAAACTCACTTTAGTATCTGTATTATAGATAATTAAGTGAGTTTTAAGTGGGGTGACCAATGGGTCTCGAACCCACGACCTCCGGAACCACAATCCGGCGCTCTAACCAACTGAGCTATGGTCACCATTTAAATTTCGGACTGCAAATATATAATATATTTTAATTATAACAAAAATATACTTGTAATTTTATTTAAAAAAATAGATGAAAGGTAATTTAAAACAGAAAGCAGTATTTAAATACCACTTTCTGTCAAATATTTAATGAGATATAAAATTAAAATTAAAACACCAATAAGGTTTATTATAAACGTTCCTTTATTTATCTTTTTAGCTCTATTCTTTATATTTATTAATAAAGCTATAATCAAATAAATTATTCCAATTATAATTATTAATTTCACTCTTATCTATCTCTGAGTCTTATTTTTTAAAATTCTCTATTGTTTTTCTAATGATAGAGACACAGTCCATAAGTTGCTCTTTTGTAATTACTAACGGTGGAGCAAATCTTATAATATTACCATGCGTAGGTTTTGCCAATAAACCGTTGTCTTTTAAAGCAACACAAAGATCCCAAGCTGTAGAACTATCTTCTGTATCATTAATTACAACTGCATTTAATAAACCTTTACCTCTTACTTTTAAAACTAAATCAGAGTTATCTTTAATTATCTTTTCCATTTCATCTCTGAAAAGATTTCCTAGAGTCATAGCATTTTCTGCTAAGTTTTCTTCTAAGATTACCTTTAAAGCTGTTTTTGCTACAACACAAGCCAATGGATTTCCTCCAAAAGTAGAGCCGTGTTGTCCCGGTTTAATAACATCCATTATTTCGTTGTTTGCAAATACTGCAGACACAGGATAAAACCCTCCTGAAATTGCTTTCCCAAGTGTTAAAATATCCGGTTTTACATTTTCATAATCACACGCTAACATTTTTCCTGTTCGTGCAATTCCTGTTTGAATTTCATCTGCAATAAATAAAACATTATGTTTTTTACAAATCTCAGAACAAGTTTTTAAATAACCTTCATCCGGAACATATACACCTGCTTCTCCTTGAATTGGCTCAACCAAAAATCCTATTACATTTTTATTACTTTCTAAAACTTGTTTTAGTGCCTCGGTATCATTATAATCTATTGCAATAAAACCGGGAGTATAAGGTCCGAAATCTTCTCTTGCATTATTATCATTAGAAAATGAAACGATAGTAGTAGTTCTTCCGTGGAAATTATTTTTAGCAACTACAATTACTCCGGCTCCTTCTGCGATATTTTTCTTCTGATACCCCCATTTTCTACAAATTTTCAATGCAGTTTCTACTGCTTCTGCACCGGAATTCATAGGTAAAACTTTATCAAATCCGAAAAGTTTTGTTGCATATTCTTCAAATTTACCTAATTCAGAATTGAAAAATGCTCTGGAAGTTAAAGTTAATTTTTCTGCTTGATTTTTTAAAGCCTCTGTAATTTTTGGGTGACAATGTCCTTGGTTTACAGCTGAATAAGCAGATAAAAAATCATAATATTTTTTACCTTCAACGTCCCAAACATAGACTCCTTTTCCTTTTTCTAATACTACCGGAAGTGGGTGATAATTGTGAGCTCCGTACTTATTTTCTAAATCAATTAACTCTTTAGAAGTATAATTCGTCATATTTCTTTATTTAAATTTAATGCTCCAATATACGAATTCATGAGAGTTTTGCAAAATAAGATTCATTTTAATAATTTAAAATTAAGCAAAGTATTTATATTTGCAGATATGAGAATTGATATTGTAAGTGTTGTTCCCGATTTACTGGAAAGTCCTTTTGCTGCTTCTATATTAAAAAGAGCCCAAGATAAAGGATTGGCAGAAGTACATATACATAATTTAAGAGATTATACTACAGATAATTACAGAACAGTAGATGATTATCAATATGGGGGAGGAGCCGGTATGGTGATGACTGTAGAGCCGATTGAACGTTGTTTTGAGGATTTAATGAGTCAACATAATTATGATGAAGTAATATATGTAACGCCGGACGGGAAAACTTTTAATCAAGGAATGGCAAATGCTTTATCTTTAAAAGGAAATTTATTGATTCTTTGCGGACATTATAAAGGAGTGGATCAGAGAATTAGAGATGAATATGTAACGCTGGAAATTTCGGTTGGAGATTTTGTTTTAAGTGGTGGAGAGTTAGCAGCAGCAGTAATTGCAGACGCTGTGATTAGATTATTGCCAGGGGTTTTAAATGATGAGACTTCGGCATTATCAGATTCTTTTCAAGATGATTTATTAGCTCCACCTGTTTATACTCGTCCACCGGAATGGAGAGGGCATAAAGTTCCTGAGATTTTATTAAGCGGAAATTTTGCTAAAATAGATGATTGGCGACAGGAACAAGCTTTAAAACGTACACAAGAAAGACGTCCTGATCTTTTATCTGAATGATTATAATTCAGAGATAATATTTTGGTCTTTAAAGTATTGAATAATAGCTTTTTTCATTAAGATAGTCTGCTCATTGGCTTTAAGTTCCGGCAATTGTTCTATTATTTCAAAATGGGGCCACCCATCGGGATCTTTTCCCGTAAATCTATAATATCCGTAAGGTTCTAATAGTCTGCAAACAGCGATATGCATTAAGTTTACTTTCTCGTCTTTTTTAAATTTTTTATTCCCGATTCCTAATTCCTGAACTCCAATTAAGAATAACATGGTATCTAACTCAGGCGTTTCCCCGTGAGTTAAATTTTCTTTAAAAAATTGAACAATTTTATTCCATTGTTCTGCATCTGTTTGGGACTTAGGCATTTTTTAAAATTTGAATAATTCTATTAGGATCTTCATCTTTAAAAACAGCACTTCCGGCTACAAGTGCATCAGCTCCGGCAGCGGTTAACTTTTCAGCATTTTCAGCATTTACACCACCATCTACCTCTATAAGTGTATTTGCATTTTTTCTATTGATTAAATCTTTTGCCTTTTTGATTTTATCATAAGTATTCTCAATAAATTTCTGTCCGCCAAATCCGGGATTTACACTCATTATTAAAAGTAAATCAATATCATTAATAATGTCTTCTAATAAATGAACAGGCGTATGTGGATTTAAAGCAACTCCGGCTTGCATTCCTTCTTCTTTTATTGCATCTAAAGTTCTGTGTAGATGAGTACAAGCCTCATAATGAACAGTAAGAATATCTGCTCCCGTCTTTTTAAAAGTAGAAATATATCTATCAGGATCTACAATCATTAAATGAACGTCTAATGTCTTAGTCGCAGCTTTATTTATGGCCTCCACAATAGGCATTCCGTAAGAAATATTAGGGACAAAAACACCATCCATAATATCTAAATGAAACCAATCGGCATCACTATTATTTACTAGTTCTATATCTTTTTGTAAGTTTAAAAAATCCGCTGCTAATATTGAAGGGGAAACAATTGCCATATTATAAATTTTCTGAACGCGAAGGTAATGAAAAATCATGATAAACTCAATTTGAGAGAAAGTAAAGTTATTTAAATAAAAAGTTTTTCACTAAAATGGTGATTTTATTTAGCTAAAATCAAAATAATTACTAAATTGTAAAAAAAATAGTAAGAATGAAGTTTTTTATAGACACAGCTAATTTAGAGCAAATTAAAGAAGGCCAAGATTTAGGTATTTTAGATGGAGTAACAACAAATCCATCTTTAATGGCAAAAGAGGGAATAACAGGAAAAGAAAATATCATCAATCATTACAAAAAGATTTGTGAATTAGTAGATGGCGATGTAAGTGCAGAAGTTATTGCAACCGATTATGACGGAATTGTAAAAGAAGGAGAGGAGTTAGCTGCTTTACATGAGCAAATTGTTGTAAAAGTACCTATGATAAAAGAAGGTATAAAAGCAATTAAATATTTTTCTGATAAAGGAATAAAAACAAATTGTACTTTAGTTTTTTCTACAGGACAAGCCTTATTGGCAGCAAAAGCGGGAGCTACTTATGTTTCGCCTTTTGTTGGGAGATTAGACGATATTTCTCAGGATGGATTACAATTGATTTCAGATATCAGAACGATTTATGATAATTATATGTATGAAACTGAAATTTTAGCGGCTTCTATTCGTAACCCAATGCATATAAATGAATGTGCTTTAATTGGAGCAGATGTTATTACGTCTCCATTAGATTCAATTTTGGCATTGCTTAAACACCCATTAACAGATAATGGTTTAGAGAAGTTTTTAGCAGATTATAATAAAGGAAATAAATAGTAAGTAATTTTTTATTTTTAAGGTTAATAATTGGAAATAGCTGTCAGTTTTTGATGGCTATTTTTTTAATAAATGAATTTAAATTTTTAGAATAATTTAATTTATCTTTGTTCTAAATAAAATCGTACTAATGAAAAAAATATTCTATTTATTGATTTTCTTGGGGATAGGTTTTGTTAATGCTCAGGAAGAATTATCAACCACTTTCAAGAAAAATGAAATAAGCATAAACGCTTTTAGAGGTCTTTTTGATAAGTATCCCGAAATTTCTTATGAAAGAATTCTTACAGAGAAATTTGGATTAGGAGCTACAGTAGGCTTCAATTATAAAGAGCCTAAAAATTATTATTTTTCTACTTATATGAACTACTACCCATTCGGGAGTGAAAAATCTTTTAAGAACTACGCTTCTAATGTTTTTATTCAACCCGGTATATACGCAGTTTCTCAAGAATATGAGAAGATAACGCTTTCAAGTATTCCCGGTTATGCCCATGTGGAATATCCAACATCTACAAATGTTGGTGTAAGCATGACTTTGGGGTTAAAACTTATTTTCAAAAATAATTGGGTAGGTAGTATGCATGTGGGAGGTGGTATAAATATTTGGGAAGAAGCCAAAGAATCTCCTGATGGATATTTTATTTCAGGAATAAGTATAGGAAAACGATTTTAATAAAATAATTAAGGATAATAAAAGAAATAACTGTCAATTCTGGCGGTTATTTTTTTATTTATAAAAACTGCTTTGATTTATATTTCATTATCTTTGCAGTGATGTATTTAAAGAAGATTCACTTAATTAATTTTAAAAATTTTGAGGAAAAAGAAATAGATTTTTCTCCCAAGATTAATGCTTTTGTAGGAAATAACGGAATAGGAAAAACAAACTTATTAGACGCTATTTACTATTTGAGTCTTTTTAAAAGTTACTTTAATCACAGCGATGCTCAAAATATAAGATTTCACCAAGATTTCTTTTTTGTGGAGGGTTGGTTTCATAAAAATGAGAAAGAAGAATGGGTGCAATGCAGTGTAAAAAAGGGAGAACGAAAAGTTGTAAAAAGAAATCAGAAAAGTTACGACAAAATATCTGACCATGTAGGAAATTTCCCTGTGGTAATTATTTCTCCGTATGACAGAGATTTAATCACGGAAGGCAGTGATGTTCGTCGGAAATTTATAGATAGAATTATTTCTCAATCAGATAATGAATATTTAAATACACTTTTGCGTTACAATAAAGTACTTTCGCAAAGAAATGCATTATTAAAATATTTTGCGGCAAACCGAACTTTTGATGCTTTACAGCTTTCAATTTTTGATGAGGAAATCCTAAAACAAGGCGAAATTATTTATAAAAAAAGAGAAGAATTTATAACTTCTTTTCAGCCAAAGTTTCAGAAATATTATCAATTTATTTCAACCGGAAAAGAAGAAGTTTCAATCAATTATGTTTCTGATTTGCAAGATAATCCGATAGATTATTTAAAAGATGCTTTAGATAAAGACCGAATGGTTCAGTATTCCACACAAGGAATTCATAAAGATGATTTAAAACTGAATATCAGTAATCACAGAATTAAAAAGTTTGGGTCACAAGGTCAGCAAAAATCATTTTTGATTGCTTTAAAATTAGCTGAATTAGAGATTATTAAAGAGCAAATGGGAATTACACCGATTTTACTTTTAGACGATATTTTTGATAAGTTAGACGAGAGTCGAGTAGAACAATTAATAAAATTAGTAAACGAAGAACATTTCGGACAAATTTTTATTTCTGATACGCATCCCGAACGCACAGAATCAATTATAGCCAAAATCAACGAAAAACATAAAGTATTTAATTTACTTCAAGATTAAAAAGCCCTTCAAAAATGAAAAAAAATAATGAACAAACCATAGGAGAAGCTATTAAATACTTTATACAAGAACACGGTATGCAAGAGCGTGTATTGGAGAGTATGGCAATAGATGCGTGGCATCAGCAAATGGGAGATTTTATGAAAAAATATACCGATGCTCTATACGTGAAAAAAAGAATACTGTTTGTTAAATTAAATTCGCCGGCATTTAAAAATGAATTAAGTTACGGGAAGTCAAAAATAATCGAACATATAAATAGTACTTTAAAAGAGCAATTTATTCAAGACATTCGTTTCTTATAGTTAATAAAGGTTAAAAATAAT
Organism: Weeksellaceae bacterium TAE3-ERU29; assembly: GCA_019218445.1. Classification (GTDB taxonomy): domain Bacteria; phylum Bacteroidota; class Bacteroidia; order Flavobacteriales; family Weeksellaceae; genus Ornithobacterium. The sequence goes on along the minus strand of JAHUUM010000039.1, from coordinate 4,136 downwards.
GGTCTTATATTTGTATAAGTTTTTGAAAATTTAATTATGCAAGACAATTTTATAGATCACGTTAAGATAAATGTAGAAAGTGGAAAAGGAGGAGCAGGCTCGGCTCATTTAAGAAAGGAAAAATACATTCCAAAAGGTGGTCCTGATGGTGGTGATGGCGGACGAGGTGGTCATGTAATTGTAAGAGGGAATGCACAAAAATGGACTTTATTTCACCTAAGATATACAAGACATTTAAAAGCCGGAAAAGGTGGTAACGGTGGGAAACAAACAAGTACAGGAGCTGATGGTGAAGATATTTACATTGAAGTTCCGTTAGGAACAGTTGTAAAAGAAGAAGGAGGAGAGCAATTGTTTGAGATTACAGAAGACGGACAAGAAAAAATATTACTAAAAGGTGGACGTGGTGGTTTAGGAAACTGGCATTTTAAAACTTCAACAAATCAAACACCAAGGTATGCACAACCGGGAGAGCCTTCTCAAAAAATGCGTGTTGCTTTTGAATTGAAAGTATTGGCAGATGTAGGGTTAGTAGGTTTCCCAAATGCAGGAAAATCAACTTTGTTGTCTGTAATTACAGCAGCAAAACCAAAAATAGGAGATTATGAATTTACTACTTTAACACCTAATTTGGGAATTGTAGAGTATAGAAATCATCAATCTTTTGTAATGGCAGATATTCCCGGAATTATAGAAGGAGCATCAGAAGGGAAAGGTTTAGGATATAGATTTTTAAGACATATAGAAAGAAACTCTTTGTTATTGTTTTTGATTCCGGCAGATAGTAAAGATCACGGGAAAGAGTTTCAAATTTTAAAATCTGAATTAGAAAATTATAATAAAGAATTATTAGATAAAGACTTTGTAATAGCTGTTTCTAAATCAGATATGTTAGACGAAGAGCTGAAAAGAGAAATCGCAGAACAACTACCTAAAGATGTTCCGCATGTTTTTATTTCTTCTGTCGCTCAAACAGGTTTAACGGAGTTAAAAGATTTGCTTTGGAAGAAATTAAATGAAACTAAGTTCTAACTTGTTGAGAAATTATTTTCCAATAGCTTTTAAATTTCTTTTTCTTTGAGTTAGGGTACGTAAAAGTTAAATTATGCAGGATGTTCACTTTGTTTTCATTCTGCATTTTATTTTTTATAATAATAATTTTGTGAAGAATTAAATCAGAATCTTTTTCTGTTCCTAAAATCTCAAATCCATTTGGCAAATCAATAATCTCAGATATATTAACATAAGATTTTATAGAATTTAATTCATCTTCTAAATTATAATTTTCACTAACATTAGAGCCATATACAGTAATTTCAGCATTATCCGGTTCATCTGTAAAAGTTCTTCCATCGCCATTTATAGGTTCAGGAAGCGGATCAAAGTTACTCGGATAGAGAATACAAATATCAAATCTATTATTACAATATTCTATATAATTAACTAATTCATTATTAGACACCACAATAGGTTTTGCGGAAATAATTTCTTTATTTTGGTTATTTTTGCAAGAAATACTTAATATAAGTATTAAAAATAAAACTATTCTGTACATACAAATCAAATTTAAAACAAATATACATTTTTATACTTTTAAAAATTAGCTTACATTTGATTAAAATAGAAAAACAAATATTATGGACATGATGAAGATGTTGGGGCAATTACAACAATCTCAACAAAAAATAGAGGAAGCAAAAAAAAGAATGGAGAATGAGTTTTTAGAAGAGAAAACTTCTGATGAATTATTAAAAGTAATTGTTTCTAAAGCAGGCAGAGTAAAAGAATTAGATTTAAAAGATGAATTGTTAGAAGATAAAGAGCAATTGATAGATTATCTAATTTTGACTTTAAATAAAGCTTTAGAAAAAGCACAGGCACAACATGATGCTGAGCTGGAATCAGTAGCAAGGCAAGGAATGCCTCAAATTCCGGGAATGCCCTTCTAATTAATAATAAAAAAGCACATATAAAACTTGATTTATATGTGCTTTTTAACCTTTTAAACATGGATAAACTAAAAAAACAACAGTTTGCCTGGGCTTTTTATGACTGGGCTAACTCGGTATATTCTTTGGTAATTACCACAGCGATTTTCCCAATTTATTTTGGTGCAATTCTCGAGAACTCTAAAGATATTCAGCTATTTGGAGTTCATTATTCAGATAAAGATATTTTATATTCTTATTCCATTACAGCTTCGTTTATTATAGTAGTAATTTTATCTCCTATACTTTCTGCCATATCAGACCAAATAGGAAATAAAAAGCGTTTTCTTAAAATATTTGCCTCGTTGGGGTCTTTTGGTTGTGCTTCTCTTTTCTTTTTTACCGATGAAAAAACATTATGGATTGGGATTGTAGGTAGTGTTTTGGCAAGTGTTGGTTATTGGGGGAGTTTAGTGTTTTATAATGCTTATTTACCCGAAATAGCAACCGAAGAACAGCAAGACAAACTTTCTGCACAAGGCTTTGTTTACGGTTATATTGGTTCAGCTATTTTATTGATATTATGTTTAGTACTTATTATTTTTGTAGATGAGTCATTTACTCGTTATTCCTTTTTATTAGTAGCCATTTGGTGGATTGGTTTTTCTCAATATACCTTCAAACATTTGCCTGATAGTTATACAAAACCAAACGTAAAAGATAATATAAATATTTGGAAAAATTCTCACCGAGAATTATTTAAAGTAGGGCAAGAGTTATTTAAATATAATAGATTAAAATACTTTTTGATATCCTTTTTCTTTTTGAGTGTGGGTATTCAAACAATTAATTATATGGCGTCGCGTTTTGGAGATAAAGAATTAGAATTAGATGCCAATAAATTGATTTTAACTATTTTAATTATTCAGTTTGTAGCTGTAGGAGGTTCTTATTTATTTGCATTTTTATCTAAGAAATTGGGGAATTTAAAAGCACTTCAATTAGGTTTATGTATTTGGGCAGGAATATGTATTGGAGCTTTTGTAATAGATAAATCAGATACATATATTGAGTACGAATTTTATTTGATTGGCGGACTTGTAGGTTTAGTTTTGGGAGGTGTCCAATCCTTGTCGAGAAGTACCTACTCTAAATTATTACCAAAAACAAATGATAATACCATTTATTTCAGTTTTTATGATATTATAGAGAAAATAGCACTTATTATAGGGAGTTTTGTATTTGCCCAAGTTTTGTATTTAACAGGAAGTATGCAATATTCCGCATTGAGTTTAGGGGTGTTTTTTATAATATCAATCATTTTACTTAGATTTATAAAAACAAAACCATAGGCGTAAAAAAGAGGAAGAAAAATACTATTTTGTCCCAAAAATTTAGTAAATTTAGCTTCAACTAAAAATTAATTATATGGCAAAAGTATTAAAAATTCATCCGGACAATCCGCATGATAGAGCAATAGAGCAAGTGGTAGAAGCCTTAAAAAACGGAGCGGTAATTATTTACCCTACTGATACTGTATATGGTTTAGGTTGTGATATTTTTAATCAACAAGCAATGGAGAAATTAGCACGATTAAAAGGGCTAAAATTAGATAAATCTCAGTTCTCTATTGTATGTAATGATTTAAGTCATTTATCTACGTTTACACGCCCGATAGATAATACAACGTTCAGATTATTAAAAAGAGCATTGCCCGGGCCTTTTACCTTTATATTAAATGCCAATAATTCCCTGCCTTCTTATTATAAAAGCAGAGAAACTGTGGGAATTAGAGTGCCGGATCATAAAGTGCCGCACGAAATAGTAAAAATGCTGGAAAGTCCGATTGCATCTACTTCTTTAGTAGCAGATGAAGAAGATAAAGAATATTACACAGATCCTGAATTGATTGCTAGGAAATATGATAAATTAGTAGATATTATTATTGATAGCGGACGCGGAGGATTAGAACCATCATCTATAATTGATATTTCTAAAGGAGAAGGAGCGTATGATGTTCTAAGAGAAGGAAAAGGAAATATAGAAGATTACAGTTAAAAACTAAAAATCATAAAAATAAAAAAGTTGAGGTATTTTTATCTCAACTTTTTTTATTGAATAATTATCTAATCCTGAAATACCGTTACATAAAAAAGTAACAATATGAAAGACAAGACTAATTACGTGAAGCGAACATAAAAAGATTAT
>JAHUUM010000038.1 GCA_019218445.1 Weeksellaceae bacterium TAE3-ERU29 | reverse complement strand
CTTTGGTTTTATATTATAATAAATATTATTCTTCTGAGCCCGCTGAAAACTTCTCAACTAAGCCTTTTGTAATTCCGGTATTACTGTATCCACCGTCATTATAAAGATTTTGCATTGTAACACGTTTAGTAAAGTCACTAAACATCATAACACAAAGCTGAGCACAATCGTCTGCGGTAGCATTTCCGAGAGGAGAAATTTCCTCTGCAACGCTAAGGAACCCGCCAAAACCTTTTACCCCATTTCCTGCGGTAGTAGGCGTAGGAGATTGAGAAATAGTATTTACACGTACATTTTTCTCATTTCCCCAGTGATAACCAAAACTTCTGGCAATGCTTTCTAAATAGGCTTTATTATCTGCCATATCGTTATAATCAGGGAAGAAACGTTGAGCCGCAATGTAAGACAAAGCAAGAATACTTCCCCACTCGTTCATACAATCTTTTTCCCAAGCAGTTTTCATAATTCTATGGAAAGATAGTGCAGAAATATCAAAACCTTTGTGTGTGTTTTCGTAGTTCATTTCTGTGTAAGGAATATTTTTTCTTACATTGATACTCATTCCTATAGAGTGTAAAATAAAATCTATTTTCCCGAATTTTTCAATCGCTTTATCAAATAAATTACTTAAATCCTCCATAGAAGTAGCATCCGCAGGAACTACCTCGCTGTTAGTTTGTTCTGCCAATTGTTGAATTTGTCCGTAACGCATAGCCACAGGAGCATTGGTTAAAATAAACTCAGCACCTTGTTCTTTACAACGTAATGCAGTTTTCCAGGCGATAGAATGTTCGTCTAAAGCACCGAAAATTATTCCTTTTTTTCCTTCTAATAATCCACTCATATTTTTTATTTTATAAAAACTATTTGCTCATTCTCTAACAAATAGATACAGCAAAAATATTAAAAATAATTTATCCTTGCTTAATAAAAAGTAAAACTGTTTGTTTTTAATTAAAAATAATTCCTATATTTGCCACGTTATCAGAGTAAAAATGAGCAACACACAAGAAAATATAAACTTTAACATTTTAGATTTGCACAATTCAAGAAATAGTGTAAACACACACACACACACACACACACACACAGTATAATCAGGCGTGTGCGTTAGTTTATAGAAGTTTTTCAAAATACACAAATAAGCTAAAATCAAATTTAGCAAAAAAAATAAGTCGTATTTCCCAAGAGGGAAGTACGGCTTTTTTTATATCTATTTTTTTAGGGATTATCATTTTAATAAAAAATAGCAATTTAAACCTATTAACAGCCGAGCGAGTTTTCTCAATAAAATTCTTTTCATACTCGGCTGTATGCCTGTTCTCCTTTGTGTGTGTTGGGAGGGCAGGCTTTTTTATAAAGTAAAAATAAGAAACAAATAAATATTCACAATTAAAATTTAAGAATTATGAAAAAACAGATTTACAAATTAAGTACAATGTTCTTTTTGGGATTGGGAGCAATAGCTTTTGGACAGCAAACAGGATCAGTAGGTATTAATGTGGAAGTTCCAGCGGCTACATTAGACATTCAACCTAATAGTGACAATGCAGCAATAAGTGCTACAACAAACGAAGGAATATTAGTTCCCAAGTTATCAAAAGAGCGAGTAGCAAATATAGCTGATGGAAGTTTAGTAGAAGGAACAATGGTATACGTTGACGGTATTTCTTATTCCGGGTCTAATAATAAAGTATCCGGAATTAATGCAAATGGCTTTTATTATTACGATGGTAATTTATGGGTAAAAGTAGGTTCAAAAGGTGCAACTTTAAATGCTATTACGGGAGGGATAAGAGAAGTAGCTCAAGCCAATGCAGAACAATGGAAAGTACCGGGTACATTTTGTTTGATACAAACTACAGATGCTACTATTAATATGCCAGACCCTTCAGAATATGTAGGTAAGATATTATCTGTTAATAATCAATCAAGAACCCAATTAAATTATGGAGGAGACTACACACCTGTAAGTGCATCTACATTACAAGGAGGAAAAGGACATTTATTAATGTCAAATGGTTCAGCATGGTATATAATCGGAGGAAGCTACTAATAAGTAAAAATTAATAAATAATTAAAGACAAGAAACAATGAAAAATAAAATAATAGTAACGAGTTTATTGATAGGATCATTAGCTTATGGGCAAGTAAATTTACAAGCTCCTGCCTCTCCTGTAATTAATCAAGAGAATCCATTTTTAGATGCTTCAGGCTATGTAAATGCAAAGAATAATGTAGGAAAAGGTTTATACTTTCCTAAAACGGACTTAACACAATGGGAGTTTAAATTAGATAGAGTAGATCCAGGTACATTTTCAAATTACTTTGATGGAATGATCGTTTATAATTCAGGAACAGGAAAAACAATAGCTGATGAAACTAAAGGAGGAAAACAAATAGATATAACTCCGGGCTTTTACTATTTTAAAAATCCAAATCAAACCTTTCCTGATGGTAGTGTAGAAAACGGTTATTGGGTAAAACTTATAGAATCTGATAAAAATGGAGGTGTTAGGTTAACTAACATGACTACTCAAGAAAGAGATGCAATGAGAGCTGTGCCTAAAGGTATTATGATTTTTAATACAGATGCTAACTGTGCACAGGTTTGGGATGGTATCAGTTGGTCTTGTATGGAAGATATAGACGGTAAAAATACTCCTATGCCTGATATGGAAACTATTAACCCTAACGAGAACCCTTCTCAAAAAGGAACTTTTAAATTAACAGGATTTAATGATGCTTATATTTTATCAGTATATGATGACCATTACCTTCCTTTTGTGGATGCTACTGAACCAGCTGCTTTAGGTAGCTTAAATGCTTCCAATAGACAAGACCCTCTAATGAATTATCAAGGAAGGTTAGATAATGCTAAATCTCAATATGCTAAAAAAATTATAGTAAATTATGAGTGTCAAGACGGACCGTGTAATTATCCTAATATTGTAAAAAGCACTACTATTTCTGCTGACTATCTTAAAAATAAAGAAGAAGATGCAGAGATTAAATTAGCAATTTACTCAGGTGAAGTACCCACCGGTACAGGCGAAATAATAGGAACTATTTTTAGTAATGAACTTTTAGAATTTGAGCAATTAGACATTAATAAAGGCTTAGGTGCAGAAAGAACCGGAATTAAAATAGCTACTTTTTCCGGCATCCCTGACTTTACCGGAAGTGAATTAACCGAAGACTTATATTTAATCCCCGGTATCTTAGACAGAATGCAGGGAAAAATGACCAACGGCGTATATGAACATGAATTTGCTTATTTACCTATACGTTTAGTAATAGATCCAGAGAAGAATTTTGAATACACTTTTTTAAACTTAAACTTAGGAGCGGATTATGCTAACATAAACTCACCGTATTTTAACCCTGCAAAAAAATGGGAAGAAAATGACCATATAAACGATTTTCATGCGTATGGTTCAGTCTTTCAGTGGGGAAGAAAACCGGATGGTTTTGAACTAATACATTGGACTTCTCCAAGTACAGGAAAGTCGAAATATGATGCTTCAGGTTTTTCGATGAAAAAAGAGGAGTTAACTACTTATAATGAATCTTGCCCAGCTCCTTTTAAAACACCTAATTTAACTGATTGGACAAAAGTTCATTCAAGAATTACAGGGGCTAAAGAAGGTGCTTATTATAGTAATAATGATAAAATGTGGACTGATACAATATTGAATTTACCTGCTAATGTAAAAGGGGAAATAGGAGCTTATTGGTCATCTCGTTCTCTTAATGATGGAACGGCTATGATTATGTGGTTTAATAATAGTACTAGTAATTCTTATTTTAACTGGCATAAACACTCTCCCTTACCTGTAAGATGTTTTTTATGGAGTAAAAACTATTAAAAAACAATAGAAATAATGAGTATCAAATTTAAAGTAATAGAAAGAGGTCAGCCTGGAGTAGCCGGAGGAGGAACTAAAAAATGGTATGCCAACATTGTTACCGATGGCGAGTTAGACATAGACCAGTTAGTGAAACAAATAGAGAAATTCTCAGCACTGAGTGAGGCGGATATTAAAGGCGTTATTATAGCATTAGAAAATGTAATACAAGATGCGTTGGCAGAGAGTAAAATTGTCCGTTTAGAAAAATTAGGTACACTATACCCTACTTTGAGCAGTGGGTCGGCTGATACTAAAGAGGAATTTCATTCGGGTTTAATCAAGAGTGTAAAGGTAAATTACCGAGCCGGCAAACGTATTTTAGAGACTATGCGGACGGCAGGTTTTGAAAAGAAAAGTAAGGCTTAGAAAATATACAATCTATTTTGCTGAAAACCTAACGTAGTTTTGTGCAAAACCTAGTGTAGTTTTACCTAAAACATGCGGTAGTTTCATTTGAAACTACCGCACGTTTTTTATAGCTATCTATTTTAAATTAAAAATATGTGAATGGATTTCGAGTTTTTCTTTATTAAAAAGAGAAAATCCCATAATTTCTAAAGGTGTGAAATGATTATAAGTTAAATCTTTTATATAAAAAGTATTTCCTTTGCGAACGACTACGCCACTTTGTCTAAGTAGCTTTTTATTAATTCTGTAATAAACGATGTCACCTTCAAAAATCATTCGGTTCATTTTATCTTTTAGCCCCGTAGCAACATCCACTTCGTCGTAATTTTCTTTTCCCTCTCTCCACCATAGCATGTATTTCCCTGTGAATTTTACTCCATGAGAAGTCTGTTCGGCATAACCGACAATCCTACTGCCATTTCTCAATCGATACCTTTTTTGCATAACGCGTGCAAAGGTAAAAATTTAATTTCTAAAAGTTTTATGAGAGCGATATAATCTCTATTTTTGATGAATATAATTCAATTAAGCAATGCAAGAAATAGAACGTAAGTTTTTAGTCATAAATTCAGATTATAAAGAACAAGCCTTAAAAAAACAACAAATAATACAAGGCTTTTTAAGCCGAGTACCGGAACGGACTGTGCGTATTCGTATATCGGGTGAAAAAGGTTTTATTACAATTAAAGGAAAGTCTGATGAAAAAGGATTAAGCCGGTTTGAATGGGAAAAAGAAATTCCTTTGGTAGAGGCTCAAGAACTTTTAAAACTATGCGAGGACGGAATTATAGATAAAACTCGTTATTATGTAAAAGTAGAGAATCATACTTTTGAAATAGATGAATTTAAAGGCTCTCATCACGGACTTGTAATTGCAGAAGTGGAACTAAATCACCCAGAAGAAAAATTCCCCAAACCTGAATGGCTTGGTGAAGAAGTGACAGGGGATAAAAGATATTATAATAGCTATTTGTCAAAACCTAATTAAATGAATTTTATACTGAAATAAGTTCAGAATATTATTGTTTTTGTGAATGCGATAATGAAATAAATTCAGTATGCCTCACTTAAAATATTTTGGCTAAATATTAATCCAACTAATATCTTTAAATTATGTAATTTTGCCGAATGTTTTTAAATATAACAAAAAGACTGATTTACTTAATTTCCAAAACACCACTTTGGATTTTATATAGATTGTCCGATTTTTTATTTTTCCTGCAACAATACCTTTTGCATTATCGTAAAAAGGTAATTATAGATAATTTAAAAAGATGCTTTCCGCACTTTACCGACCAAGAAATAAAGAAAACTTACCGACAATTCAATAGAAATCTCTGTGATTACGCAGTGGAATCTATTAAAGCATTAACGATAAGCCAAAAAGAATTAGACAAAAGAATAGAATTAAAGAATATAGAAGCCTTTGATGAAATAAAAACTGAGGGCAAAAATTGTATCATGCTTTGTGGGCATTTTTTTAATTGGGAATGGCTGATAGGAATGGCAAATCATTTGCCTGAGGAATATGCGTTGGCAGTTTATCATAAATTAAAAGACCCTATGGTAAATGATTTTATGAAACAGACCAGAGAGCGGTTCGGGACAAAAGCCATTACTATGCAGGAAACACCACGAGTAATTATTAATACGCCAAATAATGGAGATTATACTTTCCTTTTTGTGGCAGATCAAAGTCCGGCTCAGGTGTTGATAAAGTATGATTTACAGTTCTTTAATCAATTAACTCCGGTATTTAATGGCTATGATAAATTAGCCCGAAGAATGGATTATGGAGTCGTTTATATAGATATCACCAAGAAAAAAAGAGGACATTATTGTTTTGAGTTTAAACGATTAAAGCCTTCCGGAGATAAATTTGAAGAAAATGAAATTGTAGATTTATTTTATAAATCGCTAGAAGAAAATATAAAAAAAGACCCTGCAAATTGGCTTTGGAGTCACCGCAGATGGAAATATAAAAAAGGAATACATTATTGAAAGTAGCAGTTGTTATCTTAAATTGGAACGGTAAAAAGTTATTAGCCGAATTCCTGCCAAAAGTTATAGAATATTCGTCCGAAGCAGAACTTTATGTGATAGACAATGCCTCGAGCGGAGATGATGTGGCGTATTTAAAACAAAACTTTCCACAAATAAAAATCATTGAAAATACCAAGAACTTTGGTTTTGCAGGTGGTTATAATCAAGGCTTAAAATCTATAAACGCAGATGTTTATTGTTTATTAAATTCTGATGTAGAGGTTACGCCGAATTGGTTGCAACCAATTATTAATTTATTTGAAAAAGATAAAGAAATATCTGTTATTCAACCTAAAATATTAGATTATAATAACAGAGATTATTTTGAGTATGCCGGTGCAGGTGGTGGATTTTTAGATAATTTTGGGTATCCGTTTTGTAGAGGTAGGATTTTCTGGACTTTAGAAAAAGATGAAAATCAGTACAATGATGAAATTCCAATATTTTGGGCAACGGGTGCATGTATGTTCATTAAAAGTGAAGTTTTTTGGGAAATGAACGGATTTGATGAAGATTTTTTTGCCCACATGGAAGAAATTGATTTATGTTGGAGAATTCAAAATAAAGGATATAAAATTTATTATTCGGGGTTATCTACGGTTTATCACGTAGGCGGAGGAACACTCAAAAAAAATAGTCCGAATAAAACTTATCTTAATTTCAGAAATAATCTTTGGATGCTTACTAAAAATTTACCGAGTTATAAACTTATTCCAATTATTTTCTCACGATTGGTTTTGGACGGAGTTACAGCAATTGTTTTTTGGAAATATGAAGGATTTTCTCATTTGAAGGCAATATTTAGAGCGCATATGAGTTTTTATTCTAAATTACCTTTAATGCTGAAAAAACGAGAAGAAACCAAACGTAAATTTTGGTTAAAAAGATTCGTTCCATTTCAATATTTTATTTTGGGGCGGAAAAAGATTAAAGATATTGTATAAAAAACACTTAATTAAACCAAAGAAAAGAAAAATATATTTTATTTTCGCAGAGATTAAAAGCTAAAGCAATGAATTTTAAAAAATTGAACAACATTATCGGCTGGGTTATTTTCGCAATAGCTGCTGTAGTTTATTTATCCTCAATGGAGAGAGAGTTAAGTTTTTGGGATTGTGGAGAGTACATTGTGTCTTCGGCAAAACTGGGAGTAACTCACGCACCGGGAGCTGCAACCTTTCAACTTTTAGGAGCGGTATGGTCGGGCTTAGCTTTTGGAAATGGAAATTTATACGCTATTTTAATCAATGCTTTATCGGCGTTGAGTAGTGCTTTTACAATACTTTTCCTATTCTGGACGATTACTCACTTTGCACATAGAATTATAAAAAAAGACCACCGAGAAGAACTTACCGGAAGCGACAAATGGGTAGCTTTAATTAGTGGAGCGGTAGGAGCTTTAGCCTTTACTTTTTCAGATTCGTTTTGGTTTTCGGCGGTAGAAGGTGAGGTTTATGCAATGGCATCTATGTTTACAGCTTTATTGCTTTGGTTAGCTTGTAAATGGGAAAACGCTGCGGGAGAACCTAGAGAAAATAAATGGTTGATTTTAATTTCATTACTCATCGGGCTTTCTACAGGAGTGCATTTTATGGCATTATTAGTAGTGCCGGCAATTTGTTATATTTATTATTTTAGACATTATAAATTTACTTGGAAATCGTTTTTAATTGCAAATGCCGTGACTCTAGCAATATTTGTATTTGTATTTAAAGTTGTGTTTGCTTATACCATGAGCTTTTACGGAAACTTAGAAATTTTCATGGTAAATAACTTGGGATTACCTTTTAATTCGGGTAGTGTAGCAGCAACAATTATTATAATTGCTGTTTTTTCATACGCACTTTATTATACCTATAAGAAAAAGCATGTTTTAGCGAATACTGCGATTTTAGCTGTATTTTTCATGCTGATTGGTTTTAGTAGTTGGTTGGTTATTCCGGTTAGAGCAAATGCTAATCCGCACATGAATTTAAATGATCCGGATGATGCGATAGGGCTTTTAAGCTATTTCAATAGAGAGCAATACGGGGATTGGCCAATTTTTAAAGGACCTTTATATACTGCTCATTTAGATCCTGACGGAGTGAAGAAAAATGCTGATGGTTCTTATAAAATGGTAGATAACGGACCTGTTTATAAGAAAAATGTAAAAAAAGGAAAATATGAAATAGTAGGTCGCAAAAAAGATTATGTATATAATGAAGACCAAATAGGTTGGTTTGCGAGAATGTATAATCCTGCAACCATAGATAATTACAAGGCTTTAATGGGTGAGCCGGAAGCATATAAATCTTATGATCCTGCTACGGGCAAAGAAGTAACGCACTATAAAAAGCCTTCATTCTTTCAAAATGTTCAGTTTTTCTTGAATTATCAGGTGGGGTATATGTATCTGAGATATCTTGGTTGGAATTTCGTAGGAAAACAAAATGATTTTGAAGGAAATATGGAAGTCACAAAAGGGAATGCTATCACCGGAATTGACTTTATAGATGATTTCTTTATTGGCGGTCAGTCTGATTTACCTACAAGGTTTAAAGATAATAAGGCTCGTAATACTTATTTTGCAATTCCTTTAATTTTAGGATTGATTGGTTTCCTTTTCCAAATGAAAAGAGATTGGGGACGAAATTTCGCTATGATTTCATTATTCCTTTTAACGGGAGTCGGGATTATTCTTTATACCAATGTAAAACCATTTGAGCCGAGAGAAAGAGATTACGCGGTAGTCACTTCTTTCTATGTTTTTGCCGCTTGGATTGGTCTGAGTGTATTAGCAATTTATACTTTCTTAAGAGAAAAAACAAAACCTCAGAATGCTTTACTTATAAGTAGTTTGGCTTTTATAGCACCGATTTTAATGGGATTCCAAAACTGGGACGATCACACCAGAGCAGATCGTAGAGCCGCTCATGATTTAGCCTATAATTATTTAGTCAATTTAAACAAAAATTCGATTTTGTTTGTGTACGGTGATAACGATACTTATCCGCTTTGGGGATTGCAGGAAACCGCAGATTTTAGGACAGATGTAAAAGTTGTAAACTTTACATTATTAGCCTCTCCATGGAATATTTCGCAAGCACAAAGGAGAACTTATGATGCCATGCCTTTGCCTTCTCAAATGACAGAAGAAGATTACAAACAAGGAGCTAATGAAGGCGTTTTTGTACTTACACAAGAGATGTTTGGTCAATTATACCAATTTGCACAAGAGAACTCACCTCAATTATTGAATACTTTAAATAAAATAGAAAGTTATAATACTAATGGAATGACTGCTAAAGAGTCTATGAATTGGATTTTAGATAAAGAAAATCCAACTAAAAATGCTCTTTTAAATGAGTTGAAAACACTCTTTAGCGGAAGTGTAGATAATGTTTTACCTACCACTAAAATCATTGTTCCAGTAGATAAAAATGCAATCTTAAAAAATGGAATTGTAGCAAAATCACAAGCTGATGAGATTGTTCCAAATGTAATAATTAATCTACCTAAGAATCAGATTTCTTATAAAAATGAGCTTTTTATGCTAGATGTTTTAGCGAATTATAAATGGGATAGAAGTATTTATTTCTCCAGTGGAGGTTTATATGATGATACCAATATATTTTATTTAAATGACTATTTAGAGTATGAAGGGTTTAGCTATAAATTTGTTCCGATTATGACTGAAAAAGGAGGATCAGGAGAAATAGGAACAATTGATGCGAATGATATGTATAAGCAAATTCAGAATTATGAATGGGCGAACTTTAACAACCCTGATGCTTATTTTGATGCTACTTGTAAAAATAATATTTTAACTTATAGAAATGCAGTGCTGAGAACTGCTCAAGCTTTAGTAGAACAAAAAGAGAATAAAAAAGCACTGGAATTATTGAACTTAGTAGAAGAGAAGATTCCTTATAAAAGATATTCAGAAGGGATTTCATTGTATGGATTTATTCCATTGTATTATAAATTGGGAGAGCCTCAGAAAGCTGAAGAATTATCAGAGTTTTTGAAGAATCAAACACAAGAGGAACTTAATTATTATAATTCCCTTACTCCGTATCAGAGAGCAAGTGTGTTTAATGATTATCAAAGGGCTTTGGGCGAACAGCAATATGCTACGGCTAATATGATAGATTATTTATTGACGTATAAAAAAGATACAGCAAAAGCTAAACAAGTCTTTATGGAATATTATGAGCCGTTGGAAAAACGAATCAATGAGATAGGAAATAAAGCTAAAGTTGTAGGTTTACAAAATCTATCTGAGGAAGAAACAGAAAGGTTAACAACCGATTTATCTATACAAAGAAGTATGTTGCCATTAGCTAATCAAATAGATAGTATTTACGCTAAGAAAAAGTTTGATGATATGGTACAGACTTTAAATGCGATAGATCCAAGAGAGCAGGGAAGAAGATAATTAGTTATAAAAGTGTTTTTTAGTATTATTTTAGTTTTGTGGGTTACTCAATGTGGATTTTTTCAAGAGTTAAAAATGGAAACTAAAAAGTCTAAAAGGATGACTTCATAAACTGAAAAATGTAATGAAACAATTAAGTTAAAAATACGAAGCCGTCTCAAAACCGAGGCGGTTTTCTTATTAAAAAAAATCATGTAATAGTTGTTGATTAAGAGAGAATTTAGTATCTTTAAACACTGTATTTCAACATTTTGAGATGAACTTTAAAGAATATAATCAACAACAAAATTGGCTGTTTCCTCCTTCCATAGAGGAACTTATTGCTACCAATCATCCTGTGCGTATTGTCAATGGAGTCATAGAAACCATGGATTTGTCCTCTCTTTATGAAGTTTATTACAA
>JAHUUM010000037.1 GCA_019218445.1 Weeksellaceae bacterium TAE3-ERU29 | reverse complement strand
AGTAGCTACGAAACGCCCTCTTTATCTCCCTAAAGGGAGAAATTGAGAGTCATTATTTGTCTTTTTGAGGGGACTTTAGGGGTGTGTTCTAACGACAACAGAGGTTTAAGAAAACAAAAACCAGTTAATTCCTATCTGAATTTTAAAGTCTTTTGCCGGTTGACGTGGGGTGTATAAATATTTACCCGGCAAAGCAAAAGAGCCAATATTTTCCCCACGAATATAAATTCTCATTCGGCGAACTTTTAGATTTAAAAATAAATCTACGTACGGATAATTCCCGATATTTTCATCCTCTTGTAAATGCCATTCGCCCAAAACCGGAAAGAAATCTCTCGATTTAAACGCACTGTAATAATAAACCGAAGTTCCTGCAATTAATTCTGCACTTTGCCCAAAAATATTATTTTTATAATAAGCTGTAACCCTCGTTAGTAAGTTAGGTAGAGGTAAAATATCTGCTCCTGACGTTACAGTTTGGTATTGAGCCTGAGCGTCTAAATAAAAATAATTATAGAAACGTTGTTTCTTTTTTACGTTTACATTAAAATAATTGAGAGGACTACCCATTTGTTTTACGTCTAAATCTTTATTTAAATAAGTGTAGTTTAAAATATTAGATACTTGTGCTGAAACTTCTAAATCAAGTGGAGCAAAGGTGAGCGTTCCGTAAATTGTTTGGTAATTTTCGTTGTCAAACCCGAGATAATCATAATTGAATTTTTTATAAAAACTCTGATTTACTAATAAATTAAATGATGGTTTGCGTGAGCCTAATTTTACTCCTGCCAATAATTTATAATTTTTGAGCGGAGAAAAATCTACTTTTCCGTCTAAGAAATATTCTGTTCCGAAGTTAGTTCCTTGTAAAAATTGAGTTTCCCCGACGAGGTTTAATTTATCTGATATTTTAAGCTTTAATAATCCTTCTATTCCAAATTGATTATTGGTAAAATCATTATTTGTAAGTCCGTTAGGTTTCTCAAAATATAATTTTTGATGTTTAAATACAGCACCGGCATCTACCCATAGGTTTTCGCTCCATTGGTATTGTAAACCCGCGTAGTTCTTTAAGGTGTTGAAGTATTTTTTGTCTAATCTTTCAGCCTTTTCATTAATTAATTCAAAAGATTTATAGTATTCTTCCGGCGAGGATTCTTTAAAAGCAAACTCTTGTTTCTCTATTTCTAAAATATGCTTTAATTTGATAGGGTATATCACCTTGGTAGAATCTTGAGAATCTCTTAGTTTAAATAACCCGAAATTGTGATTTAAATAAAAACTTTTTGAGTCAAATTTAGAGTTGCTACCCGTTAAATTCGGAATCATTCTTTCTCGGTTACTGAATAAATCATTGTTTTCTTTAAAAGCAGTTAAACTGGTTTCATCAACTCCTGCACTTTCCTCATTTTGAATTTTTTGAGACATCACATTAGTCAATAAATGATACCTTTCATTCTTTGTATGATAATTTACAGAAACATGAAAATTTTTGTTATCTGTTGATTGTCTTTGATAAAGTCCTAATGAGTTTAAACTATTGAATGTTAGTGCGTAATTAAATCTTGAATTTATACTGTGAGTGAATAAAGTGGCAAGATATTGCCCTTCTCTTATTCCATTCTCAAAGGAAAAATGCGTGGTTGGTGTTTGTACATTATAATATTTTACATCTTTTGGTGCAAGATATAAATAGCGTTTTCCTGCGGGTAAAATAGAGCTTGTTTGGTAATCAGCATCGTAAACAAGCGGATTTAATGGTAGACCAAAGTTTACCGCTTTTTGAAACCCGAATAAGTCTTTGTTATAAATGTTTTGTTTATAATAATTTTCTATGGTAAGAGTAGTATCCATGATTTGCTTTTCACCCTCCGCAAGCCAAAAAGTATAGTCTTTAATGGTAGGAGTGTAGACTTTTAATGAGTCTGATGGTGTATTTGCGTCGTTTGGCAATCCTAAGGAGTCTCCACGCATAGGTATGTCTTCTGCTCTTCCTAAAGACATAGGAACATCTAATATTTGAGCGTAAGTATTTTTATTTTCTAAAATAAGAAATGTGATTAAACTTAAAAAGAATACTTTGTAATTCATGGAGCAAAGATATTTAATTCAATTATAAAAATGTTTATATAAAATAAAAAAAGACTGCTTTTATAAGCAGCCTTAATAATAAAATTAATTAGGATTTGTTAGCCAATCTATTTTATTTCTTAATAAGCAGGATTCTGATCTTTCTGACTTATTTTAGAATT
Source organism: Weeksellaceae bacterium TAE3-ERU29 (assembly GCA_019218445.1). Classification (GTDB taxonomy): domain Bacteria; phylum Bacteroidota; class Bacteroidia; order Flavobacteriales; family Weeksellaceae; genus Ornithobacterium. Next base: position 11,124 of record JAHUUM010000037.1, on the reverse strand, counting down.
TGAATCAATTTCCTTTTGAGGTATTGGTAAATAGACTTTAGAGTTAGCTTTTGTTGGGTCTATTGTTGCGTTTTCGGCAGGTCCCCAATAATTTTTTCTATTAATTATTTGTTGTTGGCGAATAATATCAAAAATTCTAAATCCCTCTCCTACAAGCTCTTTTCTTCTTTCTAAACGAATTGCTTCTAATAACTTTGAGTTATCTCCGTTAAATACTTCTGCATTTGCATTATTTTGAACCGCCTGTAAGTAAGTTTTAGCTTTTCCATAATCGTTTCTAAGTGCAGAAGACTCTGCTACAATAAGGTATAACTCCGGAGACCTCATCATAGGAATATTTCCTAAATTTGGAGTTCCGGCATTTGGAGTCGCCTCATATCCTTCTGCTCTTATTGCGTCTACACGTGGAAATTTACCGTACATTGATACTGTTCTAAAGAAATCATTATCAAACATTTGAACCCTTAACTTGTCCATGTTTTCCTCAGAGATTCCTCCAATTGAATTATCCCATAATCCTGCAGGGAAATAAGTTCCCGCATATTGTTCATAAAAATCTTTGTCTTGTAGTTGTTGTTCAATATCTGTCCATGTTAAGCTATTATCTATTTTATTCTCATAAACCCAACGATTTACAAACCAAGATTTACGCAAATCATTTTTAGAGTATTTTTTATAGAATTCTTCTGTTGCTCCCATGGTTCCGTATCCCCCACCATCTTGCCATCCGTAATCAAGGAATGATGAGTAGCTGTTGTATCCATCATAAGTATTTGTTGTATACTGTAATGAGAAAATAATTGATGGGTTTTTTTGTGAAACTCCATTTTTGTAAAAATCAGGAGTTAAAGGAGGTGCAGAATTAATAGCTAATTCAGCAAATTCTGTTGCTTTTTGATTATCTCCGATTGTCAAATAGACTCTTGCTAAAAGACCTTGTGCAAATGTTAAGTCTACACGGTCTGTATTATTAGAAACATTTAAGGTTTTTACTGCATAGTTTAAATCTTCAAGAATTAAATCATACACTTCTTTTACTGTTCCTCTTTCTTTATCTAAATTAACATCTGCTGTTGTTCTTAACGGGATACCCGGACTAGCCCCATTATCTTTTGCATAAGGTTGACAGAATAATCTCACTAAATCAAAATATGCTAAAGCACGTATAGTTTTAACCTCTCCTAATAAAGGATTTTTAACAGCATCCGGTAATGAAATTTTACCCTCAGCATCCACATCTAATATAGAATTACATGCCTCTATAACTTGATACATATTAAAGAAGACTGCGTTTCCTTGGGAATTAGTAGGTACATATGAGTAATTATATAAATCTACAGATATTCCCCAGTTGTTTCTTTGTTTTAAGATCATGTCTTCCCCTCTTAAATCAGCTGCTTCAATAGATAAATTTCCAAAGCCATTGGCTGATTGCAATCTATTATAAATACCTACTACCGCAGCCTCGAATGTGCCTTGAGTAGAAAATGCTTTATCTATGGGAATAGCATTAGTTGGCTCTAAGTTCAGCCAATCTTCTGAACAAGAAGAAGCATTCAAAACTAATCCTCCTACTATTATATATATTAACTTTTTCATTTTCATTTTATTTTTAATTAAAATCCTAATCTGGCACCAAATGTAAAGGTCTTAACATTTGGGATTTTAGAAAATCCGCTTGTTCCTGATAGTCCTTGTTCAGGATCTAAACCTTCGTACTTTGTGAACGTATATAAATTCTCTACATTAATAAAAAGTTTCACAGATTGTAATCCTGCTTTTTCTACATAGTCTAATGGCATGTCATAATTTAAGCTTAAGTTTCTTAGACGTAAAAATGATGCGTCATACAAAAATCTTGATGAAAAAGCATTTGACTGAGAAGTATTATTATAAATAAATTGTGGTATATTAGAGTCCCTATTATCAGGTCTCCAAGCGTCTAAAACTTTTACATTTAATTGATGCCCGTATTCAGAACCATCCTTCATTGTCATTGCTTCTAAATTATCATAGATTTTACCGCCTACACTAAAGTAAAACTGAACGCCCAAAGAGAAGTTTTTATATGAAAAGGTATTAGTAAGAGCACCGTAAAAATCAGGTAATGAAGAGCCTAAAACATAACGAGTGGCTTTAGCGTAATCTTTAGTAATTTCTCTTCCTGTAACATTTCCGGCAGCATCTGTAACATCTGTATACCATTGAGCTTCTCCTGTATTATGGTCTACTCCTGCGTATTCTCTCATATACCAAGCATAAGCATCTTTTCCTTCTCTCCAAACTTTACCATCATCTCTAATGATCTCTTTTTGAGATAAGCTCGTAATTTCATTTTTATAATGAGAGATATTAAAGTTTGTAGTCCATTCAAAGTCTTTTGTTCTAATATTAGTAGAGTTTAAAGTAATTTCAACTCCTGTATTTTTAATACCTCCTATATTTTCAGCAACTGAAGCCCATCCTGTTGAATAAGGCAATGGTTTGTCTGATAATAAATCATCTGAGGCTCTTGTAAACCACTCTACTGAACCGTCTAAAACTCCAAATAATCCGAATTCTACTCCGGCATTAACCATTATATTTTTTTCCCAACGTAAAAAAGGACTGGAAAGCTGTGTATGAACTAAGCCTGATGCACTATTGTAATTTCCTCCTAAGCTATATAATGGAAGATATAAATAAGGGTCTATTCCTGCGTTACCATTAGTACCATAACTTGCTTTCAATTTTAAGTTATCTAACCATTTTGAATTTTTTAAGAATTCTTCTTGTGTGATTCTCCAAGCAGCAGAAGCAGACCAGAAAGTCCCCCATCTTTTTGCCGGTGCGAATTTAGAAGAAGCATCTCGTCTAATTGAAAATGAAGTATAATACTTTTTATCAAAATTATAATTTAATCTTGAAAACGCTCCTATCATACGATTCTCTCTAGTAGAAGAGCTAACATTTCTTGGTTCTGTCCCAACAGAAAGCTCATCAGAGAAGTTGAACTCATATCCTTTTGCGGCTGCAGTTAATGATGTATATTCATAAGCTTCTACTTCATATCCTAATAAAGCGTTTATATTATGCTTTTCTTTAAAAGTTTTATCGTAGGTAAGTGTTGAGGAGCTAATATATCTTAAAGATTCATCCACATCTTTTCTACTACTTCCACCAACTCCGGCACCATCTCCATGTTCTTTTGTTTGAAAAAGATTTGATTTTGTATTATAATAATCAGAACTGAAGTTAGTGTCAAACACTAAATCTTTTAAAATTTGATAATTAAGATTCACACTCGCAAAAGCTGTAATTGAATTAGAAGAAAATTTATTTAATTCGGCTAATCCAATAGGGTTGTAATCTCTAGATACTTTATTATCCCAGTTGTATAAAGGTTTTCCGTCAGCCCCATATACAATATTAAAATCTTTATCTAACTGATAAAGTGATACGTTGTTAGGATATAAAAAACCTGCAAAACCGGTAGATGTACCACTCCCTGCGTCAATCACACCTTCTGAGCTTGTTCTTTTTAAAGTAGTTTTAAAACCTATTTTTAATTTATCTGAAACTTGATTAGATATATTGGCTTGTGCAGTATATCGAGAGTAAAAATCTGGTCTAACGATTCCTTTTTGATCATAATATCCAAGTGAGAAATAGAATTTTGTTTTATCATTCCCTCCATTTGCACTTAAATCATACTGAGAAGTGACACCATTTCTATGTACTAAGTCATACCAATCTTGGTTAAGCATTAGATTTGCTCCGTTAACTAAGTTTCCGTTATTGTCATACGGTTGGGCTACATCATACGGATTTCTACCTGCTTGAGCCTCTAAATTAGCATGGGCATATTCTGCTGCTTCTGTTTCGGACGCTCCTTGTGAAATAGCAAATGCATATAATCCTTGCCAAGAAACTTTATAAAACTCAGCTGAGTTTAATAATCTAAATTTATTTTGTGTATTAGAAGAGATGCTATATTTTGCCTGAAAGTCAAAATTAGTTCTTCCGTTTTTACCTGACTTTGTACTAACAAGTATTACTCCGTTTGCTGCTCTGGAACCATAAATAGAGCTTGCAGCGGCGTCTTTTAATACAGTTACAGAAAGTACGTCCTCCATGTTAGGAATAGGAGCTCCTACTACTCCGTCCACTACCCATAATGGTGATGAGCCAGCCTTTAAAGAGCCAATTCCACGAATTCTAATATCTGCGCCGGAACCTGCTGCACCACTTCCGCTAGCAACCTGAAGTCCGGGAGTTGTTGCTTGTAAAGCTTTTTCTATAGAAACAGTTGGGGCTTTTGCTAACTCCTCTTTATTGACAACAGAGGCAGAACCCGTTAAAGCCTCGGATGTTGAAGTTCCATATCCTATAACGATTAAATCCTCTAAGTTTATTTGTTTTTCTCCATTAGCTAATTTTACGTTATATTGATTAGCTTGATCTACTTTTACTGATTTACTTTCAAGACCAATAAAATCAATGGTAATAATATCTCCTGGTTTTGCCTGAATAGTATAATTACCATTTTCGTCTGTATAAACTCCATTTTCAGTACCCTCCACATGCACATATGCGTCTTGTACCGGAAATCCGTTAGAGTCTATGACTTGTCCTGTAATTGGTTTTTGCTGACCGAAAGCATATAGCGAAAGGCAGAGGAAACCAATACTGAATAGTTTAGTTAAATTCTTTTTCATGTGTAAATCGTTATTTGAATATGCGAAAGTAAAAAGAAATTCACAAGTAATGTCAATAACGAAAAAGTGAAAAGAAAGCTTAATCTTCTAAGGTTATTTTTTATTCAAAGAAAAGCTTGAAAAGTATATTTTATATAGGATATTTTTAATAAAAAATTATAAAATTGAATTATTTTCTATTAAATCAAATTATTTAGAATTAATACAAAATACTAAAAATAATTTTTAATTCTGTTTAAAAAAGTTTTTAAAGGAAAAAAAATGGCTTTTGATGTTTTTGATTTAATGTATTTTTGAAATATTTATTTTATTCAGTAAAATAGTGTTTTCAATTGCTTGTGTTCTGTTAGAACTATTTTAAAGATATCGTAATTATTGATAAAAACCACCTCTATTTCTAAAGGTGGTTTTAATATTAATTTATAAATTAATACAAAAATTAAACAACTTCTTTTACTTTTTGAGCGGCTTCTTCTAATGTAATAGCTGAAAGGACTTTTAGTCCGCTTTCATCTATCATTTTCTTAGCTTCTACAGCATTTGTTCCTTGTAGTCTTACTATAATAGGAACGTTTATGGCGTCTCCCATGTTCTTATAAGCATCTATAACCCCTTGAGCTACACGGTCACAACGAACAATTCCTCCAAAAATATTTACAAGAATAGCTTTTACGTTTTCATCTCTTAATATAATTCTGAAAGCCTTTTCAACACGTTCTGCATCAGCTGTGCCTCCTACGTCTAAGAAGTTTGCAGGACTTCCGCCTGAAAGTTTTATAATGTCCATAGTCGCCATAGCTAATCCTGCTCCGTTTACCATACATCCTACGTTTCCGTCTAATTTCACAAAGTTTAGACCTGCTTCTCCTGCTTCTACTTCAGTAGGGTCTTCTTCTCTAACATCTCTTAATTCAGCTAAATCTTTATGTCTAAATAAGGCATTATTATCAAGAGATACTTTACAGTCTACTGCTAATATTTGATTGTCAGATGTTTTAAGTACAGGATTGATTTCAAACATAGAAGAGTCTGAACCTATATATGCGTTGTATAAAGCGAAAACAAACTTAGTCATCTCTTTAAACGCAGTTCCTTCTAACCCTAAATTAAAAGCAATTCTACTTGCTTGGAAAGGTCTTAATCCAACAGTAGGATCTATGATTTCTTGAAATATTTTTTCCGGCATTTTCTCTGCCACTTCTTCGATGTCCATTCCACCTTCCGGAGAGTACATAATCATATTTTGTCCGGTTGCTCTATTAAGTAATACAGACATATAATATTCTTCTGTTTCACTTTCGCCCGGATAGTAAACATCCTCAGCAACTAATACTTGGTTTACAGTTTTTCCCTCAGCAGAAGTTTGTGGAGTAACTAATTGCATTCCTAAAATTTGGTCAGCAATTTCTTTTACTTGGTCAAGTGATTTGGCTAATTTTACGCCTCCGCCTTTTCCTCTACCACCGGCATGTACTTGTGCTTTTATTACGTGCCATCCCGTTCCGGTAGATTCAGTTAATTCTTTTGCTGCATTTACGGCTTCCTCTACAGTAGAGGCAACGAGTCCTCGTTGTATTTTTACACCGTATTTATTTAGAAGTTCTTTTCCTTGATATTCGTGAAGATTCATTAAGATTTAAATTTGGTTTACTACAAAAATAATGATAAAAATCAATTTAATATAGATTTATCGTGTATTTTTTATATCAATATTTATTTTAAAAAAAGTATTGTAATTTTGTAGAGATGCAAAATAGAATGAATAAAAGAGTTGTTATAGGTCTGTCAGGTGGGGTAGACAGTAGTGTTGCTGCCTATTTGTTGAAAGAACAAGGCTATGAAGTTATAGGGCTTTTTATGCGAAATTGGAATGATTCTTCTGTAATTTTAGAAGATGAGTGTCCTTGGGTAGAAGATAGTGCAGATGCTTTATTGATTGCCGATAAGTTAGGAATTCCCTTTCAAACGATAGATTTAAGCGAGGTTTATAAAGAACGTATCGTAGATTATATGTTTAGCGAATACGAAAAAGGACGAACACCAAACCCTGATGTACTTTGTAATAGAGAAATTAAGTTTGATATTTTTCTTGAAACGGCTATGCAATTAGGGGCAGATTATGTTGCAACAGGACATTATTGCCAAAAAGATACAATTTCTGTTGATGGCAAGGATGTCTTTAGGCTGATTGCCGGAGCGGATAAAAATAAAGATCAATCTTATTTTTTATGTCAGTTAAATCAATATCAATTATCTAAGGCATTATTTCCGATTGGACATTTGCAAAAACCGGAAGTAAGAGAAATAGCCCGAGATTTGGATTTAATTACAGCAGATAAAAAAGATTCTCAGGGACTTTGTTTTATAGGAAAAGTTAAATTGCCCGACTTTCTTCAGCAGCAATTAAAACCTAAGAAAGGACAAATCGTAGAAATCCCGAAAGATTATAAAGGTTATACAGAAACTCCCCCGAATTTTGAAAATAAAGAGGAAGAACTTAAATGGCTTTCTCGTAAGTATGATTATAATTTATTTGATGGAATTTTAGTAGGAGAGCATAATGGAGCTCATTATTTTACAATAGGGCAAAGAAGAGGTTTAGGTGTAGGTGGAAAAAAAGAACCGGTTTTTGTAATAGATACAGATGTAGAAACAAATACCATATTTGTAGGAGAAGGAAACTCTCATAAAGGACTTTATAAGAAAGCGTTGTTTGTTCCGAAAGAAGATGTACATTGGGTTCGAGAAGACTTAGCTTTAAAACCAAATGAAACAATGGAAGTTATGGCACGAATAAGGTACAGACAAAAACTTATGAAAGCTACTTTGTATTGTTTTGAAAGTGGAATATATGTAGAGTTTGAAGAAGCTCCGTCAGCTATAACACCGGGTCAATTTGTGGCATGGTATAAGGATGATGAATTATTGGGTTCAGGAGTTATACAATAATAATTATAAAATAAAAAAGACAAAATATTTAAAATGAAGATAAAACAGTTCTTTCTGATTCTTTTAACGGCAACACTCTCTTTTGCCCAAAAAGCTCCATCATATTATGACGGAATCAATTTTAAATCAAAAGGCTATACACTTAAAAAAGAATTGGCAGACTTGATTACTAAAACTCATACAAAGGAGTTAACTTATAGAGAAGTTTGGGACGTTTTGAAAAAAAGTGATTTAAATCCGGACAACGAGAATGAGGTTTTATTGCTTTATGGCAGTGAATCATTTGGAAAACATGCAAGAAGTAGAGACTTAAATGCAACAGATAGAGGAAGGAATGTTCCTAATACTTGGAATAGAGAGCATACTTATGCCAGATCATTAGCTCGTCCCAAATTAACAACAGATGAGCCGGGAGCCGGAACAGACGCACATCATTTAAGACCCGCAGATAAAGACTTAAATAAGGAAAGAAGTAATAAGAGATTTGATGATGGGAAAGGAACAAGATCATATACTACTAATCGGGGAGGTTGGTTTCCGGGCGATGAGTGGAAAGGAGACGTTGCCAGAATGATGATGTATATGTATTTACGTTATGGCAAGCAATGCCCTGCAGATAATATAGGTTTACCCCCAAATATATATTCATCTGATTTTCCGGACGTTTTTATAAAATGGAATATAGAAGATCCTGTTTCTGATTTTGAAAAACGTAGAAATAACGTAATTGCACTTGAACAAGGGAATAGAAACCCATTTATAGATAACCCTTATTTAGCTACTTTAATTTGGGGCGGACCTAAGGCAGAAAATACATGGACTGAATCTATTGATACAAATTATATTATAGAAGAGGAAGAAAATAAACAATTAAATGAATATATTGTCTATCCTAATCCTGTTAGAGAAAATCAGGAAAAAAAGATAATGGTGCAAGGAGAAGATATAGAAAACCTTAAATGGCTTAAAATTTATAATATTCAAGGAGAATTATTAAAACATATTATCAATCCTTTTATTTCCGGACATGCAAAAACAGTTGATTTATCAGGCTACGGAAAAGGAATTTTTATCATACAAACAGCTATGTTTTCTAAAAAGGTACTTGTCCTGTAAAAAGATAATAGCTATAAAAAATAAACGAGCTCTTTTAATTTGAGAAAGCTCGTTTATTTTATTAACAAATTCCTTACAAATAAACTGCTGAAAATAAGAAATATAATTATTTATTAAGGTAAACTCTTTTTACTCGTGGAGCAACAGATGTTATTATTTCATATGGAATGGTTTTAGCCTGGTTAGCTAATTCATATACACTGGGGTTTTCACCAAATATAATAACTTCATCTCCTTCTTTACAATCTACATCAGAGACATTTGCCATAAACATATCCATACAGATACTGCCAATGATTGGAGTTTTTTTTCCATTAATAAAAACATAACCGTTTTCATTACTCAGAATTCTATGTAAACCATCGGCATATCCAATGGAAACAACAGCTATTTTAGAGTCTTTATCTGCCTTAAAATTCCTACCGTAACTTACACTTTCACCTTTATTAATTTTTCTAATTTGAGTGATAAAAGATTTAAGAGTAACAACTGTTTTTAAATCTTGTTGCCTTTCTAAAGAGGGGGAGACTCCATACATTCCAATTCCAAGCCGTACCATATCTAATTGATACTCCGGCAAACGAAAAACTGCAGCTGTATTTGCAATATGCTTTAATGGTTTATATCCTAAGTTAAACGAAATCTTATCATAAAACTCATTGAAATTCTTGAACTGAAAAGCTGTAAAGTCATTTTCCATAGGCTCATCACTTACTGCAAAATGAGAGAAAACAGAGGCTACTTTAACATAGGGGTTATCGGCTAATTCAGTAATTAAATCATGTAAATCTTTCCTGTCAAACCCCAAACGGTTCATTCCTGTATTTAATTTTAAATGAATAGGATATGCCTGTTGTATCTTGTTTTCTATTAATTTTTCTGTAAATAAATTAAGTGTTCTAAAATTGAAAATAGAAGGTTCTGCATTAATAGAAATTAACCGGTCATACCCATCTTGAGCAGTATTCATTACCAGAATAGGATGCGTAATACCGGCTTCTCTAAGCTCTATAGCCTCCTCGGTATAAGCTACTGCCAAATAATCTATGTTAGATTTTACTAATTGTTTAGAAACCTCTGTAGCACCAATTCCATAGGCATCTGCTTTTACCATTGCCATTAACTTCGTCTCAGGCTTTAGTTTTCTTCTAAAAAACGAGATATTTTCGGTTAAAGCATTTAAATCTACTTGTAGAATGGCGTGTCTATTATAATTCATTGATTACAAATCTTTATTTTGAATACTTAAAATTCTATTTTTTAAATACTCTTCAGGATTCTTAACTTTTTTAGGATAAATATAATACTGAGAAGAATCTTTATTTAAGTTAATTTCTTGGTATCCGGGTCTTCCATCGCTTGAGTTTTCTAATAATACAACTACAGAATCATTTTTAAAATAAGCATTTTCCACCCAATAAGAAGGGCCATAAAAAAGAATACTCTCTACTTTTTTCTCAGGAATATTCACCAAAACAATTTCTTGATCCGGTCCTATCTCTAATCCTTTTTTCTTATCAAATTTCCATTTATAGCTGTCAAAATCTATATATTTTGTAGAGTCGGGGCTATATACCAAATAGTTTTTATAATTAGCATTAAAGTTCTTGTCCCATACAGGTGTTACATTACTTTTACTTCTAATAATTTTAAACGGCTTTTCTTTTTCGAAATTAGTTAAATCAAAACCATTTATCTGATTATTATAGTAATTCAACCAAGAATTAAAAGTTTCTTGAGAATATTGATTTATATCCTCGGTAGGCTTTTCTTCTGAAATTTCCACTTCATTTGGTTGTTTTTCTTTTTTTGAATCACAGGCCTGAAATAAGAAAAATGCTGAAACCAAGTATATTATGCTTGTCTTTTTCATGTAAAAAATTTTGTACGAATTTATAAAGAATTTATGAATTAAGTAATGCAGAATTTATTAAAATATTTCTACATTATTGAAAGAAGTTTTAATTAGATTATATTTAGTAACTGAAGTATATTGCAAAAAAATAAATATGAAAAAGCTAAAAAAAGTACAGATAAAAGCAAAACCATTTTTTGAGATATTAAAAGTTAGGAATCAATCAATGTGGGAAATTTTTGCTCAACTTTTAAAAGATGAAGAGCAAGAGCTTATATTCACTAACGAAAAAGATGAGGTTTTATTTAATTATATATTACCAAATACTTTAGAAAAGTTAAAAAAAGACCAAGAAAAGTTTACAAAAGAATTCCAAGAAAAAATTAAAAATTAATACCTGTTATAGAAAGTGTACAACATAAGCAATTGATAATCTATTTTTTATATAAAAAATACACTTTGAGAAAACTTTTCTAATTTAATTTTTGAACAAGCTTTAATAAACAC
>JAHUUM010000036.1 GCA_019218445.1 Weeksellaceae bacterium TAE3-ERU29 | reverse complement strand
TAAAGAAGCTATTCCGGCTACACCGGTTACAATCTTAGGGTTAGACGGTGCTCCTGCTGCAGGAGATAAGTTCAGAGTCTTTGTTGATGAAAAAGAGGCGAAACAACTTGCAGGAAAAAGAGAGCAATTACACAGAGAGCAAACTATAAGAACTCAGAAACATATAACCTTAGACGAAATAGGAAGACGTATTGCCTTAGGAGATTTCCAAGAGTTAAATATCGTATTAAAAGGAGATGTGGATGGATCTGTAGAAGCTCTTACAGACTCTTTACAAAAACTTTCTACAAACGAAATTCATGTAAATATCCTTCACAAAGGAGTAGGGCAAATTACAGAGTCAGATGTATTGTTAGCTTCGGCTTCAGACGCTATCGTTATAGGATTTAATGTAAGACCAAATGTTTCCGCAAGAAATATTGCAGACAAAGAGGAAGTAGAAATCAGAACTTATTCTATCATTTACGATGCGATTAATGAACTGAAAGAAGCTATGGAAGGAATGCTTTCTCCTGAGCTTAAAGAAGAGGTTATTGGTAATGTAGAGATTAGAGAAACCTTTAAGATTTCTAAAGTTGGAACAATTGCTGGATGTATGGTATTAGACGGTAAAATAACCAGAACGTCAAGTGTTAGAATTATTAGAGACGGAGTGGTTGTTCACGAAGGAGAATTAGCAAGTTTGAAACGTTATAAAGACGATGTAAAAGAAGTTACAAAAGGTTACGAATGTGGTCTTAACATCAAGAATTATAATGATATAAAAGTTGGAGATGTGATCGAAGTTTATGTAGTAAACGAGGTTAAGAAAAGACTTAAATAATATAACTTACAATTATAAAAAGAGGGATAAAGTTCTAAACTTTATCCCTCTTTTATATTATAATAAATTATATTTTTGTATTAAAAGCAAACAATCAATGGAATCTAAAACTGACCTTTTTGAGGAAAATATCAGCATTATCACACCCTCTACTTTTGATAAAGAGGCAGAGGGTTCTATTTCTGTTCTGACAAGTCGGAATTTTGATATTGATATTATGGATTTATATCAAAAAGAACTCTTTAAAACCCCTGTATATAAAGCAGAAGACCATATTGAAATCCATTTTGAACTACAAGGAGTTGCAAATTATACTTCAACATTTAATCAAGATTTAGAAACGCTTTCGGGTAGATATAGTTTCTTCTATAAACCTGCCGTTGAAGGAGACATAAACTTCAGTCCTATTAATGAAAAAAGAAAGGCAGTCGGAATTGAACTTTCTGTTGATTATTTAAAATCGGTTTTTGGGGGTGATATGGATATTTTAGGTGATTTTTGGAAAAATATCATATCTCAGAAAGAGGATTGTTGGATTGAAAATGGCTTTATTGACGCATATTTGGCAAATCTTATTTATCAAATACAAGATTGTAAATATGAAGGTGTTATAAAATCCATTTTTTTGAAATCAAAAGTGAATGAATTACTCGCTTATATTGTTAGTCAAAAAAGGAATGAGGAATATTCCTATCATATTTCCAAAAAAGATATGGAACAATTGTATTATGCCTGTGAACTCATCAAAAATAATTTTGAGAACCCACTGACTTTAAAGGAACTTTCTATTAAAATCGGAATGAGCGAATCCAAATTCAAAAGGGATTTTAAAACTCTTTTCGGAATGACTGCTTTTCAATATTTGTTGGAACAAAGAATGCAAAAAGGCAAACAATTATTATTGGAATCAGATTATAATATTGCCGAAATATCAGATATCGTCGGCTATAAAAATCCAACGCATTTTACCTTTGCTTTTAAAAAGTTTTACAATCGTTTGCCGAGTGATTTTAAGTTGTGACACCAATAATGCTGAAAATTAAGCGACTAACTATCGACCATATCAACTATTTTTATATCTTTGTAGAAAAGAAAATTATGACTTCTATCACTATTTACCCAAAAACAGAAGAGCAATATAAGGTTCTTAAAAATCTGTGTGAAAAAATGAATATTCCATTTGATAATATAGATGAAAAAGAAATAGGTTTATTGGAAGAACAAATAAATTCTATAAAAAAAGGGCTTTCACAAATTGAAAAAGGATTAGTTACTAAAAGTGAGGATATTCATTCCCAAGCAATGGAAATATGTTTGAAATAGTTTGGTCTGATGAGGCAAAAGAGCAATACTTTAAAACATTGGAATTTTGGATTGAACACAATAAGTCCAATACATATTCAATTAAAATCATTGATAAAGTTAAGGAAATAGAGGATAAACTAAAGAGCAGTCCCTACATAGGAACAACTTTTACTATTGACAAAACAGAAGTAAGGCGAGTTCTAATTTTTAGAAATTTCTCGCTCTTTTACATTATTGAAGATACTTGTATAAAGGTCGTTTCCTTTTGGGACAACCGCAGAAATCCTGATGAAATGAATTTATAATCAATATCTTATTTCTAAAACACCACCCAATTACTCCATTTTAGCATACCAAAAAAGGGTAAATACACCAATGCAAAACCCAATGAATACAACAAATATCGGTTTACCCGAGCGATTGTTCTCCCAAAGAATAAAAAACTAAAGTGAAAATCCATACCAAAACGGAAATTACAAAATTTATCATCACAAAAGCACCCGTCACCACCACCGCAAACATTGCCGGCTGAATAATCGCTCCTGAAATAAGTCCGTACAAACCGCCCATTACTGCCGAAACAATCATAAATAATCCCGCATAACGAAATCCTTTTAAAAGATATTTCACATTAAATTTGGGTTTGAATCGTGCTTTTTTTCCTCCTAAACGCCATTTATTCAATGCCCCAACTAAAAGAATATTGAATAAAAGTATCAATGAAAGTAAAATAATTTATAATTAGTTTTTTCATATAAACTTTCCTTGTTTCTTAGATGTTTTTTCAAACTTCATCGGTTAAAAATAGGATAAGCATGGCAATCTAAATTTTTGTTTTTCAAGAAATTGCCACGCTTATAAGTTTACTCCTTATAAAGAGTAATCCCTAATCCCGCTATTGGCCTATTATTCTCGTTCAAACATCATTAAACTTACGCCTTCGGGTGAAAAAGGTTTGTGTTCCGTATTTCCGGGAATGATAACACATTCTCCTTGTTTGATTTCTATGATTTTTTTATCGGGAAATTCAATAAATAGAGTTCCTTCGGCAACATAAAATAACTTATCGCCGTTGTCGTGCTTGTGCATTTCAAAATCGCCTTTCAATTTTACCATTTTTAGGATATGGTTATTGACTTTCCCAATTTCTTTCAACTTCCAAAGCTCATCAATTGAAGCCAATGCCGATTCTATATTTATCTTTTTTATGGTTATCCCTTGTGTAGAAATATTAGAAATGCCCTCTACCGCGTTTTCATTATTATTGATATTCTCTGAAGCCATATTATTGATATTAGATGTGTTTTGTTCCTTGTTTTTACAAGAAAATAATACACAAGAAAACATTAAAATAAATAGTATTCTGTTCATTTTATCTTCATTTTTATTCAACTAAACTGGCAAATCCTACTATACGCCCCCCTTTTTTCACGTTAAAAGCCATTTTAGCTGTACCGTTTTCAAGTTTGTAATAAGCGTTTAATCCGTCATTATTAGATACATTGAAATATAAATCTCCTTTGATATTCACAATGGTATGTCCATTTTGGAAAGCATATTGAGTAGGCGACAATCCTTTTATTTTTGTTCCGCCTTTTGCAATGTTATTTACGTCAAATTCGTAATAATCATAAATAGATGCTGTCCCGATAGTTTTAAAGTTTACAGCCTCCGAGCCTATTGCCGTATAAAGTTTTCCGTCTTTTACCGCTACATTTCCGAATGTTGTTCCTTGTGTATAATCGTCCGCTTTTACAATCCAATTTTTATCAAAATCCGTTTCGTTTTTCTTGATACGGATAATCGCAGAGCCTTTTGCTCCTTGTGGATAAAATCCGTGCGAACAAAAACACAAAGCTCCGTCATCGCCTAATACCCACATTTGATTATGAAAAAGCAGTAGTTTTTCAAATTTGATATTGGCGGTTACCTCATCGGTTACGGGAACGGTTACTTTGTAATTATTATCCGAATGATTGTAAAAAGAACTTGCGCCGACATAGAAAGTTTTAGACAAATTCAGCCATTTCCCATTCAATGAAAAACGATGGGTATTGAACGAACCTAAATTCCCTGAAATATCCAAAAACGATTGTTGTGAATTTTCCTGAGTGATGATATTTACCGCACCGCCCAAAGCATCTGCACCCAAGTCGGCGGGTAATATTCCCCGATAAATTTCCACTCGCTGAATGGAATTAAGCGGAACAGATGACAAACTGAAAATCGTTCCCAAATAATCCGTTGGGATACCATCCTTAAAATATCGAATGGAATGCCCTTGAAATCCGTTAAGTAACAATGTATAATTTGCTCCCAATCCACCCGATTGTCGCATACGTACGCCACTGATATTATTGAGCATTTGCGTCAAATCAACCGGAAGTTGACGAATGGATTTAGCATCGATTACTTCTGTTTTTACAGCATTCTTTCGGATTTTATCGGCTTTACTCTCTGCTGTCACAGTAATTTCATTTAACTTTATGCTATCTATTTGTGCCGAAAGGAAAACAGTCATCATAAAAAACATAATAATACAACTCCTATATCTCACGTCAATCAATTTATTAAAACAAAATTAAAACTATATTAAGTTCTATTAATAACGTAAAAAGGTTTTATAATGACGTCAAACGACTTAATTTTTATATTACAAATAAAAAAAGAACTCATTTTGATACTCATCAAGGTGGTTTTTTAATTATTTTGGTAGGATTATAAAAAAATGAGATTTATATCTTTGATTTAGAAAGACAGAACGGTGCTATTTGTTAAGTTGGCACACTTTTTTTTTAAATGAATGATAGAGCTTTTAGTTTAATATTAAAGGTCTTTTTTGTGTATTACGCATAAAATAATATATATTTGATTCATGTATTTTATAAATTCAATACTTAATTGGTATTATGAGAATAAGCGGGATTTACCATGGCGAGTAGAAGCAACACCTTATCATATTTGGATATCGGAAATAATTTTACAGCAAACGAGAGTAAATCAAGGTTTAGATTATTACTTAAGATTTATAGAGGCATTTCCTACGGTAAAAGATTTAGCCAATGCAGAAGAGCAGGAAGTATTGAATTTATGGAAAGGTTTAGGCTATTATTCCCGAGCAAGGAATTTGCATAAAGCAGCCAAAACAGTAATGGCAGAATATAATGGTGAATTGCCTTTTGGTTATGAAAATTTAAAGAAACTTTCCGGAATAGGTCCTTATACTGCGGCAGCGATTGCCTCTATTGCTTTTAATGAGCCTGTCCCTGCAATAGATGGGAATGCGTATAGAGTTTATTCCAGATATTTAGGTATTTATGATGATATTGCAAACTCTAAAACATTCAAAGTTTTTTTTGAGGCAGGTTTAGAAATGATTTCAAAAGAAAGTCCGGGGGATTTTAATCAGGCAATTATGGAGCTCGGAGCTACCGTTTGTTTACCTCAGAATCCACTTTGTATGTTTTGTCCCGTTCAAGAAAATTGTTATGCTTTTAATAATGGGGAGATAAGTTTATTACCTGTTAAAACCAAAAAGGTTAAAGTGAAAAATGAGCATATAGAGTATGTTTATATTTATTGTGATAATCAGTTTTTATTGAATTATAGAGGCAAAAAGGGAATTTGGCAAAATATGTATGATTTCTTACAAAAAAAGGAAGTGATAAAAATCATACAAGAAGAGTTAAATCCAAAATATTCTATCAGTCATATTTTAACACATAAACGACTAAATATTGATTTTATAATGTTAAAAGTTAATAAAGAAAACTTTTTTAAGATTAAGGAAGAATTTAATTTAAAAGTTGCAAATAGTACGATTATTGATGAATTTCCTACACCAAAACCAATCACGGATTTTATAAATAAAAATATTAGTAATGGAAATGAACTATAAAATAATAGGAGAGGGAAAGCCGGTAGTTTTATTACACGGCTTTTTAGAAAATCATAAAATGTGGCTGGATATTGCCGAAAGTATTAAAGGTTTTAAATTCATTATTCCTGATTTGTTAGGACATGGAGAAACTCCGTCTGAAGATGAGGTGAATACAATGGAAGACCAAGCAAGAAATTTAATTTTATTATTACAAGATTTAAAGATAAGTCAGGCTACTTTTATTGGGCATTCTATGGGAGGTTATATTGCGATGGTTATTGCCAGAGATTATTCTTCTTATGTAGAAAAGTTAGGTTTATATTTCTCTAAAACATTACCTGATAGTGAGGAGAAAAAGGCTCAGCGATTAAAAGCCGTTCAAGTAGCCACAGAGCATAAAGAGTCTTTTGTGAAATTAGGTGTAAAAGGCTTATTTGATCAAGATAATTTAGACAATCTGAGAGAGGAAATTAAAAAAGCTCAAGATTGGGGAATGGAAACTCCATTGGATGGAATAACTTCGTCATTGAGAGGAATGAGGGAGCGAGAAGACACCACTTATCTTTTAGAGAAAATAGATTACCCTGTTTTAATTGTGTTGGGAGAGAAAGATACTGCAGTGGAATCCGATTATATAGAAATAATACCAAAAAAAGAAAATATACACGTACATGTGCTTCCGTGTGGGCATTTAGGTTATTTAGAAAAGCCGGAGGAAAGCAAGAAAATTATAGAAGATTTTTTATTGATTTAATTAATGTAAATCAAAGAAGCCGTTTCAGTCGAAACGGCTTCTTTTCTTTTAAATTTCTCTGACTTTTATTTAGAAACCTCTCTAAGTAAAACAGTGAATACCGGAAAGTGATCTGAATACCCGTTGTAATGGTAAGTGTTTCCTCCAAACATTCTGTTAGGATAGCCTTTATAAGCACCTTCTTGGCTTTTTAAGTAGCCCGGAGCATAAATTTCGGTTCTAAACATTTCATAAGTTTTATAGTTGTTCCCAATCAAATCTTTAGAAAAGAAAAATTGATCAAATAAATTCCAACTGTCTCTATAAGCCAAAGTTCCATGCCCCTTTTTGTAAAGAGGAAGCATTGCACTGTAGATATCTCCTTTATTTAGCTTATTAGAATCTGTAGCCCCTAAAAACTCTGTAATACTTTTATCTACGGGATCATCGTTAAAGTCTCCCATGGCAATTACTTTAGCATTAGGATTTTTACCTGTCATTTCATCAAAAATAGACTTTAATAATTTTCCGGCAGCTTTTCTTTTAGGAGCACTTACGGCTTCACCACCTCTTCTCGAAGGCCAGTGATTTACAATAAAACTTACTTCTTCTCCATCTAAAAGTCCTGTAACTCTTAGGATGTCTCTGGTGTAATCTCTGGTGCCGTTGGAGTTATTAATTACTAATTCGTATTTACGAGTTTCAGTTACTTTAAATCGTGATTTTTGGTAAATTAAACCTACATCAATTCCTCTTTTGTCCCAAGAGTTATAGTGAACTATACCATAATCATATTTTTTTAAAGCAGGTTGATTAATTAAGTCTTCTAAATTTTGTCTATTTTCTATTTCGGCAAAACCTACCACCACAGGAGCTGTTTTTGTAATAGAAGAACCTAACTCAGAAATAACTCTGCTTATATTTTTAAGTTTCTGATTATATCTTTCCGTATTCCATGCTTTAGGTCCTGTGGGAGAAAATTCTTCTTGTAAGATTAAATCTCTAATAATTTTCTTTCCTTTTACATTGTTTTCATTCAAAACACAATTACACATTACGGTGTCTTTTGCGTATTTAGGAATATCATTAACGTCTATAGAGACGTGATAAAACTCATCTTGATAGTCCTTATTTCCATCGACATAGCCCACTGATTGAATAGTGTCAAAAAGATTTTCTACATTATAAAAACCAATTGTTGCTGCTTGATACTGTTTTTGTTGAGCTTGAGTGTTAAATAACCCCAAACAAAAGGTTAAAGTTAAAGAAATGATGATTTTCTTAAAGCCTACATTAGATTTAAATGAATTCATATTGTTATATTTGTTATACATTATTTAAGGCTAAATATAAAAATAAAATAAGACACATGAGTAAATTATGGTTAAGTTTTTTGACAATTTTAGTTTCTTTAAACGTTTATTGTCAAACAAAAATTACAGGAACAGTAAAATCATCTTTGGATGAATCTCCAATGTACGATGCGAAAGTATCTCTACGTGGTAGTAATGGGGAATCTGTACAATCAGATAGGATTGGTTATTTCCAGTTTATAAAAATCCCTGATGGGAACTATGTACTGGAAGTTGTTAAAGAGGGTTTTGAGTCTTACGAACAAGAGATAACCGTAAAAGGGGAGAAGTTGATAGAGTTAAATGATTTGTTTTTAACTTATGCTCCGGAATTTATGGAAAGAGGAATCGTAACTTTAACAGTTGATGAGTTAGGTTCTGATGAATCGAGTTCTCAGCCATCTGTCGGTTTATTACAATCATCTAAAGATGTATTCGCAAGATCGGCAGCTTATGAGTTAGGTGCTTTTTGGTTTAGAACAAGGGGGTACGATAATAAATATAGAGATGTTTATTTCAATGGTATTCGTATGAATAAAATTGATGATGACAGAGTAGATTTCGGTAACTGGGGAGGATTGAATGATATTACAAGATATCCTGCAGAAGTTACTTACGGAATTGAGTCATCAGATTATGCTTTTGGTGATTTAGGAGGAGTTACTTATGTAGATACAAGACCTTCTGTATTAAGAACAGGAACAAGTTTATCTTATTCATTAACTAACAGAGCTTACAGGCAACGTGCAATGTTAACTCACAATACAGGGTTAAATGCGAAAGGTTGGGGATTTACAGTTTCAGGCTCTAGAAGATGGGCTAATGAAGGTAGAATAGACGGAACTTTTTATGATGCTTGGGCTTATTATTTAGGAGTAGAAAAACGTTTCAATAATAATCATTCATTATTATTAAGTGCTTTTGGAGCTCCTAACAGAAGAGGTTCAAATAGCCCGAATACACAAGAGGTTTATGACTTGATGGGAAGTACTAATTATAATGCTTATTGGGGATATCAAGAGGGTAAAAAACGTAATGAGAGAGTTAGAAAAACTTTTGAACCGGTATTCTCTTTGACTCATTACTGGAACATGTCAGACAAAGCCAGATTAACTACTACTTTGGGTTACCAAACAGGTGAAAACTCAAGATCTCGATTAAATTATATAAGAGGAGTAGATAATCCGTCACCGGCTTATTATCGTTATATGCCAAGTAATGAGAAGACTTTAGGAGAAGAAATAGTAGCAGCAAGAGAATGGAGAAATAATGAAAATAAACATCAAATTAACTGGTATAATCTTTATAAGAAAAATATATTGGGAGACGGACGTGCAAATTATTTCTTAGTTAGTGATGTTAATAAAGATAATGTTTTTACTTTCAACACAAATTATAGAAATCATGTATCAGATGCTTTTAATATTTATGCAAATCTTAGTTACCAAAGAACTATCTCTAACTTATTTAGACAGGCAGATGATTTATTAGGGGCTGAATATATCTTAGATAAAGATAGTTATGCGGATAAAGGACAGTCGGGAGACTTCAATACAGAGACTCCTGATAGAAAAGCATATGTAGGAGATAAAATAGAATATAACTATAATATCAATCATGATAAAGTAGACGGGTATCTTGCAGGGAATTATAAAGCAGGAAATTTAGATGTTACTTTAGGAGCAAAAGTATCTAATACAAGAATCCAAAGAGAGGGATTGTTTGATAATTATAGATATGATAACTCTAAAGGGAAAAGTAAAGAATATAGCTTTTTAGATTATGGAGTAAAATTAAATGCTACATATAAAATAAATGGTAGAAACTACTTAGTATTAAATGGAGCATATTACACTAATGCACCAACTACTAACGAGTTATTCCCTCAGCAAAGGGTTAATGCTATTAGTTTACCGGACTTAGAAAGTGCTAAGATATTATCAGGAGATTTAAATTATGTATTAAGAGCTCCTCGAGTTAAAGCAAGAGCTACAGCTTTTTATTCATTAGTTAAAGATGAGGTGCAAACAACTTTTTCTTACTTTGAGAGAGATATAGATGCAAATGATGGTTCAGGTTTATTTGGAGCAGAAGTTTTAAACGGAGTGGATAAAGAGTATTTAGGATCAGAGTTAGCATTAGAAGCTCAACTTACAAGTACTTTAACACTAAATGGAGTTGCCTCTATAGGACAATATATTTATAAAAATAATCCTGATTTATATTATTTTGCTGATTTATATTCTGATAAAGAGGGATATGGATACCAGGGTAAAGCATATTTAAAGAATTATCACTTATCTTCTTCACCACAAAAAGCAGTATCTTTAGGTTTACAATATAGAAGTCCTAATTACTGGTGGATTGGAGCAACAGGTAATTATTTAGCAGATAACTATGTAAATATAGTGGCTTCTAGAAGAACAGAAGGTTTCTTTAATGGAGTAGATTATACAGAAGAAGTAAAAGTAAATGCAAGAAAATTATTAACTCAAGAGAAATTTGAATCAGTATTTATGTTAAATGCTAATGCAGGGAAAAGCTTTAGATTCGGAAAATATTATATGGGAATTAGTTTATCTGTAAACAATGTATTAGATAACAAAAAATATAGAACAGGAGGGTTTGAGCAAGGAAGATTAGCAAATTATAATGCATTAAATAACTCTAAAAAGAGAGAAACATTTGGTAATAAATATTGGTATGATCAAGGAATAAGCTATTTCTTAAACGTGTACTTTAGATTCTAAAAAAGATTAATAATAAAAAATATAATTGAAAATGAAAAGATTAAAAAAATTAAAAAGTGTTGCTTTTGCAATTCTAGTGGGAGCTTCCGCTTGGAGTTGTGTAGATAACAACGATTTCGAACTTCCGGTGATAGAAAGACCTGAGCCGGTAGCAATAGAAGCAGCTACAGCAGATGTTTCTGTTTATAAAGTAGGAGAGTATGTAAAAATGCATGGTAATATAGTTGTAGATGGAAAGTGGTCCTATTTTGAATTGGGAGATGGCACAAGAATCCAAATATATGCATCATCAAATAGCGTATTTGAAAGCTTATCAGATGATCAAAAGAAAAAATTAGCAACTCCGGGACAAGAAGTTACGGTAACAGGTACATTTAAAGATTATAAACTAAAAGATGGAAAAGTAATTAAAGAAATAGTTTATAATAAAGCAGAAGATGTAGTATTTGGTGATAATGTAGTAACTCCGAAAGTAGTGAAATTAGAAGCAGAGAAGGCTACAGCTAAAGATTACGAAGATAATAAAGGAAAAGAAGTAGAGTTACATGGTAAATTAGTAATAAAAGATAAAAGAGCTCATTTTAGCTTTGCTGATGGGACACTGATACAGATTTATGTAAAAGACTTTAAAGAAATGTCTAAAGAAGACAAAGATAAACTAAATACCGCTGGGCAAGAAGTAACTATTGTTGGTACTTTTGATGAGTATAAAGGAACTAAGCAAATCCAATGTAAATCAGAAGGGATAACCTTTGGAAAAGCACCTGAACAAGGTGGAGGTGAAACAACGGGAGAAGTATTAAAAGCATCTGACCTAACAGAATCTGATTTCAAAGTAAATGAGCAGGTGAAGGTAATGGGTAAAATAGTTTTTAAAGATAATAAATCATATTTTGAATTTAAAGACAAAACAATGGTGCGTATTTTCGCATACTCAACTGATTGGGCAAATATATCTAACGACGTTAAGAAGAAATTAAATACAAATGGGCAAGAAGTAACAGTTACAGGAGTATATAAAGAAATAAACGGAGAAAAAGGTATTGCATTTAAACAAGATTCTGATTTAGAATTTGGAAAAGCTCCGGAAGGCGGTGGAGAAACTACTCCGCCAAATACTGATGGTGTTATACAGGCAGCAACAGCAACGGTAGCAGATTATGTTGTAGGAGAAAAAGTGAAAGTACATGGTAAAATACATAGAGCAGAAGGAAAATCATACTTCAAGTTCAAAGATAACACAATGGTACGTATTTTTGCATGGGATGCAGATTTCAAAAAGCTGTCAGAAGAAGCTAAAACTAAGTTTAGTACAGAAGGACAAGAGATAACTGTTTCCGGTTCATTTAAAGATTTTGGTGGAGAAAAAGGAATTATTTTCAAAGAAGAATCAGATTTAGAATTTGGTAATACTCCAAGCAATGGAGGAGGTACCACAGATGAAAAAGCAGGTGAATTTAAATTTGAGGATTTAAAAATAGGAGGATATAATGAAAAAGGATCTTTAACTGAAGCAAATGCTCTCTTAGATTATAAAGCCAGAACTAGTCTAGATGATAAATATAAAATTGATGGGGGTGGTTTAATGATTAGAAATCAAGAAGAAGGTTATATAACTATAACATTTAAAAAAGGAATTAAAACTTTATCTTTTGATTATAGAAGAGCATACTCCGGAGTTGAAGAAAACCGAGTAATAGAAATCTATAAAGGAGATAAAAAAATAGAGACTATAGATTTTAAAAATCCTTATACTGAAATTTTAAATAAAAAAGTGAAGATTAATGAGTCAGGAGAGGTTACCATTACTTTTAAAGTAACAACAGAAGGTCCCGTTGTATTTGATAACATCTCTTGGACAGAGTAATTAAATAGGTTTTATAAACCTTGTGAATAACAAAAAATCCGTAGACTTTTTTAGTCTGCGGATTTTTTCTATTTTTATAGAAATATTAAAAATGAACAAATTAAGTATATTCCTATTATTAATATTTTCTGTTTTTAGTTTTGCTCAGACAATAGTAGTTCAAGAAGATTTTAAAGATGGATTGCCTGATGAATGGGAAGTAAAAACAGACCATAAATATAAAAAGTGGAAAGCCAAAAGTTATAAAGATTATCATTACATAACTATGTCGGCATTTTCAGGTAGAAACAAGCCTATAGAAGAAATTAAAACCTATTTATACACTCCTGTTATATCAAAAGAAGAACGAGGCTGTAAACTTAAATTTAGCTTTGCAGATGCTTATAGTAATGGGAATCCGTTAGAAGTATTTTTGGTAGATGAAGACAAAAAACTAATAAAATCAATAAATGAAAAGTTCTATGTTGAATTGATAAATAATGATTCTAAATATGATAATAATTTTGAATCGACAGAGTGGATTGATTTACCCAACGTAGGAAAAGATTATCATATAGCGTTTCGTTATAACAGTAAAGGAAAAATATCTACCACAATTCAATTAGATGCAGTAGATATTTGGTGTGAGTAATAATTAAACTTATCTGAAGATATTAATTCCCTTATTTCTGCCTTCTTCTATTTCCTGTTTACCAATAGCTTTTTTCTCTGTTTTTTCTTCATTAAGAGGTTGTTCGGCTTTTTTACTTTCAGGTTTTTCAACTTCCTCTGTTTTCTTTTCTTTTTTAGCTTCTTCAGTCTTTTTTAGATCTAAGAAATACTTAGCTTTTTTAGCTTCCGGAGTGTCTTTATAAGTTGTAATAATATTATTTAATTCAGTATAGAAAGCCTCTTCTTTTCCTAAGTTATACTTTGCAAAAGCATTTAATAAAGCAAACTTCGGAATGATAGGTTGATTTTTATTTTCGTTTAGGACATTTTCTGTAAAACTTTCTAATTCTTTATACTCCTTGTTTTTATAAAGAGTGTAAGCTTGGTCATAAAGTGCTAAAATCTCCGGAGAGTTATTATCATCTAAATCGATTTTTGGATTTTTAATAAACTCTGCATACAACGAATTAGGATATTTATTTAAAACAAAGTTTTTATATTTATTCGCAATAGCCTCATTTTTCCCATTATTTATTCTGTACAATTGGAATGATGCCTCTAATAAAACAGAATCCTTTTTAGGTGGGGAAGAGATAAGATTTTCTAAAGTTTCTGTTGCTAATTTAGGGTTCTTTAGTAAATCGTTATAGGCAACTCCAAGACTTAATTGAGTGGTATCTCTTTCCATTTTTAAAACAACCAAACTATCCTTATTAGGGATTTGTTCTATATAAAAGGCAACATCATATCTTCTCGGATTTTTAAGATCAGTTTGTCCCGTAAGTTGAGCTTTTTGCTCCTCAATAGTTGCTATTCCATCAATGGAATTAGAGTTTCTCCAATTTTCTTTAAGTGCTATATTTCCCCAAATACGTCTAAACTCATTTTCCCCGTTAGATTTAGCCGATTCGTTGTAAAAATAAAACTTACTTTTATCTTCATTATCAAAGCTATTATC
>JAHUUM010000035.1 GCA_019218445.1 Weeksellaceae bacterium TAE3-ERU29 | reverse complement strand
TATAAAAACGCTTGTATGTAGATAGAATATTTCATTAATATGTTTTTGAAAAGATATATAAAAATAATAATTTTTTATCTACAAAAAGTTGTTAATACAATCTCTCCCTCTCTTTAACTAAATTTTTCAATAGCTTCTTTAGTAATTTTATAATAAACACTATCAAGTGCTATAAAGTTCTTCATCAATTCATCAGGTGTTAAAGAAGTAGAATCTATTTTGAATTTTATACCAATTAGTCTACTTTTTAAATTACTACTATTCTCTTCATTTCCTGTAACAATATGCTCAATAAATTTAATATTTAGATAACTATCTAAACTTATTTTTTCACCTTTGTAGTCTATTTCTTTTTTCAAGATTTCCTGTAGAGGGTGATTGTTTTTGATTATTCTTTCATTCTCATCTAAGAATTCACTTAATTCCTCAGAGTCAGATTTTACTTTTGAATCTTTAAGTGCTATCTTTTTGACTACTTGTTCTCCAGAATAAGCAAAATCTAAATTACATATCATTCGTCCTGTTGGAGTGTCTTTTAAAACTATAAAGTTTATAAAGCCATTATTTTCATGCTGATGGAGGTTTCTAAGTTTTACTAAATTTATTTTTGAAGTATATATAATTGTATTTAATTTCTTATCCCACCATTCTTTAAAGTTTTTCTTGTTCTTAAAATCTTTGAAAAGAACATTTCTTATAGACACTATGGAATTAATGTAATTATTTAATAAGTATCTAAACTCATTAAACCACTCCTCAAAACTTATTTTGTTTCGATTGTTATAGTGACTAATAAGTTTTCCAAGATTGAAATTTGATTCTTGATATCTATCTTGACATCCTATAACCATATGGGTTTCAAACATTTTTTTCATATGATATAATAATTGTTTTTTTTATTTTGAAAATAACATAAGGTAGTAAAGGAATAAAAAAGTAATATCTAATATCAGGTTGATTTATGAATTATATAACTTCTTTCTATTTAATTTATAACAAATATAATGATTTTTCATTGTATGATTGAATATCTTTCCTAAATTCTAATATTTCATCTATTAAAGTGGCTAATTCTCTGTTGTATAGTTTTTTATAATTGTTTATAAATCTATCTATTTATAATTAATCACCGCTTCTATAAATGCTTGAGCGTTCTCTACGGGAACGTTTGGTAAAATTCCGTGTCCCAGATTAGCAATGTATTTATAAGTACCGAAATCATCAATCATTTCTTTTACCATTTTTGAAATCACTTCAGGTGGAGAAAGTAATCGAGAAGGGTCAAAGTTTCCTTGTAAAGTCTTTTTAAACCCTGTTAATTCTCGAGCCATTTGTGGTGTAATAGTCCAGTCTACACCTAAGGCAGACGCGTTGGATTCTGCCATTTTTTCTAAAGCAAACCAGCAGCCTTTTGCAAAAATTACGACAGGTTTAATTTTGTATAAAGCATTTACAATTTGCTCAATATACTGATAAGAAAACTCTTGATAGTCTTTTGGAGAAAGCATTCCACCCCAGCTGTCGAAAATCTGCAAAACATCGCAACCGTGATTTGCTTTTTCTTTTAAATATTCAATAGTGGAATCAGTTATTTTTTGTAATAATTTATGAGCTGCTTCGGGTTGAGTATAAGCAAAAGCCTTTGCTTTATCAAAGTTTTTAGACCCTTGTCCTTGTATGGCATAACAGAAAATTGTCCAAGGGGAACCTGCAAAACCAATCAATGGAATTTCATCATTTAATGCTTTTTTTGTTAAGTCTAAAGCATCAAAAACATATTTAAGGTTGTCATTTACGTTTCCGCTTGCTGTTTTATCTACATCAGCCATACTTTTTATTGGGTTTTCTAACCATGGACCAACACCGGGCTTCATTTCAAAATTAAGCCCCATAGCCTGCGGAACAACCAAAATATCAGAGAAAATAATTGCGGCATCTATCGGGAATCTTCGGTAAGGTTGCAATGTGATTTCCGATGCTAATTCAGGAGTTTGGCAACGTGTAAAGAAATCGTATTTATCTTTTAAAGCCATAAATTCAGGCAAATATCTTCCGGCTTGGCGCATCATCCAAACGGGTGGTCTTTGCACTTCTTCTCCTCTTAGAGCCTTTAATAATATATCATTTTTCGGCATTCGTTTTCTCTTTTATTAAATTTATTAAACTATTTAAATCCGGTTTTTCAGGAATTAAAGCCACTTTACTCATCAGTTCTTTCACTGCATTTTGAGTGGTACTCCCAATCGCAAAAATAAGTGCTTTGTTCGGAATTGTATATTTTTTTGAAAAAGATTTTACTCCCGACGGACTAAAAAATACGTAAGCATCAAATTTTTCCGAAATTTCGGGTTGAATCTCAATGGTTTTGTAAATAACACATTCTTTTAAATCAATTTTATTTTTTTCTAATTCATTTGAGATAGTGTTAAGTCTTACGTTACTGCACAAAAAACAGAATTTTTTGTCTTTATATTTAGAAATAATTTTTTCGCTCAGGCTTTTTGCGTTGGGTTCACATTCCGCAACATTAAATTTTGTTTTAAGGATTTTTTTTGATTTTTCTCCTACACAAAAGTAATTTCCTTTTAGATTTAAATCTAAAGCATATCTTGCAGATTTCGCACTTGAAACTATAAAATTCTCATATTTTTCAGTGGTTGAAATAAAACTCTCTTTATCAATTCTTTGTGTTTTTATAAAGTCTAAATGTTCAACCTTGTAATCGGGTAAAATATTAGATATAAAATCATTGGAATATGCTTTAGTAAAGAGAACTTTCATTCAAAATAAATTATTATTTACCGATTTCGGCTTTAATTTTCTCAACTAATTTATCTGCACCTTTTGCGATACATTTTTCGGCAAAGTAAATCCCTAATTCTTCGGGATTCTTTAAATCCTGAGTTTCTTCTATACTGATTTTTTCCTTCCCGTCTATACTTAAAATTGCTCCTTTAAAATTGACTTTTCCATCTTTTATTTTTGCGTGTCCACCGATAGGGGCGGTACAACCGCCTTCTAATTTTCTAAGGAATGAACGCTCGAGTTCTCCCGCAATTTGTGATTCTTTGTGTGAGATTTCAGATAAATCTAAATCTTCGCGGGTTACAATTCCCACAATTCCCTGAGAAGGTGCGGAAACCATATTTTCTATAAAAGTATATTTTAAATTTTTAGAATCTAATTCTTTTAGAATTTCGCTTCTGTTAAGTCCTGCGTAGGCGAAAACCGCTCCGTCCCAATCATTATCGATTAATTTCTGAATCCTTAATTGAACATTTCCTCTTAAATTAACAACTTTATCATTTGGGTATTTGTTCAACCAAAAAGCTTTTCTGCGTAAACTTCCTGTTGCGATTGTTCTTTCTTCTTTCTCAAAAATATCATCGGATTTATACACCAAAATATCTCTGTAATCTCCGCGAGGTAAACATGCCGAAAGTTGTAATCCATTGGCTAATTGAGTAGGAACGTCTTTTAAACTATGAACGGCTAAATCTATTTCCCCATTGATTAATGCAATGTCTAAGGTCTTGGTGAAAACGCCTGTAATACCAAGCTCATAAATAGGTTGTTTTAGTTTTAAATCACCTTCAGATGCAATAGGGACAATCTCTACATCGTACCCGAATTCTTTTAATCTTTTCTCGGTTTCGTAGGCTTGCCAAAGGGCTAACGGGCTTTTTCTTGTTCCTAATTTTAGCTTAGACATAGTTTTTAATTTTCTTTTAAATCTAAATGAAAAATTTCGTTTATAAAATCAATGGTTTGAGTAGCTTTCTCAGGATTTTCCATAAGATAAGACGCAAATTGATTTGTCATTTTCTGAGCCAACCTTATCGTTAATTTATCACCTTTCGGACAAATGGAAATATCTTTTTTACGTAATTGTTTTTTCTCGAACTGAGCTAAAAATATCATCCTGTCTTTAAAGGCTTCTATGGCAGGAACAAATTGTCTTCCCTCTATCCAATCTTCAAACTCCCAGAGGCTTAAACGGATAATAGTTTCTACTTTCGGTACTTCAAACTCACGAGCTTTCATCGTTTCGTTTATGGTTTGTGAAAGTAAATCAACATCAATTAATGTAATGTTTTCTAAATCTTTTACCGCTGGGTCTACGTTTGCCGGAATAGACATGTCTATAATCAGCATCTCTCTATTAGGTAACATATCAGCCGTAATAGTTGGTTTTTTAGCACCGGTTGCGACAATTAGGATATCGGTTTCTTTTAAGACTTCCGGTAAATCTTCATAAGCCCGTAACTTTAAGTCTAATTTATCACTTACTTTTTTAGCTCTTTGTAATGTTCTGTTTATCAGAGTAATTCTGTTATTTCCCGAGTGTTTTACTAAGTTTTCACAAGTATTCCTTCCGATTTTCCCTACTCCGAAAAGCACAATATTTTTATTAGGTAAATTTTCTACATTATTCAATATATATTGAACGGCTGCATAAGAAACAGAAGTTGCACCGTCACTGAGAGAAGTTTCGTTTTTTATTTGTTTACTTATTTTTACGGCAGTATTTATAAAGCGTTCTAAATAAGCATTAGCACAGCCTAATTTTTTAAATCGTCTAAAGGCTTTTTTTATTTGCCCGAGTATTTCGAAATCACCTAAAATCTGACTTTCTAATCCTGAAGAAACTCTAAATAAGTGATTTAATGCGTCTTTTCCTTGTTTTATAAAAGTAATTTTCTCAAAAACTTCTAAATCACCATTTACTTGTTCGCAATAAAGTTCCATCATTTGCTTGTAATCTTCTGCAAAAAAGTAGATTTCTGTTCGGTTACAAGTAGATAGAATAAAGAAATGACTGAGGTTATGAGATTTTGCTTTTTCAACAAATTCCTTTTCCCATTCCTCAAAAAAGGCATAATCCCCACGTGTTTTAACATCAGCTTTCTCATAACTGATTCCAATTACGTAAAACTGACTAAGACTTTCTTTCTCTATAAATGATTTCATATTAATAGTTGCAAATTTACAAATTATAAAATATCTAAAAGAATGGAAAGGAGATTAAAAAATAATAAAAATGAACCTACTTGGAATTATATTTGATTTATATTAAAAAAATTAAAATAATGAAAAAAATATTAAGGGCTTTAGCCCTATTCGTGGGAGTATTTTTGGTAGTGTCTTGTTCAAAAGTAAAGCAAGTAGAGCCAAAGCCTTCATTTGTTATGGAAAATGGAATGTTGGTAGGACAAATTGAAAAAACTGATTTGCAAAAAGCTCCATTTACTGATTGGTATAAAGATAATTATAAGTGGCATGAAGTAAATAGAGACTTGGTAAATTCTTTTAAAAATGAATTAAAAGATTTTGATATAGAAATATTTATGGGAACTTGGTGTGGAGATAGTCACAGGGAAGTTCCGGCTTTTTATAAAATTTTGGAGATTGCTAAATATCCTGAAGATAAAGTGAAAACATTTGCTGTAAATAGAAAGAAAGAAACCGGTTGGAAGTTTGAAGAGAATAAAAATATTACCCATGTTCCTACATTTATTTTTTATAAGAACGGGAAAGAGGTTGGTAGAATAGTAGAATCTCCCATAAATTCTTTGGAAGAAGATATTAGAGATATTGTAGATGGGAATCCACAAACACCTAATTATAATTAATAATAAAATAAATAAAGTTGAAATATTTAAAATATATATTTTTAGTAATTATTGGTTTTGCTCTTGGGTATTTTGTGCTAAAGGCAACTTATGAGGAGAAAGCTGATGAGTCTTCTTCTACGATTGCTTATGGTGTTAAACGATTGAATAAAATGGTAGTTGCTGAGCAGACTTATGCCAATTTTTACTCTCATAGAAGTAAAGCTCAATATTTAGGAAATCTTTTTGCATTTAATAAGAACTTATTATTAAAAGTAGAAATTAAAGCTCAGGCGTCTTATGATCTAAGCAAGATGAAAGTAGAGATTGATTCTGTAAATAAAACAATTTATATAAGAGAAATTCCTGAGCTTAAAATAGAAACTTATCCTGATGTTGAGTTTTTTGAAATGAACCAAAGTGCATTAAATAAGTTTTCTAAAGATGATTTAAACGGAGTTAAAAAAAGGGCAGTGGAAGAGGTTGCGAAAACAATAGATAAAACAAGCCTTAAAAAAGAAGCACACGAACAATTGATTTATAATTTAGAAGAATTGTACTTGTTGGCTAAAGTTTATCATTGGCAAGTGGTAGATGAAACGCAGTATGCTAATGAGTTGCAAAATAGAATGAGAGAGTTATAGTTTTATAAAATCTATTTTATAATAAACCCCGTAAATTTGCGGGGTTTATTTTGTGTGAGTTCTAACAGTTATTTTAAATCAGAAAGGTCTTTAGCGTAATAAATTTCAATATTTCCGGTTTCGTCTAAAAGCATGTAACGTGGAATCCAGTCAAGCTCGATGTATTCTGTGAATGCTGAGCCTTTTCCTTTTCCCCAACCGCCGGGCATTAGAATTTGAGAACCTTTTAATTCATGTTGGCTCATGTGTTTTTCTACTCCGTTTAACCAAGCATTTTCATTATTATCTACAGAAACAAAAACGAAGTTTATATCAGGATTATTTTTTTGATATTCTGCAACTTTAGGAAAAGATTTTATACAATCCGGACACCAAGAAGCCCAAACTTCAATAATAGTCTTTTTACCTTTGTTTTGATTTAATATATCTCCGAATGTTGTTTTTTGTCCGGAAGAATCTTGAACAGATAATGCTAAAATTTCAGGGGTAAATTCTTTTTTTTCTTCTCTGCTTTTGCATGAGAAAAATAACCCAAAACATAACAATGTTAAAATAATATTTTTCATAAATAAATTTTTAGCAAATATATGAATTAATAGCTATTTGTTTTTCGTAGATTATTGTATTTTCTAATACTATTATAATAAAAAAAGCTATATACTGAGTGCTCAGTATATAGCTAAGTTATAAAAATAACTAAATATATCTTTAAGCTTCTTTATCAGAAACTAAACGGAATCCTTCTCCATGGATATTTACAATCTCCACATCCGGGTCATCTTTTAAATACTTTCTAAGTTTAGCAATATAAACATCCATACTTCTTGAGGTGAAATAATTATCCTCATTCCATATTCTGTTTAAAGCTAACTCTCTTGGCATTAAATCATTCTCAAAAACACAAAGCATTCTTAAAAGCTCATTCTCTTTCGGAGATAATTTATATTCTTTGCCGTTTACGTTTAAATGTCTCAATTTCGCATTTAGCTCAAAGTTTCCGATTTTGAAATCATCTTGTTTGAATTTCTCTTCGTCAATTCCATTTCTTTGGATAATTGCTTTAATTTTATACAAAAGGACTTCAGAATCAAAAGGTTTAGTTATATAATCATCTGCACCTAATTTATATCCTTTCAAAACGTCTTCTCGCATATTTTTGGCAGTTAAGAAAATGATAGGAATATTTTGATCTATATCTTTTATTTCTTTTGCCATTGTGAAGCCATCTTTTCTAGGCATCATAACATCTGTAATGACTAAGTTAAATTTCTCTTCTTTAAATAGTTTTAGACCTTCCTCGCCATCAATAGCGTGTTTTACGTCGAAGTCATTAATTTGTAAGTAATCTTTTAAAACCGTCCCGAAACTTGGATCGTCTTCGACTAACAATAGTTTAATATTTTCTGCCATAGCTAATTATTTTATTGGTAATTTTAAATAAAAAGTTGTTCCATTACCTTTAGAACTTTCTACATTTATTATCCCTCCATGTAAGTCCATTATATGTTTTACATAAGCAAGACCCAAACCGTGTCCTTTTACGTTATGTATATTTCCTACCTCAGCTCTATAAAATTTCTGAAAAATTTTATTTATTACGTTTTTACTCATTCCCATTCCTTTATCAGAAACTTCAATGATAAACCATTTAGAGCCTTCATTATAGGTTTTAACAGAAATATCAGGGGCTTCCGGAGAGTATTTATTTGCATTGTCTAAGACATTTAAAATAATATTCCCCATATGGAAAGCATCCACAGATAATTCACAACTTTCTGCTGTATATTTTTCAAAAAGCATGCCGTTTCTGTTTTCTACAATTAACCTTATAGAAGCCACACTTTCTTGTACTAATTCGTTCATATCAACAAGTGATTTATCCAGCTTTATTTCTCGTCTTTCTAATTGAGAAATTCGCAGAACATTTTCTACTTGTTGGTTCATTCTTTTATTCTCTTGTTTAATTAAATTAGCATAATGTTTTACCTTATCCGGATCGGTAGAAATAGATTTACTTTTTAAAGCATCTGTGGCTACGGATATCGTGGCAATAGGCGTCTTGAATTCATGTGTCATATTATTCATGAAATCAGTTTTCATCTGTGATATTTTTCGCTGAGTAATCATTGCGTACAAAGAGGCGGCGTAGACTCCTAATATTGTTAAAGTGAAAAATATTGTAAGATTTGCTAAATTAGAATAGGACGATAGTATTGTATGGGTTTTCTCCGGTAAACTTACAGATAAATAATGGCTTACATTGTTTTTTGGTGTTGAGAACAAGGGAGTTAAAAAAACATCTTTAGAGTCTTTAAATCCTTCTTCGCTTAAGGCTATTGTTGTAGAATCCGGATTTAAAATAGCTAATTTAAAAGGGGTGATAACATTCCATTTTTTCTGATAGAAAGAAAAAATGGAATCTAATTCTTTAAAGTTAATTCTTTTGGAAATAGGCTTATTTCCGGAGTATAATTTAGCAAAACGCTCTATGGTAAAAGTTGCATTTTTAAATTCTGAATCTAAATCTACAGGAAGGGGTTGGAAATTATTGAGTCCGGAATCTTTCTTTACTTTTATTGCTTTTTCAGAGGAGTAAAGTTCTGTAACATTTAGGGAATCATTATATATTCCGGAGATGGGCATTTTTACCTTATCCATCATATATCTTGTAATATAGACATATTTTACATTTGCCGAATCACTCTCTATTTGAGAAGTAACAACTTCAGGTTTGTCAGCCTCGTCTTTTAAAGTTTTTCGAGTGGCTTTAAAATAATTATAATACTGGTCTATTTCATGCTGTCTAACGGCAGAGGCTGTTTCGTCCAATGCTTGATAAATTCTACTGTCAAACTCACTTTCTTTAGCATCGAAAGCTTTCTTTAACCAATATAACTGGACAAAAATAAGCCCCACTAAAGAGACAGTCATTAAAATAATTAATATTTTGAAAAATCTTTTTTTCATAATCGCTATAGCAAATTTCAGGAAAAAATGTTAATTAATTGGTGTGTTTTTCAAATTTTTTAAAAAATAATCTACTTTTTTTTCTAAGTCTTTAAAAGAGCTGTTGTTTTTTATGATAAAATTAGCTTTGCTTTCACGTTTTTTATCATTCCATTGTTTTTCTATTCTCTTTTGAATATCTTCTTTAGATGAATTATCACGTTCCATTGCTCTTTGAATTCTGATATTAATCGGGGCAGAAATTGTCAAAACAGCATCACAATTTTTGTAAGAGCCTGATTCAAATAAAATGGCAGCTTCTTTAAAGATAAAATCGGTAGTTTGTTGGTTTTTCCACTCCTCGAAATCTTTAAAAACTTCGGGATGAATTAAATGATTTACTTTTTCTAATTCGGCTTTATTATTAAAGATTATTTTGGCTAATTTTTCTTTATTAAGTTTATTGTTTTTATACATGTCTTCTCCATACCATTCAATTAATTGATTTTTAATGATAGGAGAGTTGTTTGTAATTTCTTTTGCTCTAACGTCTGAATTGTAAACCGGAAACCCTTGTTCTTCAATTAATTTTGCAACAGTTGATTTCCCTGAGCCGATTCCACCGGTAATTCCAATAATCTTCATTTATAAATAATTAAAAAGCATAACCGATAGCCCATATCAGTCTAAAGTTGATTCCACTATTATTTTTACCAAATCCCGGAATAGCTATTGGGTCTACCTTATTCCCATCATTGGAGTAAAGTAATAAAGTAATTCTTGCATTGGCATCAATATAGAAATTGGACTCTCTAATGGGAACTCTCGCTCCTACTAATGGCTCTAACCAAACAGCTAAATCATCACTTTCCGGTAAACTTCCTTTTACGTTCGGTGTATTATATCCTTGAATTAAAAAACTGTCAATTTTTTGATTGAACTTAGAAAAAGCAAATCTACCACCAAGATAAAAATTCATGTTAGGATTTATATCATCTTCCTCTACAACCCAGTTTGCTCCAACTTTCGCGAAAATTCCCGATGCTTTTCCTTCCCATCCGGATTCGTCAAAACTATTGGTTTCATATCCAACTTCTCCCGCAGCTTGCCATTTTTTATAGACAGGAACAGATATTGTGGCTTCGTATCCTGCTTTTTCTCCAATTAATTGTATAATTGGCTGGGCTATATCAATTCCTACAAAAATTCTTTTTCGTTCTTTTTGAGGTTTGAATTCTATTCCGTTCTCTTGAGAGAATAAAAAAGATACATTAATAATTAAGCTGAATATGAGCAGAAACTTGATCGGTAACTTCATTTCTTAGGATTTTATAACTTTTAATAAAATTAGTAGTGGGAGATTTTATACTCAGTATTTTGTATTGAGCTTTAAATCCACAAGCTTTAGAAACGTATTCTGTACGGTAATCATAATTAATATTTATGGCATCTGCAAAATCCGTAACGGCACTTCTTTTAGAAACGATAATAGTTGTGTGGTCTGTTTTTTCTAAAGGCAAAGGAAATATAATAGAATCTCTGCCAACGCCCCCCGCCACTTGAGTATAAGTATCATCGGGATTTTGTTTTAAAACAAAAAGAGAATCCATTTTTTCTTTGGGATTATTTTCGTTATTAAATTTTATAATTAACTGAGGCGTTTTTGGATCAATACAAATATCATTTTCTTCGCACGAATTAAAAATAATAAATGTAAAACAACTTAAAATCAATAAAGCTAAATACTTTTTCATAAGATTAATTTTTTCTTTCCAATAAAACTACATTCTCCACATGGTAAGTTTGTGGAAACATATCTACCGGCTGAATTTTTATAATTTCGTAATCCTCCTTCATTAAAGCTAAATCTCTGGCTTGTGTTGCTGAATTACAACTTACGTAAACTACTCTTTTTGGTTTTATATTTAAAATATTTTCCACAACTTTCGGGTGCATTCCATCACGCGGAGGATCTGTAATTATAACGTCAGGTGTTCCATTTTGTTGTACAAATTCATTAGTGAAAATATCTTTCATGTCGCCACAATAGAAATCACAGTTTTCTATACCATTTGCTTTGGCATTTGCCTTAGCGGCATCAATGGCTTCTTGTACAGACTCTACTCCTACAACTTTTTTAGCTTTTTTAGATACAAATTGAGCTATTGTTCCTGTTCCCGTATATAAATCATATACAAGTTCTTCTCCTGATAGTTCTGCGAAATCTCGTGTAACTTTATACAATTCATAGGCTTGAACGGGATTTGTTTGATAAAAACTTTTAGGACCAATTTTAAATTTTAAATCCTCCATTACTTCCGTAATATGATCTTGTCCGGCAAAAACTTTTATGTCTAAATCATAAACAGAATCGTTTCCTTTTGGATTTATGGCGTATAAAAGGCTGGTTATTTGCGGGAATTTCTCTTTTAAATGATTTAATAAATTTTCTCTTTCGGTTTTCTGTTCTCTGTAAAATTGAACTAAAACCATTACTTCACCCGTTGTAGTGGTTCTAATCATTAGCGTTCTTAAAAAACCTGATTGTTCTACAGGATTGAAGAATTCTAAAGATTTTTTATTAGCATAATCTTTAATTTCTAACCTGATATTATTAGACGGATCTCTTTGCAGCCAACATTTTTTTATATCTAAAATCTTACTCCACATTCCCGGAATATGAAATCCAAGAGCATTTCGATCGGTAATTTCATTGTTGTTTTTGATTTCTTCTTCGGTAATCCATCTTTGATTAGAGAAAGAAAACTCAAGTTTATTACGATAAAAATAAATATCTTCTGAGCCTAAAATTTTAGAAGCATGGGAAATATCAACGCCTCCAATTCTGGATAAATGGTCTAAAACCTCTTTTTCTTTAAAATGTAATTGAGCAGAATATTCCATATTTTGCCATTTGCAACCACCGCAGATACCAAAATGCTCACACTCGGGTTCTGTTCTAAGCTCAGAAAAATTATGAACAGATATGGCTTTTCCTTCTAAATATCTTTTCTTTTTCTTTAGAACACGAACATCTACCGTATCACCCGGAACAGCATTTCTCACGAAAATAGTTTTCCCGTCCGGTGCTTTTCCTATGCTTGCACCTTTAGCTCCTGCTGTTTCTAAATAAATATTTTCTAATATTAAAGGTTTTCTCTCTTTTCTTGCCATTGGGCAAAGATATAATTAAATTTTTTTGAATATTATATAAATTAAATCAACCTAAAGAAAAGTCTAAATTTATAAGAAAATTAAATAAGGGTTTCAGTTTTGAATAAATTAGTGTAAATTGTAGGTTTAATACAGATAAATAAAAACAATGGGAGAATTTAATATAAAAGATTTAGAGCAAATTCGGAATACAGAGGAAATAATGGATATGCTCATAAAAAAGGGAGTTATTAAAGAAAAAAAGTTTTTAAAGCAGTTGGAGTACGAAAAATGTTTAGCTACCCTCCAAAAAGAATTGATAAACTTACAAACTTTTATGCTCGAAAATGGAAAGAGGTTATTAGTGATTTTTGAAGGGCGGGACGCTGCCGGAAAAGGAGGGGCTATCAAAAGGCTTAGGATGAATTTAAACCCAAGGAATTATAGAGTAGTAGCTCTTACAAAACCAACTGATAACGAAAAAGGGCAATGGTATTTCCAAAGATACATTAAGCATTTACCCACTGCAGGAGAAATGGTTTTTTTCGATAGAAGTTGGTATAATCGTGCAGTGGTAGAGCCTGTTTTTGGTTTTTGTACAGAAGAAGAGCATAATCATTTTATGGAACAAGTTCCGAATTTAGAGAAATTATTAATTGATGATGGTATTATTTTAATTAAAATATTTTTAGAAATATCTAAAGAGGAACAAAAAGAGAGATTAGATGATAGGGCAGAAGACCCATTAAAAAAATGGAAATTAGGACCGTTAGATAAACAAGCACAAGAAAAATGGGGTGATTATACAAAGTATATAGAAAAAATGTTGAAGAAAACAGGTACAGAAAAGTCTCCATGGGTAGTAGTGAAAACTGATGATAAAAAAACAGCGAGATTAGAGATAATAAAGTATATTTTGAAAAATATTCCTGATTTTGAAACTAATTTAGATTTGAAAATAGATAAAGAGGTAATTAATATAAAAGATTAAAATTATGAAATTAGTAACATTATATACATTCACAAATTCTTTTGAGGCTCAGGTAGTAAAAGGAAAATTAGAATCAGAAGGTATTCAGGCTTTTATTATAGATGAAAACACCAATTATACAATTGGTCCTACGATATTAGAGGGGGCGAGATTGCAGGTGGAAGAAAAAGATTTTTTACAGGCTAAACATATTTTAGAAAAAACTTTGCAAGAGTCATAATAATTTGTAATTTTGCCGTCCGATTAAATAACCTCTGACGAAAATCGTGAATGTTATTTGATGGTTTAAATATAATTAATTATCAACTATGGATCAGTTAGTTAAGTACGTAGAAGACAAATACGTAGCAAGAAAAGAGTTTCCTGAATTTTCAGCAGGAGATACAATTACAGTTTATCAAGAAATTACCGAAGGTGGTAAAACTCGTGTACAGTTTTTCCGTGGAGTAGTTCTACAAAGAAGAGGTTCAGGAGCAACCGAAACTTTCACAATTAGAAAAATGAGTGGAGAAATAGGTGTAGAAAGAATTTACCCAGTTAATTTACCTGCAATTCAAAAAATTGAAGTTAATAAGAAAGGTAAAGTTAGAAGAGCAAGAATTTTCTACTTTAGAGGTCTTAGAGGTAAAAAAGCAAGAATCAAAGAAGCTTAATCAAAAGATATTTGAATCTATTTGTGTAGATAAAAAATCTCGTAATATTAATATTACGAGATTTTTTAATATCTGATGTTTAAATTTTACTATATTTGCCCTTATAATATTATAAAATAATTAATATGGATAACAAAGATTTTGAAAACATTAAACAGGATACAAAAGAAACTTTACATGAATTTTCAGATAATGTAAATAAAACTATAAACTCACAAGAGAATAAAAAAATATTAGTTGGAATTTTAGCTATATTTGTAGGATATTTAGGTATTCATAAGTTTATTTTAGGGTATAAAAAAGAAGGTATAATTCAATTAGTTGCATCTATTGTTACTTGTGGAGTGGCAGGGATAATCCCATTTATAGAAGGAATTATTTATTTGACTAAAACAGATGAGGAGTTTTATCAAACTTACCAAGTAGGACATAAAGGATGGTTCTAATAGGAAAACAAAAAAGAAGCCGTCTTGATACCCATCAAGGCGGTTTTTTTATTTGTTTTTGGTAGGATTATAAAAAATGAGATTTATATCTTTGATTTAGAAAAAAGATAGAATACTACCCTTTGTTAAGCTACCATTTTCTTTAAATTATGAGCTAAAGCATGTAATCCGAACTCTAATTCTACTTTTTTCAAACCTTTTAACCTGAGTTCGATTTTAAAAAAGGGTTAATTGGTTAGAATTTACTGTTTCAAATTTAATAGAAT
>JAHUUM010000034.1 GCA_019218445.1 Weeksellaceae bacterium TAE3-ERU29 | reverse complement strand
TTATTTTAGATTTTTAAATTCAAGCATCTTGCCAAAAATCAAAGGACTTTGGTTACATTTGCTTTTAGTTTACAAATATATTGTATTTTATGGAAAAACCACTTATATTAATTACAAACGATGACGGAATTACTGCTCCGGGAATAAGAAAACTGATAAATATTGCAAAAAAGGTAGGGGATGTTTACGTTGTAGCCCCTAATAGTCCACAAAGCGGAATGGGGCATGCTATTACAATAAGTTCTACTTTACATGTAGAAAACATGGAAATTGCCAATGGTGTAGAACACGAGTGGGCTTGTTCAGGAACTCCGGTAGATTGTGTTAAAATAGCTATTGATAAGATTTTACCGAGAAGACCGGATATTTGCCTTTCCGGAATTAATCACGGAGCAAATTCATCTATAAATGTAATTTATTCAGGAACTATGTCTGCCGCAGTAGAAGCCGGTATAGAAGGAATTCCTGCTATTGGATTCTCTTTGTGTGATTTTAGTTATAATGCTAATTTTGATGCTGCCGAAGAATATATTGAGCAAATTATTGTTCAGACTTTAAAAAATAAATTACCTAACGGCGTAGTGTTAAATGTAAACATTCCAAAAGCTGAGAAAGAAGACATAAAAGGAATAAAAATATGTCGACAAGCAAAAGCAAAATGGGATGAAGAATTGGAGGAAAGAATAGACCCGAGAGGCAAGAAATATTATTGGCTAACAGGGCAATTCGTTAACCTTGACAAAGGAGAAGACTCAGACGAGTGGGCTTTAGAAAATAATTATATTTCTATTGTCCCTGTTCAGTTTGATTTAACTGCCCACAGATATATTCAAGAATTGAATCAATGGGAGCTTTAACCATCCTTTAAAGAGAAATGAAGCCGTTTTTATAATCAAAAACGGCTTCATTTTTTATTTATTCATAAATTTATTACTCCACTTCACCAGAAGATTTACAAATCTTTCGCTATCATTAAGACAAGGAATATAAGTGAATTCCTCACCGCCGGCTTCTATAAATTCTTCTTTTCCTTCCATTGCAATTTCTTCTAAAGTTTCTAAACAATCAGAAAC
Organism: Weeksellaceae bacterium TAE3-ERU29; assembly: GCA_019218445.1. Lineage (GTDB taxonomy): Bacteria > Bacteroidota > Bacteroidia > Flavobacteriales > Weeksellaceae > Ornithobacterium. The sequence continues at coordinate 17,637 of JAHUUM010000034.1, read as the reverse complement.
AAAAGCAGGAGCAACCACAGCTATTTTCTTAATGCCTTGATTGGGGAAACCTTCTAAAGTAGCATCGGTATAAGGTTGTATCCAAGGATCATTTCCTAAACGAGATTGAAAAGATTGTTGAATTTTATTTTCTCCTAAATCTAAAACTTCTCCCACTAATTCCGTTGTTTTATAACACTGCGTTTCATAACAAAACGTACCGGAAAGAACATCTTTATCAAATACGCTTTCTCTAATTTTACAACTTTCAGGGTCATTTGTTTTTTGGATATGCCTTTCCGGAACTCCATGATAAGAAAATAAAAGTTTATCGAATTCTTCGGGCAGATTCTCTTTAATGCTTTCAGCTAAAACCTCTATGTAATCAGGGTTATTATAGAATGGTGGTAAAAACTCCAATTTAAAATCAGGAAAATACTTTTGCTGAACTTCCACTGTTTTTTCTATAACCGTTTCAGTAGTACTCATCGCATATTGCGGATATAACGGAATCACAAAAATATCATTACAACCTTGTTCTTTTAATTTTTGCAAACCAACTTTTATAGATGGATTTCCGTATCGCATCCCTATTTCTATTGGACATTGCATTTGTAGTTGCATTTTCTTCTGTAATCGCTCAGTCAGTACAATTAAAGGGGAACCTTCTTTCCACCATACTTTTCTATAAGCTTCGGCAGATTTTTTCGGTCTGGTTGGCAAAATAAATAAGGGGAGAATTACATTTCTAACGTACCAAACGTCTATAACTTTTTTATCAGATAAAAATTCCTTTAAATATCTTCTTACGTCTTTTGTCTTTGTAGAATCGGGTGAACCCAAGTTTACTAATAAAATACCTTTTTTCATTGATACAAAAGTAAAGTCTTAAACTTGTTAAACCTAATTTTAATTATTTATGTTTTTGATAGAGCTATAAATCATTTATGTTTTAAGTTAAGTTCAATATTAAATAGAGGTTAATTATTAAAATTAACAACTTCTAATTTAACGGAAGTTCTTTAGGCTATTAACTCTAACCAAATAATGTATGCTCTACTTAACATCTATTTTGTTAACCATTAATTATTTTATAATAAATCTTTTTCTTAGTATAATTTCATTAAAAGTTCTACTCTATTTCTAATAAAATCGGGCAGTGGTCTGAGTGTTTTACATCAGATAAAATCACACTTCTTTTTAGTCGGTCTTTTAATGAATTAGAAACCATGTGATAATCAATTCTCCAGCCTTTGTTATTATTTCGGGCATTGGCTCGGTAGCTCCACCAAGTATATTGTTCCGGTTTGTCACAGAACACACGGAAAGCATCTGTTAATTCGCAATGATCCATATAATTTGAAAGCCAAGCACGTTCTACAGGTAAAAAACCTGAGGTGTTTTTTAATCTTACAGGATCATGAATGTCTATGGCTTCGTGACAAATATTGTAATCTCCACAAATAATAAGGTTGGGAATTTCTTTTTTTAGATTATAAATATACTCCGAAAACTCATCGCAAAATTGAAGTTTAAAATCTAAACGATTAATATTCGTACCACTCGGAACGTATAATGAAATTACCGAGAAATCTTCAAAATCGGCACGGATGATTCTACCTTCGCCGTCTAAAGAGGCTATTTCTGCACCGTTTACTACTTTTTTAGGTTCTATCTTAGAGAAAATAGCTACACCACTGTATCCTTTTTTATCGGCAGAGTTCCAATAATGATATTTATAGCCTAAATCTTCTAATGGTTTTAAATCTACTTGGCTTTCCATTGCTTTGGTTTCCTGAACGCAGAAAACATCAGGATTTGCCTGAGCTAACCATTCGGCTAAGCCTTTATTAAGTGCTGCTCTTATTCCGTTTACGTTGTATGATATAATCTTCATTTATAGTTTTAATTTTAAATCAATAATAAAGCTTTTCTAATATTCTCAAAAGAAATTTCCTCGCCCAAATAATCATAAATAGGTTTTAGCCGAACAATATCATCTTCAAAATTAATTGAATCTACGGCTTTTTTTACTTTTTGAATAATTTCCTCGTCGCAAGTAACACTACTGAAGTCTGTATCGGGAAATTGTTCTTTAATTTTATTTAGGTGTCCGTAAATAGTTGCCTCTACCAAATCTCTTTCTTTGGCAATTTCTTTAGGAGAAAGTCCACTTTCTAAAAGTTCTTTAGTTATAATTATTGTGCTTTTTTTACCTTTTTCTTTTTTCTCGGTTTTAGTTAAAGACTTTTCCGCTTTTATACTTCCGCCACATTTTACAATAAAAGGATTGAATTCTAACTTCAAATCCTCTATTTCATATTCATCGTCTACATTGTCAGATAATTCTAAAAATCTTTGATTTGCCCTAAAGGCTAAATCATCTAACTGCATGGCGACATCATTCACGCCGAGTAAAGTTAAACCATCCATGCTTTTTAATCGGGAAAGAGCAACGTAGCCTTGTCCTTTTTCAAAAGTTTTTCTAAGGTCTATACAAGCCTCATCCAACGTCATTCCCTGACTTTTATGAATGGTAATTGCCCACGCCAAACGTAACGGAATTTGAGAAACTACAGCCAAAGTTTTCCCTTCTTCGTTCTCAATTTTCCAATCTTCGGGAGTAGCCTCAATCCAATCGCCGGTTCTTGTTTCTATTAAAGGGAATCCGTCTTCGGTAAATTCTTTTACAACGCCTAAAGTTCCGTTAGAGTAGCCTTTTTCAAAATTGTTTCTTACAAACATTACTTCGGCTCCTTCTTTTAAGTGAATTTCTTCCGAAGCTAACATGTTGTTTTTTAGTGTTTCTATTAAAGTTTTATTTCCTCGGGATGAAGCTTTGAATTTTTTAGGTAAACTTTCCAAGGACTTTAATTTATGTTCATTAATTCTATCTACATCAGCGTTGTGGGTGTATAGTTGAGGAAATCTATCTACATCAGAATACATCGTTTCCTGCACCTTTTCATTTACCAAATCATAAGTATCAGGACCTACTTCGCCGTTTCGTATTTCATTCAATAATTGATTTAATGAATTATTGCTTTGCCGGTGTTGCTCAGTTAAATAGCAAACTTTTGGACTTGCCTGCACCCAAGCATCAGACATAAAACAGAATTTCTCTCTGGAAGTTTCCCATTCCGAACCAATCGGGGGTAACTGAAAAAAGTCTCCGGAAAACACGACTTGAATTCCGCCAAACGGTAAATTATTATCTTTAAAGTATTGCAAAACTTCATTTACTAAATCTAATTGCTTTTTATGAAGCATAGAAATTTCATCAATAATCAGGACTTTTACATCGTCCATTTTATTACGCATGAATTTCTTTTGCTTTAAATTTTGCAAATGACTAAGTGTTATAAAGTCTCTTATCCCGATTCCGCTCCATGCATGAATCGTCATTCCATTCATGTGTGTGGCGGCAATTCCGGTACTCGCAGTTACGGCAACGGGTATTTTATGAGCTTTTAAATATTCTATGTATTTATTTAAAGTATAGGTTTTTCCTGTTCCTGCAGATCCTGTTAAGAAAACGTTTCGTCCTGATTTTAGTATGGCTAAGGCTTTATCTTGCGTCAAAATTTATGATTTTTACAAATTTATTAATCTAAGATAAGGAAAGCAAAATTTTGGTTGATTAATAAAATTTCATTGTTCTATTAGTAGTAAAACCTTGTTTAAATTAAAAATTAAAAGTGGAGCATGTACATTGTTGCAAGAGATTGCTTCGTAAACTCGCGATGACGAACGTTTTAACTCTGTTTACTTCTTATGAGCCCCTTTTCATATCAGTACAAGTAAAGAAGCAGTCCCTAAGTGAATAGAGTGTGTGCACTTCTGGAAAAAGCGTACACACTTTTGAGAAAAACGCGTTACATCTTCACGATAATGCGTTGCATTTTTATAATAATGCACTGAATCTTTATGATAATGCGTTGCTCTTTTTTAGAAAGCGTACACACTTCTGGAAAAAGCGTATACACTTCTGGGAAAAGTGTACACACTTCTGAGAAAAGTGTACACACTTCTGGGAAAAGTGTACACACTTCTGAGAAAAGTGTACACACTTCTGGGAAAAGTGTACACACTTTTGGAAAAAACGTACACACTTCTGAGAAAAGCGTACACACTTTTGATAAAAACGCGTTGCACTTTTACAGAAATGCGTTGCGTTTTTGATGGGTCTTACTATAAAAGAAAGACTCCCGAAAGGGAAAGATGAATGAATTTATCGGTTGTTTGTGTTAGGGGACAGAGGCTGAGGTTAGATGAATCGCGTGAGGGATAGTAACGGAAAGCCCACAGCGCAGCTCCGCGGAGCGAGGACTTGCAGTGGATAGCCCGACCCGATAGGGGCACGCCCTAAGAAATTTAAGGTAGTTTTTGAATGGCTTTTCTCTTCTCAAAATAAGCCATTATAAATGAAATTAATCCTAAGCCTAAGGCTATAAATGTATGTGGTGTGTGGACTAAAAAGGCGAAAGTAAGCCCCACTTCGCCTGAGAAGCCCAAGGCGATGAAACCTAATCGCATGGCTGCATGATACGCGCCGATTCCGCCACTTGCGGGGATTACCATGCCTATTCCCCCAACTAATAGAAGATATAATCCAATGGCAGGTGATAAATTTGCGGTTTCAGGAATGGCAAAAACGACTACATAAGTCATTAAGTAATAAAAAATCCAAATGAGAATGGTGTAAATGATAAATTCTTTTTTTCTTTTTAATTGAAATATTGTTTTTAAACCTTGTCTAATGCCATATAAAAACATTCTTATTTTCGGATAAATTGCAGTTTGTTTTATTCTATTTCTGAAAATATAAAGTAATCCTGCAATAATAATGATAGAGGTTAGAATAATATATAACTTTAAATTGCTACTCTCTGTTTGGTGCCCTTTTCTTGTCTCAATTATATTTTTTAGTAATCTCTGAATTAAATCTATATTGGTGAGAAAAGCAAGAATTGCTACTATAATTAGGCATAAAAAGTCTATTACTCGTTCACTAATAACTGTCCCAAAGGATTTATCTACGGGTGTTTTGTCTAAAGCATATAATGAAGTACAACGTGCTATTTCTCCTGAACGCGGAATAAGTAAATTCCAAATATAGTTCATACAAACAGCGATAAATGAGTTTTTTGCCGTTACTTTATACCCCATAGGTTCTAAAAGTAAACGCCACCGCTGGCTACGTAACCAATAGGCAGTTATCCCTAATGCTACGGAAAGCATTACCCAAAAGTAATTGGCTTTTTGTAAAGATTTTATTGTCTTTTCGATATCAATTCCCGAGACTGATAAGCCTATAAGTATTACTGCTAAAAGAACAGAGAAAGCTACAGTTAAAAAAGTTTTTAAGCGTTTATTCATTATCTACTTTAAAAGATTTGTTTTCTCATTCGGAAAAATAATTTTAGGCTGAAAGTTTTTAGCTTCCTCTTCATTCATTAGTCCATATCCTATAATAATTACTTTGTCGCCTTTTTGAACTTTTCTGGCAGCCGGTCCGTTTAAAATAATATCACCTGAGCCTCTTTTTCCTCCGATTATATAAGTCTCTAATCGTTCGCCGTTATCTATATTTACAATCTGAACTCGTTCGCCTACAATCATTCCTGCGGCATCTACTAAATCCATGTCTATTGTAATACTTCCTATATAATTCAACTCTGCTCCGGTAACCGTAACACGGTGAATTTTGGATTTAAAAACCTGTATTAACATGGTGCAAATATAAATTAAATAATTTTCATATTGTCAATCAATCGGATTTCACCTGCGTAAACAGCCACAAACGCTCTTATGTTTTCACTGTCGTCCCAAGATTGAACTTCTTTTAATGTTTTTTCATCGCTCAAAACAAAATATTCTAATTCTAAAGGTGAGTTTTTAAACCATTCGTTTACTTTAGCATTCATTTCTTTTACCGAATGCGTTGGTTGTAATTCTTTTACTTTTAATAAAAACTTATGAATTAAAGGAGCTGATTCTCTAAATTCAGGAGTTAATCTTTGGTTTCGGGAACTCATTGCCAAGCCGTCTTTTTCTCTAAATATAGGCATAGGGATAATCTGAATAGCGTGATTTTCTTTTTCTACCAAGGTTTGAATTATTCTTAATTGTTGAAAGTCTTTCTCCCCAAAATAGGCTTTATCGGGTTGAATTATATTAAAAAATTTATTTACAATAGTTGCAACACCGTCAAAATGTCCCGGTCGGAATTTTCCTTCCATTTCATTTTCTAATCCATTAAATTCAAAAGCGTCTGATTTTTCTCCTTCGGGATAAATGTCTTCAACTTGCGGAAAGAAAACAACATCACATCCGTTTTTTGACAATAATTCCGCATCTTTTTCCGGATTTCTCGGGTATTTTTCTAAATCTTCCGGATTGTTAAATTGTGTGGGGTTTACAAAAACTGAAACTATACAAACATCATTTTCTGATTTGCATTGTTTTACAAGCGATACGTGCCCCTCGTGCAATGCTCCCATTGTTGGTACGAAACCAATGGCTTTTTTTTCTTTTTTTAAAGAAGAAATATATCCCTTAATTTCTTTAACTGTATTGATTTTTTTCATACTAAAAGCATCTAAACTTTATTAAAAGTAATGCAAAGCTACGGTTATGAACGTAAAATTCAATGATTTTTTGTATTTTTGCATATATTATCTTTCAATAATAGAGAGAAAACAAAAAAAATAATTATGCGCATTTTATACGTTTCTACAGAATTAACTCCGTACACTCCGGAGAACACCTTGTCTAACACGGCTTTAGAATTACCTAAAATTACTAATACTCAAGGGAATGATGTTAGAATTTTTATGCCTAAATTCGGAACTATTAACGAGCGTAGACACCAGTTGCACGAAGTTATAAGGTTATCGGGTATGAATATGATCGTAAATGATATAGATCAACCTCTAATCATTAAAGTAGCATCGTTACCAAATGAAAGAATGCAGGTGTATTTTATAGATAATGAAGAGTATTTTAAAAGAAAGGCGATTTATAATGATAAAAAAACCGGCGAATTTTTTGAAGATAACGATGAAAGAGCTATTTTCTTTACAAAAGGAATTTTAGAAACTGTAAAAAAATTAAACTGGAAACCGGATATTATTCATGCACAAGGCTGGATGACTTCATTTTTACCTTTGTATTTAAAAAGTTATTATGCAGATGATGCCTTTTTTAAAGATGTAAAAATAGTGTATTCTGTTTTTGACAACCCTTTTAAAGGTAAATTAAGTGATGAAGTAATAGAAAAAATAGCATTTGATAAAATAGATAAAAATCATTATAAACATTTAGAAGAGCCTACATTTGATAATTTACTTAAAACGGGAATTGATCATGCTGATTTGGTTGTTCAAGGAGATGAAGTAATTTCTCAAGAAGTATTAGAATACATAAAATCATTAGATAAACCATTTAAACCATTTGAGCCTCTCGAATCTTTTGATGAAATTTATAACGAATTAGTGGGAGAACAAGATGAAGAATAATTATATGAAAAAAAATAATTGGAAGTTTTATAGACCTATGGTTTTAGGTCTATTTTCTGTTTTAGGAATTTATAGTTGCGAGAGCGAAGATATTTCTATCGGGAGTGAAGTACTGAATAGTACATCAATAAAAAGTGAGACTTTAACCTCACCTGTTAATACAGTTAATTTAGAACCTGAGGCTATGCTATCCGGACGTTCTGTTATAGACATGGATTTAGGAGAGAATATATACTTAGACAGAGCTACTGTAGGAGTATATGATGAACCTATTTTCGGCAAAACAAAGTCTGATTTTTACACACAAGTAAGATTAAGCAGTTTAAATCCTACATTTGAGAAAGGAGCAAGAGTGGATTCTATTGTATTGAGTTTGCCTGCAGTAAGCTTTAGTAAAGATACATTGTCTAAATCTGATAATTTTCTAAGAAAAAAGTATGTTTTAGATGAAAAAAATGGATGTGAGATAAAAGACACATTATATTTTTATGAGAAAAAAGCTTTGATGAAAATTACTTCTGTGTATGGGAATACTTCCGACAAAATGAATATCCAAGTACATAAAGTAACTGAAAACATGGGAGATATAAATTCCGAACTTTACTCCGAAAAGTCGTTTAAAGTAGGAGAGTTATTAGGTGAAAAACAAATTTCTGACAAAGCCTATATAAGAAAAGAGATAGTTTCTCAAGATAAAATTGATGATAAAAGTGCTAAAGTGATTAGTACTCAAACTGTACCTACTTTTAATATAAGACTTAATAAATTAGAAGAATTATTTCAGCAACAAGTAGTTAATAAAAATAGCAATACAGGTGATCAGATAACATTTATAAATAATGTACTGAAAGGAATAAAAATAAGTACTAACAACGAAAATGGATTTATTTTTACATTCTCCCCTAATAATGCTAAATTAATCATGTATTACAGTTACAATAATCCTGTATTTAAAGGAAATGAAACTTGTGAGGCATATACTGTTGCAAAAAGAAATAATGGAGAGTATAGTTTCTTAGTTGGAGCAGGAGAAGGTAAACAAAGAAATTCAACAGCAACTTATAATGTATTTCAAAACCAAATAGAAAATACAGGTGCTAATATCTCTTCAACAGACGGAAAAATATATCTATCCGGAATGGCCGGTAATAATGTTCGTTTAAAAATTACTGATTTAGATAATATAAAGAAAGTTGTAAATCAAAAACAAGGAGCAATAACAGAAGCATATATTAAAGTTTATGTAGATTCTGATGCGCAAGGAGAATTACCTCTACCTGAATATTTACACGTATATAATGCCACGCAAAAGAAATTAATTCCGGATTATAATGCGGTTAGAGAAAATGGCTTTAAAGGTTTTCCTTTTCATTCAATAAGTCAGCCTTATAAAGACGGATATTATAAGTTAAATATAACTCAATTTATTAAAAACATTGTAGAAAAAGGTGCACCGGAAGATGAGTTAATGCTTAAAGTAGGGAATTATATAAATCTTAAACAATCTTATTTCTATAAACCTCCGTTTTATTACTCAAGTAATAATTTCTCTAATCCTTATAGATTAGTAGCCTTTGGTGGTAGTAGTTCGGTTGATAGCTCTAAAAGAGTACAATTAGAAGTGATTTATTCAGTAAAGTAAAAGAATAATTTTATTATAACTAAAAAAGGAGAGATTTATAAAACCTCTCCTTTTTTATTGTGTTTTAATAATAATTATATTGCTTTAAAGTTTGAGTTAGCTTTAAGATCTTCTAATATTTTTTTAAAGTTATCATCATCAATAGCTTTTGTTCCTTCGAGAATAAGATTAACTTTAAACCCTTCTTTTAAAGCATCTTGAATAGAAAAGTTTACACAAAAATCAGCAGCTAAGCCTACAACGTCAATTGTGTCAACCTTTTTGGCTTTAAGGTACTCTGATAAACGTGTAGATATTCTTTTGCCATTATCATAAAAAACAGAATAACTATCCACTTCTTTGTCCATTCCTTTTCTGAAAACAGCCTCAATCGGACGAATATCTAAATCAGGATGGAGTTCTGCTCCTTTTGTCCCTTGTACACAGTGAGGAGGCCAAAGAACTTGCTCTAATCCGTTTAAATCAATTATATCAAATAAATTCTTATCAGGGTGTTGAGTAACGAAACTTTTATGATTTTCGGGATGCCAATCTTGTGACGCGACTACCACATCATAATTATTAATAATAGAATTAATAAAGGGAATGATTTCATTCCCTTTAGCCACCGCGAGACTTCCTCCCGGCATAAAATCGTTTTGAGCATCTACAATCAGTAAAGCTTTCATAATTTTTTAATTAAAAAACAGATTAAATATGTCGTTACCAAACACAAATACCATTAAACCAATTAATATGATAGCCCCAATCATTTGCATAACCTCCATAAATTTATCGCTCGGTTTATGTCCTGTAATCATTTCATAAATAGTGAAAACAGCGTGACCTCCGTCCAATCCCGGAATTGGCAATACATTCATAAAAGCTAATACAGCAGAAAGAAATGCGGTAAATGTCCAGAAATAAGTCCAATCCCAAACTGCCGGTAAATTATTGGCAATTCCTATAGGTCCTGATAAATATTTAACCGCTTTTCCTTTTAATTTCCAAAGCATTGCAAAAGATTGTGCTTGGTCTGTAATAATAGAGAAAGTTTTATTTACTCCTTCTGCAATAGATTGTCCGAAAGTAAAAGTCTTTGTACTGGTAAATTCAGAGAAATCTAATGAAGGTGCTACGCCTATTTTCCCTTCAGAATTTACAGGGATTTCAATTGTCTTTTCTTCGCCATTTTGTATTACTTCTAAAGTAATTGTTTTGTTAGCATTGGCAGTTACTTCTCCGGCAAAAGTATTCCAGCTGTTGATTTCTTTATTATTGATTTTATTTAAAACAGCTCCTTTTTCTAAACCTGCTTTATAAGCCGTTCCATCTACTAAAACAGAATCTATTGTAATAGCAGTTACCGGCATGAAATAAGCTACCTTTTGCTCAAGCATATCAACTTGATTATCGGTAGAAATAGGTAAGTTTATAATTTGTTCGTTTCTTTTTACATTTAACTCTCCTCCATCAATTAATGCTCTGGAATAAATATCTTTCATAGCATCAAATCTCTCGCCATTTACCCCCACAGGAATATCACCCGGTTGCATTCCCAATCTGATTTGAGCACTATCAACCACAACACCATTAGTAAGTTTATTTACGTCTAAATAAGTTTCTCCATCTTTGTAAGTAAGAACTGTAAAAATTACAATAGATAAAATAAGATTGACGATAATTCCGCCTAACATAATGATTAATCTTTGCCATGCCGGTTTAGCTCGGAATTCCCAAGGTTTTGGTGGGGTTTTCATTTGTTCGGTATCCATGCTTTCGTCTATCATTCCGGCGATTTTAACATACCCTCCTAATGGAAGCCATCCGATACCATAAACAGTTTCTCCGATTTTCTTTTTAAATAATGCGAATTTTACATCAAAAAATAAGAAAAAGCGTTCAACCTTGGTTTTGAATAATTTTGCCGCTGCAAAATGTCCTCCTTCGTGTAAAACAACAATAATAGATAATATTAAAATCAGCTGAGCTGCTTTGATTAGTATAACCATAGTAATAATTTATATTTGAATTTAACTAAGTTGCAAAAGTAACCTTATTATTCTTTTTTTTAATGTTTTTATGAAACTTTAATTGAATAAAACAGAATTATTTATTGAATTTATGAAGAAAACACAATCCCTTTATTGTGTGCAACTTGTCATCTACATTAATTTTAGGGGTAAGTGGTTGAAAAATATGTCCTAAACCTCCAGTGGAAATTACAAGACAATCATCACCCAACTGCTTATTGATTCGATCTATAAAACCTTCAATCATGCCAAGGTAGCCGTAAACAATTCCACTTTGCATACAAGTTTCAGTATCTCTGCCCAATACAGATTTTGGTTCTTTTAATTCAATATCGGGTAACTGAGCAGTATCGCCCACTAAGGCTTTGAGCGAGGTAATTACCCCCGGAGCAATGATTACGCCCAATAATTCGCCTGTTTCATCTATGCCCGTAACCGTAAGAGCTGTCCCGAAATCAATCACCATTTTTTTGCCTTTGTAAAGCTCATGAGCCGCAACTGCATTGGCGTATAAATCCGTTCCCATTTGGTTGGAATGATGAACGCAGTTAGATTTGGAATTTCGATCTACAATCAAGGGTTTTATATCGTGAATATGTTTTAAAGCATTTATGATAATTCCCGTTTGGTGTGGCACAACCGAGCCAATCACTATATCCGTAATATCTTTTTCGTTGATATTATAAGATTTATACGAGTTTTCAATTAAAAAGAAAATCTCGTCGGTTGTTTTGTAAGGTTTTGTATTAATTGTCCAAGAGGTTAAAATATTAATCCCCTCTGCAATTCCAAACCGAATGTTAGAGTTTCCTATGTTTACCGCTAAAAGCATGAATTTTATTTTAATTAATAATAAAAATATTATCCTCCACATTCACATCAGCCAAACGATTTGTAGGGTCTATTTGAACGCTTTTTATGTCTTTCTCTACTTTAAAAGTATATTTGGGTTGAGTCCAGCCCCAATCTTTTAATTGCGTAAATTTGGTGTTCATATAATATTTTTCTTCAAAAGATTTTGCCCCTCGCATTGCGTTTATCGGGATATAAAATAACTCTTTAGTTCCGTCTGTGTAAGTTACCAAAACGTCCAAAGGCATTGCAAAGTTAGATTTATTTAAAATTGCAACTTCTTTGTTATTAGCAGTCACACTGTAATCAATAAATCGGGTTGTGTTTACAAACAGGTTTTCGTACCATTTAAGATTAATGCCCGAAACGTCTTCTGCTGTTTTTACGAAATCTTTATAAGAAGGGTGGTCTAATTTCCAACGATTATAAAAAGTTTTAAACGTCTTTTTTAAATTATCTTCACCAATAATATAGCCTAACTGAGCCGGGAAAACCTGCCCTTTGTAATATGCTGAAATTGCATAAGCGTAATTATGGTCATAATAATCAGCCAAAATACTCATAGGCTCTTGTAATCCAGATTTCACATATTGGGTATAACCGTCGTAAGCTCCTTTATGAACATCAATTCCGTCCGGGTCTTTTTGTTCAAAAACTTTTGCCATGGCTTTTGCTTCTGCGTAACTTGTAAAACCTTCGTCAAACCATTCTTGTTGTGTTTCGTCTATCCCAAATAAATGCTGAAACCAAGAATGTGCTCCTTCATGAAAAATAACACCTACAAGGCTTTCTAAACTTCTGTTTCCGGTGATTAAAGTAGCTGCCCCATACTCCATTCCACCATCTCCACCTTGTATTATTGTATAAGTTTTCCATGGATATTTACCAAAACGCTCATTCATGAATTCAAAGAAACTAGGAATGTACCTCTGTGCCTCTTTCCAGTTTTTAGCATATTCACTTTCCAAATTATTTTTGTAAACATAATAGACCAATGGGCCATTAGGCACTTGTTGTTTTTCTATTTTAAAATCAGGATCTGCCGCCCAAGCGAAATCATGAATGTCATTTATTTTATAATGCCAAGTTTTTTCTCTCCCTACTCCTTTGAATGCCTCTTTTTCATTTACTAAACTACCCGATGCTCCTAAAACATAGTTTGATGGAATGGTAATTTTAACATCAAAATTAGCAAATGGAGCATAAAATTCTCGTCCAATGTATTCATCTAAATGCCAGCCGTTTTTATCGTACATTGCTACCTTAGGATACCATTGTGTCATAGAGTACGCTACATTTTCTCTGCTATCTCTCCCACCTCGGCGAATGATTTTAGGCACTTGAGCCTCCCAAGTCATATTAAAAGTTGTCTTGCTGTGTGGTTTTATAGGAGTTTTTAAATCAACTTCCAAGATTGTTCCGTAAACTTTAAAACTTAAATCTATTCTATTTTGTTGAATGCTTTTGATTTTCTGAAAACCAATTTCATTAGGTTTAAGCTCAGAGATATTACTCACAATTTGTGGATGTTCTTTAGTCCCAATGTTCTGAACCATTCTCCCGTCCGGATCTTTAATACTTTTTAATCGATTATCCATTAAACTGCCCGGTTGAAAAGCATTGTAATATAAATGGAAATAAATTTTATTTAAAGTATCAGGAGAATTATTGATGTAAGTAACCGCCATTTTCCCGTCATATTGATTAATTTCGGGTTTCATGTGGATCTCCATTTTATAATCTGCCTTTTGTTGCCAATTAGATTGAGCATTTAATAAGCTCGAAAGAATAAATAAAACAAAACTGATATATTTCATACTTTATATTTTATGCAAAGGTATTAAAAACTTAAGTATGGCATTCTTAAATCATTCTAAAAGTTAAATGTTTGCCACCTTGAATTTAAATTAGGTACTACAAGTCTATCTATTTTTATAGAAATTACTTTGGGAATAGACACTCTTTTTCGGTTTGTAAAGAAATAAACAATCTAACACATTTTAAAACTATGAATAAATTAATAATAACACAGATCACACTGAACTTTGTTTTAGTATCGCTCATTCTCATGACATATTAAAAAAAAGCAGAGAAAATTCCCTGCCTTTTAAACATATTTAATAATCTGATTTTATAGAGCCTATTTATTCAGTAATTGCTCTAATTTATCCAAACGAGATTTTTGAGCATCTAACTCTGCTTTTAAAGATTGTACTTCTTTCTCTTTTTCGATTAAGTGTAAATACAACTCTTCTATTTTCTCTACATTAGTTAATTGTGTATCCATTATATCTATATAACCTTGTGCTTTGATTTCTTTAGCAGAAACATAACCCGGTAAATGGCCATTAGCTTTTACAAAGTCCTCTACTTGACTTAATTTCGCAAAGTTATAATCTGCTTTTGTAGTAGAAGTTCCTGTATAGTAGTTCTCAAATACATAATCAGGGAAAATAGTTGCTCCGTTGGTCCCTTTAAATCCACTGGCTAAGATTTCTCCGTTATCATATACACTTACCACATTACTTGTACGTGGATTTCCATTAGAGTTTACCGTTAAAGTTACCGCATTATTACTTGGATCTTCTATCCACTTAGCCGATAGATTACTTGGAATTGCTTGGGTTGATAATACACCGTCTTCATTAGCAACTACCATACGGGTGTCAGCTCCTGATAAACTTGATGATTTAATGTTTCCATTTACTTCTAATTTCTCTGTTGGAGTATCAGTTCCTATTCCTAATTTACCTTCTAAATAGTTAGCCTTAGTATCTCCTTGTATATAGATACCATAAGAATTTGTAACATTTAATAAATTAGGTAATGATGCTGCATAAAAATCATAATGATTATTGATATTTCCCGTATACGAATTATTTGGTTTTATATTAGAAATAAAACCATATAAGTTACTTACATTTCCTTCTCCGGAAATTTTCATTAAAGACCTTACACCAAATGCCTCATTAATATTAGCTTTATTATTAGATAAAATATTTATCTGAGAATCTGTCCCATATGCCTTATTTATTTTTCCTGATGGTTTCTGTATAAGTATATTGTTAAGGCTTCCTAACATAGAACCAATTTCACCTCCTCCGGCATCTGTTGCTACTGCATTCAACCCGGTTAACTCTAACATGTTTCCTGAATTTAATTTTAGTGTATTAAACACACCGCTACGAGCAAGACGTACACTTTGGGTGTATGATGATGGAATTGTTAAACTATAACTATTATGAACTATGTTTGAGTTTGAGCCGTTATTATCTTTCAATTCATCTACATATATTAATTTTTTATTTGCATAAAAAGTATGATCATTGTATATATCAATCTTATAATCTAAACTTGAAGTGTTATTAATATTCTCATTAGACCCTAATAAATCAGTAGGATTAAAGGGAACAGACATTTTTGTATCATTAGAATAATTGTATTCTTCTAATTCTGTTAAATTAGTAGGATAACTTCTGTACTTACCATCTTCTGTATAAAAAACAGTCTTTCCATTTGCCTGTTGTTTTGCCCTTTGTAGCTCTATATTTTGTGTTGCTGAATTATGACTCCATTCACTATTAGAATTTACAAAAGTTGCTGCATCTTGGGTAGATAAAACACCATCATTATTTACAGTTACCATTCTATCTGCCGTAGCTCCTCTATTAGCTAAATCTCCAAAACGGATATTTCCTTTTTTCGTATAAATAGCGTAATTATTAGTAGAGGTACTGTTCCCTACATTTTCCATATAGATACCATAATTCGCTGTTTGACCATTTTTAATATCATCTAAATGGAGTCCATACATTTTATCAGCTGTCCAATTAAAGTCATTTCCATTCTGAAAACTAAAAGCGTACATATTTCCAACAACTGAAGTATTATTTCCAGGAGAATCAATTGAAGCATCATTTAAACGGACCTCTCTTACATTTATATCATTCTTTTTTAAACTAAGATAAGCTCTACTGACCTGAAGATCAGCATCGGGTAACGAACTTTCTAACTCTATTGTATTAATTTCTCCATAAACTTTTTTATTAGCCGCCATCGTTACATTTTCCCTTATTGCCAATTTTGAATATTTCCCATAAATGTGATTTTGAAGAGTTGTGTTCTCTGAAACATGCATATATGAATGAATACCTGAAACTATACCTTCTACCGTTGCATTAGGGGATACTGATAATAAATTATCTATCCCTTTCATAGTTTTTATAGTATGAGTTGGGTAAGTATTATTTTCGTCCTTATTTAAAGAGTTAACGGCATTTTCTATTCCTTTAATATTATCTACAGCACCATAAATTTCAGATCCTACTTTTATTACTGATAAATTTTCTGTTTTAGCATTCTTACTTATTGCTCCAATAAAATTTCCTGCTCTTTGAAAAGTTGCTGTTGCTACATTATCCCCATTCTCAAAGCCAACAACTGATCGTGCTTCTAACGCTGAAAAATTACGAACATTTGCATTAGAGTAATAATCATTTCTAACATTTAATGCGGTAAGTTGTTGAGTATTTGAGGTTACATCTTTTGTTACCAATCGAGATTCATTACCAAAGTAAATACCTCTTGGATTCGCTTGCACATGATTCTCTCTTAGCAATGCATAATTTTGAGTAAAATAAAAAAGATCATCATTAAATCCTAAAGAAGTTGTTAAAGGAATAACATCTGAAGTTATATAAGTACCGAAAGGAACTTCTCCAGAAGTTCTTTCTGATATTCCATTATGACGATAATAATTATTAAAATCGCTATTATTAAAGTCTCCTAATTTAAAGTAAAACCTTTTATCTGAATTATATCCAATAAAATCATTATTAGCTAATGCCGGTTTTAAATAGGTTTCAGTAATTCCATTTACTTGGCGTTGTGCCCATAGTTGTGCATTGGCTTCTGAACCTCCTAAAGGCACCCATGTTCCACCTTGTAAATTGTTACTATCATTTTTATAATAGTAAAATCCTCTTTTTACCGGCGTTCCTCCTATGGCAGCAGTACCACTTTCAGTGTTATACACTATCATCCCATCTAATCGGTTTGGAAATGAAGTAGGTAATCCTTGTGCTGTTGCTTTTAAAGTAGTTAAATTAACCAAATTGGTTCTTGGAAATACTAAACCTTTTCCTATATTATTTGTATTGTTCCAAGACACAGAAGAAGAAGCATCTAAAAAAGCAGACGTACCACTAATTGAATTATTAGTAGGTGTTGAATTATTTCGTACCTGTGCTTGTCCTGCATATAAAGCAGAAACTGCCAGTAATGTTGTATATATTTTTTTCATTGTTTTTAACTTTAATGATTAATAAGAATTTTTAGTTACCCATTGTCCTGCTACACTAATAATACAAGTTCCGGCTGAAGGTTGTACTGACCCTCCATTTCCATCAGCTCCCGTTGCAAAACCTCCTGAACCTGAGTTAAAGAAACAAAGCTCTCTCCCTTGATTTGCAGTTGCATCAGGAACATTAATCGTTCCTCCCGCTTGATTCGTTAAATGGATAAAGAAATCAGTAGCAGAAATATCAATGGAAGTCCCCGTGTCTACACGGGCATTTCTATATACAGCGGATTTACTGGTGTCTCCTACTTTTACCCAGATATTATTATCATA
>JAHUUM010000033.1 GCA_019218445.1 Weeksellaceae bacterium TAE3-ERU29 | reverse complement strand
AAAAGATTTAATCTTACTTTGTGTTTGGAAATTACTGGTGATGATTTCTTCTTCTTTAGTTTTTTTCTCATCTTCTTTCTTTAGCCTTTCAATATAATGGCTAAAGAAATCTTTTTGTTCTGCAGGAGCTAAAGAAGCTACATTTAGAATACTATCATTTTTCATTACTAAATAATGCATTTTCATTACATTATTTAAGTTTTTACTAAACTCTGTAAGTTCTTCTTTTCTCTTAGATTCGGGAATTGAAGCCACAGCACTATCATAATAAGCGTTTGCATAAACGTAATTTGCATCATTAAAGTATAAATTACCCAATGCCGCAAAAGTTTCTGCACGGTAAAAAGGAGAAGACATTTCCTCTTTTAGAGCTTGTAAATAATTTTTCTTTGCTAAATTAAGGGAATCTCTTTTTTCTTCTACAGTCCCTAAAGCGTAATAAAATTCGTTTCTATATTTTTGATAAGTACCTTTTTTCAAAACACCTTTTAAATCATTTAAGAAATCAGAATAATTATCTTTATCGGCTTGAAAGTTTAGAGCTTTAGAAACTTGTGCTCTTGCCTCCATCTCAAATCCGGGATTAAGTTTATAAGCGTTTAAAAACTTCTCGTTTGCTAATTTATAATCTTTTATTTCAGTTAAAATCTGACCTTCAATATAATTTAATCTTGCTCGTTGTTTTTTGCTTTTCGTATTTTTTATAGCCTCTTCTAATGCATTGATTGCACTTTCATAGTTTCCTTCTTTATAGAATAGTTCTGCATATTGCTGAGCGATAAGTGCTTTTTCTTCTTTTTTTAAATCTTTATTAAAGTACAAAGGGTCTAAAATCTCAGCTGCTGCATAATTATTTCCTAATTGAATTTGAGCAAGAGCCGAATAATATTTAGCCGTAGCTTTATGTTTTTCAAACGGCATTTGCTCTACCTGATTTAGTGCTTCCAAAGCTTGGAAGGGTTTCCCTTGGTAATATCTGGCTTTACCCAACATTAAATAAGCAAGAGCCATTAATTTATTTCTTTCTTCACCCCTCACCATCATAGAGTGATTATTAATAGCTTTTAACGCTTTTTCTTCAGCCTTTTCAAAACCGGTACGGGAGCTATTTTCTGTATCTAATACATTACCTGAAGCAATTTGACCAAACAAGCTAATGCCTTGCCCTCCTCTGTAGTTAATAGCTTCTGCGTTATCATTTACTTGAAATTCACCATAAGGCGAAACGCTGAGTGTTTTAAAATAATCATCGGTATGGGATTGTTTTAGCTCATTTAATTTAGTATCCATGGCTTCTTGTCCGTTGAATAGCGTATTAAACCAAGCAGTAGCTTTATGATAAGTCCTATTAGTAAAAGAGTTTTTCCTTGTAGAACAAGCACTAATCACAAATAAAGCTAATATAGAAATAAATAATCGTTTAAACATAATGACAAAACTACGTAAAAAACGATAAATCTTATATTTTTAGTATAAATAAAAGTTGAAAAATTAATATTAGGGTGTAGAAATATATTCCCTTATAGTGTTTACTGAGATTTAAAGTATGAAGAAATTCTTATGATAAACTTTCACAGGAATTATTTTTTTAGTATAGCTCATCTTTCTTATTTTGTTTAATTATCTCCTTCCTTTCAAAAACAAAAATTATTAATAACTTATGTAAAGATAAGAATTGTTAATGAATTTGTAAAATCACCACTTTCTGATTATAGGCTCATTTACTTTTATCTTATTGCATGAATTACAAGGGGAAATAAAAATGAGTATTTTAAAAAAGTATTTTATACTTATTGCTTTTTAGATTTCCTAATTACTTTAACTGCATCAAGTTCTATACCGCCAAAGTTTTCATCATATTTTAAATATTTGCCAGTAACGGGTAAATTATAGGAGATTTTATTTTATGATTTAATTTTTGGAAAATACCTCAATTTGGAATATTACTGAGAAAGCCCACTACCACAAATTACCCAAATATCTTTATTTCAACAAAAAACATTAATATTACGAAAAGAAAATTACCAAAAACAAAAACTAATCTATAAGGGTATGTAATAAATTTTGGTGTGTTTTTATACAATGAATTACTTTTCATAACAATAGATTCATTAAAGAAGTTATCTACAAATCTATTCAGTGGATTATATTTTGAATAACTTAAAATAACTATGATCACAATTAAGATTATAGAGAAATGTTTTATGTCATATTTATTTGTTCCAATATATTCTTTTATATATTTATTAAAGTCAAATAATATCCATATTGGATATACTAAAA
Organism: Weeksellaceae bacterium TAE3-ERU29; assembly: GCA_019218445.1. Taxonomy (GTDB): domain Bacteria; phylum Bacteroidota; class Bacteroidia; order Flavobacteriales; family Weeksellaceae; genus Ornithobacterium. The sequence goes on along the minus strand of JAHUUM010000033.1, from coordinate 23,534 downwards.
ATATAATGATTAAATTATTTAAATGTGATTTGAATAGACTTTTTGACTTTTTAAAAGCAACTTCGTAGCTGTTTTTCACATACGAAAATTGAAACAAATTATATATGTGGAATAATACAATCTTCATTTTTATTAATAATTATTCTCCTAATCTATACCTAAATCTTTCTGATGTAAAGATAAGAATTGTTAATGAATTTATAGAATTTTTAGCTTGTGAAAACAAAAAAAATCGCTCATAATCAAATGATTAAAAGCGACTTTAGTACCCGAGGCCGGAATCGAACCGGCACTCCCGAAAGAACTGGATTTTGAATCCAGCGCGTCTACCAGTTCCGCCACTCGGGCAAAATTAGAATTGCAAATATAAATATATTTACTTTTCTAAACAATTTTTAATAGAAAAAAGTTAGATTTATTTTTAATAATTATAAATAACTAATTATTATTGTGTTTTGCGGCTAAGAAATCATAAAAATAATTCATTTCTTACAAATAAATTGTTATTTTAACATATTTTATTAAATAAATATTTATATTTGTTGAAATTACTTCTTTCTAAAATCAAGTTATGCAAGAAAAAATTCAAATCTTTGATACTACTTTACGAGATGGCGAACAAGTTCCCGGCTGTAAATTAAACAAAGAACAAAAGGTAAAAATAGCTGAGAGATTAGAGGAAATGGGCGTGGATGTTATAGAAGCGGGCTTTCCTATATCCAGTCCCGGAGACTTTGAGGCTGTAGAAGCAATTTCGGCTGCTTTGCAAAACACAACTGTTTGTGCTCTCACTCGAGCGAATACAAATGATATAGATGTTGCTGCGAGAAGCTTAAAAAAAGCAAAAAAACCACGTATTCATACAGGTATAGGAACATCTGAAAGTCATTTAAAATATAAATTAAAGCTTTCTGAAAATGAAGCGATTGATCGTGCCGCGAAAGCTGTATGTCATGCTAAGAAATATGTTGACGATATTGAGTTTTACGCAGAGGATGCCGGAAGAACAGATTTAGAATTCTTGGCTGAAATTTGTGCTGAAGTTATTAAACAAGGTGCAACAGTTTTAAACATTCCTGACACTACAGGATATTGTTTGCCAGAACAATACGGTAGTAAAATGAAATACTTAAAAGATAATGTTGAGGGTATAGAAAATGTTATTTTAAGTTGCCATTGTCATAACGATTTAGGCTTAGCTACTGCTAATACTATATATGGTGTTATAAATGGAGCGAGGCAGGTGGAATGTACTATTAACGGCTGTGGAGAAAGAGCCGGAAATACCGCTCTGGAAGAAGTAGTAATGATTTTTAATCAACACAAAAATTTAAATTTTTATACTGATATTAATACAAAAATGCTAACCCAAGTGAGTAGACTCGTTTCATCAGAAATGGGAAGTACTGTTCAAGCTAATAAAGCAATTGTGGGGACAAATGCTTTTGCCCACAGCTCAGGAATCCATCAAGATGGAGTTATAAAAAATCGCTCTACTTATGAAATTATAGCTCCGGAAGAAGTTGGTTGCACAGAGTCTTCTATTATTCTTACAGCAAGAAGTGGGCGGTCTGCGTTGGCTTATCGTTACCGTAAATTGGGTAAAGAATTAAGTAAAGTTATGTTAGATGAAATTTATCTACATTTTTTACAAGTTGCAGATAACAAAAAAGAAGTGAATGATAACGATTTAGAATTTTTGTGGAATAAAATGAGAAATAATAATTCAGATATTTTTTTAAATCATTAATTTATGAGTAAAACATTATTTGAAAAAGTATGGAATGCACATGTTGTAAAATCTATAGAAAATGGCCCTGATATTTTATATATAGATCATCATTTAATACATGAAGTAACAAGCCCTCAGGCTTTCAAAGAAATAGAAGATAGGGGATTAAAATTATTTAGACCGGAGAGAATTACAGCAACAGCAGATCATAATGTGCCTACTTGTGATCAACCTTTGCCTGTAAAAGAGCCATTGTCTCGCCATCAGTTAGATACACTTGAAAAAAATTGTAAAAAACACGGTGTAAAATTATATGGTTTAGGACACCCTTATCAAGGTATTGTGCATGTTATAGCTCCTGAATTAGGGATCACACAACCGGGTATGACTATGGTTTGTGGAGACAGTCACACTTCTACACATGGAGCCTTAGGAGCAATTGCTTTTGGTATAGGAACAAGCCAAGTAGCACAAGTTTTTGCAGGGCAAAGCCTTATTTTAAATAAACCCAAAGCTATGAGGGTTATGGTAGAAGGGAAGTTAAACTCTGATGTCACTCCAAAAGATGTTATTCTTTATATCATTTCAAAATTAGGAACAGATTCTGGGACAGGATATTTCTGTGAATATGCAGGTAATGTTTTTGAAGAAATGAGTATTGAAGGAAGAATGACGGTATGTAACATGAGCATTGAAATGGGAGCCAGAGGAGGTATGATTGCTCCTGATCAAAAAACGTTTGATTATATAAAAGGTAGAAAGTTCGCTCCTACCGGAGAAGAATGGGATAAAAAAGTAGAATATTGGAAAACATTATATACAGAGCCGGATGCTGTATTTGATAAAGAAGTAAGATTTAAGGCTGAAGATATATATCCTATGATTACCTACGGAACAAATCCGGGAATGGGCATGAAAATAGGAACTGAAATTCCTCAAGCTAAATCGGAATCAGAGAAATCTTCATTAAATTATATGGGCATAAAAACAGGAGATAGCCTCGCTAAAGTCCCTGTAAGTCATGTTTTTATAGGAAGCTGTACAAATGCCCGAATAGAAGATTTTCGCACAGTAGCCAACTACATTAAAGGGAAAAAACGAGCTAGTCATATCAATGCTTTAATTGTTCCCGGCTCTCAACAAGTTTTACAACAAATGAAAGAGGAAGGCCTGGAAGAAATTTTTAATGAGGCAGATTTTGAAATTCGCCAACCGGGATGTTCAGCATGTTTAGCAATGAACGAAGACAAAATCCCTAAAGGAGAATATTGTGTTTCTACTTCTAATCGTAATTTTGAAGGTCGACAAGGCTCAGGTTCCAGGACGTTATTGGCGAGTCCTTTAACTGCTGCAAAAGTTGCTATTCACGGAAAAATAATATCTTAACTTATGGAAAAATTAGCACATATAAAATCAACTATTGTTCCTATAAATATAGAAAATATAGATACAGATCAGATTATTCCTGCACGTTTTTTAAAAGCGACAGATAAAAAAGGATTCGGAGATAATTTATTTTATGATTGGCGATTTGATGAAAATGATAATCCGGTAGAAAACTTTCCGCTTAATCAAGAAAAATACCGTGGAAAAATATTGTTGGCAGGGAATAATTTTGGCTGTGGAAGTAGTAGGGAACACGCGGCGTGGGCGATTAAAGGATATGGCTTTTATATAGTGATATCCAGTTTTTTTGCCGATATTTTCAAAGGAAATGCATTAAATAATGGATTATTACCTATTGAAGTGCCCAGTGATATTTTACAAGAAATGTTTCTTGAGGTAGAAAAAAATCCTAAGACTATAATAGAAGTAGATGTAGAAAAACAACTTGTGTACTTTAATCAAAGAGAAATTCCTTTTATTATAGATGCTTATAAAAAAACATGTTTAATAAACGGCTACGACGATATTGATTATTTAGTAGGGATAAAAGATGAAATAAAGACTTTTGAAGAAAACAGAAAATACAAATTTTAATTAAATGAAAAATTATAATATAGCAGTTATTGAAGGAGACGGAATAGGTCCTGAAATTATAAAAGAATCTCTAAAAGTATTGAGTGCCGTAGAAGAAACTTTTCCTCTTAAATTTAGTGTTAAAAAAGTTTTAATGGGAGGGGTTGCTATAGATAAGACCGGGAATCCTTTACCCGATGAAACGATTATAGCTTGTAAAGAGGCTGATGCAGTGCTTTTTGGAGCAATTGGAGATCCGAAATATGATAACGACCCGACTTTAAAAGTTCGTCCGGAGCAAGGGTTATTAAAATTAAGAAAAGAGCTTAAGCTTTTTGCCAATATACGTCCAATAAAAGCTTATCAAAGTCTATTAGATAATAGTCCTTTAAAAAATGACCGAGTAACGGGTGTAGATTTTGTAATTTACCGTGAATTAATTAGTGGAATTTATTTTGGAGATAAAGAAATAAACTTAGAAAAAGGATACGCGAATGATAACTGTTTTTACAGTAAAGAACAAATTATGCCTATTGCAAAAATGGCTTTTGAAAGTGCTCTTCAACGTAAAAAGAAAGTTACATTAGTAGATAAAGCAAATGTGTTAAGCACTTCTCAATTATGGAGAAAAGTATGTACAGAAATAAGTAAGGAATACCCTGAAGTTATATTTGAAACTTTATTTGTAGATAATGCTGCAATGCAGTTTATAGTAAATCCAAAACGTTTTGATGTAATTTTGACTGAAAATATGTTTGGTGATATTTTGTCTGATGAAGCAAGTGTACTTACCAGTTCTATAGGTCTTCTACCTTCTGCTTCAGTAGGAGAAAGTCATGCTTTATTTGAGCCTATTCATGGTTCATATCCTCAAGCAAAGGGTAAAAATATAGCTAATCCCTTAGGCTCTATACTAAGCTTGGCTTTGCTTTTAGATTATTTAGGGGAAAAAGAGGCGGCAGATTTAATTGAAAAGTCTGTAGAAGTTTTAATTGACAAAAAATACGTGACACGAGATATTGACAAAGACTCTAAATACAGTACCCAAGACATTGGAAACCTTATTTCCCGATTAGTTGATAAAACTTATAATGAAAAAGATTTTTTCAATAAAGAAAATATTGAATTAGGGCGGTCGACTATTGTGTAGAATTCTCTTTGTATGAGTAATCCACAGAGTAATAATAAAACTTCTCTATAAGAATTAAATAAAATTATAAAGCTATGAAAAACTTTCTTACTCTATTTTAGTAGTAATTACTGTCACATTTTCTTTTAGGAGGCATCTACTACAGATATCATTTTTGGTACTTATTGTTCTATTTATTTGAGTGTTGAAAGGAGTTTATGGACTCTTATGATAAGTAAGTTTTTCCTTTAGAAAGAATAATTTGTAAAAAAAACAATTTTTGTTTCTCACTCAATCCAAATTGTGGAAACCAAGGTCTAATTGGTTTATTTCCTCCTTTTACAGTATCTGAGAAAAACTGTTGAGTATCGTTTAGAACGGATTGTTCACCATTGCTTCCGCTTCTTCCTCCGTTTTCCCCATATTCATTGCCAGTCTCTTCATACTCTCTAGCCGTTTCTCTCTTTCTGTTTGACTCAAGGGCTTTCTCAATAATACTTTGTAATCCTGATTGTTTGTTTTTTCCTCCATTGGTTCTAAGCCAAGTTTCATAAGTCCATCGTCTATCCTCTGAATCAATAAGTCTAGATTGGACTTTTTGTTTGCTTGATTTTTCATAATTATTTAATTTTTTTAATTCTCCTGTTATTTTTAAAATATTATTTTCAAAATCAGTTGATATTTCTGTTCCAAAATGGAATAGGTTCAAAGATTTATCTGCTAAATTAATTGAAAAATCTTTTATACCCAAATTATTTAATTTTTCTATTTTCTTTATTTGATATTTCAAAGACTATTCTTATTTTGTTGTGAATTGCTTTCAATGTTCTATCTTTGTGTGAGTAATCACAGTAAGAAAGTACCTATTATACTTTGCTCCGGCGTTGTGAATTGCTTTCAATGTTCTATCTTTGTGTGAGTAATCACAGTTACCGTAAACCTATTTGGTAATAAGTTTTCGTTGTGAATTGCTTTCAATGTTCTATCTTTGTGTGAGTAATCACAATAGAAACTAAACATTGTTCTATTACATTTCCGTTGTGAATTGCTTTCAATGTTCTATCTTTGTGTGAGTAATCACAATTTTGAAAAGATTATTCCGTTCCCCTTGCAAGTTGTGAATTGCTTTCAATGTTCTATCTTTGTGTGAGTAATCACAATTGTAACGGCTAAAGGAATACCGACAAATGGTTGTGAATTGCTTTCAATGTTCTATCTTTGTGTGAGTAATCACAATACGCCTGGTTAACATTCTCTTTCTTTGCCTGTTGTGAATTGCTTTCAATGTTCTATCTTTGTGTGAGTAATCACAATTTTGAAAAGATTATTCCGTTCCCCTTGCAAGTTGTGAATTGCTTTCAATGTTCTATCTTTGTGTGAGTAATCACAATTGTAACGGCTAAAGGAATACCGACAAATGGTTGTGAATTGCTTTCAATGTTCTATCTTTGTGTGAGTAATCACAATTTTAGCCGGACAAGGGAGTGGAAAAACTTTGTTGTGAATTGCTTTCAATGTTCTATCTTTGTGTGAGTAATCACAATTTAATCCTTTTTTCTTGCATCTAACTCAAGTTGTGAATTGCTTTCAATGTTCTATCTTTGTGTGAGTAATCACAATTTAATCCTTTTTTCTTGCATCTAACTCAAGTTGTGAATTGCTTTCAATGTTCTATCTTTGTGTGAGTAATCACAATTTTGAAAAGATTATTCCGTTCCCCTTGCAAGTTGTGAATTGCTTTCAATGTTCTATCTTTGTGTGAGTAATCACAATTTAAATTTCAAGGCGTTGAATACAATACCAGTTGTGAATTGCTTTCAATGTTCTATCTTTGTGTGAGTAATCACAATACGCCTGGTTAACATTCTCTTTCTTTGCCTGTTGTGAATTGCTTTCAATGTTCTATCTTTGTGTGAGTAATCACAATTTCAAAACCTAAATTTAATGGAACTTCGTTGTTGTGAATTGCTTTCAATGTTCTATCTTTGTGTGAGTAATCACAATTAGCGACTAAAAAAGATGCGACTAATAATAGTTGTGAATTGCTTTCAATGTTCTATCTTTGTGTGAGTAATCACAATCATCTTCGTGCGATACTACTCTACCCTCTTGTTGTGAATTGCTTTCAATGTTCTATCTTTGTGTGAGTAATCACAATCTAACTACTGCTTTGAACCCTTCATACTCAGTTGTGAATTGCTTTCAATGTTCTATCTTTGTGTGAGTAATCACAATTAAAGAGGAGAAAATAAAATTGATTACGGAGTTGTGAATTGCTTTCAATGTTCTATCTTTGTGTGAGTAATCACAATTGAATAACCTTGTATTGTTCCCTGTGCGTTGTTGTGAATTGCTTTCAATGTTCTATCTTTGTGTGAGTAATCACAATATTTTTTAAACCAAGTTATAGAGGTTGTTGTTGTGAATTGCTTTCAATGTTCTATCTTTGTGTGAGTAATCACAATTTGTATTGTAATTTTGAAAATATCTTTACGTTGTGAATTGCTTTCAATGTTCTATCTTTGTGTGAGTAATCACAATAATGTAAATCTAACTGTTCACTTTTTAGATGTTGTGAATTGCTTTCAATGTTCTATCTTTGTGTGAGTAATCACAATAGCAACTTGCTATTTTATCCGTTAAACAGGTTGTGAATTGCTTTCAATGTTCTATCTTTGTGTGAGTAATCACAATTAATTATTATCATTGTGCGACTAAGTAACAGTTGTGAATTGCTTTCAATGTTCTATCTTTGTGTGAGTAATCACAATTTTCCGGTAAATTTTGAATGTTTGAATTTAGTTGTGAATTGCTTTCAATGTTCTATCTTTGTGTGAGTAATCACAATTTTATCGCCCGGTTTTCCTACTTGTACTTCGTTGTGAATTGCTTTCAATGTTCTATCTTTGTGTGAGTAATCACAATAATGTAGAAAGTGAGGGAAGACAGACTTATGTTGTGAATTGCTTTCAATGTTCTATCTTTGTGTGAGTAATCACAATATCTTCTCTCCGCACTACTATACCTTCTTCGTTGTGAATTGCTTTCAATGTTCTATCTTTGTGTGAGTAATCACAATCCGAAAAAATATGGTTTATTTAATGGAAAAGTTGTGAATTGCTTTCAATGTTCTATCTTTGTGTGAGTAATCACAATTCAATTTAACGCTGAAACTGATGCGTGGAGGTTGTGAATTGCTTTCAATGTTCTATCTTTGTGTGAGTAATCACAATATTTTTCCAAAGTCTTTAAAATAGCTTTATGTTGTGAATTGCTTTCAATGTTCTATCTTTGTGTGAGTAATCACAATACAAAAAGTGTCTTATTATTATTAAGAATAGTTGTGAATTGCTTTCAATGTTCTATCTTTGTGTGAGTAATCACAATAATGTTGTCCTCTGATAACATGATAAACAAGTTGTGAATTGCTTTCAATGTTCTATCTTTGTGTGAGTAATCACAATTGCCACAATAAACATAAGGCAATTTTAATAGTTGTGAATTGCTTTCAATGTTCTATCTTTGTGTGAGTAATCACAATGAAATTGATGAATCTTTATAAGTTAAATTTGTTGTGAATTGCTTTCAATGTTCTATCTTTGTGTGAGTAATCACAATAGTCTGCTACAAATCCAGCAATCTCATTTTGTTGTGAATTGCTTTCAATGTTCTATCTTTGTGTGAGTAATCACAATATATAATTGATATAAAAAATAAATGGCGTGGTTGTGAATTGCTTTCAATGTTCTATCTTTGTGTGAGTAATCACAATTTTAAAAACTTTGTATTATTAAATGTAGGAGTTGTGAATTGCTTTCAATGTTCTATCTTTGTGTGAGTAATCACAATTTGTCTGATACTTACAACATCTCTATTATAGTTGTGAATTGCTTTCAATGTTCTATCTTTGTGTGAGTAATCACAATCGTTTCTCAAAAAAAACGTCAACTTTATTTGTTGTGAATTGCTTTCAATGTTCTATCTTTGTGTGAGTAATCACAATAAAACAAAAGAATTAGGTGCTATACATATGTTGTGAATTGCTTTCAATGTTCTATCTTTGTGTGAGTAATCACAATAAGACTGATTAACATTATCTTTTTTGGCTTGTTGTGAATTGCTTTCAATGTTCTATCTTTGTGTGAGTAATCACAATTACCGCACAATGGTAATAAATAATAAGGTTGTTGTGAATTGCTTTCAATGTTCTATCTTTGTGTGAGTAATCACAATAACTATATACCAAATCAATATGGTAATATAGTTGTGAATTGCTTTCAATGTTCTATCTTTGTGTGAGTAATCACAATAACCTCTCTAAAACTCTTATAAACCCCTAAGTTGTGAATTGCTTTCAATGTTCTATCTTTGTGTGAGTAATCACAATATACCTTACACAAAGTTCTAAAAATCAAAAAGTTAAATCAATGATTAGGATTGTAAAATTCAATCATTGATTTTCTTTTTTGCCTTGTTGCTATTGATTTTTTGATTTCTAAAATAATTCTAATTGTTGAGAAGGCGGTTGAGTTTTAACTTCTTTAGCGCTGTGAAAAATCTCTATCATTTCAAATTGTTTATCAGTAATTTGAAAAATAGCTACTTTTCCATGTTTGGGTAAAGCAGATTTTACTCGTTTGATGTGAACTTGTGCGTTTTCTCTACTGGCACAAAATCGAGTGTAAATCGAAAATTGAAACATTCCAAAGCCGTCATTTAATAAATCTTTTCGGAATTTTCCGGCACGCTTGCGGTCGGCTTTGGTATCGGTTGGCAAGTCAAATAATACGAGTACCCACATAGAACGATATTGGTTTAGTCGTGAAAATAAAGAGTCCATTTTAACAAAATTCAGGATAAATAATCTTTCGGCGTACGCCTTCTATACATTCGTAAAAGCTGTTGGTCGTTCGGCTCATCGCAACCATTAGCGGACTTTTCTTGCCTTCCACAATCACGTCCATAGCGGGAATTTTGAGGAGCATTGCTTTATGTTCGGTCGTCAATTCTTCTGATAATTCTAATTGTCGTAACATTTGTTGCACCATTTTATCTACAAATGGTCGGTAAGGCTCCATTAAATCGTCAGCCAAACAATAAGGATTGTATTTATTTTTATGAAAAATTCCCAAAGCGGGCAACAACCCCGTTGAAGTAATGGCTCGGGCGGTTAAGGCTCGTAAAATAGCATATCCGTAATTAAGCCAATGATTGGGTGGAATGCCTTTTTGATTTCGAGAGAAATTTTCTACAGGAAAAATATTCTGAAAGTAATAAGCGGCCGCATAGGCTTCGTGGTTTTCGCCGTCGCCACTTTTTACTTCTTGAATCCAACGGCGTAATTTAAGAGCGTTAATATGATTTTCTTCTAAATGAAGGGCTTGATTTGTAATTTTTGATTGAACTGTTTGTTGCCAAAGGTTTTTCTTTAAAGGTTCACTCATTCCGAGTTGTAATCGCAGTCGCTCCGTAAAAAGCGTATGCCCGTTGAGCGGTTGAAACACGCTAACGGGCATACGTTGTGAATTACATTGTACCAAAAGTGCTTTGTGTAAATTGAGTTTACTCAGCAATCCGTTGGTTAGGGTAATCTGTGGATTTTCCAACACAATTACCCCAATATCCTCCAAGGGAACGGTAACTTTTTCTTTCTCTTTTTCGGGGAAATCAATGACTAACTGCTCATTTTTGGTGGAAAGATAAGCAGGATTTCCAAAAAATAGGGTTCGTTTTATCATAACTAAAAATCATAATGTTGTCTGTATAAATCCTCTGCATCTTCGGCTCTTTTGTTTTGTAATTCACTAATTAAATGAGGTGTCGGACTAATCAATTCCGCAAAAATTTCAATTCCTAATGTTTTTCTTTTGTAAGGGTCTTTTTCTTCTTTTAAGAAACTAATTTTTGCGGGTAATTCTACTTTCGCATCTAACATATTGGCAATGGAAATATTCTCATATGCAGGTAAATACCCTAATTTATATTCTTGGAAATAAACCTCTACCGCAAAAGAATCGTGAATGTTCTCGGTATCTCTTTTTAAAGTTAAAGTATCTCCAATATTTAATTGTGATTTTACTTTGTTAAAGTCATAATGATGTAATCCACGAACATAATTATCGTAGATTTTTATCATCGATTTGGATAGTAAACTTTTGGGTAAAATCAATCCCGTTGCTCCCAATCCTAAACTTTGAAGAAATTCCGAGCGTTTCATAATTATTTAGTTTTAATATTCTCCCACTTGTACAATTTTTCCGATATGGTTAATTCTCACTTTTACAATCCCTTCCAAGTGTTGTTCACTTTGAATAAAATGATAAGTAATTCCGGAAAGCATCTTTTTATTCTTTAAGTCATCTCCGGTAACTGCATTTGTTTCAAGATGATGATTAAATAGGTAATTTTTAGATGCGATTTTCTGTACTCTAAATAAATGCTTACTGATTAAACTTGTATTTTTCTCATCTAATAAATCAATTTCGTTAATGTCAAAATCATCATTAGGGAAAACAAACATTTCATTCTGTTTCATCGTAAATAGAAATTCCCACCCCAAATGCTTATTGTATTCTTTATCAATAATTGGTAAACCTTGATTTACTCTCGTAACTGCTTCAAAAAAGGATACTACTTTTTCTTGTAATTTCCCTTTTTTATTTCTGTAAATAGCTACATGATGATTATTTCCTAAATTGACATATCTATTAGGTATTTCTTTGCCATTTTTATCTAAAATAGGGTTTCCTAATTCATCTCTTTTGATATCAATAGCATTGTCTTTCATATTTTGGAAGAATGATTTTATAGTCACTCTTTTTATTGAAATGCCTTTTTCTTTATTGAGCCAAATCGGGTTTTTATCTAAATCAGAGAATGCTTTTTTAGCATTATTGTCAAACTCTTTTAATCGATTTTTTAAAACTACTTTAACTTTCTCGTCAATAACATCTTTAACTTTTAAATCGGGTGTGATAGGCTTTCTAATAGTAAAAATTTCTTCAAAGCAACGAACTTCTTTAAGAGGTTCATCATTTAAAAGAATAGGCTCTTTTTTTAGTGTTTTGGTATCAAAAGCTACTTCCGGATTATTATCAAACTTAGACAAATGACTTAAAACCAATTCTTTCTCTTTAGGATTGATAATTAAATTAGCTTGTTCCAACGAAAATCGTTTATTCAATTTCGTAGGTTTGTCCATTGGCTGTTTGATTTTTCCGTAAATGGTTTCCTCGTGTAATTGTCCGCGAGGGGTAAGTACTTTTTGTGGTTTACTATCTCCGCCTTTAGTATAATTTTTACTGATAGTAACTACTTTATTTTTAGCTTTTATTGATATCAAAATGGATTCAATATGTTGTTTCGCTTCTAATCGGAAATTAGGCATAGGCTCAACAAACTTTCGCTTTTTCTTCCCGTTTTTCTTTATTTTCTCATAAGTGATTTTCTTTTCAATACCGATAATATCGTTATGTTTTTTATGATTTTCATCACGTCTTGCATTCAGATAATTCAAATATTGAATATGGCTGTGTGTAGTGAAAGCAACCGTTAAAGCGTCCATAGCGTGATGGCGGTGGTCATTTCTTTTTGTCCAATCTTCAATAACTTCTACTTCTTTGATTTGTTCTTTTCCTACATCAAATCTTTTTTCCATTTTGGTAAGCCCTAAAGCTCTATATTTTGGCAGATTAAGTTCTTTCATCATATTGATTAAGCCCCAATCTTCACGTAATTTATCGGTAATGCTTCCGGTGGTTACTTCAACATTTCTAATAGCTTTAAGTAACATTGTTTTAGCCATTTTTGAGATATACTGAGAATTTCTCAAATCACGCTCTATAAATCCGTCAGGAAGTTGGTCTTTGGACATCAAAAGTTTTTTGTATTTAGCTTTTGAAAAATCACTTTTGCCTCCGTTATATAAAGTTTCAATGCGCTGTAAATATCCTTCTAAATCCGACTCAGTATCCCCTTTGATGAAATCATATCCGGTTCGATTGGCTTTTTTGATATTGGTGCCCTTAAAAGCTAATGTTTTATTAGAAAAAGAATCATCAAATAATAAAGCTCTAGGTATAATATGCTCTATATCAATATTAGGTGTAAATAAATCACTTGGCTTGATTTCTTTTCCTGTAAAAATATCTTTGTGAGCTAAAGGTTTAAGCTCTTCCCACAATCGAAAGCGAATGACATCATTTTTTGTTGGATTAGGAATGCCAAATTCTTTGGTAATATATTTTTTTAAATCCTCATTTCTTCTGGTTGCACTCGCAATATCGGAAGTCATTTTTGCTCGTTCTTTGGCACTTTTTTTCAATTCTCGAGCTAACTCAATTCGGATTTCATCGGGTTTTCCGTAAGTTTCTATAATCTGATTTACAACATTTACCATTTGATTGAGAATCTTCTCTACTACGGGATTTCTCAAACTGTTTTTAGGTAAAAGTTCTAATTTTTCAGCTAATTGTCGATTGTCATTTTCTTCTTTGGTTAAACTATTAGAATGATTGTAACCGGCTAATTGACAAGCCTCTGAATAATCGTGTCCGTCTTGTAAAAAAGGAATGATTTTTCGGATAGCTTTGCTTGACAAGTTTCCATAATCTTGTTGTAAAGAAATATTAGCTAACCATTTGGCATATTCAGGTTTAAACCCAAATTTTTCTACTAAATTCTTTTTTAAACTTACCGCCGAATTACCATATATGATTTGGTCTTCTTCACTTATTTTTTGGTCTTCTTCCGTTGAATAAAGCAAATGCCAAAGTTGGTAAGAGGCTTGTTTTTCAAAGTCTTTTCCTTCCAAATTAGTATTAAAATTCAAAATATCCGCATCAATTCCTATTTGAGGAAAAACGGCTTGTAATTCTTCTTTTATTTCTTTCGCAGTTTTCTTATTCCAATCAAATCCATATCCTTCATTTTCGGCAATTTTTTGATAAATATTATAAAGAGAAGCATTGGTTCTATTACCTTCTAAACCTTCAGGATAATTAGTTTTCCACTCTTTTGAATTTAAATTGAAAAGTTTTAAAATATCATTTTGTGATAACTTCCCTCTTAAATTTAATTCCTCAAAAAGTAATTTTCTGTTTTCTTCATCCAAAATAAAATTTTCTTCAATTTCTTGATTAAATAAATCCTTTTTTAATTTGTCAAGCCTACTAAATGTAAGATTGTTGATGTTCTGCCAAATTTTAAATTCTTGGAATAGGGGAGAAGATTTTGAAATTACTTTTCTTCCAATTTGTTTTTTCTTGGGAAGTTTAGTTTCTTTGTCAATAATAATATTACCATTTTCATCAGTTTTGTTTATTTCCCAGCTCTCAAACTGACAGAAACTAAGCAATCCTTTTTGAGATTTGAGTTTTCTTTGATAGAAAATAATAACATCACGGATTTCTTCTTTTAATTCCAAAGTTAAAATTTCAGGGTAAAACTTAGCCTGAGTTTCCCAAATTTGCTCAAATTCATCTAAATAATCCTGACGATAAAAAACTTGGTTTTTTAATGAAGTATGAGGATTTTTTTGAATTTGTTTCCATTGATATTCGCCTACGGTTTCCTTATTAAAATATAATTTTTTACTTCGGTCGGAAATAGCTCCCAAATAACCACTGGATTGGTTTAAATCATTATTAATCTCTTGAAGAACAATAGCTAATAATTCTAAATCCAATTGCTTGGATAATCCATCTACTCGTAATTGGTATTTTCTCTTTTTTAAATCATTACCTTTTTCTGTGAGCTTAATTCCTTCAATATTAAAAGGTTCTTTACAAATTGCCCAAGTTTGAGATTTATTTTTGTCTTGTAGCTCATTATAAAGGTCTTCTGTTAAAATAGTAGGATAAAATTGTTTCTGAAATGTCCAAATGGCATTAAATTCAGCTTTTAAATCTGAGCGATAGAAGTCCGGAATATATTTTTTGTCCGCATTTAATAATTGAACTGCATATTGTGCCGGTGTGAGGCTTTCATCATATAACTTTTTAGCAACTGCCATTCCATCAATCGCTTGTCCTTCATCTTCATTTATTTTTCGACTACTTTTATATCCTCTTTTTTTATTGATAGCAAGAAAAATCCGAGCTAAATCCTCCAAACTGACTTTTTCTTTAGCCGATTTTGCCCGAAGTTCCAAAGTTTGGTGTGTAGTGTCTTTACCTACTTCGGCAAGAGGTGTTTCTTTGGTAATGAAATGATGTTTAATCAGTATTTCAATAAGGTTTTCTCTTCGGAGTTTGTAGCGTTCCAAATTTCTTCTTGCACCTCGTTTTTGCGTTCTATCGGCATTAGGGGATAACCCTTTTCCTGCAGAAAAATCCTGTGTAGGATTTTTGGAATCTGAGACCTTCCCTGATTTTCTGTCTATTACACTAAAATTATTATAATTAATAATTCTAACTCCCAATTTTATGATTTCTGAGTTTTCGTTTTTATTTTCAGCTTCATTAGTTAACGCCCAACCAATTGAGTTTGTTCCGAGGTCTAATCCGAGTATTCTTTTCATGATGAGATGGTTATAAGTTATCTTGAGGATATAAAGATAAAAAATAAATCTTGATAAAATTAACTTTTTAATTATTATTACATCCTATTATCATCAGCAAAACTAAAGTAATCCGTTTGAGTTATAATTAAATGGTCGAGTACTTGAATATCTAATATTTCACCGGCGTGTTTTAATTTTTTTGTTATGGAAAAGTCTTGTGGACTGGGCGATAAGTTTCCGCTTGGGTGATTATGAGCTACAATAATTCCCGTTGCATATAGTTCCAAGGCTCTTTTAAAAACCATTCTGGCGTCTACCACCGCTCCTGAAATTCCGCCGGAACTCATTTTTTCTTTGGCTATTACTTTATTAGACTGACTTAAGAATAATACCCAAAACTCCTCAATAGGTAAATCTCCTAAAATGGGATTCAGGATTTCATAAGCATTTCTACTACTTCTTATAATTGGTTTTTCTATGGTATTTTGCAAAGCTCTTCTCCGTCCTATCTCTAATGCCGTAATGATACTTATTGCTTTTGCCTCGCCGATTCCTTTATATTTTTTAAGTTCAGTTACATTGAGCTTTGCCAACTCATGCCAATTATTTTTATAGTCTTTTAAAATTCGTTTGGCTAAATCTACTGCTGTTTCATTTCGGCTACCGCTACCCATAATAATTGCCAATAATTCGGCATCAGAAAGAGCGGATTTCCCTTTTAACATTAATTTCTCTCGCGGGCGATCATCTTCTGCCCAATGATTGAGTGGGGTAAATCTATTATTGGAGGGTAACTGTTTTTCTTGGTTCGGCATCTTTTTTCCAGATTAAATATCCTTGCCATGCCAATATAAGAAAAATTGTGAATTGTATCCCTGTAAATCCTAATCCTTTTGCAAAATATAGCGGTACTGATATTACATCTGTTACAATCCAGCCAAGCCAGTTTTCTACTTTTTTCTTCGCCATTAACCACATAGAACCAAAAGCTAATCCTGTAGTGAGTACATCAACATAATTAAGCCAAGATTCGAATTTATGGAAATACAAGTAAATTCCTATCGTGAAAATCATGGTAAATACGGTTATCAGTAATGTGGTGATCCAATCCTTTTTGGTACACCATGTGATACTCAACATTTTGCCTTCTGTTATATGACTCCACAGATACCAGCCGTAAACACTCATTATGGTATAATAAATATTAATGATTAAATCTCCGTAATAACCTACTTTATAACATATAAATACATAAATCATCGTACTGACAATTCCTGTGGGGTAAACCCAAATACTTCCTTTTTTTGCAAATATAACACTCAGTAAACCAAAAGTTACAGCCGTAACTTCTATAAATATGCTGAGTGGCGTAGCATCGGCATAAGGTTGTAAGAAAAAGTCAAGAATTGTATCCATTATTCAATCCATTTTATTAATTGTTCTGCCAAGTTTCTGTCATTTGCCAAACGAGGTACTTTGTTTTGTCCGCCAAGTTTTCCTTGTGTTTTCATGTATTGATTAAATCCTCCTTTTTTAATGCGAGTTAAGACTAATGGTTTTAGTATTTTTCCTTTAATTAAATCATCATAATACGTATTTTGTAAACACATTTCTTGATTTAATTTTTTAGCAAAAACAGTTAAATCTTGTGGTTTTTCTTCAAACTCAATTAACCATTCATGGTAAGGCAATCCTTCTTTTGGACTTACTTGTGGAGCAATATGAAACTCTGTTACCAAAGCAGAATGTTCTTTTAATGTATTTTCCAAAGCCTTTTCGACTTCTTGCCCGATGACATGCTCACCAAAAGCTGAAGTATAATGTTTAATCCTTCCCGAAACTACAATTCTGTACGGATTTTTAGACACAAATTTAACAGTGTCACCAATACTGTACGCCCATAATCCTGCAAAAGTAGACATGATAACAGCATAATTTTTATTAAGTTCTACTTCTCCAATAGTTAATCGTGTAGGATTTTCATTGTGAATTTCTTCTACCGGAACAAACTCATAAAAAATATCTTGATCTAAAAGTAATAATAATTCCTCTGAATTTAATTGGTCTTGATATGCAATAAATCCTTCTGATGCGGGATAAGTCTGAATAACATCCACTTCCCCACCCAGTAATTCCAACATTTTTTGTCGGTAAGGTTCGTAATTTACACCGCCTGTTACAATTAACTGAAGATTTGGGAATAATTCTTTTATCTTTTTTCCTGATTTCTGTTGTAATTTCTCAAAATACATAATCAGCCAAGGCGGAATTCCTCCAACCAAGGTCATGTTTTGATTAATGGTTTCTTTTACCACCGCATCAACTTTTGTTTCCCAATCTTCTATGCAATTCACCTCCCAAGAAGGTAATCTGTTTTTTTGTAAATAATTAGGAACAAAATGTGCTGAAATCCCTGAAAGTCGTCCGATTTTAATTCCATTTTCTTCTTCTAATTTGGGACTGCCTTGCAAGAAAATCATTTTTCCGGTTACAAAATTGGCATTTCCTTTATTCTTTATATAGTGTAATAAAGCATTTTTTGTAGCTTCTATGTGAAAAGGCATAGATTCTTTGGTTATAGGAATATATTTTGTACCTGAAGTTGTACCTGAAGTTTTAGCAAAATATAAGGGTTTTCCTTGCCAGAGCACATTTTTTTCACCTTGTTTTATTCTTTCTATATAAGGCTTTAATGTTTCATAATCTTGTAATGGAACATTCGCCTGAAAATCTTTAATACTTTTTATTGCACTAAAATTATGACTTTTCCCAAAAGAGGTATTCTTAGCTTTTTCAATTAATTGATAAAAAAGTTTTTGCTGAGAATCTTTAGGGTTGACTTTCCATTTATTCTCTTTGACAGTAGTATAATTTGCTAAGACTTTAGATATGAAAGATTTAAACATTTTTAAAAATTTATATATTCTTCAGGGTCTACGGCTTTTCCGTGTATCCATAATTCAAAATGAAGGTGTGGCCCGTTGGTTAATTCCCCTGAATTCCCAACCTCTGCAATTACCTGCCCTTTTTTTACAGCTTCGCCTGTTTTTACAAACACTTTAGAACAATGCTTATAGATAGAAATGGCATCATTCGGGTGTCTTATAATTATGGTATAGCCTGTTTTTGGTATCCACTCAGACAATAAAACATCACCATCTGCTATAGTTTTTATGCTTTCGCCCATTTTAGCTGCAATATCTGTCGCTAAGTGATTTTCTGTTACATCATATTTAGAATTAACAAATCCTTTTACCGGAACAAAATAAAGCGGTTCATTTGTTTGTTTTTTTGCTTTATTTATAGCTTCTATTTCTTCTTTTGCTATTTGTATTCTAAATATAGAGTCTTCTTCTGTCGGTTTTAATTGGTCTGAGTTTAAAGCTATTTTTTCTTCTTTTGCCATTAAACTATCTACTTTTTCAGCTTTTATTCTCCCACTAACCACTGCTTGTACTGCTTGAATATATAAATCATTACTCTGCAAAGAGTCTTCTATATTAGTTAAACGTTCATTTAACTCTAATAGTTGTTTTTTATATCTAACTTCTGAAACAGTTTCTTCTGAAATAAAATATGATTTTATAGGAGTATATTTTAACACTACCGCGGTAACGCTAATGATAAATAATGTAAAAAAAGCGAGTAATAATAGGCTGTTTAATATATTTAATTTAAAAGAAAATACATATTCTCGCGTATCACTGTCTTCCACCAAAAATCTATAATGGTCGGTTAATTTATTTTTAAATCTTGTTAATTTATTTTTCCTCTTCATTCAGGATACAAATATCTTAAAAATAAGCATTTAATCCACTAAAAAGTTGAATGATTTTTATTTTAGAGTATAGATATTTTTGGTTCAATGAGGTCAAATGATTGAATTTCTATAAAAAACTACTGAGGATTTGTAAAAAGATATAGCAATAGAATAAGTAAAATTATTTAAACTTATCCAAGTAAGTAATGAAATTATAGAAGCATAATAGTTGCAAAAGAAAATTAAGTTAATATAGAAAACGGATTAATGTTTATATGAAGCGGGGCTTATTCATAATTATACTTAATGGGTAATCTATTTCTAAGAAAATAGTTTTATAAGAGTTTAACAACCAAAACTTCTTTATTTTGATAAAATACAAATTATCTTTGCTAAAATTGAAAATTAGATGTTAAGAAGATGTATTTTATTAATTGCCTTTTTATCGGCAATGGTGGGAGTGATGGGACAACAGAATTCAGAACAATTGTATGACCCTTATACTCCCGAATATTTTATAGGAGATGAGCCGGCTTGGTTACAAGATATTGTA
The DNA here is from genome assembly GCA_019218445.1 of Weeksellaceae bacterium TAE3-ERU29. Taxonomy (GTDB): domain Bacteria; phylum Bacteroidota; class Bacteroidia; order Flavobacteriales; family Weeksellaceae; genus Ornithobacterium. The sequence goes on along the minus strand of JAHUUM010000033.1, from coordinate 3,900 downwards.
AAAAATCCCAGAGGAGTTAATTTCTTTGAGATGGAAAAAAAGTTTGCTGAGTGGATAAAAAATGATATTGATGCCAGAAAGAAAACAGTAGATAAGAAACCGGCAGTTAATTTTTATAGAAGATGGCAAAAAGCTTACAGACCTTTTGTGAATAATAAAGGGGAGATTGTATTACCCACAATGAAAGAATATCTGCAAAAAATAGACAGAGTTAATCAAAAGATAAATACTCAGTTTAGCAAAAGGAAAATACTTTCTAAAGATACAAAAAAATGGGTGAGTGTAGGTCCCCATTCTACTTCAAAAAATGATCAATATACAGGATTTGTAGAGTCATACGATTCTCATGCCAATGTCTTCAGAATAGATATATCTAAAACCAATCCGAATATATTGTATTGCGGAGCTGAAACAGGAGCTGTTTTTAAAACCACAGATAAAGGTAAATCTTGGAAAGCGTGTGCTCCTTCTGTGAATTTTGGTACAGCTATATTAGCCATAAGAATAGATCCTACTAATGAAAATATTGTATGGATAGGCTCTGATATCGGAGTGTTTGTTAGTAAAGATGGAGGAGAATCGTTTACTCGTATTAGCGGAATAGATTCAAAAATAAATAGTATAAGAATCAACAAGAAAAATACCGATATCATTACTGTTTCTGCGGAAAAAGGTTTTTATATATCAGAGAATAAAGGCAAGTATTTTAGAAAAATATTTGATGGAGTTTGTCACGATCATGAATTAAAGCCCGATAATTCGGATGTTGTTTATCTGTTGGGTAATAAAACGGGAGATTATACGTTTAAATTTTATACTTCTTATGATGGCGGTAAAACATTTGATGAAGGAAATGCATTTTTGAAAGATATTCGAATGGGGAGATTGGCGGTGAGTGACGCCCCGAAAGGAGAAAACTATGTGTATGCTTTAGTAAATATTTTTAAACCTGGTGTTCATTATGGAGCTCCTCAGATTTTACAAAGTAAAGATGCAGGAAAAACATGGACTAATAAAACGGTAAGAACCGATAATATAAATGGATATAATAATACTTTTTGCCCTTCTATTGATGCTAAAAATGGTGGTCAAGGCTATTATGATATGATGATTGGAGTTTCCGGAACTAATCCTGAACATGTGATTTTTGGATTGTGTAGTGCCTATCGTTCTTTAAAAGGGGGAGAAGGAGGGTATAAAGAAAATGCCATCGGTGGATATTGCAGTGGAAACTTTAGAATTCACCCTGATATGCAAGACATTGCCATTTATAAAGATGAGGTTTGGATAGCCAATGACGGAGGAATCAAATACTCGCCTAACTTTTTCAAGAATGAAAATGGAGAAATAACAGGAGAAAACCGAGTAAAAGGAATTTACGCAGCCGATTATTGGGGCTTTGGGCAAGGTTGGAATGAAGATGTAATGGCAGGAGGAAGATGGCATAACGGAGATGCTGTTATGATAAAAAATTATGGAAAAGGAAAAGCAGTGTATGTAGGTGGAGTGGAGCAGGCTACGGGATATGTAATGGTGAGTAATCCTTACAAAGTATATTTTTCTGATGCAGGAATGTACACTATGCCCGAAACAATTGACGGGAAAATTACAGCTGATCATAATGTGGCATTTAATCAGAAAAGACCTTATGAAGTTTTGAAAAGCTATGGTTTTTTAGCAACAGACCCTCGTTATGCAAAACGAATTTTACTTCACCCAAGCGGCAGGTTTTACGGAAGTCTTGATCAGATTTGGGAAACTAAAGATGAAGGAATTAATTTTAATTTAGTATATGATACTCCAAGAGAAAAAGTTTCTAATATTGCATTTGCACGTTCTAACCCCGATGTAATATATGCTTGCGGACGCTTCTTTATTTTTAAATCTACAGATAACGGAAAAAACTGGGAGAAACTTGAAATCCCGAATCCTGCAGGAAATTCCTCATATATTGCTGTAGATCCCAAAGATGAAAATAAAGTATGGTTGGTACAATCGCTAAAAGAGGGAGGTGTATTATACAGTGAAGACGGTGGAAAAAGCTGGAAAGAAGTATTGGATAATAATTTAAAAGACATTCAATTTCGCTGGGTAGTTTTAGCGGGAGATGAGTATAACGGCGTTTATTTAGGAACTGAAAACGAGGCTAAAGTATATTATAAAGATGATACCATGTCCAAATGGATTGATTATTCCGAAGGCTTGCCTCCAGCTGCAGGATTAACTCGATTAGTTCCATTCTTTAAAGAGGGAAAACTAAGAGCGGCTACTCGACAAGGGATTTGGGAAATTCCATTGTATAGAGAAAAATTTAAACCTGTTGCTCAGCCATTAGCAATAAATATTGCAGAGACAACACTACATAATGCCAATGAAATGATTCAGTTTGAATCTTATTCGATAGTGAATCAAGAGGATGTGAAATGGGAATGGTCTTTTAGTCCTGAGCCTTATTCTGTTAGTGATAAAAATATTCGTAATCCGAAAGTTGTTTTTAAATATAATGATGAATATGATGTAACTTTAAAAGTGACTACACCGGGCGGAACGGATACAAGGACTATAAAAAAGATGATTATAGTAACAAACGGTGAGAAAAGGTCAGATACTCCTAAGCCGGTAGAACCAACACCTGAATTTAAAATAAGCCCGACAACCTTAAAAGTAGGGGAAATTATAAATGTGGAAGTAAAAGGAATTAAAGGTGAGAAAACTTTAAAACTATATGACTCTAAAAATAAATTAATAAAAGAAATTAATATAGAAGAAGAAGTTACAAAAATCTCAACTGAAGGATTTTCTGCGGGAGTTTATCGTTATGAATTTAAGTCGGATAAGTTGAATAAAACTGGAGAAATCAAGATAGAGAAAAAAGACGATGAGGTAACACCAATCGAGCCAACACCTGAATTTAAAATAAGCCCAACAACCTTAAAATCGGGAGAAATTATAAATGTAGAAGTAAAAGGAATTAAAGATGAGAAAACTTTAAAACTTTATAATTCCAAAAATGAGTTGGTAAAAGAAATCAATATAGAAAAAGAAGTTACAGAAATCTCTACAGAAGGATTTTCGGCGGGAGTTTATCGTTATGAATTTAAATCAGAAAAATTAAATGAAAGCGGACAGATTACAATAGAGAAAAAAATTGAAAAATCAGAAAATAATTTTGAGGTTTATCCTACATTATTAAAATCGGGAGAGAATTTGAATTTAAAAATAAAAGGATATTCAGGGAATAAACAATTCACAATTTATGATGCCAAGGGAGCATTGATAAAAGAAGTAAAAATAGATACAGATAAAGAAATAGAACAGGTTTCAACTCACGGATTAATAAGAGGAGTTTATATTTATCAATTCAGCACACCTACATTTATGAATTATGGAAAGTTTATAATACAGTAATAAATTAAATAATTGATAGAATTGTAATTTTGGGGAAAAGATTTCTTTTCCCTTTTTTTGGACTTGAAATATAAGGTTCAAATTTGTGTGAATTTTTATTTAAACAGTTTATTTTTGAATAATTGAATAAGCCCAATAAATCAATACAAATTGTAAAAATAATCGTATCCATAAAGCCCAGTTTGGCAAATCTCCGTTAAAATCAGGAGTCAGCATGTAAATATGTACCCAGAAAAATAGAGTCAGCATAATAATAATTCCCCAACCGGCAAGGTTTCTTGTGGTTTGGAAAAGTAACCCGATACCGCAAATGATTTCTGCGATTCCACTAATATAAATCCATAATTTAGGATTCTCGGAAAGAGTAGGAGGTAAGATTTTACTGTAAAACTGAGGTTTTACAAAATGCCAAATTCCAGCAAAAGTGTATAAAAAGACACTATCCCACAAAGTGTGTAAGTTAAAAAGAGGCTTGGGTATTATAATCTGAGC
>JAHUUM010000032.1 GCA_019218445.1 Weeksellaceae bacterium TAE3-ERU29 | reverse complement strand
CTAACCTAATTTATTACAAATAATTTACTGAAAATAAATAAATAAATAAATAAATTGCTTTAACCGCTCTAATTCCGTACTTTAGCACATTCTAAATTTTTAGAAAACCTGAATTTATTTGATAAAAGACACCAATAATTCACTAAAAAACAAATAATTATGATATCATTTATATTTAAAACTCTATCTATATTAGTTGTAGAATTTATAGTGGACTTGCCTTTCATCAAAATTCCTACGAATGTTTAAGCTCTGATTTTATAATGAACAAACCTATCATATCCTTAGAAAATATCACTTTTGCTTACGATGAAACTCCTATCATCAAAGATTTTTCCTATCAAATTCCGAAAGGAAGTTTCTTGTGTATTACGGGCGAGAGCGGTTGTGGTAAATCCACTTTATTACGGATTATCAATGGATTACTCATTCCTCAAAAAGGGGAAGTAGAAGTTTGTGGAACTCCACTGCAAAAAGATAATGTAATTGAATTACGCAGAAAAATGGGTTATATTTTACAAGAAAATTCATTATTTCCGCATTTTACGGCGTATCAAAATATGGTGTATTGCTTGGATTTACTTAAAACCACTGACGAAGAAAAGCAAAACCGAATTAAAGAATTATTGCCGTTAGTCAATTTAAAAGAAGATATTTTAGCTAAGTTTCCCCATGAATTAAGTGGCGGACAGCGTCAGCGTGTGGGAATTGTCCGAGCAATTGCTCATCGTCCTGAAATTGTTTTAATGGATGAGCCTTTTTCTGCCCTCGACCCAAAAACTCGTGAGCAATTACAAGACCTTGTAAAAGATATACACAAAAAAACACATACTACTTTCGTAATGGTTACACATTCGCCTGATGAGGCGGAAAAATTAGGTACAGAAGTTTTAAAGATGTAAAATTATTAAAAATATCATACTGAATTTAGTTCAGCATTGCATAATTTAGAGTGAGACTCTGAAACAAGTTCAGAGTGACAAAAACTTTATCAAAATAAACAAATTAGCCAAAAACCCAAACATTCCGTATCTTCGCAGTGTTGATTTAATTTATTAATTATGCCGGTAGCCGTTAGGATAGATAAATTTTTGTGGTTTGTAAGATATTTTAAAACCAGAAGTTTAGCCACAGATGTAGTAAAGAAGAACAGAGTTTGGATTAATGATGATCTTGCTAAACCCTCTAAAGAAGTTTTGGTAGGTGATATTATAAAAGTAAGGAAAAATCAAATCATTTATACTTTTGAGGTACTACAAATTCCTTCTAACCGGATGGGTGCTAAACTCGTGAGTATGTATATAAAGGATAGAACCGAACAAGAGCAATTAGACCAATTACAACTAAGAAAAGAAGCTCAAACACACTATCGTAAAAAAGGCTTAGGACGTCCTACTAAAAAAGATCGTAGAGATTTAGACGATTTTATGTTCGATTTTGATGATGATGAAATTTAAACTAAGCTTATAATCTCATCAGCGATTTCCTGTGGTGTTAAACCATCTGTTTTTATGGTGAATTTAGATTTTTGATAAAACGGATTTCTTTCAAATAAATGCTTTGCAATAAATTCCGGCAAATCAGTCTTAGGTAGGTGAGCAATTAGCGGACGACTTTGTTTTTCTGGATCTAAACGCTCAGCTAAAGTTATAGGAGTAGCTTGTAAATAAAAACTAACAGATTTTTTCAATATAGAATCCATATTATCATAAAAAACAGGAGTTCCTCCACCTGTACTTAAAATAATATTATCTTGACTTTCTAAAATATTTTTTAAAGTTTGGCTTTCTAATTTTCTAAAATAAACTTCTCCCTTTTTCTTAAAAATTTCGCTGATTTTTAATTTTTCTTGTTTTTCTATTACCTCATCTAAATCCAAAAATGTATAATTTAATTTTTCCGATAGAATTTTCCCGATAGAAGATTTTCCGCTCCCCATGTAGCCTATAAGCGTAATTACCATATCTTAAGTTTTTACAAAAGTAAAAAAATTTAAAGAATTTAAATAAAAGTTTGTAGATAAAATAAAAGTTATTATATTTGCAGTCCGATTACAAAAACGGAGACCTGATAGCTCAGTTGGTAGAGCACAACACTTTTAATGTTGGGGTCCTGGGTTCGAGCCCCAGTCAGGTCACTTAATATGCTTAGAGTTCTTTTTATACTTTAAATTTTAGCTCACGTGGTGGAATTGGTAGACACGCCATCTTGAGGGGGTGGTGCCGGTAGGTGTGCTGGTTCGAATCCAGTCGTGAGCACGTAAAAATTTATTGACCTGATAGCTCAGTTGGTAGAGCACAACACTTTTAATGTTGGGGTCCTGGGTTCGAGCCCCAGTCAGGTCACTTAAAGCTTCATAGTTTAACTATGGAGCTTTTTTGTTTTATACTTCTTTCATCAATCTTACTTAAAATAGTATATTTGCGTTTAAATATTTTTTATGCAAACAGTTTCTATTATAGGAGCAGGAAATGTAGCTTTTCATTTAACTCGTGCTTTTATTAAAAATACAATTCAAGTAAAACAAATCTATAACCGAACTCTCTCTAAAGCCGAAAGAATAGGAGAAGCAAACAGTATTAGATTTACCGATAAAATATCTGAATTAGAAAAAGCTGACTTATTCGTAATTGCAGCATCTGACAGAGCTATAGAAGAACTCTCTATGCATATTCCGTTTGACGATGTAATGGTAGTCCATACTTCCGGAACAATCCCAATGGAGGCTTTAAAAGGAAATTACAGAAAAGGTGTTTTATATCCTCTGCAAACCTTTAGTATTAATAGAACTTTAGATTATGATGATATTCCTTTCTTTATTGAGGCAAAAAATAAAGAGGATGCCGATCAATTATTGAAACTGGCAGGAAGAGTAAGCAATAAAGCTAAATTATTAAATAGTGAACAAAGGGCTAAAATGCATTTAGCCGCTGTTTGGGGTTGTAACTTTGTAAATCATATGTATTATTTAGCAGAACAAGAAGCAAAAAAAATAGATTTATCTTTTGATTATTTACGGCCGTTAATAGAAGAAACGGCTAATAAAATAAGTGATTTGTCGCCTTATGAAGCTCAAACAGGTCCTGCCAAACGAAACGACAAAATAATTATTGAAAAACATTTAGATTTAATCAATGACCCTTTATATAAAAATATTTATAAAGAACTAAGCGAATCAATTATAAAAACCTATCAAAATGAGTTATAAAGAAAGACTAAAAAATATAAAAGCATTGGTGTTTGATGTAGACGGCGTAATGACGGACGGAAAAGTACTTTTATCTCCTGATGGTAGTTTTGTTCGTCAAATGGATATTAAAGACGGGTATGCTCTTCAATTTGCTGTAAAACATGATTATATTATCGGAATTATTACCGGTGGGGCTGATCCAATGGTAACTAAAAGATTTAAAAACTTAGGAATTACCGATATTTATACTAAATCTCATAGAAAATATGAAGATTTCGAAGATTTACTATTCAAATATAGTTTAAAGGCAGAAGAAGTTCTTTATATGGGCGATGACGTGCTGGATTTAGAAGTAATTGAAGCAGCGGGTATCGGTTGTGCACCGAATGATGCAGTTGCGGAAGTTCAAAGCGCAGCAGATTATATTTCTCCCAAACCAGGTGGAAAAGGCTGCGTAAGAGATGTAATTGAACAAGTTATGAGAGTTCAAGGAAAATGGAAAAATTTCAAAAAAGGATTTTAAAACTTTTTATAAATCCAAATAGCCATTATAATTTGAATTACAATGGCTATTATTTACTATAAATAATTCTTTACTCTAAATTCTGTGTTGATTCTATAAGTTTTAATTGTAAATTATTAAATCTTGTAAGTTGCCTTGCTGTTAAATCATTTCCTGCCTTATCAAACTTTTTAGAAAAAGTTTCAATTTTCTCTAACATCTTCATATACTCTCCCATTGCAGACATATCTCCTGCCTGAGATTTCTTCATAAAACTTATATAACTATCTATATACTCCTCATAACTGTCTAAAGCTTTATCCCATTCATTATTATCAGATTTCTCTTCTTTATTTACTGAAGACACAGAAACTTTTTCTTCAACAGCATTAGAATTTTGTTCTTCTTTTTCAGAACAAAAAACCACAGAACTCTTATCTACAACCTCAAAAGTAGATGCTTTTTTAAAAATAGGTTTTGCTTGCTCCTTACTTCTATCAAAATATTTCCAAGTAAATGATACTGATTTTGTATCCCCAATAACTCCCTCATTTATTAGCTCTACTACCTTATCAGCTCCAGCTTCAAACCCATAATAACCTGTATCTAATATATTCTCTGAATCATCAACAGCGTTAATTCTTAATTTAGCATAAACTTCGCCTTTACAAACCTTTTCTTTAGGTTTTTCCACCAGCTTAAACTTAACAGTAATTGAGGCATCATCACCGTTTTGAGTAAATTTGTAGTTTCCATCTACTACTTTTAAATACTTACTTGAAAATCCGGAGATTTCAACATTATTCGCAGTAACACTCCTTTCTTCAGGAATACTATTACACGAAGTTAAACATAACATTGCCACTAAGGCAATTCCAAATGAAAATAAATTTTTCATATAAAAATGATTTTATTACCCCAGTTCCAAAAGTATATTAATTATTTAATTAGAAAAGAAAAGCGTGGAACTGTTAGTCTTATCCGATATTGAGGTATCGCCAAACACCCGCACAACAAATAAGTAACAGCCCACGCCGAAGCGTGAGCGTTCCCACTTATTATTCTTGTTGTGCTTAAAAATTGGCGATTTTCAATATCAAGAATAAAAGCTAAACGCTTTTCAAATACTTTTATATTTTATTTTTTACATTCTTTAAATTTTATTCAGAAACAAATTTATTAATATTTTTAATTTTTATAAGAAAATAGTTAGATAATTTTAAAATCATCAGCATCATTTAAGAATTTAAAATGATTTCTATTTTCATCTAAAGATGATTTGCTTAAATTATAAGTAAGCAAATTGTCTTTTTTTTCTATTGGAGTTAAAGGCCCTCCTAAACTGTCAATTATTGTACTTTCTCCGTTATATTCCAATTGGTTGCCGTCCTCTCCTACTCTATTCACTCCGGCTACATACGCCATATTTTCAATAGCTCTTGCTTTTAATAAAGTATTCCAAGCGTAACTTCTTTTCTTAGGCCAATTGGCTATATAAATAGCTAAATCATAAATATCGTCGGCATTATTTCTCGAAAACACAGGAAACCTCAAATCATAACAAATCTGTGGTAATATTCGCCAACCTTTGTAATCAATTATTGTTTTTTTATTTCCCGAAGTATAAAATTCATCTTCTTTTCCGTATGAAAACAAATGTCTTTTGTCGTAAGTTATAAAAGTTTCATTAGGCTCTATCCAGTAAAATCGGTTATAATATTCACTTTTATATTTTGTTGGAATACTTGCACAAAAAACAGCATTCTTTTTTATTGCTAATTGCTGTAAAAACTTAAATGATTTACCGTAAGGCTCTTCTGCTATAGACTGTACATTCATAGAAAATCCGTAAGAAAACATTTCGGGTAAAATAAAAATATCCGATTTAGTATTTCCTATTATTTCATTAATTAAATGAAAATTCTTCTCTGGGTTTTCCCACGCAATATCGTATTCTACTAAAGTAATTTTTAATTCTGAAAGCATAAGGCTAATTTAGTGTTTCTGTAAAAAATAAAAACTGTTCAGTAAATATACCAAACAGTTTTTATTAAAGGCTTTATTTTAAAAATATTATTTAACCAATTTCAATTCATCAATAATATTTTGAGCATCTGCAAACTTATCTATAATAAATAATACGTAACGAATATCCACATTAATAGTTCTTTGCAATTTTTTCTCAAATTCTATATCTCCACTCATTGCCTCCCAGTTTCCGTCAAAAGCAATTCCTATAAGCTCTCCATTTCCACTGATTACCGGTGAACCTGAATTTCCCCCTGTAATATCATTATCAGTTAAGAAACTTACCGGCATTGTTCCATTTTTGTTTGCGTAAGGACCAAAGTCAGAAGTGTTATACAATCTTATTAATTTTAAAGGAATATCCCATTCTTCATCTCCCGGTAAATACTTCTTCATTAAACCTTGTAATGTTGTGTAATAATTATCACTAACATCACTTGGTCTTTTAGGGTTTTCCGGTAAAGAAACTACTTTCCCCGTACTTAATCTCATAGTAAAATTAGCATCGGGATAAAACACTTTATTAGGTTCAGAAGCTCTTAATCCTTCTATAAATAAACGATAATTTTTAGCATACAGTTCTTTTAATTCTTCTTGTTTTTTAGGAACAGATTTATAAGATTCAAATACTGAAAAACTCAATACATATAATGGATCTTTTTGTAAATCTTCAATATTTCCTTTTTTAAATAAATTCAATATTCCCGCTTTACTTGCAAAGGCTGTTTTTCTGAATACATCACTTGCATAAGCCATAAAGTTATTATTATATTCTTTTTTAGCTAATTTCACTTGTTCTGCCAAATAACTCTCAGAAACATTGTCAGCATAAACCTGCATAGTCTCTGCTAAAATGTCACGCTCTGTAGTTGTATTAAAATCAGCAAAAGCTCCATTTAAATCTTGCTCTACCTTTTTCAGTATTTCTTTTTTAGTATTAGCGTCTTGCTTACTGTAATAATCGAATACACTACCAAACTGATAAGTATTTTGTAAGGCATTACTTCCCTGAATAACTCCTCTTACTAAATAAGTTCTATTTTTTATAAACTCATTACTCCCTGCATAATACTTCTTAAGGTTTTCAAGAACATTTCCGTATTTTGCTTTTCTACTTGAGTTTTCATTTACCCATTCTGTAAATTTCTTTTCAATCTCAATTTTTTTACCTTTTGTATTCAGCTTATTTAAAGCCTCTATCATTCCGATTCTATTTTTCCAATAGTTATCTATATTGGCATAAGAAGAAGCATAGTCTAAAGAAACCTTTTTACTTTTATCCATGTTTTGTTTCATAGCAGAACGAGCCGCTCCGGCAGCATTTATCCATGCAGGAAATTCTATGTCTAAAGCTTGTTCTATCCCGTAAGAACTCATATATCTTTGTGTACTCCCCGGATATCCGATAGTCATAGAGAAATCTCCCGGTTTTACTCCGCTTGTTTTTATCGGTAAAGAATACTTTGGTTTTAAAGGTACATTGTCTAATGAATAAGGTGCCGGATTTCCATTTTTATCTCCATAAATTCTAAAGATAGAGAAATCTCCGGTATGTCTTGGCCATTCCCAGTTATCTGTTGTTCCTCCAAATTTCCCGATAGATTGTGGAGGTGTTCCTACTAACCTAACATCTGTATAATCTTTATAAACAAAATAATAAAATTCATTTCCACCATAAAAATCTTTAATAACTACTACATATTTTCCATTCTCGTTATTCTCTTGTTTTATAGCCTCATATTCTTTATTTATAATTGCTTGTCTTTCTTCAGAAGACATATTATCATTTAATTTTTTAATAATTCTATCTGTAACATTATCCATTCTAACAAGGAATCTAACGTACAGACTTTCCGGTTTCAACTCTTCTTTAAAAGATTTTGCCCAAAAACCATTATTTAAATAATCATTTTCAGGAGTAGAAAGCTCAGCAATTTTTTCATATCCACAATGGTGATTTGTAAAAACAAGTCCTTGGTCAGATACTACTTCTCCGGTACAATATCCATTAAAACTAACAATTGCATCTTTTAAACTTGCTTGGTTCACACTATAAATCTCCTCAGGGGTAAGATGTAAACCTTCTTTTTGCCAATCCGAGTACTTTAACCTCTCAATAAAAGTCATGAGCCACATTCCTTCATCGGCCCACGCAAAGACTCCCATAAAAAGCAGAGTCATACTTAAAAACAGTTTTTTCATAAATTATTTTTTATATAAAAGCAAAAATAGGTAATTCATTTTGTGAAAACAAGGTGATTTACAAAACTATCAGTAATAATGAGAGATTCATTAATAATTCTTTCTATTTTTGCAGCCGAAAGAATAAGACTAATATAATAAGCAAAAAGTCTGTCAGTATGTCATATAAAGAGACTTGGCAAAAATTTTGTCAGAAGCTAAACAAAGTTATGAAAATGAGTGAAGAGAAAAACACGCATGAAGATGCACATGAGAATATAGAAAAAGAAATTGAACAAGAAGAGGATTCTCTGGAAAATTCATTAGAAGATGAGTTGAAAGAAGAAAAAAACAAATTCCTCCGATTATATGCAGAGTTCGAGAACTTCAAAAAACGCTCTCGTAAGGAAAGAGAAGATTTAATCTTTTTAGCCAATGAGTCTTTACTTTTAGACTTACTACCTGTTTTAGATGATTTTGAACGTGCAATGAAAGAAATCGAAAAGTCTGAGGATAAAGGTTTAATAGACGGCGTAAAATTAATTCAAAACAAATTCAAAGAAACTTTAAATAAAAAGCATTTAAAAATTATGGAGATAAAAGCCGGAGATGATTTTGATGCTGATAAACATGAAGCTATTACCCAAATCCCTGCCCCTGATGATTCAATGAAAGGGAAAATTATAGATGTTGTGGAAACAGGGTATATTTTAGGAGAGAAAATTATAAGATATCCTAAAGTAGTAGTAGGTAAATAAAATTAATTATGTCTAAAAGAGATTATTACGAAATATTAGGAGTTAGCAAAAGTGCAACTGCCACAGAAATAAAGAAAGCCTACCGCAAAGTTGCTTTAAAATATCACCCGGATAGAAATCCTGATGATAAAGAGGCCGAAGAGAAGTTTAAAGAAGCTGCTGAGGCTTATGAAGTTTTAAGTGATGAAAATAAGCGTTCTCGTTACGATCAGTTTGGTCACGCCGGTGTAGGCGGAGCTGCCGGAGGTGGTTTCGGCGGAGGAGGAATGAACATGGAAGATATATTCTCTCAATTTGGAGATATCTTCGGCGGAGCTTTCGGAGGCGGATTTGGTGGCTTCGGAGGTTTTGGTGGAGGAGGAAGAACCCGTGAACAAAGAGGCTCTAACCTTAGAATCAGAGTAAAACTGAACCTGCAGGAAATGGTTGAGGGTACTACTAAAAAAGTAAAAGTTACTCGTATGAAATTAGCTCCGGGAGCTACTTTTAAAACTTGTCCTACTTGTCATGGTAGCGGTCAACAGATTAGAGTTATGAACACACCTCTTGGGCAAATGCAAACTTCTACTTCTTGCGGAACTTGTAGAGGTACAGGAAAAATAGCTGATAAAATTCCATCCGGTGCCAATAATCAAGGTTTAATAAAACAAGATGAAACTGTAGAAATCAAAATTCCTGCAGGGGCAAGAGAAGGCATTCAATTACAAGTGAGAGGAAAAGGAAACGAAGCTCCTTTTGGTGGAGTTGCCGGAGATTTATTAGTTGTAATTGAAGAAGAACCACACAAAAGTTTACACAGAGACGGGAATAATCTTCATTATGATTTAAATGTAAGTTTACCGGATGTTGTTCTCGGTACAGATGTAGAAGTTCCTACAGCCACAGGAAAAGTAAAAATTAAGATTGATAAAGGAACTCAAAGCGGTAAAGTTTTAAGGCTTAAAAATAAAGGTTTACCGAGTTTAGAAGGTTACGGAACAGGAGATTTATTTGTTCATGTAAATGCTTATATTCCTGAAAAGTTGACTTCTGAACAAGAAGAATTCTTTAAAAGAATGCGAGGCAACGAAAGTTTTAAACCAACAGAAGAATGTAAGTCTAAATCTTTCTTTGACAAGGTAAAAGAAATGTTCGATTAGAGATAATTAAATTATAAAAGAAGCCGTTTCAATGAATTTTGAAACGGCTTTTTTAGAGACAGTATCTAAACTATGTTAATTAGAAAAAGCTTTTGAAATTTAATTTTCAAAAGCTTTTTCTAATTAACTTAATTTGTAAATTTTAATCCTTAATCCTAATTTTTAATAATCTTAAAGGACTCTTGTTTGTTTTTATCATCTATTACATTCAAAATATAAACACCACTCGTTAGATTTCTAATATCTATTTGACTTGGGTTTGATGAATACTCTCTTGTAAATATTAATCTTCCTGTTAAATCATACACGCTTACAGTGTATTTCTCTACTTTAGAGTCTAATTTTATATTAATCAATCCGTCAGAAGGGTTAGGATAAATCTGAATTTTATTATTGTTTTCAGTTTTAATTTCCTCATCTACTTTTATTGGAATTATTACAACTTCTGCTGTAACTCTTTCTTTTATAGACTTTCCTTTATCTGAGTACAAAGCATATACATCATATATAAAAGTTCCGCTTTTTTCGGCTATCTCTATATATTCAGTTGTATCCATTCCGTCTATTTTATCTAATTCTTTATTGTTTTTTACAATTTCATATCCAACCAGTTTAGGGCTTTCTTTTGACTCATTATAGGCTCGTACTGATGATAACATCTGATTATGCTCAATATTTACTACAAAATTTTCTTTCTTTAGTAATTGATTTTCAAAACTTTCTTTAACTGATTCTGTTTTTTTCTCATCTTTCTTTTCATCTGATTTTTCAGATTCTTTAGAAACGTTTTCTACATTTTTAAAACCAACTTCTAAATTATCTATTATCAACTCTAAACTGCTATCCTCTTTTTTAGTATAGTGTAAAATAGCTATATATATATCTGTTGTTTGATATTTCTTTATATCAAAAAACATTGTTTTAAAATCTATTAATTTCTCCGTTCCGTCAAAATCAAAAATTACATCTCCATTGTCCTTTATCTTATTTACGGAAATGTCTCCTGTTATTTTATCTGAAGGTATTATATAAATTTTAAATCGTTCAGTATAATAACTTTTTACATCTAATTTTAATTGCTCTGCTCCTGATTTTATTTTCTCTGTAACCAACCAGTTTTTCACATCTCTATTACGTTCTTTGTCCTCTTTAAACCAAGACATAGATTTCGCACTGTATTTTCCTTGAGATACATTTTCTTCTGAACTTTCTATTTCCCAGTTTTTACCATCCCCATCTTCATCAAAAAGAGTTATACCGGAAGGCATCTTACCTTTATTCTCAAAATATTGACTGTAAATTGGTTTTAACTTAGGTCTATCCCAATGCAATTTAACTTTATTCTCTTCAATTTCATAAGCTAAATTATTAACAGGGAAATGTCTACCAATCACTTCTATATAATTATTTCTTAAAGCTGAACTTTCTCCAAGTTCTGATTCTGCAATTAATTTAATATTATAGTACCCTTCTCTTCCAAATAAAACTACCGGATTCTGAGAAGTTTCATTTGTTCCATCTGTAAATTCTATACTTGTCTGTGGACTCACTTCCCATTTCCATTTTTTAGGCATTGGACTTCCTACAGATAAATCTTTGAATAAAACTTTATTATTATCATATATAATAGTGTCCGAAACTTCAAAGTTAGGCGTTACCGGCACATTTTCTACTTTTATATAATTTTGTTTTATTCTTGAATCTGTTCCTTTTTCATTCGTAACAGATAGTTTTACACTATACGTTCCTTCTGCTGAGAATTTGATAATTGGTTTCGCAGAGTTTTGATTTGTATTATTTAAATACTCAAATGTACTTGGAGTAATTTCCCAGTTATAATTTTTAATCTCTAATTTAGATAAGCTACCATCATATAATTCATTTTCATCATAAGTACTTAATTTATAATATTTAGAGTAAAAATCTGCATAGGCTTTACCTTCTGCATCCATTATAGTGAAATCATCTAAAATTACTGCAAACGATAGTCCATTATTTTCTGTGTAATTATGAATTCCTATATAATAGACACCATCTGTTTTAGGTGTAAAATTAGCATCATATCTGGTAAATGCTGTTGTTAAAGATACTGGTTTCCCCACTGTTTCCATAGTACGACCATCAGGCTGAGTACCAAAAGCTATTTTTAATTTATCTTTAAAGTCTTGTATATTTCTTGCAAAGTATACGACTCTATATGTTTTTCCTCCTTTTAATTTTAATGGATTAGAATATAACCAATCATTAGGTACGGTATTTAAAGAAAGATTCACTATTGAGTTTTCTCCTGTATAAGAAACTCTATTGTCTGAATACCTCTCCCAAGAGCTTTGTACATCTTTAGTCCATCCTCTTTCGCTAAGATCTTCTTCAAAGCCATAATCTAAACGAGCATTATCCGGAACTAAATTTGTGATTATTCCATAAGCATTTATAGTTTTTATATTATTTTCTAAGATATTATCTTCATTATAAATTGCCTCTACTTTTATAGTATAATTCACAAAACTTTGAGACAAATCAACTGTAAAAGTCTGACTTTCCTCTTTGTTAGATTCTAAATTTTCAATATTTAACTCCCCTTCATTTTCTGTATTTCCGGATTCTTTATTTATTAAATAATATTTAATGGTAGCTTTATCTATATTCGCTTTTCCAAAGTTAGTATACTGAACTTCTACCGGTGTTTTCTCTGAGTATTTATCCTCGCTTACTTTGATTTTTATTTCATTTATTGCTAAATCTTTTACTTCTCTTTCTAATAATCCAGTTCCTACAATAGAGTATTCTTGTCCATTACCTCTCAATTTATCTTTATGAGAAATAATTATTGAATATTCTGCTCCAGGTTCCGGATTTTCTATTTCCACTTGCTCTATATTGTCTACATTATTTACAGCTTTTACTGCCGGTGCAGTAGGATTATCAGGGTCTAACTTCCAAGGGTAGTAAGTTTCATCACCTTTTTTCACCACTATATCCAAATCATTTACAATCATTTTAGTACGATTGTTTAATCCCTGAACAAATTTAAAGGACGGAGCATCTTGCCAAGCTAAAGTAATTTTTAAAGGTTCATTACCTAATGCTTTTACTTTAATAATATCTGTAGCACCTTCTTCTAATTTTTGCTCTTTAAAAATAGAGTAAATATTTTTTGTTCTTATAGCCATAGCCGCTTTATAAGCATCTAATAAACCATACCCAAATTGATAATCAGGTCCGGGATAAGCTCCAGCTTCATTAGCAGTATTTATAACAAGAGCTTTTAAAGTAGCTGCTTTCATATAAATACCATCATTAAGGTTACCATAATGTTGTTGCAATAATAATAAAGAGCCTGTGACATTTGGAGAGGCCATAGATGTTCCATTTAATGCTGCATAACTTTCATTTCCTTGATCACTTAATGAAAGTACTCCTACTCCTACTCCTACAATATCCGGTTTTATTCTGCCATCATCTGTAGGGCCGGTAGAACTAAAAGAAGCTAAAATTACATCTTCAGGAGTTTTATATCCATTCGGAATTTTATGTGCTGCTCCTATAATTAATGTATTCTTTGCTGTTGCCCCATACATAATACAATCAAAACCTAATTCACCTCCATTTTTCGGACGTTCTTCATTTATTAATTTCCATTGTAATTTACCTTTCGAGTCATAATAACTTATATAATAACTTTCTCCCGGACGCGGACCATCTCCTTTTGCATTACCCGCAGCTCTTACCGGTAAATAATAAGGTGCTTTGTATGTAATAGCATCCCAGTTAGAATCTATTCTGGAATATTTACCAAATCCTTCAAACTCTTTTTCATCTTCACTTCCAAACCAATGCCACCCTCTATTACCGGAATAATCTCCAAATACAAAACCTCCATTATATCCATAAGAATGATTTGACAATAATAAGCCTTCTCCTGCTTCCTTAATCATTTCGGGAGTATCTCTATTCCAATCATAAGCATTTAACTTAGCTTCGTAAGCCATTCCCTTTGCTTCTGGATTAACCCCTTTAGCAATCATTGTCCCACCAACGTGAGTCGCATGAAATCCAAAACCATCCGGCTTATCTTTTTGAGTTGCTCTTCCGCTATATTCTACGTGATCAGCCAAAACAGCTCCATCATCCCATATTCCCACAACCATATCTTTTCCACTTAACTCAAAAACGCCAGCTTCTCTATATAGCTTATTTGTATTCGTTGTAGCGGCTGCTCCCGAGTTATAAGTTTGTAAATATCTTGGAATTTTGCCTTTATAAAACCCCGAAAATTGATATGTGTTATTTTGATAAATACCTTTAAATTTAGCATTTATATCTAAAGCTGTCTCTTTTAATTGTAGAACAGTAGGTGTATTACTACTTATTCTTTGTTCTATTTTTTGTAATTCTCCTAAATCAGTACTTTTCTGAATTATAGCTTTTTGTTCTATTGTTTGAGAAATACCCGAAGTTGCTAAAAAAACAGAAACTACAGAAATTACTGTTTTTAAATTTACACGTGAATTTAATAATAAAATTTCTTTCATATATTATACTATTTCTAACGAAAGTAAAGAATATTTTTCATTAAATGAAGAAATCATTTAATTATATTTTAAAAATTCACTAAATAATGAATTTTTATCTATTTTACAATATTCAGTTTTTTTTACTTAACAGTCTATTAATCTTTTAATTAAAACTTCTTAAATAGAATTATAGGATCCTATATTTATAAAAACAAAAGCCGTCATGAATAACACAACGGCTTTAATTATGAAAAAAATATATTACCTAAAATTATTTACTGTTTATTTTTGGCCTCTATACTTAAAGTTGCATGAGGAACCAATTTTAATCTTTCTTTACTTATTAATTTTCCTGTTTCTCGACACACCCCATAAGTTTTGTTTTCAATTCTTATAAGTGCATTTTTTAAATTTTTAATAAACTTCTCCTGTCTTCCTGCTAATTGAGCATTTTGCTCTTTACTCATAGTTTCAGACCCCTCTTCAAATGCTTTAAAAGTAGGAGATGTGTCATCAGTTCCGTTACTCTGATTATTTAAAAATGACTCTTGTATTGCTTTTAAGTCTTTTTCAGCTTTAGCTATTTTATTTAAAATAAGCTGACGAAATTCTTCTAATTCAGCATCATTATATCTTGTTTTTGCTCTATCGTTACTCATAACTAAACTTTTTTGATTAGTATTTTCGTTACAATATCGTCAATTTCTATAACATCTGCAATATTTACATTGTTAAATAATTGAATATTATCTGCAAGCGTTTCATTTGCGATATAATCTCTGTTCTCTTCTACCGCTTTTTTAATTTCCGGAGTCTCTTGTAATTCAATTATAATTCTATCTGTAACCTCTAAACCACTGTCTTTTCGTAAATTCTGAATTCTGTTTACCAACTCACGAGCTAAACCTTCAGCCTTTAATTCATCTGTTAAAGTAGTATCTAATGCTACCGTTAAATTACCGTCCACAGCAACTACCCAACCTTGAATGTCTTTTGTTATCACCTCAAAATCTTCAATTGGTAATTCATGTTTTTCTCCGTTAATTTCTAAAGTATAACTTCCATTTGCTTCTAACTGATTAATTTCCTCATTCGTCATTTTTCTAATCTCTGCGACAACAAGTTTCATATCTTTTCCGAATTTAGGTCCTAATGATTTAAAATTAGGCTTAACTTCTTTTACTAAAATATCAGAAGCCTCTTCATTCGTTAAAATATTTACTTCTTTTACGTTTACTTCATGCTTTAATAAATCTGCAATAGAAAGCAATCTTTCTCTCATTACATTATCCAAAGCAGGAATCATAACTTTTGTAAGCGGTTGTCTTACTTTTATTTCTGCTTGTTTTCTTAAACTGAATAACATACTTGTTGCTTTCTGAGCCAAGTGTGTTCTCTCTTGCAATTCATTATCAATTAAAGCTGTATTTGCTTTAGGGAAATCAGATAAGTGTACTGATTCTGCCTCTCCTACTACAGAAGTTAAATCTTTAAATAATCTGTCTGAGAAAAACGGTGCAATTGGTGAACTTAATTGTGCTACAACTTTTAATACTTCATATAAAGTCTGATAAGCAGCTATTTTATCTTCGGTATAATCTCCTTTCCAGAAACGTCTTCTATTTAATCGAACATACCAATTACTTAAATTATCACCTACAAATTCCTGAATAGCTCTTGCAGCACGAGTCGGTTCGTAATCAGAATAGAAATTATCTACTCTTTCGATTAAAGTATTTAATTCTGAAAGAATCCAACGGTCTAATTCCGGACGTTTTTCAAGCGGAACTTGTGGTTCATTATTTGTAAATCCGTCTACATTGGCGTACAATGCAAAGAATGAATACGTATTATATAATGTACCAAAGAATTTTCTTCTTACCTCATCTATTCCTTCTATATCGAATTTTAAGTTTTCCCACGGCTGAGCGTTAGAAATCATATACCAACGAGTGGCATCCGGTCCGTATTTCTGAATAGTTTCAAATGGGTCAACAGCGTTTCCTAAACGTTTAGACATTTTTTGTCCGTTTTTATCTAACACTAATCCGTTAGAAACTACGTTTTTATAAGAAACTTGATCAAACACCATTGTTGCAATTGCGTGTAAAGTATAGAACCAACCACGTGTTTGGTCTACTCCTTCCGCAATAAAATCGGCAGGAACTATTTCACTAATATCTTTTTTATTAGAGAATGGGTAATGCCACTGTGCATAAGGCATAGAACCACTATCAAACCAAACATCAATTAAGTCTGCTTCTCGTTTCATTGGTTTTCCATTCTCGGAAACTAAAATGATTTGGTCTACATAGTTTTTATGAATATCTATTTTAGCGTAATTCTCATCTGAATAATCTCCTATCACATAATCTTTATAAGGATTTTCAGACATTATACCTGCTGCAATAGATTTATTAATCTCATTAATCAATTCTTCTACCGAACCAATACATTTTACTTCATCACCTTCTTCAGTTCTCCAGATTGGCAATGGAATTCCCCAATATCTTGAACGTGATAAGTTCCAGTCTTTTGCTTCTGCCAACCAGTTTCCAAAACGACCTTCTCCTGTTGATTTTGGTTTCCAGTTGATAGTTTTATTTAATTCTACCAAACGCTCACGCTTATCGGTAATTTTTATAAACCAACTATCTAACGGATAATATAATACAGGCTTATCTGTTCTCCAACAATGCGGATAACTGTGCGTGTATTTTTGAACATTAAATGCTAAATTCTTTTCTTTTAATTCTATTGCGATTTCTACATCTACCGAACGCTCAGGCTCTTCTCCTTCGTTATAATATTCATTTTTAATGAATTTTCCCGCGTATTCACTTGGCATAGAATCAAGGAATTTACCTTGTAAATCTACTAAAGGAACAGGGTTTCCATTTTTGTCTAAAACCAACATTGGCGGAACATCATTTTGTTCTGCTACTAAAGCATCATCTGCCCCAAATGTAGGTGCAGTATGTACGATTCCCGTACCGTCTTCAGTCGTTACGAAATCTCCCGGAATTACTCTAAAGGCTTTTTCAGGATTTTTATAAGGCAATGCCCATGGCAATAGTTGTTCATATTCTGCACCGACTAATTCTTCACCTTTAAAGGTTTTTAATATTTTATAAGGTATTTTTTTGTCTTCGCTTTTATAATTTGCAAAATCTTCTTCGCTTTCAGCTTCAAAGAATTTACCACCGAATTGTTTCTTTAATAATGGTTTTCCTAAAATAACAGTAATCGGCTCAAAAGTATATTGATTAAATGTTTTTACAACAACGTATTCAATTTTTTTACCAATGGTTAAAGCGGTGTTAGATGACAATGTCCATGGTGTAGTTGTCCAAGCCAAGAAATAAACATCACCATCAAACTCTTTCAAGATTTCCAATGAATCTTTTTTCGCCTTAAACTGAGCTGTAATTGTTGTATCGCTCACATCTTGATAAGTTCCAGGCATATTCAACTCGTGAGAGCTTAATCCCGTTCCTGCTTTTGGTGAATACGGCTGAATGGTATAGCCTTTATATATTAAACCTTTGTCGTAAATCTGTTTTAATAACCACCAAACAGATTCCATATATTTTGGTTGATAAGTGATATAAGGATCTTCTAAATCTACCCAATATCCAATTTTTTCAGTTAAATCATTCCAGACATCGGTATAACGCATTACTGCTTCTCGGCAGGCTTTGTTATAATCTTCTACCGATATTTTTTTACCAATGTCTTCTTTTGTAATTCCTAACTCCTTCTCTACTCCAAGCTCTACAGGCAATCCGTGTGTATCCCAACCGGCTTTACGCTTTACTTGTTTTCCTTTTAGAGTTTGGTATCTACAAAAAATATCTTTTATAGAACGAGCTAATACATGGTGAATTCCGGGCATTCCATTTGCTGACGGCGGACCTTCAAAAAAGATAAATGGTTCTTTACCCTCACGTGTTTCAATGCTTTTTTTAAATGTGTCGTCTTTTTTCCAAAACGCTAACTCCTCTTCTGCTACCTTCACTAAATCTAAGTGTTTGTATTCAGGAAATTTATTTTGCATAATAACTCTTCTTAAAAGTGAATAGGTGCGAATTTAAGAATTATTTTTTAAACTGATGAGATATTTTTAATTGTATTTTCCTTTTGTATTCCTCATTTTTAATATTTAATTTTGTAGGAATCTTTTAAATTAAAAATTTGAGTACATTTCCATTATTTTACTACCCACCAATACGTTTTTTTGTTGATTGGATTTCCCAGAAAGAAAAAACGATAGATATCTACGAAAACTATCAAAAACAAACTTACAGAAACAGATGTTACATTTTAAGTCCTAATGGCGTACAGAAACTTATTGTACCAATAGAACATGACGGAAGTAGAGTCATGAAGGATTTAAAGGTGAGTTATGCAGAAAATTGGCAGAAAGAACATTTCAAATCTTTAGAGGCTGCTTACAGGCGTTCACCTTATTTTGAGTATTACGAAGACTCGCTATGTAGTGTATTTAATAAGGAGTTTAAATATTTGATAGATTTAAATATTAACATTTTGGAACAACTTTTGATTTTACTCCAAACTGAGAATAAGTTTTCTTTATCAGAGGCTTACGTAGAAACGGAAGAAAATGATTTTAGAAGTGCATACAATGCAAAGGAGAAAGTCGCTTTGCCGGAATATACTCAGGTTTTTAGTGAGAAAATGGATTTTCAATCAGATTTAAGTATTTTGGACTTACTCTTTAATGAAGGTCCACAATCAATATTATATATTAAACAGTTAAAGAATTATTTATAAATGAAAAAGTTATCATTAAGTTTAGCGTTAGTTGCAGGTTTATTATTTGCTCAAGCGCAAGAAAAAGTTTCTCCGGAAGAATTAGCCAAACAAAATTGGTTTCATGCAAACTATGCACAAGATTCAATTTATGGTGTAGCATCTGATGCTGCTTATGAATATGCTCAAGCTAAAGGATTAAAGTCAAATCCTATAATCGTAGCCGTTATAGACAGCGGAATTGAACCGGATCATGACGATTTAAAAAATCGTATGTGGGTAAATAAAGGAGAAATTCCTAACAATGGTATCGATGACGATAACAATGGTTATATAGACGATATTCACGGATGGAATTTTATCGGTGGTCCTGAAGGAGATGTAAATCATGACAATTTAGAAATTACTCGTTTAGTAAGAGAAGGTAAAAAGCTTTTTGAAACAGAGGATGAAGAATTAAACTTGAAAAATCAAAAAGAATTTAAAGATAAGTATGTTCAGTATCTAAAAATATTACCTAAATTTCAAAAAGAATTAGAGAAAAACAAAGCTATATTAGCTAATGTAGAAATGTCTATAGCTATGCAAATACAAGCTATTGATGCTTTTATAAATGAATATGGTGCAGACAGAATCGTAGATGAAGAAGGAATTAAAGCCTTTAAACCAAATTCTGATGGGGCAAACCAAATGAAACAAGTTTTTTTAGCCAAAATAGAAGAAGGGGATAAACCTTCAGGCAAAACAGCTCAAGAAATTAAAGACAACTTTTTAGAAGGAACCAAAGAAGCTACTGATTATTATTCCGGTAAAGTTAATTATTACTATAATATAAATTATGATTCAAGAGGAATTGTAGGGGATAATTATGAAGATGTTACCGAAAGATTTTACGGCAACAATACTACCGAAGGTCCTGATGCATTACACGGAACACACGTTGCCGGAATCATTGGTGCTGAAAGAAATAACGGAATCGGAATGAACGGTGTTGCAGATAATGTGAAAATTATGAATGTTAGAACCGTTCCGGACGGAGATGAGAGAGATAAAGATGTAGCAAATGCGATTCGTTATGCTGTAGATAATGGTGCTAAAGTAATTAATATGAGTTTTGGTAAAGGATATTCACCTCATAAAGATATTGTTTGGGAAGCAATGGAATATGCTACAAATAAAGGTGTATTATTAGTAAAAGCTGCCGGAAACGATAACGCAGATATAGACACTGATATTCATTATCCAACTAACTTTAGAGATGGCAAAAAAGTAAGTAATACTTTACTTACTGTAGGAGCCAGTAGCCGTTACAATGATAAACTAAAAGCAAGTTTTTCTAACTACGGTAAAGTACAAGTAGATATTTTTGCACCGGGATTAGAAATTTATTCTACCGTTCCGGATAATACATATAGATATTTACAAGGAACTTCTATGGCTTCTCCTGTAGTTGCAGGTGTAGCAGCCTTAGTATGGAGTTATTTCCCTAATTTAACTGCTCAGGAATTAAGAGATATATTAATTTCAACAGGAAATTATAATGAAACCTTAGCTGAAATCTCTACCAATGGTGTAGTTGTAGATGCTCTTAAAGCTCTTAAAGCAGCAGAGAAACTATCTGCTTCAAAAGGTAACAAAGTAAAAAAAAGTAAAAAAAGAGTAAAAAGATAATCTCATTTCTAACAAACAAAAAAAGCCGTCTCAAAACTCATTGAAACGGCTTTTTTTATTGATTTTGGCTCGTGTCCCACAGGTATTGGTATTCATATTAAAATCTCAGGAAAGTTTTGTGAATATTGGGACACGTTCTTTTTTATTAACTAAACCTTTTATACAAATCCTCATACATAGGAAGTATATTTTTTATATCAAAGTCGTATGCTCGTTTTTTTGCATTAGCTTTCATTGTGTTTAATTGATTTTCATCTTTCAATAATGATATTGCTTTCTTTGCCATAGTGTCCACATCGCCCATAGGACAAACAAAACCGGTTTCACCATCAGTATTAACTTCAGGAATTCCACCAACATCTGAACTCAAAACAGGTAATCCTGCCGCCATAGCTTCCAATGCCGCCAATCCAAAGCTTTCTTGTGCCGACGGAAGTATAAATAAATCTGAAATACATAAAATTTCATTCAAATTCTTGATTTTCCCGAAATTCTTTACTTTATCATCTAAATTATATTTCTGAATCAATTGCCAAGCCTTATCCCATTCAGGCCCCTCCCCTACTATTATTAATTTAGATTTTACTTCTTTCTGCACTCGGTAAAAAATTTCTACAACGTCTGCTACTCGTTTTACTTTTCGCAAATTAGAAACATGAATTAATATTTTCTCATCCTCTTCTGCAATATGACTTCTCACACAATCACCCAAGTTTTTATACTCATTATTGTTTATAAAATTCGGTATTACTTCTATTTCTTTGGTAATATTAAATTCTTTATAAGTATCTTTTTTAAGACTTTCTGAAACCGTTGTAACTACATCAGACTGATTTATACTAAATTCTACCGCAGATTTATAAGATGGATGCTGACCAACCAATGTAATATCTGTCCCATGTAAAGTTGTAATTACGGGTAACTCTATTCCTCTTTCTCGTAAAATTTGTTTTGCAATATAAGCGGCGTACGCATGTGGTATTGCATAATGAACATGAATTAAATCTAAACCTTGTCTTTCTACAATTTCTACAATTAATGTACTAAGTGCCAATGAATAAGGCTGATAATGAAATAATTCATACTCTTGGATATGTACTTGATGAAACCTGATATTAGGAGTCGTTACATCTAATCTTGCGGGTAAACTATAACTTATAAAATGTACTTGATGCCCTTTTTTTGCCATTTCCATTCCCAGCTCGGTAGCTACAATTCCACTACCACCGTAAGTAGGATAGCAAACAATTCCTATTTTCATTTTTATTTTTAAAGTTTCAACAAATTTAAAGCATTATTTTGAACAATGCTAATGAACAACTATTTATATACTCTCGTAGAAACTCCGTCGCCTGATTTATATTCAGCAACATCTACCGGCAATCTCCCATGAGCTTCTAAATTTCCGAAAATAATCCCAGCTGTCGCATCTTGTGCATCTTCATGATTTTGATAAGCCACTATTAAAGATTTTATATTTTTTGTATCTAAATCTTTTAAAGCGTACGGACTGCCAAATATTACAAGTACTACATTATGTTTCTCGCTTAAATCCTGAATTATTTTCTTTGATTTTTCTGAAATTTCATAAGATTTATAAGGCGTTTCATTAGACTTATGAATCGTTATAAAAATAGTATTATACTTATCTAAATTTGGAATTTTATTTTCATCGATTAAATCAACATTTGTATATTTTCCAAAACTCTCTTTTAATGCTTGGTGTTCGCCCTCTTCCAATGGTAACCATGCTAATTTATTATTGGCTAAATCATCTATCGGTAAAAGATTGTTTTCATTCTTTAATAAAGTAACTGCATTCGCGAATATTTTAAAAGTTAAATCTTTACTGGCTTCATCATTTAAATTCTCTATTAAAGATTTTGTAGTTTTTGGTTCTAAATTATTCAATCCGGCATAATATTTTGCCATTAATATTTTTTTCACACTTTCCTCTAAACGCTTTTCGCTTATCTTCTTCGATTTTATGGCATCTATAATTTTTTGTTTCCCTTTATTTACAGCTTGAGAAAAAAGCAAAATATCATTCCCTGCCTCAAATGCAATATAATCTGATTCTCCATTCGGATAATTCTTTGTCACACCGCTCATATTAAGAGCATCAGTAATAATTATTCCTTTAAATCCTAATTCTTTTTTGAGCAAATTTGTTACAATATTTTTAGATAAAGATGCAGGCTTTTTCGGGTCTTTTTCATACGCGGGAACGTTTAAATGTGCCACCATTATTGCTGTAACTCCATTATCTATTAAAGTTTTAAACGGAGCTAATTCAACTTTATTTAATCGCTCTTTTGAGTGTGTAATCGTTGGTAAAGTTTTGTGCGAATCTTGGTCGGTATCACCATGACCCGGAAAATGTTTGGCTGAAGACAACACTTGATTATCCTGCATTCCTTGCATATAACAAAGCCCTTTTTCTGCTACTTTTTGGGCATCTGAACCAAAAGACCTATTCCCAATAATCGGATTGTTTGGATTTACATTTACATCGATATCAGGTGCAAAATTAAAATGAGCTCCTACTAAATGAAGATGTTCGGCAATTTTTTCTCCCGTTTCATAAATTAAATCATTTTTTTGCAAAGCTCCCATTGTCATTGCCCACGGGAAACGATTGGTATCTTTTAAACGCATGGAAACATCCCACTCGGCATCCATTCCTATAAGTAACGGAACTTTTGATATCTCTTGATAATGATTGATTAATTTTACTTGCTTTTCGGCATTATCTTGCATAAAAATCAATCCACCTATTTTTTCTTTTTTTATTAAATATTCTATTTGATTTTCGTGCGTTTTATCTTTATTGGAATAAGCAGCAATCATAAATAACTGACCTACTTTTTCATTTAAACTCATGGAATTATAAACGCTATCCACCCATGCCATTTGTTTCTCATTCAGATACAAAGGTGAATCTTGCTGAGCAAAAATTAACGTATTAATTAATGAAAAAATAAATATAATTGATTTTCGATACATAATTATGATTTTGCTCTATATTTAAGGTTTAATGCTTTAAGAATAGCCCAAGTTTCTGCATCTAAAATACCATCATAGATTTGCGGTCTAAAGTGCATTTGAAAAACTTTGATTACTTTTTTTGTTTGCTCATCCCAAATTCCGGTAGGAATTATTTCATAGCCATAAAGTGCTAAATCTTTCTGAAATTGTTTTATAAAGCTCGGATCATTCTTCAATTCTTCTTTAAATTGATTTTGATAGAAATCTTTAGTATAATCATCATACCAAGCACCTATTCCGTATTCCTCATAAAGCAACTTCCAAGGAAATTGTGGTCCCGGATCTAATTTTCTTTGTGGTGCAATATCCGAATGTCCTAAAACATTAACAGGATCTATTTTATATCTTTCTATAATATCTTTAGCCAAGGCTGCTACTTTTTTTATTTGGTAATTAGGGTAAGACTCATATCCCAAATTCACAATTTCTATCCCGATAGAAGAATCGTTTAAATTTGTTCTTCCATCCCAAAAACTTACGCCCGCATGCCAAGCTCGCTCATTTTCGCTAACAAGCATATTTATTTGATTATCATCTGTATTATTTACTACATAATGAGCACTCACATTTCTTTCACTTAACACCATAAGCGACTTTGCATTGTCTAAAGCCGTATAATGCATAATCAAAAATTTCTGCCTAAAATCTTTCCCTACTGACGGATAATAATCATTATTAATAACATATCCTTCCGGAGTTGCTGATTTATAATCAATTAAACTAACATTTTTTAAAGGATTAACATATACTGTATCCTTTTTTATTTTTGTAATTGTTTTTACTACCTGTACTTTTTTAGTAGTAGTACACGAAAAAAAACTAAATATAATAACAAGTATTACCGATATCTTTATTCTATTATTCATTTTTATCTTTTGAGAAAAACAAAAGTAACATATAAGAGGTTAATAAAAAATAAGGTTTAAAACAAATTAAGTATTTAACTTTATTTTAGATTTCACATAATTACTTTTTATATTACAAATGTTAAAGCCAAATATTTTTCTCTATGTAATATCTATTCTAATACTTGAAATTTAGTGCTTTTGCAAAAGTAAAATTTTAAGTCTACATTTGTGTCTATTTTTATGAATTATAAGTTTTAAAAGAAAAATCAAATGAACGAAATTGTTATCAATAATTTTCGTAGGATTAAACCTACAATGTTACTTTTACCGTTGTGTATCATAATTTTAGTTATTATTTTTCTTTATTGGCAAGACGCTTTAAATGTTGATTCATATGTACAAATTCAAAAAGATTATTTCTATTTTTTAAATTCAAAATTATCACAATTTCATAGTTTTGAGTATAACCTTACTCAATTTGGAGATGGATTAGTTTTTTTAGCTTTACTATCTATTTTAATCGTATATACACCAAAAGTTTGGGAATCTTTATTTTCAGCATTATTGGTTTCGGTAATTCTTTCTTCCAGCTTAAAAGAGATATTTTCCGTGCCTAGGCCGGCAACAATATTTGACAATGATAGTTTTACAATCATAGGTAAAACTTTAACAGGATATGCCAGTTTACCTTCGGGACACTCTATCACTACTTTTACAATACTCTCAGTTTTACTATTTTTATTCATGCCTAAAAAAGCAATTTCTAAAGTTTTATGGACTATCTTAATAATTATTGTAGGATTAATAATAATATCTACAAGGGTTGGAGTTGGGGCACATCATCCGTTTGATACAGTTATTGGAAGTCTCATTGGTGTTTTTTCCGGAATTGCTGGAATCCTCATCAGTCGAAAATATAAAATTTGGAATTGGATTGAGAATAAAAAGTATTACCCTGTTTTCATTATTTTATTTGTGGGAAGTATTGTTGTTTTAATCTTAAAGATAATGACTGTTCCTTTAACTGTTTTTTATTTAGCAATAATCAGCTTAATTATTTCATTATATGTTGTTACAAAAATTTACCTTAAAAAATAATATAAAAATAACTCATTTTGCAGTACTAATGAGTTTCCTTAATTTCTTATTCTTTCATTTACCATTTTTCAATTTCGTTTTTGATAATTTGGAGTATGAAAGTACAAACGGAATTATACTTGTTATCAGTTTAGTAATTGCTATGCTGGTGGCTAATTTCTTTGTTTTTTATCTGATTTTATCACTCTCCCGGAGATTAGGGAAAGCTTTATTAATATTATTTTTTCTTATTAATTCAGTAGCAGTTTACTTTGTTAATACTTACGGGGTTATTATAGACGAAAGCATGATTGGTAATGTTTTTAATACAAATTATGATGAGTCTAGCAGTTTTTTCTCTTTAAAAATGATAATTTATCTTGTGCTTTTGGGGATAATTCCGAGTATTTATATTATTAAAGCTAAAATAGTAAAAGATTCACTTAAAAGATTTTCAATCACCTCATTGAGTATCTTAGTTTTTCTTGGCATTTTAGTGTTTGCAAATGCGAGTAATTGGCTTTGGATAGATAAAAACTCTAAACAATTGGGTGGGTTAGCTATGCCTTGGTCTTATTCTATAAACACGGCACTCTTTTTTATTCATAAAAATAAAGAAAACGAGAAAGAAATATTGTTACCTGATGCTAAAATAAAAAATCATGAAAAATCGGTGGTTGTTTTGGTAATCGGGGAATCTGCAAGAAGCCAGAATTTTTCTTTGTACGGATATGAGAAAGATACCAATCCGTTACTTTCTAAAGAGCAAAATTTATATCATTTCAATGCAACCTCTTGTGCAACTTATACTACTGCAGGAGTAAAATGTATTTTAGAGCATAAAAATACAGGGAAATTATACGAAATTTTACCTAATTATTTAAATAGAACAGGAGTAGATGTTGTTTGGAGAACAACTAATTGGGGAGAGCCTCCTGTCCATATAGAAGATGGTAAATATCTGAAAAAAGAGAAGCTACAAGAAAATTGTATGAGCGATGAAAATTGTGATTATGATGAAGTACTTTTATCAGGTTTGAAAGAACAAATATTAGCGAGTAATAAAGATAAAATATTAATAATAATACACACGAGTACAAGCCACGGGCCAACTTACAGCAAAAAGTATCCATCTAAATTTGAAGTATTTAAACCTGTTTGTAATAGTGTAGAGTTAGGAAATTGCTCGCAAGAAGAACTCATTAATGCGTATGATAATACAATAGTTTATACGGATTATATTTTGTATAGTATAATTGAAGATTTAAAATCTTTAAAAGATTATAAAAGCACAATGCTTTTTGTATCTGATCACGGCGAATCTCTGGGCGAAAAAAACTTATACATGCACGGATTACCAAAGAGTATTGCTCCTAAAGAACAATATGATATTCCGTTTATTGTTTGGGTTTCCGACGGCTCAAAACAACTTAAAAAAGAAAATGATTTATCTCAAAATCATGTTTTCCATAGTGTTTTAAACTTTTTAGATATTGAAAGTCCGATTTATGATGAGGAAATGAATATTTTTAAGGATTAAAATTGTCTTTTCATAAGATTTACCCCAAATTTTGACTCTACTTTTGCATTAAAATCATTTAATTTAATTTAACCCGTTGTGCATTTTAAATTATCTTGACTTTGATATTATTAATATTTACCCGTTGTGCATTTTGTTTGAAATAAGAATTAAAACCTTATTTTTTATAATAAAATACCCTCTCAAAGGGAAAATTAGAACGCAAGTGGAGGTTAAATTACTTCCAAAATTATCTCTTGAGGAAAGTCCTTT
>JAHUUM010000031.1 GCA_019218445.1 Weeksellaceae bacterium TAE3-ERU29 | reverse complement strand
TTTTTATTGAATTTAAATTCTTATCTTAAATAAGGATTTTCTTGTTTTGCAGACCTTGGGAAATCTATGGTATATCTCGGGTCGCCTTGTTTTAATACTGCTTCAGGTGTAGTATTATCATAT
This sequence comes from Weeksellaceae bacterium TAE3-ERU29, assembly GCA_019218445.1. Classification (GTDB taxonomy): domain Bacteria; phylum Bacteroidota; class Bacteroidia; order Flavobacteriales; family Weeksellaceae; genus Ornithobacterium. The sequence continues at coordinate 27,940 of JAHUUM010000031.1, read as the reverse complement.
TTATGTTTGATTTCTTTTTGATTATTTCTTCTTAAATCAAACCAACGATAACCTTCAAAAGCAACTTCTCTTTCTCTCTCGTTCATTAGTTCATTCCACAAAGCTGTACCTGATAGTTTATCTAATTTAGCAACATAATCAGTATAACCTTTATCGGTATATCTTTTCTCTGCCAATTGTTTTATTACTGCTTTAGCTTCGGTATCTTTTCCTAATTTTAGTAAGGCTTCAGCTTTTAATAATAAAATCTCTCCTACTCTGAATGAGCATTTAAACTTATTGCTGTTTCCTTTGTTTGGTTTATACTTTCCATTGTTCTCTGTATAATACAAAGCAAAACGTAAATCTTCGGTTTTGTCGTATAAATTAATTATCTCATCTGTAGCAATAGCCATTCTATTCACAACATTATCTATTGCATAATCTAATGCCATTATATTCTCTGGTGATTTTACCTCGTTCGGGAATAGACCATCTGCATTGTTTTTTAAATCTAATAAATTGTTATTTACTGCCAATACTTTATCTGCTTCATCTATCGCTTTTTGCCATTCTCCTTTATATAAATAAACTCTTGCCTTAAATGCATCTAAACCTATTTTAGAAAATCTATATTTATATTCTTCTGTTGCAGTAGTTTGTTGCATATTAGCTTCTGCCTCTGCAATGTCTTTTTCTATTTGATTATAGGTTTCTTCTAAACTTAATGGTTTATTCGCTTTTTCTAAGTCAATTTCTAAAACTAAAGGCACTCCTCTACCTGATGCATTTTCTTTACTATAAGGTTTCGCAAATAAGTTTACCAACTCGAAATAAGAGTAAGCTCTCATTGCGTGAGCTTCTGCCATTAATTGTTTTTTATCTTTTGTTTCCGGCAATTTCTTTCCTCCGCTGATGATAATTTCATTAGAGTAAAAAATTGTTTTATATAATAAATCATAATCAAACTCTGTAGTTTCCTCACTATAATCATTGTCTTTCCATAAAAAGACGTCTTTATAATAAGGTGCAGAACCATCATTTGGGTTAATTGTCATTTCATCTGCTCTTACACTGGCTTTACTTTTAGTAGCCGGAAAGGATGAATATGCCGAGGTCATTAAACCTCTATAATCTGATAAAGTTGTAGGGATTACTCGGTCTTTTGGCTCTATGTCTAAATAATCATCGCATGACTGAAATAGAAAAAGCGATAATAAACTGTATATAAATATATTTTTTTTCATGTTTTAAAATTGTAAGTTAAGTCCTATTGTAACTGATTTTTGTATAGGTTGTGCATAAATATTTCCGTAAGTTTCCGGATCAAAATAACCATCGTAACCATTGCTAATCACAAATAAATTTCTTCCTTCTAAAGAAAGTTTGAAGTTAGAAATCCCCATATGCTCAATCATACTATTAGGTATATTATAAGATAATCTAATACTTGTAAATCTAAAATAAGTTAAGTCTTTTGCAAAACTATCAAAAGCTCCATAAGAACCTGAAGGGTCATTACCATTAAACCAATTGTAAACTAATCCGTCCGGAATGGTTGTTCTTCCTATAATTCTTGGTAAATCAGTTTTGTTATTTTCTGTCCAAGCATTTAATATTGTTGATTGGTAGTTTAACCCCGGGTCTACTGCTGTAAAATTATAAGCCGGTGTTGCCAATACTGTTTTGTTATAAACAAATGTTCCTGCTACATTTAACTCTAAACTCTTATATCTGAACATATTAGATAATCCTCCGAAAAACTCGGGACTTCTTGAGCCTCTGTACTGGAATAAATCCCTTATTTGTTGTTCATTTAAATTTGATTTTACTAAATATCCCGGATAAAATGCCGCATAAGGGTCTTCTAATTGATAGAAATCTACTGCTGAAACTACTTTCCCGTCTTGATAGAATGTTGGAATACCATCATTGTCTAATCCTGCATACGGGATAGTCCAAACTGCATCTATTGGTTTCCCTTCTCCTATTGGTCTATAAGTTTTATCTGCGTATTGATACTGAATTTTATCTATTACGTTTTCATTTTTACTCAAGTTAATTCCCGTAGCCCAAGTAAAATCTTCTGTCTGAACATTAATAGTGTTTAAGCTAATCTCAAAACCTTTATTTGTAAGCTCTCCATAATTTACAGCATTTTTCTTAAATCCTGTTTCATGTGGTAAATTCTGATAGGTAATTAAATCAGTACTTTTTCTGTTATATAAATCAAATATAATATTGATTCTATTTTTTAAGAATCCTAAATCTACTCCGATTCCTTTATTCTCTGTTTTTTCCCATCTTAATTTATCATTCGGTGGAGAAATTACAGTAATTACATCTTCTGTTGTACCCGGAATAATACTTGCCGTATTATACTCTCCCACTACATACGGAGATGTGTTTTTATCTATATTTCCCTGAAATCCGTAAGATGCTCTAATTTTAAAATTAGAAACGATATCTTTTGCTCCGTCAAAGAAACTTTCGTTACTTACATTCCATGCTCCTGCAACAGACCATATTGGTAAATATCTATATTCCGGATTTACTCCGAATAAGTTTGATCCATCATATCTTACACTTCCAAAAACTGTATATCTGTCATCATACGTATAAGATGCTGTACCAAAGTAAGAAGCGTAAGCGTTCTCATACTCAGACTTTTTATACGGAAGATAAATAGGGCTTAATGCATCACTCTCACTTCTGAATATAACCGGTTGAGTAGTTAAATTTTTCTCATTAAAACCAAAGGCTTTTGATGAAATAGCTTCTGTTTTATCACTTCTAATTTCAATCCCTGCCAATACATTAATTTCATGCAGACCTAATTTTTTATCTATATTTACCGAGTTTCTCCACATATAATTAAAGAAATCCGAGTTGTAATTCTGAATAATTCCTCCGCTTGGTAACCAATATTTACGTTTTCCTTTATCAAAATATCTTGAACCTGCAATATATGCTCTGTTATAGTAAGAATTCTCACCTGCATATTTTTCGTTTCTGTTTTGCTCTAACTGCAATCCGAATAATGAGTTATAAGTAATTCCTTTAGCAATTTTGTATTCTAAGTCAAAGTTACTTATTAACTGCAATGCTTTCAGCTTATTATAAGTGTTTTCTCTTTCTTCTATAATATTGAACTTTACAAAATCTGAATTTGCACGTAAATCTGCATTCACATTTTCATCATACACAAAGTTTCCTTCTGCGTCTTTTATTAATTGATAAGGGTTTACCTGTCTTGAATAATTATTAGGATTTGTAAAAGCTCCTCTATCTGTTAAATATGAATTCCTATTAGTCATAGTTCCTAATAAAGTAACCCCTATTTTTAACCTGTCATTTAATTGATAATCATTTTTTAATGATAAATTATATCGTTGTAGTCCAACTTCTTTAAGCGATGCTTTTTCATCATAATATCCTAAAGAGAAATAATATGTATTTTTTTCTCCTCCTCCTGATACCGACGCTGTATATTGATGATTAATAGAGCTTCTGTAAAGCTCATTCCACCAGTTTATATTATTATTTCTTAACGCATTAATTTTAGCTAAAGTTTCCGGTGTAATATCTCCGGTTTTTTTATACTCATCTAACTCTCCTGCCGCATTCAAAATCCTTGCTACTGAACCGTTTCCTAAGCGATAAGCTAAATCGTCTCTTTTAGCCATAGCTAATTCTAAATCAACTTTTTGATCTGAGTTTAATAAATTAATTTTTTCAAAATCAGGCATAAAGTTCACAAAAGTATTCGCGGAAAAATTAACTGTCATTCTTCCTTTTTTTCCTTTTTTGGTAGTAACAATTATTACTCCGTTTGCTGCTCTTGCTCCGTAAATAGAAGTTGCAGAGGCATCTTTCAATACAGTAATAGACGCGATATCTTCAGGATTTATACCTGCGATAGAATAATTTCTAAGTTCTCCTATATTTTCTTTATCCTGCAAATCCGGAACTAAATTCCCTTCCATCGGGATTCCATCTATTACCCAAAGCGGGTCTTTTACACCACTTAATGAAGAGGTTCCTCTAATTCTAATATTAGATAATTGCCCCGGTGCTCCTGTTTCAGGTGAAACGGAAACTCCTGCTGCTTGTCCTTGCAACATTTGGTCTATAGAAGAGACTCCTTTCTGATTAATTTGATCCATATCAATATCTACTACAGAAGAGGCTAATTTCCTTTTCTCTATTTTCTGATATCCCGTTGCTACTACGTCTTTCAACTGAATATCATCTAAATAACTTTTTAATGTTACTTCATATCTATTTTTAGTTGAAAGTTTAATAGTTTTAGAATCAAATCCGTCATAGCTAAATGTTAATTCTTTAGCAGTTGTAGGAATACTTAGGCTAAATTCTCCGTTATCATTTGTAATAGTCCCTAAGGCATTATTACTTATCGTTCCGTCTGTTACCGCTTCTCCCACTACAGAAGAAGGTACATACACAGATACTCCGGGAATCGGATATCCCGAATTGTCTTTTACAGTTCCTTGCACTGTCCTCGTTTGTGCATAAAACACTATTGGAATCAATAGTGTTAATAAATTAATAATTTTTTTCATTTGTTTTAATTAATATTTAACGCTTCTTTTATTCTAATTATCAAATCATTGTAATGATTTTTTGTTGCTTGATCTCGTGTTCTTATTCTTCTTATTTTATTATATATTTCTAAAAGTTCTGCTCTTTTATAAGATGTTACCTCAGAGACACGTGTCATAGAATCATAATTTAAATTGATTTTTCTCTCATCTTTTAATTGTTGATTTTCTATCTCATCGCACATCATTGGCATTGGAGAATACACTCCTTTTAATGCTCCTTTCTCTGTTTTTTGGAATAAATTTTTGTTGTCTATGATTAAAGCATCTACATAATTTTTCTGAACCATTCGTTGATAGATATCCAACTCTCTTTCCCCTGTAAATACGGCTTCTCGCATAATATCAAACATTTCCTGAACAGTCATGTTTCTTTGAGTTTCATCAGGGTTAAATTCATTATCCAATAAACGCAACAATCTTTTATTTTCAAACAAATAATAAATGATTGAATACTGCATTTCTCTCGCTAAAGAATAGGGGGCTTGTTGAATACCTCCCATTGGTGAGGGCTTTATAGGTTTTACTTTCTTTAAAACCGTCTCATCATTAAATAACCATTGTGGTATATGCATTACATTTCTAATTAAATACTCTAAAGCCTCTTTTTGAGTTTCATACGGCACAGGCTGATAAGTATTCTGCCCGTCTCCATAAACCGACGGAGTTATGTAAATTCCACCTACATTATTTAAAACATGATAGTTATAAGATTGCCATTGATTTATAATTGACATATAAAATTCTCCTGCATCGGTATAATTTTCTTGTTTTTCATAATTCCATTCTAAGATATAAGGCATCAATTTTTTTAAGTTTATAAGTCCATAAGTACTTGCTTTCATTGCGTTATTCCCCAAGTCTTCACTTTGAGAACGCGGATCTATTACTTCTAAAGAAGGCTGTTGCTCTCCGTAAAAATATAATGGATCTCCTGCATGTTGTTCTATCCATTTTTCACTTATTTTTTTATCTTCAAAAGGTGATTCTACAGGTAACCATCGGTATCCCCATGCAATGGCATACTTATCATAAACTCCTATTTCAGGCGTAATTTGTGTCACATTATCTCCTTCTTGAGCCACATAATTAAATCTGGCATAATCCATAATAGAAGGGGCGGTTCCTCCCATTTTTGATGTAAACTCCGGCGAACGTAAAGAATCTACAGGATACGCAAAAGATGAGCCCATATTATGTTTTAATCCGAATGTGTGCCCTATCTCATGCGAAGACACAAATCGGATTGCATTTCCCATCGTATGCTCAGGAAATGTGGTTCGTCTTGCATTAGGATCTATAATTCCTGTTTGCACTCGCATCCAATCTTGAAGCAAAGTCATTACATTATGCCACCATATTACATCTGCCTCTATAATCTCACCGGAACGCGGATCTACTACAGACGGCCCCATTGCATTTGCTTTATCAGATGCCGCATAACTCAATACAGAATAACGAACATCATCTATATCAAAATCATCTTTGTCTTTTTCTGTGATTAATTTTGCCTCTACTGCATTTTTAAATCCGGCTTGTTCAAAAGCTACATTCCAATCAAGAATTCCTTGCATTATATAAGGTACCCATTGGTTTGGAGTAGACGGATCTATATAATATACAATTTTTTTCTTTGGTTCTACTAATTCGCCGTTCAGATATTTTTGGACATCTTCATCTTTCGGCTCTAAACGCCATCTTGTTATCAGTTTTCTTTTATCTACTCTTTGCTGAGTATCACTATAATACCATTTAGGCTCATTAAAATAACCTATCCTGTCATCATAAAATCTTGCTTTCATAGGAATGGTGGGTAATAGAACAATATTAGACGTTACATCTATACTCAAATTTACTTTATCATTTCCTTCCGTAACTTTAGAAGACAAAACCGATTTCACTACAACATTCTCCGGAAAAGCTTTAGTTTCACTTATAAAAGATAAATCTTTATTTACACTTCCACCTAAGCCCAAACTATTCAATAAATCATTGAAAGAGGTGCTTGTCCCGTCAAAAACTTTATTTACCTTAATAATTACTGCCGTAGAATCTTTATTAAATGCTTCTATTTTGAAAGATTCAAAAATAGACTCGTTATAATTTGCTGCTACGGATTTAGATATATTATCAACTGAATCTACGTGAATTTTAGGATCAAATGATTTTACCCAAACTTTTTTACCTTTTTTACTTTTGTAAAATCTCATCAAGATATTTTGATAGTTCATACCTCTGTTTAATCCCGCATCATTTAACTCACTCCCGACAGATGATATCTTATTAACAATTAGCATATCTCTTCCCATTAAAGAATCAGGAATTTGAAAATACAAATCGTCTTCTTTTTCATAAATTGTAAAAAGACCTTCTTTTTTTACGGCATCTTTTACAATTTTTTCATACGAACTAATTGAGTCTTTCTTCTCCTCTTTTTTTGTTTCTTTTTTCTTTTGTCCAAAAGACAAAATACTCAACAATAATGTTAATAATACTATTCTTATCTTCATATTCTTAAATTCAAAAGGTTACAAAATTACATAATAATTATTTAATATATTCATTATCATTTATATCTACATATCAGCATTAATTAAATGTAGTATATTTATTATTATACCAATAAATATACTTTAATAATAATAAAACATCTAAAGATATTCTGTATATCAATATTAAAAAAAGAAGCCGGCTCAAAACTCATTGATCCGGCTTTTTTTTGATTTATGTCCTTCCTTCGTAGGATAGATTAGAATCAGATAATATAAATTTATTTTTTAGATTTATTTATTTGATAGTCTACCGAATATTTATCCCATTCTCTTGGGAGTAATAGAAGAGCGATTAATAACATTGCACGATACATTACATGAGACATATCCCAAATAGTTTCTGCAAGCCCATGCCCAAAAGTTACAATAACTAAAACTGAACCTAAAATATAAAGTGTATAGTTAGTCCTGAATCCTAAAACTAAAAGTAAACCTCCTATCAACTCTACATAAGAAGTATAATAAGCGGTAAAATAGTTTATAAAATCAGGAAGAATTCCATCAAATTTAGAAAACATATTCTTATAAATATTTTCTACTCCCATTTTAAAAACTTTTCCAAATCCTTGCATTAAAACTGTAAATCCCAATATTAACCTAATTAATAATACCGCAATTATTTTATTTAAATTCATTATGTTATTTTATTAAAATATTTCAATATAAAAAACCTCTTTTCGACATAATCAAAAAGAGGTTTATTTATAAAAAATTCTATTTCTTATTTTTTATACATCACAGATTTTACAGCTTCTACAACGGTAGATGCTTTAGGATACCATGCTCCATAATAAAGTTCAGATGAATATGGCGATGGAACATCCGGAGTAGTAATTCTCTTAACAGGAGCATCTAAATAATCAAAAGCTTTTTGCTGTACCATATAAGAAATCTCAGAAGATACAGAGGCAAATGGCCATGCTTCTTCTAAAATTACTAATCGATTTGTTTTCTTAACAGATTTTATTACTGTATCATAATCTAACGGACGAACAGTTCTTAAATCTATAACCTCAACATTTATTCCGTCTTTTGCTAATTCCTCTGCAGCTTTTAGTGCTTCTTTCATTACTTTACCAAAAGATACAACAGTACAATCTGTTCCTTCTCTCTTAACATCTGCTAAACCTATCGGAATTAAATATTCACTATCCGGTATTTCCATTTTATCCCCATACATTTGCTCAGACTCCATAAAGATTACAGGATCGTTATCTCTAATTGCAGATTTTAATAACCCTTTTGCATCATAAGGATTAGATGGTACAACTACTTTCAGTCCGGGACAGTTTGCATACCAGCTCTCAAAAGCTTGTGAGTGTGTTGCCGCTAATTGACCTGCAGAAGCAGTCGGCCCACGGAAAACAATAGGAATATTCCATTGTCCACCGGTCATTTGTCTCATTTTAGCCGCATTATTTATAATCTGGTCAATCGCAACCAAAGAAAAGTTGAATGTCATAAACTCTATAATAGGTCGGTTTCCATTCATTGCAGAACCTACTCCAATACCGGAAAAACCAGACTCCGCAATAGGAGTATCTATAATTCTTTTGGGACCAAACTCATCTAACATACCTTTAGATGCTTTGTAAGCACCATTATATTCTGCTACTTCTTCCCCCATTAAATATATAGACTCATCGCGACGCATTTCCTCGCTCATAGCTTCAGCAATAACTTCTCTAAATGTTTTTTTTGTCATGATTTTTTTCTTTAGCTCTACAAATTTATTAAATAAGGTTGAATTTTTCTAATATATTACTAAAAAATGATTTATTTCACCTAAAATTAAACTTAAACTATCTATTAATGAAATGGTTATTTCTAATTTTAAGTCTATCTATTTAGTCAAATATATAAATTATTAAAATTATTTTACTACTTTTATAAAATTGATATTTATACATATGAAGAAAACAAAATATTGTTCGGCAAACGAAGCTTTAGAAGTTATAAAAAATGGAGATTCTGTATTTATTCATACTGTCCCCATGTCTCCGAATATATTAATAAAAGCTCTTATTAATCGCAATAAAGAGTTAAGAAATGTAAATATCTTTCAAATTATCACTTCAGATGATGGCAGTTATGCAAAACCTGAATTTAAAGATAGTTTTAATGTCAAAAGTTTATTTGTAGGTAGAAATGTTAGAAGAGCTGTTAATACTGAGCAAGGAAGCTATACCCCTGCTTTTCTAAGTCAAATGCCAAAACTTTTTAAAGAAAAATACATTGATATAGATGTTGCTTTGGTACAAGTTAGTCCACCGGATAAGCACGGATATTGCTCTATTGGAGTTAGCGTAGATTTATCTAAAGCGGCAATGGAATCTGCAAAAATCATTATTGCTCAAGTAAACCCAAATGTACCACGAGTTTTTGGGGAAGGGTATATTCATATAAATCAAATTGATTATGCAGTAGAACACACCTCTTCTCTTGCTGAAGTCCCCTCTCCTGCTCCATCTGAAAATGATATAACAATAGGAAAACATATTGCAAACTTAATAGAAGACGGATCTAACTTACAGATTGGTATTGGGGCTTTACCAAACGTTGTTTTACACAATTTGAATAATCATAAAAATTTAGGAATCCATACAGAAATATTTTCTGACGGTATTTTACCTTTAGTAAAAAGCGGTGTAATTAACGGAAAAAACAAGAATATAGATAAAGAAAAAATAGTTGGTACTTTTTTATTCGGGACTAAGGATTTATATGATTTTGTAGATGACAACCCAAGTGTTTTATTAAAACCTTCCTCTTATACAAATAATCCTTGCATTATCGGACAAAACGAGAAAGCTGTAGCAATTAATAGTGCGATAGAAATTGATTTAACAGGACAAATCTGTGCAGAGTCTATCGGAAATTATCAATTTTCCGGAGTTGGCGGTCAATTAGATTTCACATTGGGAGCTTCCTTATCAGAGGGAGGAAAACCTATCTTCGGAATATCGTCTACCACTCAAAAAGGAGTAAGTAAAATTGTTTCAAGATTAAAGCCAAGCGCTAATGTTACTACTACTCGAGCACATGTTCATTGGGTTGTTACAGAATACGGAGCTGTGAATTTATTCGGAAAAAGCAATAAAGAAAGAGCTAAACTACTTATTTCTATTGCTCATCCGGATTATCGAGAATCTTTGGAAAGAGAGGCTTATGAACTTTTTAAATTTGATTAAACCTTAAAAGTACGTACTGATTTTAAAGCCAACAATAATCATTGCAAGTCCCACGACTATGCTTAATACAATGTAGCTCAGAAATGTAAAATAATCTCCTGTTTGTAATAGTTTATAGTTTTCTGCAATGAATGAGGAAAAAGTGGTGAATCCACCGCAAAAACCTACGGCAAAAACAAGTTTATGAAAATCGGCAAAAATTTCTTTTTCATATAAACCTAAAACAAACCCAATCACAAGACATCCTAAAACATTGGCTAAAAAAGTCCCGTAAGAGTAATATTGATTTAACTGAGATAGAAAAAACCGGAGTGTGCTCCCTAAACCTCCACCTATGAATATAAGCAATAAATTCTTTAACATTCAGCAAATTTATAAAAAGATAATTCAAATATCTAAATTATAGAAAACAAAACCCTTAAATCAATAGTTATTTTATCTTTTCAAATAAACTTAAAATATTTTTGATACCCTTAAAAAGAATATTGATTTTTATTTTTTATTTTAGCCGAAATTCAAAAAAAATAAGAAATGTCAACACCGCTAATTGAAAATGATGCAGTAGTTTTTGGAATTCTGATGTTCTGCTTAGGCTTTGTTTTTTACACCTCTTCGCTCAAAAACAAATTTTGGACACGATTTTATACAATTTTCCCGGCACTTTTAATGTGTTATATGTTGCCGGCGTTATTCAATTCTTTTGGGATAATCGCTCCTGAAGTTTCTCAAATATACTTTGTGGCAAGCCGATATTTGTTGCCCGCTGCTTTAATTTTGATGACATTAAGTGTCGATTTAAAAGCCGTTTTTAAATTAGGCTCAAAAGCTTTGATAATGTTTTTCACAGGGACAGTCGGGATTATCATTGGAGGACCTTTAGCGATTTTAATTGTCTCGGCGGTATATCCTGAAGCCGTCGGCGGAGTAGGATCTGATGCCGTATGGAGAGGACTTTCCACCATTGCGGGAAGCTGGATTGGCGGTGGTGCAAATCAAGCGGCAATGTTGGAAATATTCCATTATAATACCGAAAAATATGCGGCTATGGTATTAGTGGATATTGTGGTTGCTAATATTTGGATGGCATTTTTATTATACGGAATCGGGAAATCCGACAAAATCGATCGTTGGCTCAAAGCCGATAATTCAGCCATAGAGGCACTTAAAAATAAGGTAATTGCATTCTCCGAAAAGACAAAACGAATCCCTACACTTACAGATTATATCGTTATTTTATCTATTGCTTTTGTTGGTGTAGGAATAGCCCATTTTGGAGCCGGCTTTATTTCCGATTATCTCTCTGATAATTTTCCGATTTTCAATGATAAACAAAGTGTATTATCATCCTTCACTTCCAATTTCTTTTGGATGATAACCATTGCAACTGCGGTTGGGATTGCACTATCTTTCACAAAAGCCAAGAATTACGAAGGTGCGGGTGCAAGTAAATTAGGAAGCGTGTTTATTTATATTCTGGTAGCCTCTATCGGAATGAAAATGGATTTAACCAAAGTGCTGGAAAATCCCGGTTTATTAGTTATTGGTTTAGTTTGGATGGCGATACACGTAGCTTTAATGTTTGGAGTAGCAAAACTTATCCGAGCTCCGTTTTTCTTTTTGGCAGTGGGTAGCAAAGCCAATGTAGGTGGAGCAGCCTCTGCACCGGTAGTAGCTTCGGCGTTTCACCCATCTTTGGCGACAGTGGGGGTGCTTTTGGCAGTATTGGGCTACGTTGTAGGGACTTACGGAGCAATGTTTTGTGCGTACTTAATGGAAACGGTCAGTCCTTAAAATAGATTGACCCCAACTTGCCTACATTCTTACACCAATTAACTTAATAATATTTCTTTGGGCGTGCCCCTATCGGGTCGGGCTATCCACTGCAAGTCCTCGCTCCGCGGAGCTACGCTGTGGGCTTTCCGTTACTATCCCTCACGCGATTCATCTAACCTAAGCCTTTGTCCCCTAACACAAACAACCAATAAATTCATTCATCTTTCCCTTTCGGGAGTCTTTCTTTTATAGAAAAACACATCAAAAACACAACGCATTTCTGTAAAGATGCAACGCATTATCATAAAGATGCAGTGCATTATCGTGAAGATGCAACGCATTTTTCCAAAAAGTGTGTACGATTTTCTCAGAAGTGTGTACGCTTTTCTCAGAAGTTGTACGTTTTTTCCAAAAATGTACCCCTATTAGAGATTGCTTCGTTCCTCGCAATGACGTAAAAAGGTTCTTTCAAGAAGTAAATAGAGTTAATAAAACGTATGTCATTACAGATCTTGTTCGAAGTAATCTATAAAAACAGATTATTAAAACTAAATGAGATAAAAAATAAATTAACCTTAAAACTGATGAAAAATAATTGAATTTATTATAGTTATCCTTAAATTTGTAACATAAAAGATAGAAAATCATTTTTATAAACGTTAATTATTCATGAAAAATATTTTATTGTTTTTATATATTCTTTCCACTTCCATTGTTTTTGCTCAAGAACAGTTTACAATAAACGGAAAAGTAAGTGATTTGTACAATGGGGAAAGCCTGAAAGATGTTGGGGTTGAGGCAAATGGTAGTACTGTGTATTCTAATAATTACGGGTTTTACTCTTTAACATTGCCAAAAGGAGTGTATAAATTATCGTTTAAATTAGACGGATATAACGATGAGTCTTTAAATATTAATTTAAATTCAGATATAGAAAAGGATGTTTTTTTAACGCAAAACGAAGTAAATATCTCACTAAAAGAAGTTGTTACTAAAGGGAAGCTGTTAAATAAAGTAGATCGGACAGAAATGGGGATGGAAAAGGTGAGCGTTGCTACACTTAACAAAATGCCCATCATTTTTGGAGAGAAAGACATTATAAAATCACTTCAATTTTTACCGGGAGTTACTAATTTGGGCGATGGACAAAGTGGGTTTTCTGTGCGAGGCGGGAGTTTAGATCAGAATTTAATCTTGCTGGACGAAGCTCCTGTCTATAATGCGGCTCATTTATTGGGCTTTTTCTCAACTTTTAATTCCGATGCGGTTAAAAATGTTACGCTTTACAAAGGAACTGCTCCGGCAGAGTATGGTGGACGACTTTCCTCTGTGGTTGATGTAAATATGAAAGAGGGGAATAATAAAGTTTATAATGTTTCAGGGGGATTGGGCTTAATTTCTACTCACCTAAATGTAGAGGGACCAATAATAAAAAACAAAGCCTCTTTCATTGTTTCCGGACGGCGTTCTTATGCAGATTTAATTCTAAAACTTGATGATAAGTTTAAGGATAATGATGTCTATTTTTATGATTTTAATGCAAAGGTTAATTATAAGATAAATGATAAAAACCATATTTATCTTTCCGGCTATTTTGGTAGAGATGTACTCGGTATAAATGATAGAGTAGGAATTAACTGGGGAAATAAAACTGCAACTTTACGTTTTAATAGAATTTGGAACGAGCAATTATTTTCAAACACTACTTTAATTTACAGTAATTTTGATTATAAAATAGATATTAAACGGACAGATCCTCAGTTTAGTATTATTTCTAAAGTTCAAGATTTAACATTAAAACAAGACTTCAATTATTATCCTAACCCAAATAATGAATGGAAGTTCGGAATAAATATTAAAAAGCTAAATAATATTCCCGGCGGAATAAAAGAGTTATCTCAGCTTGATTTCAGTACAAAAGAAAGAAGAGCTTTAGAAACCGCAATTTACATAAGAAATGATTGGAAATTAAATGATAAATGGAGTGTTTTATATGGTATGAGGTTATCTAATTTTACAGTTCTAAAAGGTGGATATTATTATAACTTTGATGCCGAAATGAATGCGGATACTTTACAAACTAATGGGAAAATTATAAAAAACTATTTTCAGCCCGAACCTCGTGTGAGCATCAGTTATAAACCCGATAATAAGCAATCTTTTAAAATCGGATATTCAAGAAATACACAGAATATTCACTTGATTGCAAATTCGGCTTTTTTCTCTCCCTCAGACAGGTGGATTATGAATAGTAATATCATAAAACCTGAAATAGCAAATCAAATATCTTTTGGGTATTTCAGAAACCTAAATCCAACTTATGGGGAGTTTAGTATTGAGGGATTTTATAAGAATTTAGAAAATCAATTAGATTTTAAAGATGGTTCTTCTTTACAAGAAATCTTTGTAGAAAAACAACTTCTTTTTGGTAAAGGGCGGGCTTATGGTTTAGAGTTTTTATATAAAAAGAACATAGGAAAATTACACGGCTGGTTAGCTTATACTTTATCTAAAACCGAAAAGCAAATCAACGGAATTAATAATAATAAATGGTATCCTGCAAAACAAGATAAACGCCACGATTTCTCTTTGGTTACATTATATAAAATCAATCATAGATGGAGTGTTTCTTCTGCCTATGTATTCCAAACGGGAAGTGCAGTTACTTTTCCTTCGGGCAGATATTCTTTAGACGGACAGCAGGTTTTGCAATATTCGGAAAGAAACGGTAGCCGTATGCCTGATTACCACAGATTAGACGTGAATCTAAGTTGGTTGATTAGAAATGATAGAAATAGAAAATCTGAACTTACGTTTGGAGTTTACAACATTTACGGTAGGGAAAATCCGTTCTTTATAAACATTCAACAAAATGAGGATAAACCGGGAGAGTATGAAGTGAAAAAACAAGTTTTATTTAAATTCATTCCTTCAATTACTTGGAACTTTAAATTTTAAAAAAATGAAAAATACATTACTATATCTATTTTTAATTTTATTACTTACTAATTGTAATGATGATGTCCCTTTGAGTCGGTTTGAGTCTAAAATGGTGATTTATGCAGAGCTGAGCAATACATCAACTCCGTATGTTTCTATACAAAAAACAGTTCCTTTATTAGCTATGAGTAATTATCCCGGAGTAGGGAATGCTACAGTGAAAATTACGGATTTAACTTTAAATAAAACTTATACATTATGGGAAACATCAGAGGGGATATATAATTATGATTCTACAATAGGATTTGTAGGGCATAGTTACAGGCTGGATATAGAAGTGGAAGGTGAAAGAATTACAGCAATAGAAAAAATGCCTCAAATAGTGGAATTGCAGAACGCAACAGTTGAAAAGTATGAAGTTCCTTTTGTAGAAGATAAAAACTATATAGAAATAAAGCCTAAGTTTTACGATCCAAAAGGAATAGAGAATTACTATCAATTCGTATTTTTTAAGAATTATTTTCCTATAGAAAAAAGTGAAATTTTTAAAGATTATGGGTTTGATGGTTTACAAAATGTAATCAAGTTTATAATAGAAGGAAAAACAGATGAATACATAACTGTAAGAATGAGAAATATAACAAAGAATGCTTACATATATCTGGAAGGAGTAAAATTAAACCAAAACCAAATAGCTGCGACCCCTACAAATCCTGTTACAAATTTAACGGGTAACACTTTGGGATATTTTAATGTATTTAGTGATGGCGGAGAAGTAAATATAAGCCCAAAAGGCAAATAAAGATTAAAACTTTTAATAAAAAATATTTTTAAACTAATTTTACATCATAAAATATTACCTTTGCAGAAATTAGATTTTTTATGCTTATTATTGGGATTGCCGGCGGAACAGGTTCGGGAAAAACTACGGTTGTAAATAACATTTTATCTACATTATCTTCTGAGGATGTCATTGTGATTTCTCAGGATAACTACTATAAAGATGGTAGTCATTTGCCTTTTGCCGAGAGAGAGAAAATTAATTTTGATCACCCCAGAGCCATAGATTTTGATTTACTCGTAAAACATATAAAAGCACTTAAAAACAAAGAAGTTATAGAACAGCCTATCTATTCTTTCTTAACACATTCCAGAACGGAAGAAGTAATTATTACGCACCCAAAACACGTGGTAATTGTTGAAGGAATTTTAGTTTTAACCAATCCGGAATTAAGAGAGCTTTTTGATTTAAAATTATTTGTTCATGCCGATTCCGATGAGAGATTGATAAGAAGAATTCGAAGAGATATACAAGAACGCGGAAGAGATTTAGATGAAGTTTTAACTCGTTACCAAAAAACGTTAAAACCTATGCACGAGCAATTTATAGAACCTTCTAAAAATTATGCCGATATAATTATTCCTAACGAGAAAAAGAAAAATACAGTTGCCGTAGAAGTGCTTTCTGCCGTGATTAATAATAAACTAAACTCTATATAAATGAGTGAGGAAAATAAAAAATGGTATTCTTTCCTTTGGAATAAATATTTAATCGTAGGGGCTTTATTCATAGTTTGGATGCTTTTCTTCGATCAAAACTCTTATTTATTGCATAAAGAATTAGATGATGAGATTCAAGAATTAGAAGAAGATATAACTTATTATAAAAAGGAATTAGCAAAACAGGAAGAGCAATTAAATGATTTAGAAAAAAATAAAGATTCTTACGAAAGATTAGCTCGTGAAAAATATTTTATGAAAAAACCAAACGAGGATATTTTTATAATAGAAACTAAAAAAGATTCTGTCGATAACGAGTAATTTCCATGGATTTAGAGAAATTATTAATTCCTGAAATTCAAGAATGGATTGAAAAAAATGCAAACGAAAATCCCCATAAATTAGCATTAAAGAAAAGTCCATTTGGTGATATTCCCATGCACATTTTAGCCGAACAAATTGCAGGAAAACAAAAATTCTCTAAAAAAGTTCCATTTTTAAGCAAGGCAAAAAATATTATTTTCCCACCGAAAATAAACATTGAACAAACTTCTTCTTGGGATACCGCTTTGTACAAAGCTAATTTAATTAAAGCTAAAAAAATCGTGGATATTACAGGCGGTTTCGGAATTGATTGTATGGCTTTTTCCGAGAAATTCAAAGAAGTTTACCATATTGAACAAAACTCTGATTTACAAAAGATAGCAGAATTAAATTTTAAAAATTTAGATTTAAAAAACATTCAATCTAAAAATCTGAATGGATTATCTTTTTTAGACGAAACTCACGAGAATTTTGACGTTATCTACGCCGACCCTTCTCGCCGAGATGATAATAAAAACCGCGTTTTTAAAATAGAAGATTTAACACCTTCTCCATTAGAAATTATTTTAAAAAGTTTAGATAAAACTAATTATTTAATGCTGAAACTCAGTCCAATGTTGGATTTGAAAGATGCTGTAAATAAATTAGAAAATATCAAAGAAATTCATATTGTTTCGGTGAAAAATGAACTGAAAGAATTACTTTTTATTCTACAAAATAACAAAACCGAAGATATTAAAATTCATTGTGTAAATTTACAAACCAATCAGCCTGAATATATTTTCAATAATATTAATGATTTAGAAATCAGCTCCTTCTCTACTCCGCTCAAATATTTATACGAGCCGAATGCTTCAATCATGAAAAGTGGTGCTTTTAATAGAATTGCAAAAGATTTTGGACTTAAAAAATTAGATTTAAACACACATTTATACACTTCCAACGATTTAATAAATGATTTCCCGGGAGAAATTTATACAGATATAAAAAGTATAGAAAATCCTAAGAAATATTTAAAAAATAAATCAATTCGGTTTATAAAAAGAAACTTCCCAAACGATTTACAGAAACTTAAAAAGCAATATAAATTCAAAACTGACGGTACTGAAATTGTAATTTTCACGTCTTCAATAAACGGAGTTCATATTCTTACGGCTAAGAGTTTGAATAAATAAGAATCGTCATTCTAAATTTGTTTCAGTATATCATCTGATAGAAAAATAATCATTAAAACGTGATAAGCGTGTGCTACCCTGAAATAAATTCAGGGTGACAATGCAGATTGCTTCGCCACGCTCACAATGACGGTCGGGAAGTCCCGTCATTACGAGGAGGAACGACGAAGTAATCTCTTTGGTTAATCCTGTCATTCCGGACTTATTTCAGAATCTCATCAGGTAAGAAAATAATCATTAAAACGTGATAAGCGTGTGAGACCCTGAAATAAATTCAGAGTTATAAATTAGTAATCTTACCATTCTCCACAAGCCAAATTTCATCAGCAACATTCTTTACTTTTTCAATTTCATGCGAAATTAAAAATATAGTTTTTTGTCGGTTTTGAACAATTTCTTTTATCAAACTAAATATTTCATCTTTTGCGATATAATCTAAATGATTCGTAGGTTCGTCCAAAATTATATAAGGTGTGTTTTGGTTTAAAGCTCTCGCAATCATTACTTTTTGTAATTGTCCGTCACTTAATTCATCGGCATATTTATTTATTAAATCTTCAATTTTAAGCCATTTTATAATCTCCGATTTTTGTGGATTATTTTTATTACAGCCTAAATCAATCAGTTCATTTACCAAAATATGCGGAACGTTCGGAACGCCTGAAAATACTGCTGAAAAATAAGTTGCCCATTCTTTTACGGAAAAATCATTGATGTTTTTATTGTTCAATAAAATTTCGCCGTTTATTGGTGGAATAATCTTTAATAATGTTTTGGTAAGTGTTGATTTTCCGCTTCCGTTTCGTCCAATAATCCCGATTAATCGTGGGGAATTTATTTCTGTGGTTATTCCGTTCAAAACTGAGTTTTTATAACCTACGCTTAGATTTTTTAATACTAAAGAAATCGTTTTTTCCATTACCAAAAAGTTTTTTGTTTCCACACGATACTCAGTACAATCGGCACTCCAAATAAGGCTGAAATTATATTAATCGGTAATACTCCTGTCGGGAAAATTTCGGCTATGATTGAGAATAAAACCAATAAATTTGCCCCCAATAAAACTACCATATAAAATAGTTTTTTGAAATTGGAGGTTTTTAAATAACTTCTGCAAATATGCGGTATTGCCAAGCCAATAAACGCAATCGGACCAACGAGTGCAGTGGAAACCGAAACCAAAAGCGATGAAATCAATACAATTTGAGTTCTTAAATTTTTTAAATCTACTCCCATACTCTGAGCATAAACCTCGCCGAGTTGCATTTTTTCTAAATTAGGAATAATCTTTTTAATCAAAATAAAACCTATAATCACCGAAATAAAATAATATAAAATCTGCTCATAATTAAGTCCGTTGAGAGAGCCAAAATTCCAGACTATATATGATTTTAATGATTGATTTTCTGCATAAAACTGCAATATAGAAATAACAGCTCCGGCTAATGCCGAAAACATAAATCCTATGATAATCAATGCCGAAGATGATTTTATTTTTTGAGCAATTCCCGTAAGTATAAAAGTCGCGAAAAGTCCGCCTAAAACGGCAGAAATTATTAAAATCAGAGGATTATTATTCCAACCGTAAAAACCGAATAAAACTCCGCCCACAATTACTAAAGCTACACCCAATCCCGCAAAAGAGGTAACTCCCAACACCGAAGGTCCTGCCAGTGGATTTCTAAAATATTCTTGCAAAATCCAACCTGAAAGTGGTAAGGATACGCCCGTTAATATCGCAGTGAATAATCGGGGTAATCTGTGTGTAAAAATGATTTCTCTTAAAATTTCTCCGTTTTGTGTCGGTTCAAAAAACTCCCAAATAGAGATTTGCGTTTGCCCTATAAATAAGGATAAAACACTAATTATGATTAATGATATGAGTAGTTTTAAGTTCAATTAAATTGATTAGACTACAAAGGTAAGTTTATTTTTATATATAATATTTTTCTCTATTGGTATTTATTTTTTTGTTTTAAATTGGATTTTATAATCATTCATAGATATTCCGTCAGGAGTTTTAAAAGCCAATCCTGTGAGAACAAACTCATAATTTTTATTATCTTCAAGTTCCCATTCTATAATAATCGTTTTTTTATCTTCTGAATATTTTAAAGACTTAAATTTAGGAAGAGCATTCTTATCATCTCCATAGCTAACAGATTGTCCTTTGCCTAATAAAGGCTTATCAAAATGTATTGTAACATGATTTAGTGAACCATTTACTTCTTGGTCTCCATTTGTAAACTCATCAATAGAAATTACTTTAGGTCTTTCTTCATCATATTCTTTAATATAGTCCTCTATTTCATTTGCGTACGTAATATATGCTTTTGCTATATTAGGCATATAACTTTCTAAGGTTGGATAAATATCTCTTGAATTGTCATATTTTTCAAGTTCTGACAATAATTGTTCAATCCACACAAAACCTCTATTTTTCTGACGAATAATTTCCTCATTTATAATTTTTTCATCAAAGTTATGGTCTTTCATATATTTTATAACGGCTGCTCTTACTAAGGCTTCATTAAACATTATCTCCCAACTCCTATAAGCCTGACTTTCCATATCAGATTTAACAAATTCAAACATTTTCTCTCCACTTTTTTTGTAGAGTTTTGGATTTTTCTCTAATAAATAATTTACAAATGAATGATTGAATTCATGAAGTAAAGTAGGAAAATGATTATCAAGTGTAAATTTTGCCATATTTAAACTATCCGTTTCCCATGTTCCCATAATTGCATAAACCTTTCTTTCTCCATTTGGCAATTCAATAGAAGGTCCATAATTTCCACCTCCATTACCAAGACCATTCACTATTATAAATTCTTCATTTGGCTCTTTTCCATAAAATGTCGTGTACCAATTTAAGTCAAGATGCTCATACACGGGAAGAAATCTTTCGTTTATTTCTGCATATAACAATTTGTTTTCATTAAAAAACTTTTGGCTATTAGTGTCTTTATAAAACTTCTTTAATAATCTGACGAATTTATTTGCATTGTCTTTTCCCCAGCGTTTATCCGGAATTTCATCTGTAAACTCAACTAAAGGATTTAATTGATTATCAAGATGAATTGCCATTTTCATGACAGCATCATATCCAACACCTGCTTCTTTTTTCCTAAGTTCTTTTATAAACTCAATAAGTTCATGGTTTTTATAAGGGGAATAATAATCTTCAATCTTATCTGTATAAAGTTTGAAATCTTCTCTACTATATTCCTGACTTTCCGCAAGTCGAAAAACAATACTCAACAATTCAACCCTCTCATCTACTTTAGGTTTTTCTAAAATATTAGTTGTCTGTCCTAAACAGAAAATGGTTATGAAGCTAAAAAATAAAGTGGAAACTAATTTTATGGTCATGTCTAAAAATTATTTAATTATCAGCTAAGATAAATAAAAAAAATAATACAAAGTTTAAAAAACTCGTTTATTGGTGTTTTAGATTTAAAGTTATACTTTTGTATCAATTAAATCTAAATAGAGAAGAAAAACTTTTATTCAAAACATAAATTGGTATTTTTGCAGTAATGAATATTCCACAGAAGACCTTAGAGGATTTAGAGTTTAATAAAGTGTTGAAGGAAGTTGCCAAATACGCCAAGACTGAGCGTGTGGAGAGAGTAATTCTTCAGCAGAAACCAATAGAGAATAAAAAAATAGCCTTATTTAGATTAAAGGCTACGAATGAATATTTATCTGCTAATCAATCTAATAATAAATTTCCTTTTAGTGAATATGACGATATTCGGGAAGATTTAGAAAATATAGAAGTAGAAAACTATCAATTACCTGCTTCTATATTTTTAGCAATAAAATCTCAAATGCTTCAGATACAAGAATTAATGAAGTTTCTGGAGAAGTTTAAAGATTATTATCCGATATTCTATAATCACATCAATAAATTAAACTTTCAGGAAGAAATATTAAAACTGATAAATACTGTTTTTGATAAAAGTGGTGAAATAAAAGATGATGCTTCACCTAAATTAAAAGAAATTAGGATTAATTTAAAGGTTGTAAATCAGCAATTAAGTGATAGATTTAAAGGAGCAGCAAGAGCTTATTCGGAATATTTAGACGATATTAGAGAGTCTGTAGCTGATGGTAGACGAGTATTGGCGGTACAGGCAACACACCGAAAGAAAGTACCGGGCAGAATGGTGGGAAGTAGCAAAACAGGCTCTATTATTTTTATAGAGCCTGAATCTGTTTTAAAATCTCAAAGAGAATATGATGAACTGACAGAAGATGAAAAAAACGAAATCAGAAAGATATTAAGAGAATTAACCGCCAATGTCGCTGTTTTTTATCCTGATTTAATCGATTATCAAAACTTTCTTTTCCGGTTAGATTTAATTGCCTCCCAAGCAATGTACGCTGAGGAGATTAATGCTATTTTGCCTAATTTAAATCAGGATAAAAAATTAAATTTAATAAAGGCGTATCATCCGCTACTTTATGCCAAGCATAAGGCTGAGGGAAAGAAAATAATTCCGCAATCCATTGCTTTTGATGATAATCACAGAATTATGGTTATTTCCGGGCCAAATGCCGGAGGAAAAAGTATTACATTAAAAACCATAGGATTGTTGCAATTAATGTTGCAGTCGGGTTTATTAGTTCCTGTACATGAGAAAAGTAATTTTTGCTTTTTCGAGAATATTTTTACTGATATCGGCGACAATCAGTCTATTGAAAATCAATTAAGTACATATTCATACCGATTAAAACAAATGCATTATTTTATTTATAATTCTAATGCAGAAACATTACTTTTAATAGATGAGTTTGGAACAGGTTCAGACCCCGAATTAGGAGGTGCTTTGGCAGAAGTTTTTTTGGAAGAGTTTTATGAAATGGGAGCATATGGAGTTTTTACGACTCACTATACCAATATTAAAATTTTAATAGAGCAATTGCCTCATGCTCAAAATGCAAGTATGCTTTTCAATGAAAAAACTTTAGAGCCATTATTTGTTTTAGAATCAGGACAAGCAGGAAGTTCTTTTACCTTTGAAGTTGCTGAAAAAAATAGAATTCCTTACCGATTAATTAATAAGGCAAAAAAGAAAATTGAACGAAATAAAATACGTTTAGATAAAACAATTTTAAAACTTCAACAAGAAAAATTCACTGTCCAAAAAACAAAAAATGCACTGCAAGAATTAAAAGAAAAATCTGATGATAAGCATTCTCAGTTAGAAGAAACACACGATAAAATTCAGTCTAAATTAGTTGATTTTCAGAGATTATATGATACAGAACGAAAAAATATTCAATTAGGACAAAAGATAACGGAAATGGCTGACTCTTATTTTAAGAATAAAAGTAGAAAACAATTAGTTACTAAATTCTTAAAGTTGATAGAAATGGAAAATGCTAAAAAGCCTAAAAATCACTTTGAAGAGAAGAAAAAAGAACGTCGAGTTAAACAGAAGTTGAAAAAAGAGCTAAACCAAAAAGCAGACAAAATAGGAGAAATTCAACAGAAAATAGAGGAGAAAGAAAAAAAAGAGACAAAGCAACGTATAGATTCTTTAAAAATTGGAGATAGAGTAAGAATTATAGGTAGTACCAGTGTAGGAACAATAGAAAAGCTGGAGAATAAATCAGTTACAATTAATTATGGAAAATTCCGAACACAAATAAATGTACACGAAATAGAAAAAATTTAGAAAATAATTTAATTTTAATTTTGCAAAATAAAATAAACGTTTTATATTTGCAATCCAATAAAACGGAGACCCATGGTGTAACGGTAGCACATCGGTTTTTGGTGCCGCCTGTCGGGGTTCGAATCCCTGTGGGTCTACATAGTAAACTGACTATTAATTAGTTGGTGTAATTACAGCCGAAACTACAGCCATTATTGCTTAGTTTCGGCTTTTTTATTATATTTTTAATTTCTTAAACTAAAACTACCTTCTGCATAATAAACTTTTGGGACATTAAGTATTTTGTAGATTACTCCCTCACTTAATGAAATGTAGTGTGGCTCAAATTATAAAATATAAATCGATTTAAATTATGCTTATATATAGTACTTTAAATTACTGACTTCCTAAAATATCTATCTCTTTATTTGGCAGAATAATTATAAATTTATCTTTGTCAATCATGAAATCTGAACCAAATTCGGCAAAATAACTTTTGTTTTGGGCATAATTCGGTAATGAAAAAGTTATTTCTTTTTGTTCATTCGTTAAATTAAAAATCACAATTGTTGTTTTGTCTAAATAATTTCTTGCCAATGCCAAATAATCTTTTTCACTTGCTAAAATTTGCGTATCTCCGTACATTAAATCTAATCTACTTGCTCGGATTTTATTCAATTTTGCAATCGTATTTTTTAGTTTTTCCTGCTCCAAAGATAAATCTAAAAACTGCATTTTTCTAAGATTATCAAAAGGTTTCTTACCTTTTAAACCAACCTCATCACCATAAAAAATATTAGGAATACCCGCCGTCGTCGCAATAAAAGCATATTCCTGAATGAATTTATTTTGAGCCTCCTCTCCTACTCTGTTTTCTAAAATTCCGCCTGTGTTTTGTAAATTCAAATGATGAAATCCGTTAAGTTGTAAACTTTTATAAAATTCATCTGCAAATGAATTTGTATCACGTTCATTTTCAATAAAAAATCCTTTTCTGACTTTATTAAATAAATTTGAATTTAAAACTTCATTAATTTGAAAAATAGCTCTATTGGTAGGGATTTCTACACGCATTTTTATTTTTGAATTTAATTTCTCCCAAAACCGAGAATCTTTTTCAGCATTGAAATAGAGCAAGCCATCTATCTTATATTTATTCAGAAAACTAACAATACTATCGGTAATAGCATAAGATGTATTTTCATTCTTCAAATCTAATTCAAAAGGTACTTTGGTTAAATCATTCTCCGAAACAGATTCTAAATCATTATTATTTAATTTATTAACAATACAAGTCGAGATAATGTTCATTTTTTGAGCATGAGCCATTCCTATTAAATTTTGAAACTCTTTTTCTGTACCAAATCTCGATTCTAATGATTTGAAAGACTCAGGATAATAACCTAAAAAACTTGTCGTTTTATAATCTGTTCTTTCAACGTTTAATTCTTTATTAATATTCTGGTTAACAGGCGAAAGCAATAAAGTATTTACCCCTAATTTTTCAAAATAATTTTGTCTTATTTTCTGTGTAATTCCTGCTAAATCACCACCTTGCCAATTCAAAATTGAGAGAACACCTGAATTATAAGAAGGTTTATCATTACTAAAATTGCCATTGTTAAATCTATCAATTAGAATAGAATACACAATGTTTGAATGAGTGTCACTGCGTTGCAACATATTATAATCATTTATAGGTTCTCCGTAGGTTAGCGGAATCCACAAATCATTACTTAATCGCTGATTATCACACCCAAAAACTCTTAAATTAGATTTCGTTAATTTATTAGCAAAATCAGGAATTTTTATAGTGATTTCATCTTCGTTATAAATGATATTTTCTTGTGAAATTAGAATATTATCTATAACTGCCAATATTTGTTTTAAAGGCTTTTCAGCTTTTAAAATTAATGCTTTATTATTCTTCAGAAATGAAATTGAAGTTAAATAAATAAACTCTTTCGGATTTTTTTCAATATTATTAATTGCTTTATTTTGTTGAATTGGAATCACTCTTTCTGCAAAATTTACAGAAACTCCCAAATAATCAACAGGATTAATTTGTTTTCCGTACAAAATGAACTCATAATTATTATAAACTCTAAGTTCCAATCCCTCAGGAATATGTGTAACTCTATAACCCGTATCTTTTATATTAAAAAAGTAATCCTCTAAATAAATATGCGTAGAATCTTGCTTTAATTTTACAGGTTCAAACGGTTTTTTCCAAACTTGCTGAGAAAATAATAATCCACTGATCAATAATATTATAAATGATAATCTCTTTAATACTAAATTCATTCTATTTTAAAATATAATTTTTATGATATTCCACAAGATTATTTATCGGTTTTTGAATAATCTGCCCTATTTTTAAATGATATTTTTCGGCAATTTCTTCTAAAATTTCTTGATAATAATAAGCGATTGAACCAATAAAATTAATTTCAGTTTCAGTTTTTTGAGGATACGGCAATACCTGATAAATAAAAAATTCATCTAAACATTTATAGATTACATTTTTAATATATGAATGCTCTTTATTTTCTGCCACAAACTTACTAAAAGTCGCTAAATAAGCATTAGGAAAAGCATTTTTATACACTTTTTCGATAACTTCATCTTTATTGATCCTATATTTATCTTGAAAAGATTTTTGCAAATCAGTCGGCATTTTATGTGTAAAAAAATCCCTTATCAATATTCTGCCAAAGTGATTCCCGGAGCCTTCATCTCCTAAAACGTAGCCTAAAGAAGGGGTTATTTCTTCAATTTCTTTACCATTAAAAAAGCAAGAATTAGAACCTGTCCCCAAAATACAAACAATCACAGGGTTTCCGTTATAAGCTGAAAA
Source organism: Weeksellaceae bacterium TAE3-ERU29 (assembly GCA_019218445.1). Lineage (GTDB taxonomy): Bacteria > Bacteroidota > Bacteroidia > Flavobacteriales > Weeksellaceae > Ornithobacterium. The sequence continues at coordinate 1,358 of JAHUUM010000031.1, read as the reverse complement.
ACAAGCTGCTTTTAAATCTGTATCTATAAAAATTTCTGCATTATTGAATACTTTACTAAATCCTGATTTTACAATACTTCTAAGCATTAAACTCCGAATACCCGCACCATAAAAATAAACTTGATTTATTTCATCGGCTAAATTATATAAATCTTGATTTTGAATTATTTCTTTGTGAATATCCTCACTCTTTACAAAAATGGGATTGAACCCAATGGTTTGAGTCCTTACAATCTCCTGATAATCATTATTTAACACAACCCAATCTGATTTAGTTGATCCGCTTTCTATAATTGCAACTGCCATAATAAAACAAAAATAGTGTAATGTTTTGAAACATTACACTATTTATTATAATTTAGAAATTTATTCTATTATTAAGCCCAAACTAAAGCACTTGCTCCTAAAATAGCAGCATCTGCTTCGTCTAATTCACTTACTATTAATTTTACTTTTCCACGGAATCCCGGTAATAAATTTCTTTCCATGTGTAATCTTGCAGGTTTTAATAAGTAATCTCCTGCCTTTACAGCTCCTCCAAATAATAAAACAGCTTCCGGCGAAGAGAACATTACAAAGTTAGCCAATGCTTCACCTAACCTTTGTCCTGTATATCTTAATACCTCTATAGCAACTAAATCTCCTTTCAAAGCACAATCATGAACTGTCTTAGCATTTAACTCTCCTTCTTTATAGTCATTCAACATAGACTCCGGAAATTCTGCACGCATTTTCTTAGCTGTTACTGCAATTCCCGTTGCAGACGCATAAGCCTCTAAACTTCCTTCTGATCCTGTTGCCCAGTGTTTTCTTCCATTAGGTTTTACGATTGTATGCCCAAGTTCTCCGGCAAACCCGTCATGCCCATAAATCAGCTGTCCACCACAAACAATACCACTACCAACACCGGTTCCCAATGTTATCATGATAAAATCTTTCATACCTCTTGCTGCACCGTACATCATTTCTCCTACTGCGGCTGCGTTAGCATCATTTGTCATTTTACAAGACACATCAAACTTCTCCTCCATTAGTTCAGCAAAAGGAACAATCCCTTTCCATTCTAAGTTAGGAGCATTTTCTATTGTCCCTTTAAAATAATTTGCGTTCGGAGCACCTACTCCTATCCCTGCAAAAACTCTTTCATCCACATATTTTTCAATAATAGGATCTACTTTGTCATAAATAGCTTGGATAAAATCATTTACATCAGGATATCCACCTGTTTTTAAAACCCCTTTTTCAAGTATTTCTCCTCTTTGATTTACCAACCCATATTTTGTATTGGTTGCTCCTATATCAATTCCTAATGCAAATTGTTTAGTTGATTTCTCTAATGCCATATTCTTATTATTTTA
>JAHUUM010000030.1 GCA_019218445.1 Weeksellaceae bacterium TAE3-ERU29 | reverse complement strand
TGCTTAGTGGCTTTTTTTTATTACTTAAAAATTTCAGCTAAAATAAAATCCGTTATATGAAACGGATTTAGGTTTAGTTATTAATCTATAATATCTTTATTATTAAGCATAGGAACAAATTTATAATTTCCGAAATTCATTTGTTCATATCTACTTTCTGTTATTCTTAGGAAAGTATACATTTTTTGATTTTGTATTCCGATTGGGATAACAGCTATTCCACCTATTTTTAGCTGACCAAGAAGTTTTTTAGGGAGTTCCGGAGCTCCGGCAGTTACTATAATTTTATCAAAAGGAGCAAAAGTAGGTAATCCTTTATAGCCATCACCAAAAGTTTGATATTTTGGAGATATTTTTATTTTTTCAAAAATTTCTCTAGAAAAATCTACTAATGCTTTTTGTCTTTCTATGGTATAAACTTCAGCACCCATAGCAACTAATACAGCTGTTTGGTAGCCGCTACCTGTTCCTATTTCCAATATTTTTTCTCCGGGATTAATGTGTAATAATTGAGTTTGAAAAGCAACAGTATATGGGTGAGAAATAGTTTGTCCGGCTGCTATGGGAAAAGCTTTATCCTCATAGGCATGGTTTTCAAAAGCTGAATCAATGAATAAATGTCGTGGAATTTTATTTATAGCTGAAAGGACTCGTTCGTCTTCAATTCCTTTAGCTTTTAAGATTTGAATTAATTGATTTCTTTTCCCTTTATATTTAAAGCTCTCGTTCAATGTTTAATTTTATACAAAAATGGAAAAAATCATTTAATTATAGAAGTAATCGCTTAAATTATATTATTTTTATACTTAAAATTAATAAGATGTTGAAAATAGGCGTTGCCGGAGCAGGGCATTTAGGTAAAATACATTTAAAATTATTAGAACAATCTCCTAAATATAAACTAGTCGGTTTTTATGATGTAGATACTGATAATGGGAACAATATAGAATCAAAGTTTGGATATACTTTTTATGCTGATTTAGATGATTTGTTAGATAAGGTTGATGTTTTGGATATTGTTACACCCACATTATCTCATTTTGAAGTTGCCAAAAAAGCAATTAGAAAAGGGAAACATGTTTTTCTTGAGAAACCGATAGCACATACAAATGAAGAAGCTCAGGAAATTATTTCTTTGGCAAAAGAATATAATGTAAAAGGTCAAGTGGGGCATGTAGAGAGATTCAATCCGGCTTTTTCAGCATTAAAAAATCAAATTAAAAAGCCTTTATTTATTGAAGCACATCGTTTGGCTGAATTTAATCCGAGGGGAACAGATGTTCCTGTAGTTTTAGATTTAATGATTCATGATTTAGATGTAATTTTATCTATAGTTAAATCTGAGGTAAAAGAAATTCATAGTAGTGGAGTGTCGGTTATTAGTGAGACTCCGGATATTGCGAATGTTCGTTTAGCTTTTGAAAATGGATGTGTAGCGAATATTACGACAAGTAGAATTTCTATGAAAAATATGCGTAAAATGAGAATTTTTCAAAAGGATGCGTATGTTGCCATTGATTTTTTAGAAAAGAAATCAGAAATTATTAGAATGGAAGATGCAACAGATTCTAATACTGATGATTTTTCTATGGTTTTAGAAAATGCTGAAAAACAGAAAAAGAAAATATGGTTTGAATATCCTAAAATTGAAGCAAACAACGCGATATTAGATGAATTAGAAAGTTTTGCAGATGCAATTGTGGATGATAAAGAAATTCCGGTTACTTTGGAGGACGGTCAAAAAGCATTGGCATTAGCTTTGCAAATCATAGAAAAATTTAATAAATAAATGACAATTCAAGATATAAAAAATAAGTTTGAAAGAGGCTTAAAAGATAAATATTCTAAAGCTGAAATAGATGTGATTTTCTATTCTTTGGCAGAGAAATATTTAAGAAAAGACAAGTCGATTATTAGATTGGCTTTACATGAAAGTTGGTCTGAGATAGAAGAATCCAAACTTTTATTTGATTTAGCACTTTTTGATTTACAGAAAGGAAAACCGTATCAATATGTATTAGGGGAGTGTGATTTTATGGGGAATCAACTTTATATAAATCAGAATGTATTGATTCCGAGGCCTGAAACAGAGGAACTTATTGAATGGGTTATAGAAGATTATAAATTAGAAAAAACAGATTTTTCAGGAAATATAATAGATATAGGAACGGGTAGCGGAGCAATTGCAATTGCTTTGAAAAAGAATTTTCCTAATACAAAGGTTTATGCTTTAGATATTAGTAAAGAAGCTTTGGAAGTGGCGAAAAGAAATGCTGCGATAAATCAAGTAAAAATAGAATTCATACAATTTGATATATTGCAAAATGACTATTCTGATTTGCCAAAATTTGATTTAATTGTAAGTAATCCGCCTTATATTCCTGAAAAAGAAAAGGAAATAATGCAACCGGAAGTTGTGAATAACGAACCTCATAAAGCTCTATTTGTTCCGAATGAAGAACCTTTACTTTTTTATAAGAAAATAAAAGATTTTAGTGTAGAGAACTTAAATACAAACGGACGAATATATTTAGAGATTCATCAAGATTTAAAAGAGGAAACAGAGAAAGTTTTTAAATCTGACTTTAAAGAAGTAAAAGCTAAAAAAGATATTTCTCAAAATTGGCGAATGCTACAAGTGAAAAATTAATTTACTAAAAAAAACCACTTCAATTTTGAAGTGGCTTTTTTAAAACTTAGTTTTACTCTTGATTGATTATCTAGAGGCTGTAACTTTTCTATAAATGAATAAGCATAATACAGCTCCTGCAATTGCTACCAAGAAGCTTGAGAAGTTAAACCCGTCTACACTTACACCTAAAAGTAAAGATCCTAACCAGCCTCCTACAAAAGCTCCTACGATACCAATGATGATCGTAACAATCCATCCTCCAGGATCTTTCCCAGGGTGAATAGCTTTAGCAATAGCTCCTGCAATTAATCCAAAAATAATCCATGATAAAAATCCCATAATATTATATTTTTTAAATTCGCTATTTAAATAGCAATTAGAGTGCCAAATATATAATTTATCACAAATTAAATAAAATTCATGGATTTAAATTAAAAAATGATTAACTTTATAGTCTAAAATATAAACTAATAATAAAAAATAAAATGGCTTTAATTAAATCTATTTCAGGAATTAGAGGTACAATTGGAGGGGCAGTAGGAGATAACTTAACTCCGCTGGACGCTGTAAAATTTGCTGCTGCTTACGGTACTTGGTTAAAATCGAGTTTATCTAAAGACAAGGTAAAAGTTGTAATCGGTAGAGATGCAAGAATTTCCGGTGATATGGTAAATAAACTGGTAACTGCTACTTTACAAGGCGTTGGGATAGACGTTGTAGATTGTGGTTTGAGTACGACACCTACGATAGAAATCATGGTAACTGAACTTAAAGTAGATGGAGGGATTATTTTAACAGCGAGCCATAACCCAAAACAATGGAACGCTCTTAAATTATTAAATGAAAAAGGTGAGTTTGTTTCCGGAGATGATGGTAAGAAAATTTTAGAAATCGCTGAAAAAGAAACTTTTGATTTTGTAGAAGTAGATGATTTGGGTGAGTATTCTGAATGTGATGATGCATTTGATATTCATATCAAAAAAATATTAGAACATAATTTAGTAGATGTTGATGCTATAAAAAAAGCGAATTTTAAAGTAGTAGTAGATGGTGTTAATTCTACGGGAGGTTTAGCAATTCCGGCTTTATTAGAAAAATTAGGAGTTGATTATGTGAAGTTATATTGTGAGCCAAACGGGCATTTCCCTCACAATCCGGAGCCGTTAAAAGAAAATCTTACGGATGTAATGGAGAAAGTTAAATCTGAAAAAGCAGATTTAGGAATTGTGGTTGATCCGGATGTAGATAGATTGGCACTTATTACAGAAGAAGGAGAAATGTTTGGAGAAGAATATACACTTGTTTCTGTTGCAGATTATGTTTTGGAAAATGTAAAATCTGCAGCTGTTTCTAATCTTTCATCTTCCAGGGCTTTAAGAGATATTGCTAAAAAACACGGACAAGATTACTTCCCATCAGCTGTGGGAGAAGTGAACGTTGTTGAATTAATGAAAGAGAAAGGAGCTAAAATCGGAGGTGAAGGAAACGGAGGTGTTATTTTCCCTGATTTACACTACGGAAGAGATGCTTTAATCGGGGTTGCTTTATTCCTTACACATTTAGCAAATAAAGGTAAAAAAGTAAGTGAACTAAGAGCAGAATATCCTGAATACTTTATGAGCAAAAATAAAATTCAATTAACTCCGGAAATTGATGTGGATAATTTACTTAAGAAAGTAGAAGACCATTACAAAAATGAAGAAGTGAATACAATAGATGGGGTTAAAATCGATTTTGCTGATGAATGGGTACATTTGAGGAAATCTAATACAGAGCCGATTATTAGAATTTATACTGAAAGTACTTCGCAACAAAAAGCTGATGAATTAGCAGAGAAAATGATAACAGTTGTGAAAGGATTAATATAAATATAAATTTAATTGAAACAGAAAGAGGAGCAAAATGCTCCTCTTTCTGTTTATAAATATTTAAAAACAAATAATAAGAAATAGATGTAAAAAATAAAATTGTTATATCTTTACCTTATGGAAGATGATTTTCTAGACAATGAGCTGATTGAGAGGTTTGAGGAAATGATAGAAAATAATGAATCTTTATATTACGATAGCGATGAGCTAGAGGATATTATAGGTTATTATTTAGACATCGGTGACTTACCTTATGCGAAGATAGCTTTAGATTATGCCAAGAAAATACATTCAGATTCTATAGATATTCAAGTGAAAGAATTAGAATATTATGTAGAAATGGATGAGCTTTTCATTGCTTCAGAAATGATAGAAGATTTAAAAAAAGTAGTTACAGATAATGTAGACTTTACCTTGGCTCAAGCAAAATATTGGTCGCTCAAAGGAATGCATAAAATAGCTATAAAATTCTATGAAGATGCTTTAGAAAACTCAGATGAGAAAGACTTTATATTACATTGTTTAGGAAATGAACACATGGCAAGTAATAATATAGGAAAAGCACTTTATTATTTTAAATCTGCCATAGAATTAAATATTGAAGATGAAATCGCTTTTGCTGCTTGTGTAGATTGTTTTAACGAGATACATAAACATAAAGAGTGTATAGATTTTATTAATCAATACATTGATTTAAACCCGTATTCTGCAGAGGCTTGGTTTGAATTAGGTGTTCAATATTTAATGATAAAAGATTACGAAAAGGCGTATGAAGCTTTTGATTATTCTGTAGTAATATTGCCGAAAAGCATTAATGCAATGATGCAAATGGGCTTTTGTTTAGAACAATTGGGGAAATATGAAGAGGCGATAGAAATATATAAAGAAGCCAAAACATTTGATGATACAGCAGCATATATTCATTTAAAAATAGGACAAACTTATTTAAAAATAAATGAAGATTTTAAAGCGCTGAAATCATTACATAATGCCATACACGAAGATCCGCAATTAGACAAAGCTTGGTACGAGGCAGCACTTATTTATGAGCAAACCGGAAATTATTCCGAGGCTTTGCACTATATAAATAGAGCGATAGAATTGGATAACATAAATGTTGCTTATTATAAAAGGAAAGCATATTTAAATATTCAGTTAGGATATCTGGAAGAGGCTCAAATTACCTATCATAAAATTATACAACTGGAGTCCGGTAAGTTTTTAAACTGGTATGCTTTTGCCGAATTACAAATTATTTTAGGAGAATACCAAAGCGCTGTAAAAACAATACTTAAAGCATATCATAAATTCTCTAAACCGGCATTATTATATCAATTAAGTACTTGTTATTTCTTATTAAACTATAAAAAAGAAGGAATAGAAGCATTGCAAAAAGCAAAAAGTTTAGGTCCGGATTTATTAGAAGAAATGCTGGAAAAATACCCTATACTTAAAAATAATAATGATACTGAGCAGTATATAGACAATAAGTTAAATTAATAGTTTTATAATTGGAGAAATAATCTTATCTTTATTAAGATATGAATTTAGTTGCTCACCAATTACTCTCTTTTAATCAGCCCTTGGTTCAGGTAGGAAACCATTTGGGAGAGATAGTCAGGGGTAAAAATATGGACAAATTTTCTCCTAATATTATAAAAGGAATACAATTGCATCGCTATATAGATTCCTTTACGGATTCACACGATATTGTTAAGAAAAGTACTGCCAGACTACACAGAGATTTTGGAAAATACTCACCCATTATTGTAGATATATTTTATGATTATTTCTTAATTAAAAATTGGGATAAATTCTCAAATGAAAGTTTTGAGGATTTTAAAAACCGATGTTATATATTATTGTTAGAACACAAAGAAGTTTATCCTGCAAAATTGAAGTACTTAACGGAAGCAATGATAAAATATGACTGGTTTCAAAAATACAGTACACTGGACGGAATAGAAGAAACTCTAAAACAAATGAGTGTAAGAACAAAATTTGTGAATAATATGGATTCTGCTGTGAAAACTCTATATATAAAAGAAGAAAGTTTTAATAAAGATTTCTTGGCTTTTTTTCCTAAAATAGAGCAAGCTTGCAAAGAATTTTTAGCAATTAAATAACAAATCTATTTTATTATCTTTGCTTTGTGAGTAATCCGCTATTAACACCTATTGACTATTTAAACGGCGTTGGTCCGCAACGAGCCGAAGTGATAAAGTCTGAGCTTAAATTGTTTAATTATAGAGATTTGCTTTATCATTTCCCGTTCAGATATGTGGATAAAACAACATTTTATAAAATTAATCAAATCAATAGTTTTTCGGCGGAGATTCAGATAAAAGGTAAAATTATAAGCCTGCAACAAGTCGGCGAGAAAAGAAAAAAAAGATTAGTTGCTAAATTTCAGGACGAAACAGGTGTAACTGAGCTGATTTGGTTTAAAATTACAAATTGGTTAGAACAGAAATTAAAGTCATTAATAGATAAAGAAATCATTATTTTCGGAAAACCGAATTTATTTAATAATCATATTAATTTCACGCATCCCGAGATAGAGGAAATCAGTAAAAATAAATCGGTAAAAATAGGTTTAGAGCCGGTTTATTCTACCACGGAAAAAGTTCAGAAAAAAGGAATAAATCAAAGGACTTGGAAACAAATGTTAGGCGAAGTTTTTTCTCACGTAGAGCCTTATATAAGAGAAAATCTTTCGTTGGATATAAGAAAAAGATACGGATTAATAGACAGAGCCAAAGCCTTTAAACAAATTCATTTCCCTAAAAACACCACCGAATTAGAAGAGGCTCAGAAAAGATTAAAATTTGAAGAGTTTTATTTTTTGCATTTATCTCTACAGACGCAAAAAGCCTACGGGAAGAGAAAATTTAAGTCAAATCCGTTTAGCGAAATCGGAAATTATTTTAATGAATTTTACCACGAACATTTAAGTTTTGATTTAACCAATGCTCAAAAAAGAGTAATCAAAGAAATTCGGACAGATTTAGCCAAGCCTAATCAAATGAACAGATTATTGCAAGGTGACGTGGGGAGCGGGAAAACCATTGTTGCATTTATGACAATGCTGATGGCAGCGGATAATGGATTTCAGTCATTATTAATGGCACCTACTGAGATTTTAGCACAGCAACATTACAATGGACTCAAACAAGAGGCTGACAAAATAGGCTTAGAAATTGCTCTTTTAACAGGAAGTACAAAAACAGCAGAAAGAAAGTTAATTCATCAAAAATTGCTGGACGGTTCTTTACATTTTATTGTTGGGACTCATGCTTTGATAGAAGATAAAGTTCAGTTTCAAAATTTAGGTTTAGCGATTATAGACGAGCAACATAGATTTGGGGTGGCTCAACGAGCAAAATTATTTTCTAAGGGGAAATTAGCACCGCACATGCTTATAATGACTGCGACCCCAATCCCGAGGACTTTAGCCATGATGCTTTACGGAGATTTAGACGTGTCTGTTATAGATGAGTTACCTGCAGGACGAAAACCGATAAAGACGATTCATGGAAAAGACAAAGACAGATTGGCACTTTTCAGTTTCATGAAAAAGGAAATCAAAAAAGGGCGACAAGTTTATATTGTATATCCGCTGATAGAGGAATCTCAGCAGTTAGATTATAAAGATTTAATGGATGGTTACGAGAGTATTGCTCGGGCATTTCCACTGCCTGATTACGCAATCAGTATTGTACACGGGCAAATGAAACCCGCCGATAAAGATTACGAAATGCAACGTTTTACTAATGGAGAAACCGATATTATGGTGGCTACAACCGTGATAGAAGTCGGTGTAAATGTGCCGAATGCAAGTATTATGATAATTGAAAGTGCAGAGAAATTCGGGCTTTCTCAGTTACATCAATTACGTGGTAGAGTAGGGCGAGGAGGAGAGCAAAGTTATTGTATTTTAATGACTAAAGATAAGCTGAACGAAACTGCTTATAAAAGAATTCAGACGATGTGTACTTCTACCGATGGCTTTAAAATTGCAGAAGTAGATTTAGAGCTTCGAGGTCCCGGAAATGTAATGGGAACACAACAAAGCGGAATTTTAAATTTAAAAATAGCTGATTTACAAACGGATAAAGTGATTTTTCAGGCTGCGAGAAATGCAGCGGAAGAAACTATAGACGAAGACCCGAGCCTTCAATTACAGAAAAATGCCAATATACTTAATTTCTTTAATTTATATCATAAGAAAAAAATTGGCTGGGCAAGTGTAGGTTAAATTTCTATAAAATTTATTCTTCAATAAAAAATAATTCTAAATTTGTAAGATAATACCATTGATTAAAATGGTGATTCATTTAATTTAAAGTAAAAATAATGTATAAGAAAATATCGATTTTATTATTATTGATAATGGTAATCAGTTGTAATTCACAAACAAAATCAAAACAAATAAAAACAGAAAAAATGAGTAATAAAATAGAAACAGCTACATTGGCAGGAGGTTGTTTTTGGTGTTTAGAAGCAGCTTTTGACAGATTAAAAGGTGTGGAAAAAGTAGAATCGGGCTTTGCGGGAGGACACGTGGAAAATCCTACTTATAAACAAGTTTGCACAGAAGATACAGGACATGCAGAAGTGGTGAGAATTTACTTTAATCCGGAAGAAATAAGTTATAAAACATTATTAGAAGTTTTCTGGGTGTTGCATGACCCTACACAACTTAACCGACAAGGGAATGATATTGGTACTCAGTACAGAACAGCAATTTTCTATGAAACTGAACAGCAGAAAAAAGAGGCAGAAGAATCTATGCAAAACTCTATAAAAAGAGGAGATTATCCGGGGAAATATGTTACTGAAATTCAGCCTTTAGATAAATTTTATCCGGCAGAAGATTCTCACACTGATTATTATGAGAACAATAAAACTCAACCTTATTGCAGTGCGGTAATTGCCCCGAAAATGCAGAAATTCCAAAAGAAATTTAAGGACTTATTAAAAGACTAATAAAGCGGTCTTTGCTGTAATATCCCCTTGAGGGGATTATAGGGGTGTTCTTTCTTGAAGAAAATCTTATAAATACTTGGAATTAAAGAGTATGTTAGAAGCAATCTTAATTCTCATGCGACCCTGAAATAAATTCAGGGAGACATTAGCAGGGTCATTCTGAACTTGTTTCAGTCACATCTAATTATCCCCTTGAGGGGATTATAGGGGTATTCTTTCTTGAAGAAAATCTTCTAAATATTTGGAATTAAAGAGTGTGTTAGAAGCAATCTTAATTCTTATGCGACCCTGAAATAAATTCAGGGTGACATTAGCGGAGTCATTCTGAACATGTTTCAGCCACATCTAATATCCCCTTGAGGGGATTATAGGGGTATTCTTTCTTGAAGAAAGTTGAAATGAAAGAGTGTGTTAGAAACAATCTTAATCTCATGCGACCCTGAAATAAATTCAGGGAGACATTAGCGGAGTCATTCTGAACTTGTTTCAGAATCGCATCAAAATTTAGAATAGAAATACTGAAATAAATTCGGTATGATATATAAAATAATTTATTCGAAAACCAAGTTTTATCTTTTATAGTTAAGGCTTGGTTTTTGTTTTGATTTATAAAAAATATAGATGAAAAAGAAACTTATCATATTAATATTAAGTCTTTTAATACTTCCTGTTCTCTTTATTTTTCTTGCTAATTATTCGGTGGAGAAAAATGCGGAAGGGAAAACTTTTTCTGATGTTTCACAGATTAAGAAGAATAAAGTTGGGCTTGTACTCGGGACTTCTAAAAAAGTGAGAGGCGGAAGAATAAATCTGTATTTTAAATATAGAATAGATGCCACAGTGGAGCTTTATAAAAAAGGAAAGATAGATTTTGTTTTAATCAGTGGAGATAATGGCAGTAAATATTATGATGAGCCAACGGATTTTAAAGATGAATTAATCAAGCATGGAATACCGGAAAATAAGATTTTTTTAGATTATGCGGGATTCAGGACATTGGATTCCGTAGTGAGGACAAAAGAGATTTTCGGGCAAGAGGAGTTAACAATTATTTCTCAGAAATTCCATAATGAAAGAGCCATTTATCTTGCAGAAAAACACGGGATAAAAGCAATTGGATTTAATGCCAAAGATGTTTCGGGACAAATGGGAAAAAAGGTTAAACTAAGAGAATATTTAGCTCGAACAAAAGTTTTTATAGATATTTTATTTAATGTTCAGCCAAAGTTTTTAGGAGAAAAAATTGATATAAGTTAAGTTTTCAGGAAAGCACTTCACTTATGTGTTTAATATTCAGTGCTTAATGAGAATAGGGTTTAATTTAAAATTAAACTCTATTTTTTGTTTTTTAGTATTTTGTTTTGCATAATACTGTTTTGTTTATATATTTGTGCTGTCAAAGGTTCTATGAATTTTAACATTTATACTTTACAACCTTTTATATTTTGATACGTTTATTTAATAAAGATCCTAAAAACTCTAAGACATGAAGAATTCATTAACTATTTTATTTGCCCTTTGTATGGTGTTTGTGGCAAACGCTCAAACATATACAGGAAAAGTACAAGACGGTAGCGGTTTACCAATCAGTTATGCCAATGTAATTGCGAAGAATAATACGGATAGCACTACATTAAAATCAACAATAACAGATGAGAGTGGAACTTTTAATATAAGTGTAGAGTCTGCGAATCCATTTTATATAGAGATAAATTATTTAGGATTTAAAACTAAAAAAATAAAGCCTACTCAAACAGATTTGGGAATTATTAAATTAGAAACGGGAGATATTGAGCTAAACGCGGTAGAGGCTGTTTCTCGTAAAAAACTTATTGAGCAAAAAGCCGATAGAATGGTCTTTAATGTAGAAAATTCAGTGATGGCAAATGGAGGAACGGCGTTAGATGTATTAAAGAAAACGCCTGGCGTAAATGTAGAAAAAGAAAATATTGCGATTATAGGAAAAGGTTCGGTGCGAGTGCTTATTAATGATAGAATAGTTCAGCTTTCGGGAGAGGATTTAGTGAATTATTTATCTACTATGGCGTCTGATGATATTAAAAATATCGAAGTTATTACAACGCCACCCTCAAAATATGATGCGGAAGGAGACAGCGGACTCATTAATATTGTTTTAAAAGAAACTCGGAAAAACAGTTGGAATAACCAAGTGAGAACTTCTTATATACAAGGAACTTATCCAATATTCAACTTAGGGAACACATTTAATTATAATCACAATAAACTTAAAGTAACAGCCTCTTTAGATGGAAGAAAGGGTTATGATTATCATTACTTAACGTCTAAGGTTTATTACCCGAATGAGACTTGGTATGATGAGATAAATATAAAAGAAAAAGAAGATTATATTTCAGGAAGATTGGGTATAGATTATGATTTAACACCAAAAGCAACTTTAGGGATATTGTATTCAGGAAGAATTTCAGACCCTGATAATTTTTCTTATGGAACAACTCATATTTCTGATTTAGCAGGAGGGAAACGTCAGGTAAATAATAGCGGAGAAACTGATGAATTAACAGGAACTCATTCATTTAATGTGCATTATATACAAAAGTTAGATACGCTGGGCAGAAAACTTTCGATGGATTTAGATTATTTTACTTTTAATAAAGACCAAGACCGAGTTTTCGGGAGTAAAAACGCAATTGATTATTTAACAAGAGCTAATAATAAAGCAAACCAAGCAGTGGATAATTACAGTGCAAGAGTAGATATGGAACACCCGTTTTCTTGGGCAAATATGTCTTACGGAGCTAAATTTACACGAACTCAAACCGATAGTAAAACACAATATTTTAATTTGATTTCGGGAACTCCGATTTTAGACCCAAAACAAACCGATGACTTTAAATATACTGAGGATATTTCTGCTCTATATTGGGATATTGCAAAATCTTTTGGTGAAAAATGGCAAGCTAAATTTGGTTTAAGATTAGAAAATACAAAGACTGAAGGATATTCTAAAACTTATAACCAAACAGATAAAAGAAATTATAATAAATTATTTCCTACGGCTTATGTGAGTTATACGGCAACTCCTAATCATATGTTTAATTTTAGTTACAGCAAAAGAATTAATCGACCTTCATTTTGGGCATTAAATCCGTTTAGATGGTATGTTAACGCAAATTCTTATATGGTGGGAAATCCTTCTTTACAACCACAAATCAATAATAATTTTGAGTTGAAATATATTTATAAAAATAAATTCATTACAGAATTATTTACTCATTTCCGTAATGATGGTTCCGGTCAATTAATTACTGTTGATGCTGCTAAAAATCAAATAGTTTATGGTAGAGAAAATTTTTATAAAGGAGTAAATTACGGTGTAAAACAAACCGCATTGTATAATCCATTTAAATGGTGGAATACAACCTCTCAATTAACTGCATTTAAGTTAGATGCTAAATATATTAATAATATAGATTTAGGAACACCGATACTTAGTGGATGGTCTTACCAATTCTACACTAATCAAACTTTTTTATTAAATGCTAAAGGAACAACACAGTTAGAAGCTACTTATTATTATCAAGCTCCGGCAAAATCTACATTTGCAGAAGTGAGTAGTGTACAATCTTTAAATTTAGGAATGAAGATGCAATTCTTAAACAGAGATTTACAATTAAGCGTTTCCGTAAATGATATTTTAAAAACTTCCACTCCTGAAGTTACTGTAAATACCAATAATATTAAACAAGTTTATAATCAATATAATGATAATCGTTACGTAAAAGTAGGCTTAAGTTATAAATTCGGAAATAAAAAAATCAGAGTACAAGAACGAGATTTAGGAAATGAAGATGAGTTAAACAGAGTAAATTAATCTATAAAACATTTTTGAGTGAATAATTTTCTATATTTGTAAGGAAATCAAAACATTAATTATGAATACAATTATTTTTAAAGAAGATATAGGAGTTGAGAAATATAAAATGGTAGTACGAGTCCTTGAGGCAATGGGAATTGAGGTTGTGAAAAATAAAGAAATAGATTACTCAAACGATAATATAAAAATGTCTAAAGAAGTTTTTTTTGCTATGATTGATGAAAGTCGAGAAAGTAAGAAAATTTCTTTAACTGAAGAGTTACGAAAAGAACTTTTCGGGTTATGAGCTACGAAATAGAAATAACAGAAATAGCAATAAAGGGAGTTAAAAAGCATAAAAAATCTGGAAATAAAACGCTTTTAAAAAAGATTAATAATCTAATTACAGCACTGGAAGAAAATCCTTATCAGGGAAAGGGAAAGCCAGAAGAGTTGAGAGGTTATGGAGAGCGTTTTGTTTTATCAAGAAGAATAGACGTAAAACATAGACTTGTTTATGAGGTATTTGAAAACAAAAAACAAATTGTTATTTTATCTGTTTACGGACATTATGATAATAAATAAAAAAATATGAGAACATTAATTTTAGCATTAGTAGTAAGTTTAGGGCTTACATCATGTAAAACCTCTGCAAAGCAAAGTTTTTATGACCAAGAAAAAACACAAAAGCATTTCTCTTTACAAAACTTTTCAGGCATAAAAGTAAGTCATGGAATAGAGGTGGAGATAACTCCGGGAAATAAAAATGAAGCTGATGTAGAGTCAGATGCGATGGAATATCTAATAATAGAAGTGAAAAATAATACTTTAGTTATAAGATATGATGAGTCGATTAGAAATTATACAAAAAGTTCTGATACTAAAGTGAAGCTTACTGCAAAAAGTATAGAAAACTTTAATGCAAGTAGTAGTGGTGAGATCAAAGTGAAAGGCCGGTTTTCTACTAAGCAGGCAAATATAAATGTGAGTAGTAGTGGAGAGGTAGAGTATGATTTTAAAGGTCAAACTTTAAATATAGATGCATCTTCTTCCGGAGAAGTAGAAGGGAATATTGAAGTTGCAAAATTAAATATAGAAGCATCTTCCTCTGCAGATGTAGAATTAAAAGGGAATGCAGATACTGTGACAATACAGGCGAGTAGTTCTGCAGATGTAGAATTAGAGGATTTGAATGCAAAAACAGTAAAAGTAAGAGCGTCTTCTTCTGCAGATGTAAAACTAAATGTATCAGAAAGTATAAATGCTCGAGCATCGTCAGGAGCGGATGTTAAATATAAAGTGAATGGGAAACTAAAAACGAATATAAGTAGTGCCTCCTCAGGTGGAAGTGTAAGAAAAGTAAGTAGTTTTTGATAAAATAATAATTTAAAACCAAAGAGCCTATCGTTTGATGGGCTTTTGTTTTATGCTTTTGTTAATTCTATAACAGTAATTTCCGGCCATTCGCCTACTCGCCCGGGGAATGCTAAATATCCGAATCCTCTGTTAACATAATGTTGTCTGCCTTTGGTTTCGTATAAACCTGCCCAGTGATGATATCGGTATTTTACAGGACTCCATTTTATCAAGCCCGGAATTTCTATCCCGAATTGCATTCCGTGTGTATGCCCTGAAAGTGTTAGATGCATAAACTTTTCAAAGTCTATAATATTATCATAACCTGGTAAATCATGGTCAAAATGAGAAGGGTCGTGCGAAAGCAGAATATTTATATCTCCGTTTTGAACATCTTTTGTAGCCTTTTTTAAGTCCCCTTTTTTAGGGAAATAATCAGAGCTTCCCCAATTTTCTACTCCAATAATATTAAGTCTTTTTCCGTTTCGGGTAATTGTTTGCATTTCATTATTAAGAACAGTAAAACCCATATCTCTTTGCATTTGTTGGAGTTTCTGAATGCTTTCTTGTTTTTCACGAGGAGTTAAATCCCCATAATCTCCGTAATCGTGATTGCCAAGTACCGCAAACATTCCGTCTTTTGCATTTAATTGAGAGAAAATATTGGTATAAGGCACCATTTCAGAATAATGATTATTTACCATATCTCCCGTAAAAACCAAAACATCTGATTTTTGGTCTCGAGCCATTTTTACACCATAATCTACTTTTTCTACATCATCAAAACTACCACTATGTACATCAGATATTTGTGTGATTGTAAAGCCTTCAAACTCTTTAGGTAAATCTTCTATTTTTACTTTTTGCCGAATGACTCTAAACCGATATCGACCAAAAATAATTCCATCTAAAATCCCTAAAAAAGGGATAGTTGCAACACCCCATGCAATCATTGCGATAGTTCTTCTTCTGCCGGGAATACTTTTATGGTCTTTGCCGTTAAATGAATACTCTAATATTCTGATGAGGTCTTCTAAACACATCCCCAGAGCCAAAAATATTTTTGGCGTAATAAAAAGAGCAATTAATATAAATATTTTCCTGTATTGCGGAGCTGCAAATCCCCATGATGCAGTTGCTTGGAAGTAAATTAAACTACCATATAAAGCCACTGTTAAGAGGATATATACAGCTATTGCTATTTTAGATTTAGTTAAAACTCGAAATGCTTGGAATGAATAAAATTCTATAACAAATAGAAAAATCAAAACATATCCTACTATCCCAAATTTAGATAACTTAATTAAAGCTCTGAAAAACAATAAGTCTAAAATAGTTAATAATACGAGGAAAGGTATTATTAAAGCTCTTAAAAAAGACATGTTTAGTTTAAGGCATTTTATAAATTAATGCGTTGATATTCATTCCGGCACCAACGCTTGCCATGATGATTTTATCTCCTGAGTTAAAACAATGATTTCCTAATTGTCCTTTTCTTATAATATCGAACATTGTAGGTACTGTTGCAACTGAAGAATTTCCAAATTTCTGAACGGTCATAGGGGCTACATCTTTAGAGTAATCTTTTATTCCATACAGTCTATACAAACGCTGTACCATTGCATGATCCATCTTTGCATTAGCTTGGTGAATAAGGATTTTTTTAACTTCCTCTATTTTTGTACCGGATTCGTCTATAACGCTTTTCATTGCAGGGGGAACGTGTTTTAGAGCAAACTCATAAACTTTTCGTCCTTTCATGGTTATACTTCTATGGTATTTTTTGCTATTTGGGTTTAACGAACAACCACTAAATAAATAGTTTAATTCTTCTCCTGCAAAATTTGAACTGTCATAATTTAAAACACCTTGTTTTTCTGAGTTTTCTTCTGCACATAGAACTACAGCACCTGCACCATCACTAAAGATAAGGGCAGATCTGTCATGAGGATCTATAATTCCGCTTAGTTTATCACAACCTACAACTAAAATGTTATTAGCTAAATTAGCTTTAATAAATTGAGTAGCTAAAATCATAGCTTCTACCCAACCCGGACAACCGAAAATCATGTCATAAGGGCGACATTTTGGGTTTTTTATTCCTATTTTATGCTTTACTCGGGCAGACATAGAAGGTACAAAATCAGGTGTTTGTGTCTCAATATCTATGTCACCATAATTAGAAGCTACAATTACATAATCCAAAGTTTCAGCATCTATTCCGGCATCTTCTATTGCTCTTTTTCCTGCGACAGCCGCCATGTCTGAACTTTTGAATTCCGGATCTGCATATCTACGTTCCTCTATTTCTGTAATTTCTTTAAATTTTTCAATGACTTCTTCGTTCGGCTTAGTTATTTTTTCGCCTTTATCATCGTAAAATTCATAGTTTAAAAAATCTGTATTTTTTACAATTCTTTCCGGTAAAAAATGACCGGAACCTTTTATTACAGCGTTACGCATAAGTTTTTTATTATGTTTGGACTAACAAAAGTAAGAAATATATAATGAAACTAAGCGAAATAATCAGGATTTTTAATATTTCAGAGATTAAATCTATTTGTTTCCCAGTTCTATAACTTCCAGATTTTCTATTTTTTCTTTATCAATAGAAAATCGTAACATGGTCCTAATTTTATGAAATCCATAAATTCCTGCAGCTCCGGGATTCATATGTATAAGATTTCTTTTTTTATCGGGTATTACTTTTAGAATATGAGAATGTCCTGAGATAAAAATACGCGGTTTATTTTCATTGATTAACTGAATAGAACGAGAATTATATTTTGGCGGATAACCACCGATATGTGTCATTAAAACTTTAACACCTTCCACTTCAAAAAATAAATTTTCGGGAAATTGAACTCTTACTGATTGATTATCAATATTTCCGTACACTGCTCTGAAGTTACTTACTGCCGAGAGTTTGTCTATAACTTCTTGACTTCCGATGTCACCTGCGTGCCAAACTTCGTCGGCTTTTTCGGCATAAAATAAAATTCTTTCGTCGATATAGCTGTGCGTGTCTGATAATAATAAAATCTGTTTCAAATCCTTATTGTATTTTTGCATCTCAAATATAAATTAGTTTTGAGATATTTTATTGAATTTTCTTACAAAGGTACAAATTATCATGGTTGGCAAATACAACCGAACGCTATAACTGTACAAGAAGTTTTAGAAGATAGATTGTCTAAACTCTTGGGGGGAGAAATAAATGTGGTAGCTGCGGGTAGAACAGATACAGGAGTTCATGCAAAGCAAATGTATGGGCATGCCGATTTTGAATGTTCTGATATAGATAAATTAGTTTTAAGATTAAATAATTTTTTACCGAATGATATTGCAATACATTCAATTGTACCTGTAAAAAATGATGCTCATGCAAGGTTTGATGCGGTTGCAAGAACTTATGAGTATTATATAGAAACCGAAAAAAATGCATTCTCAACCGAAAGTGTTTGGTATTTTCCGTATGGTTCTTTAAATATTGACTTAATGAACGAAGCTGCGGGTAAATTATTTAATTATGATGATTTTACGAGTTTCGCAAGGTTGCACGCAGACAATAAAACAAATATTTGCGAAATAAAAGAAGCATATTGGCAAGAAAACGGAAATCAATTAAAATTTACGATTTCGGCAGATAGGTTTTTGAGGAATATGGTAAGAGCAATTGTCGGGACGTTAGTAGAGGTAGGACAGGAGAAAATAAATATCATTGAATTTAAACAAATCATAGAGAAAAAAGGTCGTAAATTTGCATCGGCATCAGCACCGGCACAAGGGCTGTTTTTAAGTGAGGTAAAATACCCGAAAGATATTTTTATGTAATGAGTGATAAAGCAAAACGATTTAATTTAAAAGAACTTAAACGACTTTTTGTATTAGGAATTAGGGATAAAAAATTATTTATTACCGTAATTGTAATTGCAGTTTTGTTATCCGCTTTATCTTCTATAAGACCACTTATAACAGGTGATGCGGTAGATACTTACATTTTACATAAAAATGGAGGGCTTCTTTTACAAATAGGTTTAATATTGGCCGGAATACTCTTGTTGGAAGTAATTTTTCAGTACTTTTTTATTTTATTGTCTAACATAATTGCTCAGACAGTTATAGAAAAATTAAGGGTAGATTTATTCAATAAAATTATAAACTATAAATTAAGTTTTTTCGATAGAACACCCAACGGAACAATTGTAACACGTTCAGTGTCGGATATAGAAACAATTTCTCAAGTTTTTACAGATGGAATTTTAGTTGTCCTGGGAGATGTTTTGCGAATAGTCTTTATTCTAATTACTATGTTTTACACCAACTGGAAATTAGCATTGGTTGTAATTGTGATTTTGCCTTTAATGACAGTAATTACAGGACTTTTTCAGAAATCTATAAAAAGAACATTTTCAGAAGAAAGAACACAAACTGCGATATTCAATAGTTTTGTACAAGAAAGGCTTTCGGGAATGAAGATTATTCAGCTTTTTAATAGAGAAGAAGCCGAGTATAAAAGATTTAAAAAAATCAATGAAAATCTTAGAAATGCCTATTTAGCGACAGTGTTTTATTTCTCGTTATTATTTCCTGTTGTAGAGTTGGTTTCCTCTTTGGCACTTGGTTTAGTCATTATTTTAGGAGGGGTAAGTGCTGTTTATTATAAAGATGTAATGCCGGGTGAAATTATAGCATTTATAATGTTTATCCCAATGTTGGTAAGGCCAATCAGACAGATGGCAGAACGTTTTAATAATTTGCAAAGAGGATTAGTAAGTGCAGAGCGAGTTTTTAAAATGATGGATTTAGACGATACTATCCCGAATAAAGGAATGGTTGAAAAGCAAGAAGTTAAAGGAGAGATAGAGTTTAAAGAGGTAGTTTTTGAATACATTGAGGGTGAAGAAATTTTAAAGGGGGTTTCGTTTAAAGCAAATCCGGGAGAAACCATCGCTATTGTTGGGGCTACAGGAGCAGGAAAATCGACTATTATTAATTTATTGAGTAGGTTTTACGATATAAAATCAGGAACAATCAGTATAGATGGGACGAATATAAAAGATTATGAATTATCTAATTTAAGAAGTCATATCGCTGTAGTATTGCAAGATGTGTTTTTATTTAACGATACAATTCTGAATAATATAACTTTAAGAGATCCGAGTATTACGTATGAGGAAGTAGTTTCTGCCGCAAAAGAAATAGATATTCATCAATTTATAGAACAATTACCAAACGCTTATCATTATAAAGTATCAGAAAGAGGAGGAACACTATCCGTAGGACAACGGCAATTAATTTCATTTTTGAGAGCCTACATTTATAATCCCGATATTCTTGTTTTAGATGAGGCAACTTCTTCTATAGATACAAATTCAGAAGCTTTAATTCAGAAAGCAACGGAGAAAATTACTAAAAATAGAACTTCTATAATTATTGCTCACAGATTGGCGACTATACAAAATGCCGATAAAATAATTGTGATGGATTCCGGTAAAATAATAGAAATAGGAAAACATAAAGAATTGTTAGCAAAAGACGGCTATTATGCTCATTTATACAATGCTCAATTTGTAAAGTAAATAATTAAAAACAAATAAAATATGTAAAAATTATTTGTTTTAAAAAATAATTACTAAATTTGCCCTCCATTTATGGATAAGAAGATTAGAAAATACGATGTTCAATTTTCAGGTTTAAGTGAAGGAGAGCATCATTTTAGTTTTGAGATAACGCAATCGTTCTTTGATTTATTTACTTTTGAACAAGAATTCGAAAAACCGAATCTAAAAGTTGATTTAACTTTAATAAAGAAATCAACCTTTATAGAATTGTTTTTTGAAATCAGCGGAAATGTAGAACTAATTTGTGATATTACGAATGAGCCTTATTTACAGGACATTAATGGCAAAATGGAGATTGTTGTAAAATTCGGAGAAGAATTTGACGATACAGATGATGAGGTTTTAGTTTTACCACATGGAGAATATAAAGTAAACGTAGCACAATTAATTTTTGAGCTTACTTTATTAAATATTCCATTAAAGCACATTCGCCCTGATTTAGACTCAGAAGACGCACAAGAGGTGTTAGATTTATTAGATGAATATGCACCAACAGATGAGGATGAAGAGTTTTATGACGAGGATGAAGTAGATGAAGATAATAACGACCCACGATGGGACAAATTAAAAGATTTATTAGATTAATAACGAAAAAAATATACGGTAATGGCACATCCTAAAAGACGACAGTCAACAACACGTAGAGATAAAAGAAGAACTCACTATAAAGCAGAAGTTCCCACTCTAACAACAGACCCTACAACTGGTGAAATGCACCTAAGACACAGAGCTCACTGGAGCGATGGTAAATTATATTACAGAGGGAAAGTAGTATTAGAAAAAGAAACGCAAGAGTTTTTAGAAGATTAAAATATTTAAAATATTTTCGCAAAAAGTTGCATTGTAATAGTATAATGCAACTTTTTTTTGTTAACTTTATTTTTTGAATAAAATTACATGGTTATGGACAAAAAAGAAATCCGAGAATTAATCACATTTGTATCTGAATCCGGCGTGTCGGAAGTTAAATTAAAAACAGATAAATTTGAGATTGAAATAAAGAATCCTCAAGCACCAACTCCGGTGCATTATGAGGTATCAGCACCAGCACAAGTTCAGCCTCAACCTGTAGTTTCTCAGGTGCAGAATACACCGGTACAAGCTCAGCCTCAGCCTGAAGCTCCAGTTCCTGCACAGAATGAAGAATCTAATTATATTACAATAAAATCTCCAATGATAGGTACTTTCTATAGAAAACCAAGCCCGGATAAAGACGTGTTTGTAAATATAGGAGATGCAATTAAAGCCGGAGATGTAGTTTGTGTAATAGAGGCAATGAAATTATTTAATGAAATTGAATCTGAAGTACAAGGGAAAATAGTTAAAGTATTGGTAGATGATTCTACGCCTGTAGAGTATGATCAGCCATTGTTTTTAGTAGATCCTAATGCATAATTTTAAGTTATGTTTAAAAAAATATTAATAGCTAATAGAGGCGAAATTGCAATGCGTGTTATTAGAACATGCAGAGAAATGGGGATAAAAACGGTAGCAGTTTATTCTACCGCAGATGCCGATAGTCTTGCAGTACGTTTTGCAGATGAGGCTGTATGTATTGGACCTCCAAATTCAAAAGATTCATATTTAAATATAGCAAATATTATTGCAGCAGCAGAAATTACAAATGCAGATGCAATTCATCCCGGATATGGATTTTTATCTGAGAATGCACATTTTTCCAGAACTTGCCAAAAACACGGATTTAAATTTATAGGAGCTTTACCCGAACATATAGAAAGTATGGGAGATAAAGCAACGGCTAAATCAACTATGATAGAAGCCGGAGTTCCTGTTGTACCCGGTTCAGAAGGAATTTTAGAATCTTTTGAAGAGGCAGAAAAAACAGCAAAAAAAATAGGATATCCTGTGATGCTGAAAGCAACCGCCGGTGGAGGTGGAAAAGGAATGCGTGCAGTGTTTGATGAAAGTGAGCTTAAAAAAGCATACGAAGACGCTGTGATGGAAGCAACTGCTGCTTTTGGTAATGGCGGAATGTATATGGAAAAGCTCATCTTAGAGCCAAGACATATAGAAATTCAAATTGCCGGAGATAAATTCGGTAAAGCTTGTCACCTTTCAGAAAGAGATTGTTCTATTCAAAGAAGACATCAGAAGTTGATAGAGGAAACTCCTTCACCTTTTATGACTGAAGATTTACGAAAAAGAATGGGGGAGGCTGCCGTAAAAGCTGCTGAATACATCGGTTATGAAGGAGTGGGAACGGTAGAGTTTTTAGTGGATAAAGACAGAAACTTCTATTTTATGGAGATGAACACACGTATTCAAGTGGAGCATCCGATTACAGAGCAAGTAATTGATCATGATTTAGTTAAAGAACAAATATTATTAGCGGCAGGAGAAAGAATCTCAGGAGAGAATCATTTTCCTAAAATGCACAGTATTGAGTGTAGAATAAATGCTGAAGATCCATATAAAGGATTTAGACCCGGGCCTGGTAAAATTAAACAATTAAATATACCTGGAGGACATGGAGTAAGAGTCGACACCCACATTTATGCAGGGTATCAGATTCCACCAAACTATGATTCTATGGTTGCTAAATTAATTGTAACTGCAAGAACACGAGATGAAGCTATTGCAAAAATGAGTCGTGCTTTAGATGAGTTTTACATAGACGGTATTAAAACTACAGTTCCGTTCCATCGTCAGTTAATGGATGATGAAAACTTTAGATCCGGAAATTATACTACAAAATTCATGGAAGATTTTGTAATGGACGAAAAGTATACAGATTATAATAGTTAATTAAAGCTTATATAAAAAAATCCCGAGAAAAAGTTTCTCGGGATTTTTTATTCTTTATAATTTAGCTTCTCTACTTACAAACCAAGAGATAATAGAGCCAATTCCCAGTACACTTATAATAGTAATCAGGTAATTAAAAACATTAAACTTTATAGGGAAAGCCAGAAATTCATTAATTCTTACTAATCCGAAATATTCCTGAGCGAAAACTAATACAGAACCTATAACCAACCCAAAAATTAAAGCATAGGAACTAATTAGAACACCTGTATAGAAAAAAGTTCTTTTTATTTGAGAAATATTCAATCCTAAAGAATGTAAAGTGGAAGACTGATTTTTCTTGTTTAAAATTAAAATAGCCACAGAGCCCGCCAAGTTAAATGAGGCAATGAATAAAATAAGAATAAAGATTAAATAAATAATCAAATTCTCGGTATTCATCATTTTCATAAAAGCGGCGTTTAGCTCTTGTTTAGTAAGAACTCTAAAATCTTTCCCAAGTTCTTTCTCTAAATCCTGTTTTATTTTACTATTATTTCCGTTTGTTTTTATTTCGATAGCAGAGATTTGGTCAGGCTTATAATTCAATAATTTTTGAGCCAAACTTAAATTAGCAAAAACATATTGAGAGTATTTGTCATTGATTCTAAAAATACCTTTAGAAAAACCGTTTACTTCGTTAAAAGCATCTTCTTGACTTGTGATTAAGCCTTTACCCGGTTTTGGAACATAAAGGTTTACAGGATTTTCTTCATCGAGATAAAGAGAGAGCCGTGAAGAAACCTCAGGTCCAATTATTAATGATTTAGGATCATTAAAATCTAAATTAGCTCCGAATAAAATTAAGGAATCTAACCCGAAAATATTATTGAAATTTCCATCTACTCCTTTTACGGTAACAATATGATTTTTGCCTAAATAATCGATGAAAGCTCTTTCTTCCAGCACTTTGCTTGTAGTGGTAATTCCCGGAGTTTTATCAATGATTTGCATAAGGGAATCATTTGCCAAAAAGGATTTCCCTTTGGTTGCTTCAATTTTTATATCCGGATTTACATTTCCGTAAAACTGTATATTAATTTCTTCCAATCCCGAAAAAACAGATAAAATAACGATAAGGCAAGCCGTAACAAACCCCAGAGATAAAAACGAAATCCAAGAAATTACGTTTACCTCAATCGCATTTTTTCCGGAGAAAATATATCTCCCGGCTAATTTTATCGGGAATAGATTCATTATAAAATTGGGTTGTTTCCTTTACCTTTTAATTCTCTTTCAATTTCATCTACTCGGTCAAGAGATTCGTCGCTAAAAAATTGTAAATCAGGAACTATTCTCATTTGTTTTCCTATTCTGTAACCTAAAAGTTTTCTGAAATAGCTTTTATTTTCTTCTATAGTTTTTAAAACTTCTGAACGATATTGCGTAGGAAATACACTAATGAAAGTTTTAGCAATTGATAAATCAGAAGTCGTTCTTACCTCTGTAACACTAATCAATAAACCTTGTTTCATTTTATTTCCTTCAACTCTAAAAATTTCAGCGAGTTCTTGTTGTAGCAGCTGATTTACTTTATTTAAACGATTACTTTCCATAAATTTATTTTAAAAGTCAAAAATAATGGTTTTTTAAGGAATTGCGACAATATTATTCAATATAATTGCTCAAAGAGGAATATAAACTAACTTTGTAATTAATAAAATCGATTTTTGATCATGAATAAAATATATAGTGTTGCGGGAATGACCTGTAATGGTTGCAGAACGAATGTAGAGAAAATTTTAAATAAAGTTGAAGGAGTAAATAGAGCAGAAGTAAATTTAGAGAAAGCTGAAGCAGAAATAGATTCTGATGTGGAAATTCCTTTAGATAAATTACAAAAAACTTTAGAAGATACGCATTACAAAATAGATTTTTCCAAAGAAGTCACTCAGGAATATGCGGTGGACGGAATGCAGTGCATGGGGTGTAGAAATCACGTTCAGGAGGCTTTGGAGAAAGTGAACGGAGTTACAAAAGTTGAGGTAGATTTAGAAAATGGAAAGGCGGAAATTACTTCTAATCATGAAATCCCGACCGAGAAATTACAAAAAGAACTGACTAAAGCAGGAGAGCAATATTTAATTTATAAAGAAGGGGAAAAGCCGAAAGAGAAACCTCAGAAAAAAGAAGTTTTGTCGGAAACAGGCGAGTATTATTGCCCGATGAGATGTGAGGGCGATAAGGTTTATGATAAGCCGGGAGATTGCCCTGTGTGCGGAATGGATTTAGTTCCGTTAAATCCAACAGAAAATTCTGAGGATGATAGTTATAAAAAGCTTTTAAAAAAATTTAAAATTGCGGTAGCTTTCACTTTACCAATTTTTATTATTGCGATGAGTGGAATGTGGCATAACAATCCGTTATACAAGATAATGCCCGTGAAATATTGGAATTGGGTGCAGTTTTTCCTGTCAATTCCGGTGGTTTTTTATGCTTGTTTTATGTTTTTTAAACGAGCTTATGCGTCTTTAAAAACTTGGAATCTGAATATGTTTACGCTCATTGGGATAGGAGCGGGTTCTGCATGGATTTTCAGTTTAGTGGCATTACTTTTTCCGTCAGTTTTTCCTGATTCTTTTAGAATGGAAGACGGAAATATTCATTTATATTTTGAGTCTGCCACTGTTATTTTAACATTGGTGATGTTGGGGCAAATTATGGAGGCGAGAGCACATAATAAGACAAATTCAGCCATAAAAGAATTAATGAAATTAGCTCCCAATCAAGCAACAAGAGTAATAAACGGAAAAGATGAGGTAATCAAAATCGAAGAAATCAATAAGGGAGATGTTTTAAAAGTAAAAGCCGGAGAAAAAATCCCTGTTGACGGCGAAATTACAGAAGGCGAAGGAATTATAGATGAAAGTATGATTACGGGAGAGCCTATTCCCATAGAAAAGAAATCGGGAGATAACGTAAATGCGGGAACAATAAACGGAAATAAAGTATTTTTAATGAAAGCTACCAAAATCGGTGAAAATACTTTATTAGCGAATATTATAAAAATGGTAAACGATGCGTCCCGAAGTAGAGCTCCGATTCAGAAATTTGCGGATAAAGTAGCAACTTATTTTGTTCCGATAGTTGTAGGGATTTCAATTATAACTTTTTTCCTTTGGTGGTGGTTTTCGCCCGATAATAATTTAGCGTATGCTTTTGTAAATGCGATAGCAGTTTTGGTTATTGCGTGTCCATGTGCTTTGGGATTGGCAACGCCAATGTCTGTAATGGTAGGTGTGGGGAAAGGTGCTCAAAACGGAATCTTAATTAAGAAAGCCGAAGTTTTACAAAAAATGAATGATGTAAATACTTTGGTGATTGATAAAACGGGAACAATTACCGAAGGAAAACCCTCAGTAGAGAATGTAATAACATCAGATAAAATCACCGAAGAAAAAGCAGTTCAGTATATAAATACATTAAATCAAAACAGTGAACACCCTTTGGCAAAAGCAACTTTAGCTTACGGGAAATCAAAAAATATTGATACTTTAAAAGCTGACAAAACAGAAACTTATTCGGGAAAAGGAATTGTTGGTACGATTGATAACAATGAGGTTGCTTTGGGTAATTTAGCTTTATTGAATGAATTAAATATAAACTTAAATTCAGATTTAAAGAGCAAAGCAGATGAATTTGCCCGACAAGGCAAAACGGTTTCTTATTTAGCTGTAAATAAAGAAATGCTTGGTTTTATTGTGATTTCCGATAAAATAAAAGAGGAGAGTAAACAAGCTGTTCAGAAATTAGCGAAAGAGGGTATTGAAGTGATTATGCTTACGGGAGATAACGAGGAAACTGCGAAAGCTGTGGCGGATAAAGTAGGCTTAAAACATTTTAAAGCCAAAATGTTGCCCGAAGATAAATTAAACGAAATAAAAGCCCTACAAAAGCAAGGTAAAATCGTAGCAATGGCAGGGGACGGAATTAATGATGCACCGGCATTGGCTCAGAGTAATATAGGAATTGCAATGGGAACAGGAACAGATGTTGCGATAGAAAGTGCGGATATCACTTTGGTAAAAGGTGATTTGAATGATATTTCTAAAGCAAGAATTTTAAGTGAAAAAGTAATGAGAAACATTAAAGAAAATTTATTTTTCGCTTTGATTTATAATACCATTGGCGTCCCGATTGCCGCCGGGGTTTTATATCCATTTTTCGGGATTTTACTTTCTCCTATGATTGCGGCTTTAGCCATGAGTTTCAGCTCTGTAAGTGTAATTACAAATGCTTTAAGATTAAGAACTGTTGATTTGAGTAAATTTTAACTTTTTTATAATGCAGAATCATTTTACATGCCAAAAAAAGTTAAAAAATAGTCTTATAGGTAAATAAAAGTTTTAATCCACTGCTTGCTATTCATTACTTTTCTTAATTGGATATCCGTTATATATATAAGGCTTTTGAGTCATGTGTTTAACTCAATATTTTATAATATGTAATCACAAAGAAAAAGAATATACCAGAAAATTACTAAGACACAATACAAACATTCGATTTTCTTAGTAAAAAACTACACTTACAACTTTTACGTAAAATACTTCATATATCTAACATGTAGTATTATAATTTATAGACTTTATGGAGTAGCTATAAGAGCTGAGTAGTAAAAGTTCGCTCTCTTAAAGGCTCGGTAGGACATTTTTTAGAAATAGAATAAATAATTATTTACTGCTTCCTTTCTTTTTTAATTTTAGATTTTCAAAAAACATTTATTTTTGTTGCCTAAAATTTAACGATATATGAAAAAAGCAGTTTTATTATTATCAGCTTTATTGATGATGAGTTGTAGCTCAGATGACATCACATCAAAGATTAATGAATGTACCACACCTACATTGTCTTATAATATAAAAGAAAACAGTGATTTAGAAGTTACAAACAATACTTATGAAGTGAAAAAAGGAGACAAATTAGTATTTGAATACATAAGTGAAGCCCCTAAATGTATAGACAAAAATCTTGTGGAACGAGTAGATAAAAGATTATATTTTGAAGTTCCATCTAATGTAAGTGAATTCGAATATGTCGGAGAAAAAATGGAGTTAGAGGCTTCTGCTATTTACGAGGAAAAAGAAAATGGACAACAAATATTTTTTGATTACGCTACAAAAGGATTTATAAAAGGTAAAAAGATAAATGGAAATTGGAATGTACAAATTGAAGTTGAGTTCGAAGACCGAGAAGGAAAAATACATTCTTTAAAAATTGAACAATCTTTTAAGTGATAAGTATCTTAATAGTTACTTTAA
>JAHUUM010000003.1 GCA_019218445.1 Weeksellaceae bacterium TAE3-ERU29 | reverse complement strand
GCTGAACTTGTTTCAGCATCACACTCGTAAAGAAATTAATGCATAGACACTTCTTTCAGGAAATTACATGAGTGCTACATAGCTATATTCAGGTTTCATGTTTAAAAATCAAGGTTTTGTGTAAGAGTAATTGTTTAAAAGAAATGTTAATAGTATTTTTGTAGCTCAAAATATTGTTAAAGCATAAATAATTCTAATGTCATGAAAAATAAAAACTTACTTCACAGGCTTTTTATAGCGTTTTCTGTTATAATACTAAGTCTTTTTTTAGGGTGTAGAGATGATGCGCCTAATGACAATCCAATACCCGAACCATCTAAAGAAGAAATTGTTTTAAAAAAGAAATCCGTAACAGTAGAATTTCCTGCTGAAGTAGATGCTGAGTTTTATAATAAACTAATGGTTTCTAATGCTTACGGCGATTACAAATTAAGTCATAAGCAGGCTCCTTCTTCTAAAAGTAGAAGACCTTCAAGTAACTCTGAAAAATCTTCTGTTTTTTATGGAGTAGAAATCAACTACACAGTAGACGGGCTGATTTTAACTAATGTATTAGATCCTCAAGGAGGGGTTCTAATGTGCTCCATAGACCATCCAGAAAGAGACCCCTCGGTAAAAATAAATGCGGAAAAAACGGCGATTGCTATTTTGATGCAACACCCTGCACTTATTACGAGTAATAAAGAGGAATACAATTCGGCGGTAGCTTACATGAAAAAATTCCCTGAATTTGACGAGTATAAAAAACAAGTATATCGTGAAATGATAAAAGGAATAAAAGGAGGCTACACTCCCGACTATGAACAACTGACTAATTACCGTTTGCTTTTAATGGCAATGTATAATAAGTCCAAGGATAATAGTTTCCTGACACCAAGTCAAGTAAGAGTAAACAGACCTATCAAAAGGAAAAACGGAGAATTTGAGTTTACCATAACCAATGAGCATAAGCGAGTGCTACATATGTACCCTAAAAAAGTAAAAGTAGCCTCCAACGGGTTAACCGTGATTTCTTCTGAATATTTAAAAGAGAAAGGCTTACCGGCGATTGATGTTTTAACTCCGGGAAAAGCAAGTTATTGGAAAATCGTAGGCAATAGTTTAAAAGGAGATGACAGTAGTCCTTTTGAAGTTACATCAGAACCTATAAAAGTAGATATAGGGAATTATGATAAATTATTCTATGAAGTATATGGTATAGGAAAATTAAACAAGCCGTTTAATCAATTTAGTGACGAAGAAAAACTCCGATTGGTATTTGTAGGATTTCACGGAGCGTATAACGACTTTATAAAACCGGTAATAGATTTAACCTTTGGAATTGGTGATGTAGCAGA
The DNA here is from genome assembly GCA_019218445.1 of Weeksellaceae bacterium TAE3-ERU29. GTDB lineage: Bacteria > Bacteroidota > Bacteroidia > Flavobacteriales > Weeksellaceae > Ornithobacterium. The sequence continues at coordinate 151,382 of JAHUUM010000003.1, read as the reverse complement.
CGCCTCCGGAACCGATAATTATAGTTATGATTTTAGATATGGTTCCCGAAAAGCTCCATTAAAAGAACTTTTAATGAATTTAAGCACCGCCTTTTTAAAAGACGAAGATCAATTACTTAAATTAACAGACCATATAAAAGAAAAAGATTATTTAGCCATTGTTCAGCAATTTGTTACCTTTAGTATAGACCAAATTTTAGGAAACAAACAAGCCCCGGAAGTTAAGCGCCGATACCTAAACAATATCTATAACATTGTAAAAAATACAGCCGGAGTTTCTAAAACGTCTCAAGAATTTAGAGATAATTTCAAAAAAATTGCTAATCAAATTTCCCATGTAAAAAAGGCGAATTTTGCAGGAAAAGTAATTAAAGTTTCTGAGTTGGCAGTAGATGTTTCCGGAGCTATTTACGCATATTACAATACCGAAGCCATGCACACCATTATCATGGACAAAAGCGAGGAACCTTATGTTGCGTTAAAGACCCCTGAGTCAAATACGATTTTCCGTAAAAAGGGAACCGTCAACTTCTCATGGGATTTTTACAGAGCAGGACTTTTAGGAGAGATAAAATATGATTTATTACTCAAAGCCAGCCGTATAGACGGAGCCACCAAAGAGTTGAAATTTACCGATATAACAGCGACAAACTATGCCGTAGATTTTACCAAGCAAGCGACCGCCGAAGGTTTTTACAATTTCACATGGAAAGTTATAGCCAAAAGAGGAGAACGCACCATTGAGTCCAACGAAGCCTCTATTCGGTTTCTTCCGGAGTTTCTCATAATGACTAGCCGTGTGAGTGTAGAACAAGGAAACACCCGTGAGGTAGAAATTATTTTAGGAAGTGGAGATTATACGATAACCAGCAGTAACTCCAATGTAGCTACAGCAGAAATAAAAGGAAATCTAATTAGTATAGAAACCAAAGCCGAAGGCTCTGCAACGATAGAGGTAACAGATAACCGAGCAAAACAAACCAGAAGTATTTACGTTACCGTTACCCCGTCCAAAGTTCAAGTTACTTTGCAAGACAAAACCCATTATATAGCCTCACTGCATGTAGGGAATACCACTGTGCAAGGAAAAATAAACAATGGTTTACAAATAAAGATACCGTATAGCAACGGACAGGGTAGTTATGGTGCGGTAACGGCACAACAAACCACCGCAAGCGGACAAGGAGGCGATACAAAAAACCTCCGTTTAGAGATTCCTGCGGGGAATTTTAACGGAGACGGTGAACTGACAGCCACTCTCAGCGTAAGCGGTAACGGTACGTACCTTGTACGCCAAATGCCTGCGGGTAAAGATTACACCATTGCTACTTTTAGTTTAAATATAGGCGGGAAACCGATTAGTGTAACCCTAAAAGGCGTAGGCGGTGTATTAGACAGGCTTTATAACGTAAAAACCAACGGCGAGTACGAGCACCGTTTTGTGTATATCCCGATAACAGGACCGGACGGGAAAACATGGTTAAACAACAACTTAGGGGCAGACTATGCCAATGAAAACTCTCCACACTTTAACCCTGCCCAACAAGCCAAAAGCAAAGATGATCACCACGCCTACGGCTCTTTATACCAATGGGGAGGAGAAAGTGACGGACATGAATTAGTAAACTGGGCTTCTTCTATAAAAGGTACTCCAAAGCACGATAAAGGTTGGAAAGATGACGGTGAATTAAAAACTTATCATGAACCTTGTCCTAACGGCTACCATACTCCAACTCATGAAGAATGGGGGAATTTACACAAAGCGATTACGGGAAGTAAAGTAGGTTCAGACTCTGATAAAATGTGGAAAGAAAAAGTTTTAAATTTACCGGCTGCCGGCTACCGTTACAGCAGTTCCGGTACTTCATTCGACAATACAGGTTCTTACGGGTTCTACTGGTATAGTTCTAGCAATGGTAGTTACTACGCTTGGAGCATGTACTTCAACAGTGGTTACTCTAATCCGCAGTACTACGACTACCGTTCTAACGGGTTCAGCGTTCGTTGCCTTAAGGATTAAGTTCATGTGTTTTTTCGCCGTTAAGCCGTAGGCAAAACGGTAGGAGAGTAAAAGAAAATCCCGTGTTTATAATTTTATAAGCATGGGATTTTTTTACTAGGATATACCCCTGTAGTCCCCTCAAGGGGACAATAGCAGTGAGAGGTTATCCCCTAAAGAAAAGTCTGCGATAGCAGAGTATGTGAGTTTGGAGTAAATTCCCCCTTGAGGGGGATATAGGGGGTGCTACGTAGCAAAGTAATACACATGAGACTCTGAAATAAATTCAGAGTGACACTCCGTATTACACAACACCGTCATGTTGCACTTGTTTCAGCATCACACTCGTAGGGATGTACGTATTTTTGTTTTCACGTCATTGCGAACGATAGTGAAGTAATTTCTGATTATGCTTGTTAGAGATTGCCACGCCTTACGGCTCGCAATGACGTGCGTTTTAACTCTGTTTATTGTGATGAGACCCTGAAATAAATTCAGGATGACAAACAGAACGCGTCATACTGAATTCGTTTCAGTATCACATCTTAATAAAAACACTAATATATATTTTTGTTAAGATCCGAAAAGTGTTTTTTCATATCAACTAAGGAATCTTTCTTAAATTGATATATAAGCCCTTTTGTAAAGTCAGCCTCATAACCCAATAAATCCTTAGTGAATTTATCTATATAACGCCCCCTAAATGTTGAATTATAATATTCATTATCTATTGAAAATAAAGGGGCATCTACTTTTTGAATTAAGGTTTCATATAAATTTTCATATCCTGCCATAATTAAATATAACTTCAAGTTATTCTTATTAGCATAAAGAACATAATTGCTCAAAGGAATACAGTTTTTTGATTTGCATCCATTCGCAAAAAAGACTACTAAAGATTTATCATTTTCTTTTAATTCATTTTTTAACTGAACTCCATTTATCCTGTAAACCCGATTATTCTTTACAGATTTAAAATCCGTAAAAGGGATAATAAATTCTTTTTCTTTATCACTTAACTTTCCATAATCATTGGTTATACCTGCAATAGAACAACTAAATATTGATGTAAAGACAAATAATAAGAGTAAACCATTTTTCAACTTCTTCCAGCTCACATACTCTAACATTTTCATCATGTTTAAAAACTTTGATTTTCAGATAATAAATATATAAATATTTTATGTAATAATTATCAATATTATACCCTTATCAAAGAAAAGATGTTATTAACATTATTATTTACCCTCATCATTCTAAACTTATTTTAGCATCACATTAATTTACCAATCGATACAAAAACCACCAAACATTACCCCTATTTACATAAAAAAAGATACCTTTGCAAAAAGCATTTTTTTTATGAGTACTATTCGTGTAAGATTTGCACCGAGCCCCACCGGGCCACTACATATGGGAGGAGCAAGAACAGCTCTTTTCAATTATTTATTTGCAAAAAAAAATAACGGAGATTTTATTTTAAGAATAGAAGACACCGACCAAAAACGTTTTGTTCCCGGAGCAGAAGATTATATTATAGAATCCCTGAAATGGACAGGAATAATCCCCGATGAAGGTCAAGGATTTGGCGGAGATTATGGTCCGTATCGCCAATCTGAACGTTCGGAAATTTATCAAAAACACATTCAAACTTTATTAGACGAGGGAAAAGCCTATTACGCTTTTGATACTGCTGAGGAATTAGACACTCTAAGAAAAGAAGCCGAAAGCAAAGGCGAAACTTTTAGTTATAATCACATTTCCAGAGCGAAATTAAACAACTCTCTCAACCTTTCTAAAGAGGAAGTTGAGCAATTTATAAAAGAAGGAAAAGAATACGTAATTCGTTTTAAAATTCCTGCGGGACAAACATTAAATTTCAATGATATTATTCGCGGAAATTTAAGTGTAGAAACCTCTACCTTAGACGATAAAGTTTTATTTAAATCAGACGGATTACCAACTTACCACTTCGCAAATATCGTGGACGACCATTTAATGGCAATTTCTCACGTAATTAGAGGAGAAGAGTGGTTGCCGTCTATGCCATTGCATATTTTATTATATGAGGCTTTCGGGTGGAATGCTCCAAAATTCGCACATTTACCTTTAATCTTAAAACCGGAAGGAAAAGGAAAATTAAGTAAACGAGACGGCGATAAATTCGGATTTCCTGTATTCCCATTAGAATGGAAAACAGAAGAAAGCACCTCAGCAGGTTACAGAGAAAACGGCTATTTGCCACAAGCCTTTGTAAATATGTTGGCTCTACTCGGCTGGAACCCCGGAACAGAGCAAGAAATGTTTAGTTTAGAGGAACTTTGCGAAATATTCGATTTGAACAAAGTAAGCAAAAGCGGTGCAAGATTCAACCCTGAGAAGGCTGTTTGGTTTAATCATGAATACATTCAAAATACAGACGAAAAAGTTTTAGTAGAAGAATTTCAAAAGATTTTAAAATCTAAAGACATTTCATTAAATAATGACTTTGACAGCTCTGTGGTTTCTTTACTGAAAGAAAGAGCAAATTTCGTGAAAGATATTTGGGAAATCGGTTCGTTCTTCTATGTTGCTCCAACTAATTTCGACGAAAAAGCGGTCAAAAAAGTTTGGAAAAACGACACCGCAGAAGTTCTAAATAAATTCATGGAAGTTCATAAGACAATTGAGCCTTATTCTGCTGAGAAAATACACGATGCAGTACAAGACTTTGTAAAAGCAAACGAAATAGGTTTTGGTAAAATTATGATGCCGTTACGTTTGGCAATCGTAGGAGCATTGCAAGGTCCTGATATTCCGGTGATGATGAATATGCTTGGAAAAGAAGAAGTAAATAACAGAATTAATACTTTTTTATCTTTTGCTAAAGGTTAAATTAAATCAACTGAAAAAAATAGGGACAACGGTAAAAAGTTTATCGCTGTCCCTTTGCTCTAAAATGGTTTTCACTTTGCTTTCGCGTCCTCATTTATTATGGGGAACAGGTATGGCAACAGTACAAGCAACCATTATTTCAAGCGAGAAGTGCCAAGGCTCATCTAATATGGGAAATGGCATAGGAAACGCCTATAAACATGCTTTATGGAGTGCTTTAATCGCTCAGAAAACTAAGTGGGCATTTAATGATTATAATGATGCGATTGCATGGGCAAAACGAATCACCGATTTGCATGAGGTTTGTTTTCCCAATGTTCCCGAAGAAAATAAAATGGATTTAGGTAACAACTCTAAAGGTCTTGATTTATACAAAAAACTTTATCTCCAAAATAAAAGCAACCCCACTCAAAAACTAATTGCAGAAGAATTATTTAAAAGACGAGAAACGCTCATAGTTTTGGAGTGAAAACTTCAAACATTATTTAGAAAAACTCTAATTTATTTAACTATATTTGTTATGTTTAATATAAAATCATTTATCATGAAAACAAATATAATTAAAGCATTAGTATTTGCATTAGTAACGATAAACTTTGGATATGCCCAAAATAAAAGTGAAATAAGGGTATATTATAATGTTCTTAATCAAGGAGGATTCTTTAATCAAGGAGAAGGAGGACCTAATTATAAAATTAAAAATCCTGCTGAATTTGGTGTAAAATATCTTTACAATATTTCCAATAACTTTCAAATAGAGACAGGAGTTAATTACTTTAATAGTGAGGTAATAAAAGAACATACTTTGGCTCTCATTGGTGGGACGATTCCACCTGATGAAAAAGTCGGAGACTTAAAATTAATTTCTATCCCGATTTATGCTAATTATACACTTTGGGATTATTTCTTTGTGAATGGAGGTCCTTCTTTGGATTTTCAGTTATCTAAAGAGGAGTTTAGCTCACAATCAGGAATTGGATTTCAGGCAGGAGTTGGAGCAAAATATCCTTATAAAGACTTCTTGTTTTTTGTAAATCCAACGGTAAGAATGAATGCTATTGTTCCTTTCGAGAAAAATAGTTATTATAGTCTTTCAGGATTTACAGTACAAACAGGAATCGGATATAAATTCTAAGCTCTATAAAATTACTATATAAAAAAAGAGCTTGTCTTATTGACAAGCTCTAAAAATTCTAACACATGAGGACAAAAATGCATTTATATGCACTTTGACTCTTATAAGTCAAACCATGTGCCAAGTAACTTCACTTTGTGCTAAATTAATGTTAATAGTTGTTTAGATAACACCTAATTCTTTTCCTACTTTCTCAAATGCCGCAATAGCTTTATCCAGATGCTCTTTGGTATGCCCTGCAGATAATTGAACTCTAATTCTTGCTTTCCCTTTTGGTACAACAGGATAAAAGAATCCAATCACATAAATTCCCTCTTCCAATAATTTATCTGCCATTGTTTGAGATAATTTGGCGTCATATAACATTACAGGGACTATCGCCGCATCTCCATCCGGAACATCAAACCCTTTGGCTTTCATTTCTTTTCGGAAATACTCTGCATTTTCCATTACTTTATCTCGGCGAGAAGTATCATTAGAAACTAACTCCAAAACTTTTAATGCAGCTCCTACAATTCCCGGTGCTAATGAATTAGAGAATAAATAAGGTCTGGAACGCTGTCTCAGCATGTCTATCACTTCTTTTTTACCCGAAGTAAATCCACCTAAGGCTCCACCTAAGGCTTTTCCTAATGTAGAAGTTATAATATCCACTCTATCCATTACATCATTTGCCTCGTGTGTTCCGCGTCCTGTTTTCCCAATGAATCCCGTTGCATGAGAATCATCTACCATTACCAAAGCATTGTATTTGTCTGCAAGGTCACAAACTCCTTTTAAATTAGCCACTATTCCGTCCATAGAGAATACTCCGTCTGTAACAATCAACTTAAATCTTGCCCCCGCCTCATCTGCGGCTTTTAGTTGTTTTTCCAAATCTTGCATATCGTTATTTTTGTAACGATAACGAGCTGCTTTACATAACCGGACACCGTCTATAATAGAAGCATGATTTAATTCATCGGATATTATGGCATCTTCGGCAGTTAATAAAGGCTCAAAAACTCCTCCGTTTGCATCAAAACAAGCGGCATACAATATGGTATCTTCCGTTCCTAAAAATTCTGAGATTTTCTTTTCTAATTCTTTGTGAATATCCTGTGTTCCGCAAATAAATCTAACAGAAGACATTCCGTACCCGTGAGATTCTATGGCTTCTTGAGAGGCTTTCATTACTTCGGGATTATTAGACAATCCTAAGTAATTATTAGCACAAAAGTTCAATAATTTTTTTCCGTTTTCTAAGGTTATTTCGGCAGCTTGTTGAGAAGTAATAATTCGTTCTCTTTTATACAAACCTTCGTCATCTATCTCTTTTAGAGTGTTTTCTAAATAATTTTTAAATTTATTATCGTACATTTCTTTTTTCAATTTAATTAAACATTTCTTTTTATAAAATCGAGCATATCATAAAAATTCTGAGGATTAAGTCCGTGTCCGCTCAGATATTCATTATATTCATTATGGATATTTAAATTATTTAATTTTTCAGGTGTTGTTCTCGCCCATTCAATAGGAATTACAGTATCTTCTGTTCCGTGAGAAATAAAATAATTTACATTTTTGTACTCTTTCGGTTCTACCTCCCCAATAATATCACTCGCCCAATAACCACTAAGCATAATTACTTTAGAAATATTTTGGGGATTCTGAATGGTAAGTGCATTGCTTAAAATTGCTCCCTGACTGAATCCGCAAAGCCAAACATTTTGCGTATTTAATTTATACTTCTCGGTAATTTCTTCAATAAATTTTCTAATTAACTCAATGGAATTTTGTGCTTGAGAGACATCATTGAATTTTTGAGCGTCGGTAAAATTAATATCATACCAAGCATATCCTCCAAAATCTAAGGTTTTTGGAGCCCTTACAGATACTATTGTAAATTCTTGCGGTAAATCATTAACAAAGGAAAATAAATCCTCCTCATTACTCCCATAGCCGTGAATCAATAATAAAAGTTTAGAGTTTTCTTTTTCTGAGGGTTTTATTAAATATTTTAGACTTAAATCAGTTTGTAACTTCATTTTGCTTGTTTTAAAATCAGCTGAAAGTTACAAAAACTACTTTTATTCTTTGCAGTACATTAGCGAAAATATATATATTTGTAATAAATGTGTAGGAAATGACTCAAACTCAGATTATATCAGAAATTAATAAAATTGTAACACAACTTCCTGAAAACAAATTGGAGGACTTATTGTTATACTTAAAAGATTTAGAGAAATCTGATGAAAAAACTACGCCTAACGATATAATTTTAAATAAGATTTTTGAGGAGGATAATAATGTTTTAAAGGAATTAGCAAAATGATTACTTTAAACGAAGTTTTACAAATTCATGAAAAAGTCATCTCAAACTTTGGTGGAAGTTTTGGCGTACGAGATTACAATCTATTAGAGGCATCTATAAACAGGCCTTTTTCTACATTTGATGGAGTGGATTTATATCCTGAAATTGAAGATAAATCTGCTGCAATTTTTGAAAGTATTGTGAAAAATCATCCTTTTATTGATGGAAATAAAAGAACAGGCTATGTTTTAATGCGATACCTTTTACTGAAAAATCAAAAAGACATCAAAGCTTCTGAAGCTGATAAATATAGTTTTGTTATTAAAACAGCTGAAGGTAGATTAGATTTTGAAGAAATTCAATTATGGATAAAAGACAGAATTATATAAGAAAACCCTAGCTTACTTATTATCTATTTTGTCTTTTATTTGATGAAATCTAAATAGCGTTAATCCTAAAATAAACCCACAAACACTTGCTCCAATTCCAATAATCTGAGATTGATTTTCTGAGCTTAAAATATCTAATTTTGTATTGATTTGAATGATATTATAAATAAGTGTTACTAAAAAGAACACCATAAAAATCACTCCTATATATTTTTTCTTCATTTTTTAATTTATTTTGGTTACCAATTCCTCACAATTATGAAGAATTCGATCAAAGTTTTCTTGATTTATTCCTGCATACTGAGCCATTTGTAAACTCTGATAAGTTTCTTTCCACAAATTAGCATAGTTTTCGGTTTTATGTTTCGTCAATAATTGAGAGATTTCCTCTTCTGTCTTAAATGAAGAATCTTGTGCATAAAAATTTGCAATATCTCGGAGTAATTCTTGTGCTTTTTTATTAAAATCAGTTGATTCTTTTTGCTTATTAAGCTCTTTTAAATCATTCAACTTCTTTTTTATATCACTTTTAGAAAAGTGATTAACTTCTGTATTCTCTTCTTTTTTTCTTTTTTTAGATAAAAAATAAAAAATAAAAAATAAACCACCTGTCGAAATAATTCCCAGAATGCTGTAAATAAGCATATTGGTGTGTTTGTCTTTGTTCTTATTTCTATCTGTCCATTTATTTTGTAATGCTTTCGCAGTATCTTTAATTTCGTTTATTCCGTCTTTAAAAATAAATTTCCCGGAATTAGCAGAGTCTTGTTTTGCCGTATTTAAAGCATCTTCTGCTAAAAATATAGTATCTGAAACTTGTTTATTTTTCCCTTTAATATTTAAAACTAAATTTTCAGATTGCAATGTCACATATTTTCCTATACTTGGATCGAAATAAGTAAATTCCATACTCGGAATTTCATAATCGCCTCCGTATTGAGGGACAACAACATAAGTTTCTGTGATTTTTCCTTTTTGAATATTATCTATCTCTTTATAAGCGTCTTGTCTTTTAGGTTTATACACTTCTAAATCTTCATTTAGATTTAATTTTGGTAGTTTTATTAATGATAAATTTCCTTTACCTAAAAGTTCAACTTTTATCTCAAACGCTTTATTTTCTTCTAAATTATTTTTATTCACATAAGTATTAAATGTGAAATTTCCTACCGCTCCTTTAAAGCTTTTAGGAGCGTTTTTAGGTAATATTTTTACTCTCAATTCTTGCTCAGGAGAATAAAGCTCTACTACTCTTTCTTCAAAAAAGTCGATAGGAATGGCTACTCTTACTGCAAAAGATGGAATAGTTATTAATCCCGTACGCTGTGGCATTAAAACATATTTTCCTACCACCTCAGACACGTAAACCTGATTATCTATTACTTCCTGAGAAATATCTCTATATTCACTTGATATAGGTAATTTTTTTACTTGAAATTTATTTAAATTCGGAGCTTCTACATCTGAGCGTCTTCTTAATGCATCATAAGATTTTGAGTATAATTTAACAGTAGCATACACAGGTTCATTGAGGAATGCCGAATCTTGCGACATTTCTATGTCTAAAAAAACAATTTGATTTGCTTTATTTATAGAAGGGGTTTTATGAACATCTGTCACATTAATCACGACTTCATTCGTTTCATATATTTCGCCATCTACTTTTATAGACGCTGAACCTATTTTAATTTTTCCTTTTTTTTCGGGTCTTAAAATTAAAGTTTCTATATTTTGCAAAGACTTTTCGCCATTTACAATGTTTAATTGTTGGCTTCTTTTTCTGCCAATCATTTTGAAGCCGTTAAAAGAAGGGTAATTAATGGGTTCTATATTGGTTTGTTCTTTTAAAGTTAAAACAAAATTAAGGTCAAAGTCTTCTCCTTCCTGAACTTTTTCTTTTCCGGGAACAGCTCTAAATGTTACTTGAGCTAAAGCCAAATAACTAAAAAAGAATGAAATAAATATGTAAAATTTACTTGATATCATATATTACCAATCCTTTTCTTTTGGTGTATACTCTCTTTTGCCCATTTGCCTCATCAATCGTTTTTTAGTCCTTTTTTCTTCTTTTTCTAAAGATTCTAAAATACTATTATACATTTCCTTTCTAAAATCAATGTTAGTTTGAGGCTCTTCTGTTTGGTTTTTCTCTTTTCCTGAGGCTTTTTGTTCTTGTTTTTTATTATTCTCGTTATTTCTTTCGTCTTGTTTATTCTTATTCGTCTTATTATTTTGTTCTTTTTTATTTTTTTCACTTTCTTTTTGCTCCTCCAGTTTCTTTTTTAGAGCTTCTAACTTTTTATCCTTCGGAAACTTATAAAGCCCCTCCTCTACTTTATCTAAGGCTTCCGTATTTTTATTATTTAAAAACAAATTAGCCGATTCAATAAAGTAATCGTCTCTGCTTTGCCCCCATAAAAAACCGGAAAAACATATTAATGTAAATATAAACCAATTTTTCATTCTATTGTATCAAGTATTATAATCTCTTGTAACTTTTTCAAGTAATCACTCTCATATAAGGCTGAAGAATCTTTTGCTAAAGCTTCTCCCATTATTTTATAAGCTGATATAAAATCTCCTTTTTTTGCTACCTTTTCTGATTCTTCTTTTTTATTTTTGACGTAATCAGAAGGTTTTAGCTCATTATCTTTTGAATTCTTTTTATCTGTCTGATTCAATTTTCTCGCCAAAGTTAGATTATACCTTGCTTGATTATCCTTTGGATTGTTTCTTAAAGCATTTTTATAAGATTCTATAGCATTTGGGTACTTATGCTCTTTCATAAAACAGTTTCCTATATTATAATAAGCTTCTGCTTTTTGTTTAGAGTCGGCCGTATTTTCTACCACCTTAAGATAATGCTCTTTGGCTTTTAGATATTGCTTTGTCTCATAAAATGCATTTCCTATATTGAAGTTCGCTTTTATATCTTTAGCATTCGTTGATAAAACTTTAGAATAATTTGAAATTGCCGCTCGGTAATTCTCCTGAAGATAATTATTATTCCCTTCAGCGATTGCTTTTCTTTCTTTCAAAGATTGTCCACTGATTTCATGCACAAATCCAAGGCATGAAATAATAGACAGCACTAAATATTGTTTAAATAACAAAGTTTTTTCGCTTTTTATAAACTCCTACAAAATTAATGGTTTATCCTATTTGTAAATGTTAAATTATACATAAATAAAAATAAAATAGAAAGTCCTAAAAACCATTGAAATTGTTTCTTTTTATTGATGCTTAAAGACTCAGAAATAGACTGTTTCTTTAATGAGTCAATTGCAAATTTTAACTCTTGTGTAGCTTGTTTTGTAGATTCTATTTTTATGTATTTCCCGTTAGACTTTTGTGCAATACTCTTTAAGTCCCTACTATTGAAAGTAGTTAAAACTGTTTTTCCGTTTTTATCTTTTTTATATTCTACTTCTCCAAACTGGCCGTACATAGGGATGGGTGTCGGAGTTTCAGAGCCGATTCCCATAGTAAAGATTTCTATATTATTATTTTTCGCTTTTTCTATTGCTTTATTTATTCCGCCTTCATGGTTTTCGCCATCAGAGATTAAAACTATTACTTTAGAAGTTTGTGGGTTATTTCCTAAAACCTGTACTGAATTATTAATTGCTGCTGTAAAATTTGTCCCTTGATCCCAAATAAGATCAGAATCAAAAGCATCTACATAAGAATTTATAGAAATATAATCTTCTGTTAAAGGAGATATGGAGAATGCTTTACCTGCAAAAATTACTAAGCCTATTCTATCCCCTCTGCTTTCATTTATAAAAGTTTCTATAAAGTTTTGAGCTTTTTCTAATCTGGATGGAGCAACATCTTCTGCGTTCATGCTATTAGAGACGTCTACAGCAAAAACGATGTCTATGCCTTCTCGTTTTATTATTTGGCTTTCTTCTCCCCACTGAGGACCTATAAGAGCTAAAACCATGAAAGTTAAAGATAAAACCAAGAAAACTCTTTTAGGTGTTATAAACCTGAATGGAGTTTTATTTCCTAATATCTTCGAAATTAAATGAGCATCAGCAAATTTACTAATCGCTGTTTTTTGCCATTTATATAAATACCAAAACAAATATATTACGACAATAATCGCAAGAAATAAAAATCCGTAAGTAGGTTTTTCCCAACTAATCATATTACTCGCTTAAAAATTAATGTTCTTGCTACCGTATCTAATAATAAAAGTATAAATGCCCATATTACAAATAGCCGATAATACTCTGAGTAATTATAATACTTTTTTTCACTTATTTTTGATTTTTCCAAACCATCTATTTCATTATAAATAGACTTCAACTTTTCATTATCCGTTGCTCTAAAATAGACTCCATTTGCTTTATCTGCTATATATTTTAATAAATTTTCATCTAACTTAAATAAATGTTGAGGATAATACTCTTTTCCTATTGGAGGAGGCACAAATCCGGTTGTTCCTATCCCTATAGTATAAACTTTTATTCCTCTTTCTTTTGCTACTTCAGCAGCTTCTTCCGGACTAATATAAGTTCTATTACTACTAAAATCCACAGGGCTTTCTCCCCCATCGGTAATTAATAAAACTACCTTACTTTTCGCTTTAGAGTGCTCTAAATGATTTATTGCAGTTGCCAGTCCTACACCTATTGCAGTTCCCGGCTCTAAGCCTTCCATTGTACCTAAATTGTGTATAGTATTTTCCAGAACAGTTTTATCCGCAGTTAAAGGAACTTGCGTAACTGCATCTCCCGAATATACTACAATTCCTATTCTATCTGATAGTCTTTTAGAGACAAAATTTTCTGCTACTTTTTTTAAAGCCTCTAATCTGTTCGGTTTTAAATCTCTTGCCAGCATACTTAGAGAGATATCTACCACCATCATAATATCCACCCCCTCCTCTGATTTCGTATAAGTAGTCACGTCCACTTTTCTGGGGCGAGCGAATGCTATTATAAGCAAAGCCAAAGCCAACATTCTTATCGCATATAAAAACACAGGAATTTTTGAATACCAATCAGCAGTTCTGCCAAACGCGTTGATAGAAGGCACTCCTAATGATTGCTGTTTTTTATTTTTAAGGTAAAATAGCCAAGCCACCATTGCCGGAATCAGCAATAATAACAATAAAAACCAAGGATTTACAAATTCTAAAAATGTCATAATTTTCCTTATCCGATTTTAATTAGGCTTATTTTCTACTTCCACAGGGCGAGTTTTTTGTACAATTTCCTCCACCCAATTTCTATATTCTGTATGTTTAAAGTCTTCTATCTGCTGTTTAGCATATTTTACACCGTCAGAATCCGTTAAAAAGCGTTGTAATTCTTCTGCATCTTCCGAGCTGATTTGTTGTTTCGATTTCATAAATTCAGATAAATCAGAACTTAATAAAGCTTGTGCAGGGAAATCAAATCTACGTGAAAAATATCGCCTTAAAATAAAACTTAAGTCAGAATAAAATGCCTTGTAGTCTCCGTTTTGAATATAATTTTTCTTATCTAATTTTTTTAGATTTTGCATTGCCTCATCATAAGGTGGAACCAAAGGCGAATTAATATACTTGTCCGACTTTAATCTTTTATAAAAATACCAAATTACAAATAACAATAGCAACGCGACCATTATTCCCCCAATTATAAACCAAACTAATTTCTGATTTCTATCCCACCACGTTAAATTTTCGGGAATAATTGGTTTTATGGGGAACATCTTTTGCGAAATAGTATCTACTTTTAAATCTGCAACACTCAATTCTCTCGCATCTGATTGTACTATTTTCCCATTTATTTTTATTGGTAATGAGTTTACTAAAAAATCGCCTTGTTCAAAACTCGTAAGCGTAAAATTACATCTGTAAGTTATATTTTCGCCTAATTTTAAAGTATCTCTTTTTTGATTTAAAACTTCTATAAACTGATTGAGAGAATCTTTAATTTGAGGCAATTCTACTTTAGTTTTATTATCTACAGTAATTTCTATTTGCAAGCTCGCCGTATCGCCCACAAGAATATTATCCGGATTTAATTTCGTAAAAACTGTTTGAGATAGTCCGTTAATGGATAGCAGTATAAATAGACTTATGTAAACTTTTATCGCTTTCATTTAGGCGGTTTTATGACGTTTAAAATAATTTAAAAGTGCTTTTACATAATCTCCGTCTGTCGGAATTTCTATTGTTCCCGCACCGGCATTTTTTAAATTCGTAAAAAAAGTTTCACTTACTTTTTGGAAATAACTCTCGAAATTTTTTCTAACTTTTCTTGATGATGTATTTATTAATTGTTGTTTTCCCGTTTCATTATCAGTCATATTTATAAAACCCATATCGGGGAAATTTCTTTCGATTTTATCATAAAGCCGAATGCCAACTATTTTATGTTTTCTCGCCGCCACATTCATTGATTTTTTATAATCAACATCATCAAAATCCGACAATAGAAACACGATTGATTTTCTTTTTTGAGTTTTTAATAAAAAATCTATTCCACCGGGAATACTTGTTTTCTTACTTTTAGGCTCATATTCCACCAACTCTCTGATTATTCTTAAAACATGAAATCTTCCTTTTGCGGGTGGTAAATAAACCTCAACTTCATCACTAAATAGAATCAATCCGACTTTATCGTTATTTCCTAACGCAGAAAAAGCTAAAGTTGCACAAATCTCTGCAATGGTATCTTTTTTTGATTGTTTTCTTGTTCCAAAATCCTGAGAGCCACTAACATCAACCATTAAGACTAAAGAATTTTCTCTTTCTTCTTCAAATACCTTTACGTAAGGCTCATCAAAATGTGCTGTTTTATTCCAATCGATATTACGAACATCATCGCCAAATTGGTACGGACGAACTTCCGAGAATATCATTCCCCTCCCTTTGAAAGAGCTGTTGTATTCTCCCATAAACAGATGATTGGTAAGCCTTTTAGACTTAATTTCTATTCTGCGAACTCTTTTAAGAATTTCCTTTACGTCCATTATTTACCAAAGGTTTATTTACGGAAGGGCTATTTTATTTACGATTTTCTCTATAATATCATCAGAAGTTATATTCTCTGCCTCAGCCTCATAAGTAATACCTATCCTATGTCGCAAAACATCTTTTACCACTGCTCTAACATCTTCCGGAATTACAAAACCTCTATTTTTTAAGAATGCGTGAGCTCTTGCCGCTTTCGCTAAATTAATACTACCCCTCGGAGAAGTTCCAAATCTTATGTACCACTCTAAATCGGGCATTTGAAAATCTTTAGGATAACGAGAACAAGCTACTAAGTCTAAAATATACTGTTCGATTTTCTCGTCCATATAGATTTTTAAAATAGATTCTCTCGCTACCAACAAATCTTCTTTTGCCATGATTGATTGTACTTTCGGGAAAGAATTATTGATATTATGCCTCATTATTTGCCTTTCAGATTCATAATCAGGGTAACTAATTACTGTTTTCAGCATGAATCTATCCATTTGTGCTTCAGGTAATAAATAAGTCCCTTCTTGGTCTACCGGATTTTGAGTCGCTAATACTAAAAAAGGCTCTTCTAAACGGAAAGTTTCATCGCCAATGGTTACTTGCTTTTCCTGCATTGCCTCTAAAAGTGCCGATTGTACTTTTGCGGGTGCTCGGTTTATTTCATCTGCCAAAACAAAATTAGCGAAAATAGGTCCTTTTTTTATGGTAAAATCATTTTCTTTTGCGTTATAAATAAGCGTTCCCACAACATCTGCAGGTAATAAATCCGGTGTAAACTGAATTCGAGAAAACTTACCATGCACTGCATCTGATAATGTTTTTATAGCCAGAGTCTTCGCTAACCCGGGAACTCCCTCCAAAAGAATATGTCCATTGCTGAGCAAGCCAATCAAAAGGCTTTCTACCATTTTCTCTTGTCCAAAAATTACTTTTTTCAGTTCATTAGACAATATAGTAAACTTAGCAGACTGTGCTTGTACTATTTCAGAAACTTCTTGAATATTATATTCTTCTAAAGGCATATTTATTTTGTAAGTTAATTTTAATACATCAAATTTGATAAAAATCATTGATATTTTAACAAATAATATTCCATTATCGCAGTTAAAGTCTGTTAAGCCTATTTTCTATCAATGTTTCGGTATAATAAAAAAGCCTTTAATTTGCTAAAATCAAAGGCTTTATAAATAATTATTATTCTTTTATCCGTTGAAATGTTTCTACCAATTCTCCTTGTTGAACCACACTTTGTTCTCCCGTTTTTAAATCTTTTAAAGATAAAACACCTTTATTCATTTCATCTGTACCAATCATTACCACATGTGTAAAGTTTCCTTTATCGGCATAAGAAAATTGTTTTTTCATTTTAGCATCATCAGGGTAAAGCTCTGCTTCTATTCCAGCTTTTCTCAATCGATTTATCACTTTTAAAGAAGCTAAAGCCTCTTTTTCTCCAAAGTTTATAAATAAAACCTTGATTTTCTCCGTAGCAAAATCAGGGAATAAATTTAATTCTTCCAATACTAAATAAATTCTGTCTAACCCGAAAGAAACACCTACACCCGGCATATTTTTAAGTCCAAAAATTCCCGTTAAATCATTGTATCTTCCACCTCCACCGATAGAACCCATTTCTACGCCTTTAGCTTTCACTTCTAAAATTGCTCCCGTATAATAATCTAAACCTCTTGCCAAAGTTAAGTTCAGCTTTAATTCAGCCTTATTTAAACCGATAGATTCAATTTGTTCATTAATAAAACTTAATTCTTCTATTCCTTTTAATCCTGTTTCAGACTTTTCTAAAATTGGTTTTAAAGCCTCTAATTGTGTTTTAAAACCACCCGAAATATTAAATATTGGAACTAATATTTCTATTGATTCTTTAGAAATTCCTTTATTAAGCATTTCTTGCTCTACAGCTTCTTGTCCGATTTTATCTAACTTATCCAAAGCCACTGTAAAATCTATTAATTGGTCTTGAATATTAGCCACCTCAGCCAATCCGCTTAATATTTTTCTATTATTTAAATGAATTTCTACCGATAAGCCTAAGTCTGAAAACCCCGCATCATATAATTGAATAAGTTCTACCTCTTGCCATAAAGACTCACTCCCGACAACATCTGCATCACACTGATAAAACTCTCTAAAACGCCCCTTTTGCGGACGGTCTGCTCGCCAAACCGGCTGAATTTGATAACGCTTAAACGGAAAATTTAATTCGTTTTGATGTTGTACTACAAATCTTGCGAATGGAACAGTTAAATCATATCGTAATGCTCTGTCAGAAACCTTTGGAGCAACCGCATTCGGATTTTCATTGTTTAAATCTTCGGTCTTTATTTTCTTTAGAAAATCTCCCGAATTTAATATTTTAAAAATCAACCGATCTCCTTCTTCTCCATATTTCCCGGTAAGTGTAGATAAATTCTCGAATGCCGGTGTTTCTATCGGAGAAAATCCGTATAACTCAAAGCTTTTCTTTAATGTATCTATAATATATTGTCTCTTTTTTACATCATCGGGTAAAAAATCCCTTGTTCCTTTGGCTAAAGATGGTTTCATTTAAAATTTAGTTTTATTCGTTAATGCTTTTCCGTTTGCAAAAATACTTAATCCATTGATAATACAAAGCATTTTATACAACATAAGAAATTGGCTATAAATAATAAGCCGTATCTCTTTGTAAAGAGAAATACGATTTTTTTCTTATTTTTGGATTAACTTCTCAAGAGATTAAAAATGAACTTGCGAATATTTGTGAAAAGCTATCTCAGGAAAATGGAATCCCAATAAATGCTTTTATTACAATTTTGGTTAAGAATAAGAAGATGAAGGAGATGATTGATTACTATAAAGAACGAAAAGAGCAAAAACTATCACAAGAGCAGAACCAGAGAAAGAGGTTTAAAAGGAGGTTGTAAGTTATACGGTTAGACTATATCTCTAATATTTTATAAATATCTATTTTACTGGTTTTTAAGCGTAAATAAAAAGAATCTTATTTAATGAATCATATAAAGTATCCGTATAGTAGTACAGATTTTTTTCCTATCTTTACAAAAAAATAATAGATTCGCAGGTTGGTAGTTTATTGTAAAAATAATAGATAGAAACTGCTTTATATAAATATACAACACATAAACACGTCTTTTATAAAATGGAAATTAGATCTAAGAAGGTAGAGTCTATAATTGAAGAGTTGATGGATCAGTATGCTTTCTCTGATAAAAACAAGGAGCGTCCATGGATAATTGGCTTCAGTGGAGGTAAAGACAGTACCGTCTTGCTAACTCTCGTATGGATAGCTTTAGAGAGGTTAAAAGAAAAGTCAATAGAGCTCATACGCCCGGTTTATGTTGTATGTAATGATACAATGGTTGAAAACCCTATTATAGAAGAGTATGTTAGTGATGTTTTGTCACATATAAAAAGAGCTTCAAAAGAGAAGGAACTTCCTGTTTATGTAAAAAAAACAACTCCGAAATTAGAAGAGAATTTTTGGATTAATGTAATTGGAAGAGGATATCCTGTCCCAAATAACACCTTCAGATGGTGTACTGATAGACTAAAAATAAAGCCCACTTCTGATTTTTTATTAACTCAAATAGATGAAATGGGAGAGGCTATTGTATTATTGGGAACTCGTTATGAGGAGAGTGTAACAAGAGCAAACTCTATTAAAAAGCATGAAGTTAAGGGAAAAAGATTATCTAAGCACAACACTTCTCCAAATACTTATGTATATGCTCCGATAAAAAGCATGTTAATAGAGGAAATTTGGTATATAATTAACGCCGTGCCATCTCCTTGGGGATTCGATAATTCTATTTTATTTAAAATATATGCTGATGCCAGTGCTGATGACTATGAATGTCCTACTGTAGTTACTAATAAAAACCACACTTCGTGTGGACAGAGTAGATTTGGATGTTGGACTTGTACTGTAGTAAAAAAAGATAAATCTATGTCTGCTTTGGTAGCTAATGGGCAAGAATGGATGACTCCTATGATGGTGATGAGGGATGAATTAGTTGAGGGTAGAAATCTAAGTAAAAACAGAATGGAGACCAGAAGAAATGGACAACGAGCAGTTACTGACGACGGTCACAATCAGGGAAATTACACACCTAAATATAGAAGTGAAATTTTAGAACGACTCCTAAGAATTCAACTTGAAATACAAGAAACAAAACCACATGTGACTTTAATATCAAATCAGGAATTAATTGCCATTCAAGTTATATGGCATAGAGATATGATTTTTGACTATAGTGTTCATGATATCTATCAAAAAGTGTATCATAAGGAACTTAGCACAAAGAACATTTCTATGTTAAGTATCACTGAAAAAGATGTCTTAACAGAAATATGTGAAGAAAACCTTGATTATTACAGATTAATAGATGATTTGTTAACACTTCAAGAATCTAAATCTCTAATGATTTCAAAGTATGGAATCCACAATGACATTGAGAAGAGAATCGAAAAATTTGTAGTTCCTGAATAATAATGAAGATTAAAGAAATTACATTTGAAAATTTCAAAATTTACCATGGTAAAAACACCATAAAATTAAAAGTTAATGACGAAAAAAACATTAATTTAATTTGTGGGAAAAACGGCTATGGTAAAACTACTTTTTTAACAGCTCTTATTTGGCTATTTTATGGTAAGATGATGGCTCAAGTTGAAGAAAAGTACCGTATAGATATAAAAAAAGCCGGAGGATATGCTAAATATGTGGAATCCCTTTTAAATAATACTACTCGTTCAACTCCCGGAAGTAAGACCTTTTCTGTAACGGTAAAACTAGTGGATATAAACATTCCTTCAATCCCTTGTAAAAGCATTACAATTAGGAGAGCTTATAATTTACATAAAGATGAGGAATCTCTAAATGTATTAATAGACGATCAGGTTAGTGAGCTTACTCAACAAGTTGGTTTTGAGATTTTTATAAATGACTTTATTTTACCTCGTGAAATTGCTAAATTTTTCTTTTTTGATGCTGAGAAAATCGTTTCTTTAGCTGAAGCTAAGTCAAAAAGCGAATTAAAAAGTTTAAATAAAGCATATACAGAAGTACTTGGTATAAAAAAATATGACGATTTAAAATCAAACTTACAAGCTTTGTTAACAAAACTCCGTAGAGATGGAGCTAATGAATACGAAAAAGAAGAATTAGAGCGGTTATTAAAAATAGAAAAAGATTATTCTATAAAAATAGAAAGCTTGGAAGACTCAAAAGCTGAGTTAGAGGAAGAAGTAAAAAGATTAAGTGCAGAATCTGATGAGCTACAAGAACAATTAATAAGAGAGGGAAGTAACATCACAGTAGATGAACTTAAATCATTAAAAGAGGAAAAGGAAAAACTTGAAGAGGAAAATAATAAAGTAAAATCTGAATTAAAGAAATTTTATGATATTCTTCCTTTTGTAATAAGTGAAAACCTTACTAAAAAGCTCTACAATCAAGTTGTTTTAGAAAAGCAAGGTCAGAACTCGAAGATAATAAATGACAAAAAAAATGAAGCTTTAATTAACTTTTGCAAGGAGTTAAAGTCAAATATTGATAAGATTGAAGGCGACGACCTAACAAAGTCTAAAATAATCAATGATTTAGACACATTATTACAAAAAAATACTACCTCAGAAAAATTAAAAGATGTAAAAATCCTTTTAAACCTATCAGAAAGCTCAACAAAAGAGTTTGAAACACTATATCATTACCTTAAATCATCTTTTCAATTACAGTTTGAGGCTATTACAAGAGAAGATAAGGACATTAAAACAAAGGTTAATATAATAAGGTCAAAAATCAAACAAGGGGAAGCTCGTAAAAATAACGCTTTAAATAAACAACTTTTAGATGACAGAAACTCAATTGAAAGTAAAATAAATGAGTATAAAAGTGAAATTGAAAAGTACATAGCAGAGATTGCTGAAAATAACTTAAAAAGAAGTAATAATTTAAAGATACTCTCTGAATATGAGAAGAACTTTCAGTTTTCTGAACTGGCAAGAAAAAAATACGATGTTACAGAAAAGTTATTAGACAAGGTTAAGTTAATGATTACACGTATCAAAGAAGAGAAAAAATACACTTTACAGAAATCAATTTTAAGAGAGTTAAAAAGACTATTCCATAAAAAGAACTTTATTGAGGATGTTAATGTCAAAATAAATGAGAGTTATATGGATATAGAACTCATAAATAAAGATAATGAAGTTATTGAAAAGAATGACTTGTCAAAAGGAGAGCAACAATTGTACGCAACAGCAATTTTAAAGGCTTTGGTAGATGAGTCAGGGATAGAATTCCCCGTATTTATTGACAGCCCATTACAGAAATTAGACCCTGATCACTCTCAAAATGTAATATCAGAGTTTTACCCAAATGTTTCCAAGCAAGTTGTTATATTTCCTCTACTTGAAAAAGAGCTCAATGAACTTGAATACCAGTTATTATTACCCAACTTATCCAAGACTTATTTAATTGAGAATAACGACAAAAATGGATCTAGCCTTGTAGAGCATTCAAAAGAAAATATTTTTGACATTTTTAAAAAGCAGTTAGATGTTTACGCAAATTAGAACAAGTAAAGAAAATAAGGAGCTTGTCTCTAAATTAACCCGAAAACTTAATTTAGGAACAGAAAATATTATTGCTAGAATTGCATTTTCTTATTCTTTATCAAAAGAAAGAAAAATGAATTTGGAAGAAATTTCTAACTCTTCCGGTAAAGAATATTCTAAAAAAGTATTATTTGGAGACTATGAAGATTATTATATAGGTTTAATTTGCATTCATTATAATATATCCTCTAAAAATAAAGATATCCCTAAATATATAAAAATGCATATTGATGACGGCCTCCAATTATTGGAAGCCGAAATCAATGATATGGGAAATATTGATGGTTTTGACTTTTTGGTTGACTTGATTGATAGAGATTAAAATTTACACGAATTTTTAGCTTTTTGAAAAATTGCATAAAGAGACATTGGGTGGTTATCAAACAAATCAGGATCTTTTTGTTCTAATTTTCTAATATAATCTATACCTCCTAAAGAATATTGATCTGCAATATCTTTCAGTTTACTCAGTATAGTTTCATTAATTTCTTCAGGAGGAACGTTTGCAAACTCCTCATCAATACGGTTTCTACTATCCAAATTTAATTCTCTCAATATCTCAGGTTTAGATAATAGTACTGATAAACAATATTTATACTGTTCAAAAGTGTTTTTGTTCCATTCTCTCATCTTAATTTGCCTATTTTTAAATCCACTTATTCTACGGTTATTTGATAATATTCCGATTAATAAAGTAAATATAAAACCCTCATACCACGAAGATAGGTAACAGGCTTTTTCTTTAGATGAGTTACCTGTGGTGCTAGAAAACTTATTGATGAACTTCTCATCATCTCTGTCTATATATAATGCATGGTCTTTAATTATTAAGTCTATACTCATTACAAATTATTTTTTTAGATATTGAATTTTATTATCAGATTTCATAGGATTATCATTTCTATTAGATTTTATTATTGTATAAGTAGCAGTGTCAATATTTTTTAGATCATCTAATAAAACTTTACCTTCATAATTAATATCATTTTCTCTATCATCCCAAAGTTCCTTTGTTATAAGGATATTTTGTGTATTAACATTAATCTGTTTTTTGTAAAAGTTATAAGCTAATCCCGCTGTCATATTTGATGTAGGAGCATCTGCAATAAATGGATAATGCACCTTCGCCATTTCTACCAGACCAAATATTAAGGATAATTGCCTTAAAGTCTGAGAGGCTCCCCCTCCATCAGCCATACTATTCCCCAACCTATCGTATACATTGATTTTGAAGTCAGGTCTATTGTTTTGATCTATTTCATAGTTAACTATTATTTTCTGACCATTAAAAGCTTTTGAGATTTCAACAAATGATGTAAATTTTTTAGTTATATTTTCTTGAAGATCTTCTTTAAACTTCACATATTCTTTATCAATAGCTTTTCTCAAGAATTCATTTATTTTTTCACCAAATATCTCCAATTTTCTAGATTTAATTGTTGTAGGTGAATCTGTGTCTAGTGTCTCTTTATCTTTAAGCTCTCCTATTTCTTTTCTACAATTTCCTAGTTTTTTTTCATCTTCATTTATTTCATTTTCATAATTTATTATTCTTTTATATATTTCGTCATATGTTATTAAATTTATATTATCATCTTCTGCAAAATCATTTTCTGTAAAACTATGTTCTTCTATAAACTCATTTTTTGATTTTGAAAATTTGTTTAGATTGTCTTGACACCTATCTATTTTCTCAATTAATTTATGAATTTTATCTTCATTGTCTATGGAATTAAAAGAATTAGAGAACTCTTTAAGAAAATCGAGAACCTTATTATACTTTTTAAGAACTAAATCTTCATTGTTTTTATTTTCAAAGAAAGGAATTAAAATGTCTTGTATATACTTTTTTGAGTCATCAGATAAACTTTGAGAACACACAAAACACTTATCTTTTTTAATCATTTGCTTTAAGATACTTGGTTTTGGTTGACTTCGATCTAATTCATATAACATTCTTTGAAGCTCCTCATCATTGCCACCTTTTACTTCTGAGGTTCTTTTCGAAATATAATCTTTGACCTTGTCTATATACTCGCTTAAATTCTCTTTGTAAGAGTTGTCATGAAAAATATTCTTAAAATAGAAACCATTTAAGATGCAATTTTCATTTAATGTTTTATAAGTATCGCCAATTTTATAATCTTCTATCTTAATATCATCATTAAACTTATCAAGTTTTCTTTTAAGTTTTTCTTTTTCTTTTGAAGTACGATATTTCTGACTTAAGTTTTCTTTTTCCCTTTTATCAGACTTTAGACCCTCTTTTTTTTTAGATATCGAATTTTTTAATGTTTCAATGTCTTGTTCAAGGTCATGAATTCTGTTTATTCTATTTTGGCTCTCTCTCTCGTGTCTATTATCTTCATTTTCACTCCTTTGTCTTATTTGTGTTAGTCCTCTAATGCCTAATTCAGATTTCTCCATTATTTTACTTAAAGCTGATATGTCAACAAACTTCTGTAAAGTTTTTTGTAATTGGGGTCCCCCTAACGGAGTCATAAAATCTAAAGTTTCACCTTGAACTAAGAAAAAACTTCTCAGGTGTTCAGGAATGATTGATTTTGCAAGATCATCAAAGTCTTCACTACAACTTAATATATTCCCACGCTCTATCTTTTCAACTTTTTTTATTATACGTCCTATAGTAATATCATTACCTGCATTTTTTGTTACACTTATTTCTTTTGTTAATATTCTCTCTTTTTTTACTTGCCCTGTTTGTCTATACCTTAGGCGAACACCAATTTTTATATTACCACCAACCTCTGTTTGTAGTAAAGTTTTATTATTTATAACTCCAGAAGTACCATCACTAGGTATTAAAGATGTTTCATCTAATTCTATTATCTTATATTTATTGGTTTCTGAATCCCCATCTTTATTTCTTATAATCACTTTATCCTCAATTAACCACCTGAATGCATTATGTAACTTTGTCTTCCCCACATCATTTGCAGCTACAATAATATTAAAACCCGGTTTAAATTCAAATTTATTATCATTATACTCTCCTTTATAAATAAACCAATTTTTTAATTCTATTGAATCAATTACTACTCCCATAATTATAAAATATTTGATAGAGTATTATTAAATAATCTACTATTTGTATCTGTATTAGTATCTAAAAGTAATGCTAAATATTTTAGGTAAATGTTACGTTCACGATCACTTTCTCTTTTAATCGTTGTATTACTTATTGCTTCTGTTTCTAGTTTAGGCCAGTACTCTTTTTTTAAGTCTTCATCATTTAATATTGCCCTTAAAATATTTTCTCTATTGTTCATTTTTTAATATTTTATTTTTGATATATTCTTTTGTTAATCCATATTTTTTCAGTTCATTATCCAAAGTATTGAATACTGATATTTCTTGCTCTGCATTTTTATAAAACTCATATAATCTTTTAAATTCACTTACTATTAAATTTAATCCCGTGCTTCTATTGCTATTGAATTGGTCAACTGTAGGCATTGCTAAAACATCAAACAGATGAGCATACTCTTTAACAAAGTTAGTTTCTGCATCAGAGTAATTTCTTAATACTCTACCTCTTCTTTGTACATATTCCCTGTAATTTTGACCGTTTGCTAAAAATATTGCGTTCATAACCTTTGGAATATTCACCCCTTCATCCAAACACTTTATAGCATATAATATTGACACTTTCTCATTTTCAAAATCTTGGAGTAATAAATCTCTCTCTTCTGTTTCGCTTGTAAATGTGGCGGTATTAATCTCTGGAAACTCTTCTTTTATATAGTCTTGTAATTCATAAATGTATTTTTCTTCTGTTTCATTATTACTACCTTTCATGCAATACACAATTGTGTTATTGTAATCTAACACAAAAGACTCTTTTATATGTTTTATGACTTCTTTCAAAACTATTTTTTTACTCGCAATCTGATCCTTTAAAAGTTGTCTTTTTAAAGCCGCTGTAGTATTAATTTTCTCTCCTTCTTTAGCTTTGGGGATTTGCTTAGTGAGTTCCATATATTCTTCCCATTCATCATTATTGAAACTTGCAAAATATGGTCTATATTTATATTTACACAAAAAGCCGTTTTTGATGGCATCTTCCATTGAATATTCATACGTATATGGCGGTTTTGAGTCAAAAAAATCTTCAATAAATTCATTCTCCCCATCTTCATCCCATATTCTTATAGGTGTAGCTGAAAGCCCGATTTTTTTAATTTTTTTATCCTCTATATTTTTTAGAGCTTTCATAACTTGATGGGCTCCCATGTTATGACACTCGTCAAAAATTAAAATAAATTTTTCAATTATATCTTCTATTAAACTCTGAAAAGTTTTACTTTTAAATGTATCGTATGTGGTAATGATATTTAAATTCTCAAAGTTTATATATTTCTTTAGTTTAATCGAATTTCTATCCTTTTTAATGTTTTTATTACCTGAATATAATAAAATAGGTTTCTTAAAGTTACATAGTCTTAACTCATCTTCCCACTGCTCCACTAGTTCTTTTCCCGGAACTACAACTAAAATATTTTGGTTGCTTTTTACACTTTCTTCTATGACACAATTCAATGCAGTAAGTGTCTTCCCCGTTCCGGTTGCCATGGCAAAAATACCTTTATAACCATTTTCCACCCAATTATTATAGGCTTCAACTTGATAATCACGTGGCTTAGGATACGGAAATCTTGGTTTATTTTCCAATTCTTCTACTTTTTTTCTAAACTTAGACTCTTGTTTTTTTAAAATTGACTCTATATCCTTGTCCTTCTCTCTCATTTCAGAAAGCAGAGCAACTCCATCTTCTATCAGTTCATTTAAGGTTTTATCCTCAGAAACTCTATCAATGACATTTAATTGATCCGCATTTAAATACTCATATTTCTTTGATTCCTGATTTTCAATCTCTCTATACTCTTCTTCAAACTCTTTAATCTTACACTTTTCCGACTTTTCACCCCAACTTCTATTAATAGAAATACTCTCGGCATTGCCAAGCAATCCATTACAAGTAAAGTTTGCACTTCCTGCCGAAAAAATACAGTCTTCTCCATCATAGAAAAGAGCCTCTTTATAATGAGACATGCTACTCCCTTTAGGTCGTATAACTATAAACTTTAGTCTCCCTTGATTTTTTAAATATCTCAAACAATTAAAAAAGAATTTACGATCTCGAGACATCTTATCTCGAAACTCTTTAATATCCTTAAAAATGTCGATGCTCTCTCCTTGAGCTTCATCAACCTTACAATTAAATAACTCTTCATAATCATCCTTTGACACTATATGATTCATCACAAAGGTTATTTCCCCTTCATTAAGTAAGAATTGACAAAAGGAAGGAATTAAACTTTGAAAAGCATTAGAGCTAAAATAGCCTAATAAAAATTTTATCTTATTTGAGTTAGAAAAAGATTCGCAATAAAACTCATAAGGCTTCTCCTTTTTATTAAAAGAGTACCTCAAAGACTCCGGATATTTGATTTCTTTTAATCCCATTATAAATCTTTTGTTAACATTGAAATTGTTATTCCAAAAGCTTCAGAAAGTTTTGCAAGTATTTTCAAGGAAACATTTCTTTCTCCCTTTTCTATACTTTGTACGTATGTACGATCAATATTAGCTTCAAACGCTAATCTTTCCTGAGACCATCCTTTTTCTTTACGAAGAACTTTTATTTTTTTAGCTAACTTTTGTTCAACTTTATCCACATTGCAATATCAATACTTTGTAGACAATATACAACGGACAATAGTCTACAACAAGTAACACTTTTATATGATTTTTATAAGTTTTTTATGGATTTGTTTTACTCATTAATCAATTGATTTTTTCTTTTTAAATTTAAAAAGACATTTTTTACTCTTTTATAAAGCTTTGTATCTAATTAAAAGAAATATGACATATTTTCTACGAACGTCACTAAATGAAGTATTAAAAACAACTTAATAAGTTTATTTGGTAAATAATATCACTCAGAGTATATAATGTAAGCCACCCCTAAAAAAAAACGCTGATAACAATAAAGTTACCAGCGTTTTTAGTACCCGGGGCGGGACTTGAACCCGCACAGCCTAATGGCCACAGGATTTTAAGTCCTGCGTGTCTACCAATTCCACCACCCGGGCGGCTTGTGTGCCTAATATATTTCTATTAAAGAACTATCCTTTTAACTGAGCGAAAAACGGGGTTCGAACCCGCGACCTCAACCTTGGCAAGGTTGCGCTCTACCAGCTGAGCTATTTTCGCGATTCTTTCCGTTCGTTCTTCTCTCAAACGGACTGCAAATATAAAACAGGTTTTTTAATTTACAAAATATTTATTCAAAAAAAACTAAAAAAATTTAATTAAATATTCTAATGTATTTTTTTATTGTTTATAAGTAGATTCTATGGATTTTATATGTGGATTATAATTTATAAAGTTTATTTTTGTAGAAATTAAAATTTTAGAATATGAAAAAGGTTTTATTAGTATTTTCAGCTATTTCGGTACTTTCTGTTACTTCATGTGAAAAGAAAACCCCTGTAGAAACAACAGAAAAACAAGATGTAGCAACGGCAACAGAACAAGCTATGATGTATGATGTTAACACAGTAGATTCTAATGTGGAGTGGAGAGGGTTTAAAGTTTATGAAGGAGAAACTGAAGAACAAGGACATCATGGATTTATGAAGTTACAGAGTGGTACAATCTCTTATGAGAATGATATTATTACTGCAGGAGATTTTGTAATAGATGTAGCTTCTATTGAGAGTGTAGATTTAAATGATTCTCCGGATGATAAAGAAAAATTAGACGGGCATTTAAAGTCAGAAGATTTTTTAGATGTTGCTAATTATCCTACAGCTACATTTACGATTACAGAAGTTTCACCGCTGACGGGAGCTTACAATAGCCAAATTAGTGGAAACTTTAAAATGAGAGATATCGAAAAAAATATTTCTTTTAAAGCAAATGTAATATTAGAAGACCATGTTCTTAAAATAAATACTGAAGATTTTACGATAGATCGTCAGGAGTTCGGAATTACTTTTAAAGGGAAAGGTGCTGTAATAAAAGATAATGTGGTTTTAAGAGCAAATATTATTGCTAATCATAAAATGTAGTAACAAAGAATATCACATTCTAAAGCAAAAAAACCGTCTCAAAATTAACATGAGGCGGTTTTTTGGCAGTATATCACAAAGTGTGTAAGTAAACTTTAAATATTATTTTAAGATAGATAAAGAACTATTAAAATAGTAATTTTAAGAGCTTAGATTAATAATTACCTAACTTAAAACAACGTGTTATCACTACATTTAGGACTTATTTTCGGTAGGTTATGAATCCTATTCAATACATTCGAGGTATAACCTAAGCATACCCGAATGCATTGAATATTATTATAAAATACTATTCTTTAATTCTTTCTTGGTAAGAGCCGTCTTCTGTACTGATTTTTACTTTGTCTCCTTCTTGAATAAATAACGGAACTCTAATCTCTGCTCCTGTCTCTGTTGTTGCAGGTTTAGTTGCGTTAGTTGCAGTATCTCCTTTTACTCCTGGTTCTGTATGTGTAACTTCCATGATTACAGTCGCAGGTAGCTCTGCAGAAAGTGGGGTTTCGTCGTCTGCACGGAAAATAATGGTAACTTCCTCTCCATTTTTCATGAATTCAGGCGATTCAATCATTTCTTTATTTAAATATACTTGAGAGTAATCTTCATTATTCATAAAATGGAATCCATTTTCATCATCGTATAAATATTGATATTTCCTTGTTTCTACTCGTACATCGTCTATTTTATGTCCGGCAGAAAATGTATTATCCAATACTTTCCCGTTGGTTACACTTTTTAATTTTGTACGTACGAAAGCCGGTCCTTTTCCGGGTTTTACATGTAAGAATTCAATAATTTTATAAGTATCGTTATTCCACTCGATACACATTCCTTTTCTAATATCAGAAGTTGTTGCCATATGTTTTTTATTTTTTTAAATTGTGTTACTTGGTGTATATCCCCGCATTATTCCTCTTTGTGAGTCTTTTACAAAAGATAAAATATCATCTCTTTCAGGAGTTGCTTCCATTTCTGCCTCTATGATTTCTAATGCTTGGGAATTGTTATATTTCTTTTGGTATAAAATTCTGTAAATATCTTGTATTTCTTTAATCTTTTCTGGAGAGAAACCTCTTCTTCTTAATCCTACAGAGTTTATTCCCATGTAAGATAATGGCTCTCGTGCGGCTTTTACATAAGGTGGAACGTCTTTTCTAACTAAGGCTCCTCCGGTTACAAAAGCATGTTTCCCTACATGGCAAAACTGATGTACTGCCGTCATCCCTGCCATAATCACGAAGTCCTCTACTGTTACGTGACCGGCTAAAGTTGTATTGTTAGAGAATATACAACTATTTCCTACTTTGCAGTCATGGGCAATATGGGAGTATGCCATTATTAAGCAATTTTCTCCTACCACAGTTCTCATTCTGTCTACTGTTCCTCTGTTTATGGTTACGCATTCTCTTATTGTGGTATTATCGCCTATTTCTACGGTGGTCTCTTCTCCTTTGTACTTTAAATCTTGTGGTATAGCAGCAATCACCGCACCCGGAAATATTCTGCAGTTTTTACCTATCCTTGCTCCATTCATTATAGTAACATTCGGTCCTATCCAAGAACCTTCTCCTATTACTACATTTTTGGAAATAGTAGAAAATGGCTCTACTACGACATTTTCTGCAATTTTGGCGTCAGGGTGAATGTATGCTAATGGTTGATTCATGTTATTGTTTTATTCTTTGTTTTTAACTATTCTTGCCATCATCTCTGCCTCTACTGCTATTTCTCCATTGGTGTAACCGGTTGCTTGCATATTTACAATTCCTCTTCTTATAGGTTGTAATAGTTCGCATTTTATAATGAGTGTATCTCCCGGCACTACCTTTTTCTTGAACTTAACTTTGTCTATTTTCATAAAATAAGTTGAGTAAGTTTTAGGATCCGGAACATCACTTAAAAATAAAATTCCTCCGGCTTGTGCCATGGCTTCTACTTGCAAAACTCCCGGCATAATAGGTTCTGCCGGAAAATGTCCTACGAAAAACGGCTCGTTCATGGTTACGTTTTTAACACCTACTACTGTTTTTTTATCCAGATACATGATTTTATCTATCAAAAGAAACGGTGGCCTGTGCGGTAGTAATTCCATTACTTGGTTTACATCATAAACCGGGATTGCATTTAAATCTATATTGGGAACGTTTTTACGTTCTTCTTCTTTTATTTGTTTACTCAATTTTTTGGCGAATTGCGTATTGACAAGGTGCCCGGGTTTTACGGCAATTATTTTACCTTTTATTTTTTTACCTACTAAAGCTAAGTCTCCTATTACATCTAATAGTTTATGACGTGCAGCCTCATTTGGGTAATGTAAGGTTAAATTATCTAATATACCGTTAGGCTTTATAGATACAGATTCTTTATTAAAGGCTTTTTTTAATTTTTCTTCTGTTTCCGGTGTAATTTCTTTATCTACATACACAATGGCATTGCTTATGTCGCCTCCTTTTATTAAACCAGCGTTTAAAAGCTGTTCTAACTCATGTAAAAAGCTAAATGTTCTGGCATCAGCAATTTCATCTTTAAAATCTGAAATATTTTTTAATGTCGCATTTTGTGTTCCTAATACTCTTGTCCCGAAATCTACCATTGTAGCAACCTCAAACTTATCGGCAGGAATGGCTGTAATCTCAGAACCTGTTTCTTTATCGGTATAAGTTACTATTTCTTTTATTTCGTAATATTCTCTTTCGGCATCTTGCTCCTCTACTCCTGCTTTTTCTATTGCTTCTACGAAAAACTTGGCAGACCCGTCCATAATCGGTGGCTCTACATTATTTAATTCTATAATTGCATTGTCTAAATCCAATCCGGAAAGAGCAGCTAAAATATGTTCTGTTGTATGTATTTTAACTCCTTTTTTCTCTAAAATAGTACCTCTTTCTGTAAAGGTTACATAATTAGCATCTGCTTCTACTGTCGGTGTTCCCTCTAAATCTGTTCTAACAAAAACAAACCCTGTATTAGGCTGAGCCGGTTTTAATGTCATAGTTACAGCTTTCCCTGTATGTAAACCTACTCCCTCCAGCGTAACCTCTGATTTTAGCGTTTTTTGTTTCTCTCCCATTTAACTAATCTCTTATTAAGATTTATTTTTTTGTATTTCGTCTATTTTCTTTACTAATTCATTCAGTCTTTTGAAATGAATATATGATTTTCTGTAATTCATAGCATCTATCGCCGGAGAACCATATAACTGCTCTCCGTTTTTCACGTTTTTATTTATTCCACTCTGTGCCTGAATTTGATTTTTATCTCCAATCGTTAAATGCCCTGCAACTCCTACTTGTCCGCCAATCATATTGTATTTACCAATTTTTGTAGATCCTGCAATTCCTGTTTGTGCCGCAATTACATTATGTTCTCCAATCTCCACATTGTGTGCAACTTGAATTTGATTATCTAATTTTGTTCCTTTTCTTATAATGGTAGCTCCCATTGTTCCTCTATCTATCGTACAACAAGCTCCAATTTCTACATCATCTTCGATGATAACATTCCCAATTTGAGGCACTTTTATAAATTCTCCTTTTTCATTAGGATTAAACCCAAAACCGTCACTGCCAATTACCGAAGATGCATGAATTATACAGTTTTTCCCAATTTTACAATCATTATAGATTTTTACTCCTGTATTAATAACTGTATCATCACCAACTTCTACATTATCACCAATATAAACGTGAGGATATACCTTTACGTTATTTCCCAACTTTACATTTTCCCCAATATAGGCAAATGCCCCAATATATTCGCCCTCACCTATTGTAGCCGAATCAGAAATAAATATAGGATTTTCTCTACCCGATTTTGCATTTATCAACTGAGAGTAATAAGTCAATAAACTTGTAATTGCCTCATAAGCATCCGAAACGACAATAAATGTTTTATCTTCAGCTTTTTTAAACTCAAATTGTTTAGAAATGATTACTACCCCGGCTTTAGAATCTTTTAAAAAGCCAATGTATTTTGGATTTCCTAAAAATGTGAGATCGTTTTTCTCTGCCACGTCTATATTAGCAAAGTTATTTACTGCTCTTTGCGGATCTCCAATAATTTCCCCGTTTATTAATTGAGCTATTTGTTCAGCTGTAAAGTCCATTCTGCAAAAGTAAAAAAATTAATTATTATTTAACTTTAACTTTTTGAATTTCTCCGTATTCCAATAACAGAAATGATATTTTTCCGTTTTTTCGTACAGAGGTTTCGTTAATATCTGCTTATCAGATTTTGCAATATCCACACAACTTCCATTTTTATTTAATAAAAGTATAGGGTGTTTGCCCGCATCATAAGGCGTAACCACCATTTTAGTTGCATGTACAAAGTAATCGGCACAGTCTGTCCCCATTAAATTATTACATTTTTCTTTCTTTTTACTGATTTCTTCTTCAGAGATTTTTTCGTTTTTAATTACTGCTTTTGGTAATTTTCTTTCTAAAATAGAAGTTGACAGTGTTTTTAAGATTAAATCTTCATTATTTTGCCATAATTTTAAAGATGCCGTAACGTCTGTATCATCTAATTGAGTGAATTTCTCTAAATCGTCCTCATTAAAAGTGCTCGTTTCTTTTCTGTTTAAAAAATAAGCTAAGCCAGGTGTAGATTGCACCTCCTCTCCTATTAATGCCAATTCTCTCGCTCTTTTTAATGATTGAGTTAAATAAATTTCGGCAGCCATAGAAGTTTTGTGTAAATATACTTGCCAATACATAAACATTCTGGAAATCAAGAACTTTTCTACCGAATAAATTCCTTTTATGTCTATTACTAATTCATTGTCATGGACGTTCATCATAGAAATAATTCGGTTAGAATTTATATTCCCCTCTTCTACTCCACTGAAGAAACTATCCCTTTTTAAATAATCTAACCTATCAATATCTAATTGACTGGCAATTAATTGAGATAAAAATTTCTTAGGATATTCTTTTTTAAATAACTGAATGGCTAAATCTAACTTTCCGTTTGTTTCTTTATTTAGCTTTTCCATTAATCTTAAAGAAATATCTTCATGATGAACTCCTTCTACAATCGTAGATTCCAACGTGTGAGAAAAAGGACCATGCCCTACATCGTGTAGCAAAATTGCAATGTAAACCGCCTTTTCTTCTTCTTCGGTTATCTTTACATTCTTTAAACGAAGTGTTTCTATTGCTCTCTGCATCAGTTGTAAACAACCCATTGCATGTAAAAATCTTGAATGTGTGCAACCCGGATAAACATAGTAGCTTAAGCCGGTTTGCGAAATTCGGCGTAATCTTTGAAAATACTTATGTTCTATAAGATCAAAGATTATTTCGTCCGGTATGGAAATAAATCCATAAATTGGATCGTTGAATATTTTGAGTTTATTGCTCTTTTTCAAAAGATAATTTTATTAACTAATACAAATATAAACATTTAAGATGGCTATAAAAATATTATGGGTAGATGATGAGGTAGAATTATTAAAATCTCATGCACTTTTCTTAGAAAAGAAAGGATACACGACTACTCAAATCAATAATGCAACTGATGCGATTGAACTTCTAAAAGAAGAAAATTTCAGTGCTTTGTTACTTGACGAAAATATGCCGGGAATTAGTGGGTTAGAGGCAATCCAAAAGATTAAAGAAATTAGACCCAATCTCCCAATAATAATGGTTACCAAAAATGAGGAGGAACATATTATGGAGGAAGCCATTGGCTCTCATATCGCAGATTACCTAATAAAACCCGTAAATCCAAATCAGATTTTATTAAGCCTTAAAAAGATTTTAGATGGTTCTAAATTAAGAACAGAAAAAGCCGTGGTTAACTATCAGCAAGAGTTTAGAAATATCTTTATGGAGATAATGAATGCTCGGGATTTTAATGATTGGGAAAATATTTATAAAAAACTGGTTTACTGGGAAATAAATTTAGAAAATATTGAAGATTCTAATATGCTGGAGATTTTAAATAATCAAAAACAAGATGCAAACCTTCAGTTTTGTAAATTTATAGAAAAAGAATATCATAGCTGGTTACATGGAGAAGAACGCCCAACTTTATCTCATACGCTTTTTAAAGAAATGGTACGTCCACATTTGGATAAAGGTGAAAAAACATTGCTCCTTGTTATAGACAATTTGAGGTATGACCAATGGAAGATAATTCAACCATTATTCCAAAAACATTATAATCATGTAAATGAGGAAATGTATTACAGCATTCTGCCTTCTACCACTCAATATGCCAGAAATTCTTTGTTTTCGGGGTTGTTGCCTTTAGAAATAGAAAAACGTTTTCCCGACAAATGGAAAAATGATACCGATGAGGGGAATAAAAACGAATATGAACCGGAGTTTTTACAAGATAATCTTTCTCGTTTAGGACTTAAAAACCTGAAAACTAAATATTACAAAATACTTAATTCTTCTTTTGAGAAAAAAGTTTTAGACGATTTCGGAAATTATAAAAATAATGATTTAACTGTGATTGTTTATAATTTTGTGGATATTCTTTCTCACGCAAAAACTGATAATAAAATTATAAGTGAAATGATTAGAGATGATAAAACTTATCGTTCAGTCACTCATAATTGGTTTAAAAACAGTTATTTATTAGAGATTATAAAATTAGCGGCAGAAAACGGAATAAAAGTTTTATTAACAACAGACCATGGAACTATTTATGTAAAAAATCCTACACAAGTAGTCGGGGATAAAGAAACCAGTGTTAATTTACGTTACAAATTAGGCAGAAACTTACAATATGACAAGAACTATGTTTTTGCAGTAGAAAAGCCTGAGAATTATTATTTACCAAAAGTTAATGTAACTTCTAAATATATTTTTGCTACAAATGATACGTTTTTAGCTTATCCTAAAAATTATAATTACTTTGTAAATTACTACAAAAACACCTATCAACATGGTGGAATTTCCATGGAAGAAATGATAATTCCGTTTGTGGTTTTAGAAAATAAATAAAAAAACCTCTTTGAGATTTTAGTGCTATTTCTGTGGAATAAAAAAACAATAAAAAGCCGTTTCAATTAGTTTTGAAACGGCTTCTTTTAATTAAATTCTTAATTAACTATTATCTCATAGGACGAACAAGGTTGTAATTAACACCTAACCCTACACTACCTACGTTTCCAGTATCTATCTTAGTTCCTTGGTAAAATAAGAATAGATTCCACTCATCACTATGATATCCTACTTCCGGTCTATAATAAAAACCTGTTTCAGTATCATTTCCTCCTGTAACAAATCCTACACCTAAATCACTTCCTATAAAGAAACTTTGAGTTGGATAATAACGTAATAAAGCAGCTACAGGGATTACTCCAGTATCTTTATTGTTATCTTTCCCAAAATAATTTGTATAGCCGGTAGCCACACCTAAACCAAAGCTTTGAAAATCTAAGAATTGGTATTTTACATCAGCTCCTAAGGCAAAAGAAGAACCATCTTTAGAATCCGCAACAGGAATTCCTGCATGGATTCCTAACTTTAACCAATCTGTTCCTTTCTTTTGAGCTTGCACAAAAACAGCACTACAGATAAGTGCTACTAAAATACTTAACTTTTTCATATTGCTAAAAATTTATCTTAATTATTTTCTTTTATATAATTCTCTAAAGCCATTGTCATAGACGGAGTTTCCGGAGTCGGTACTTTTATGTCCACTTTTAAGCCATTTTTTTCTGCTTCTTCTAATGTAGATTTTCCAAAAACAGCAATTAGACTTTTACCTTGTTTGTAATCAGGAAAATTATTATACATTGATTTTATACCCAGCGGACTAAAAAATACCAAAATATCGTAATTATTAATCTCTACATCGGTTAAATCACTGCTTACAGTCTGGTACATAACCGCTCTTTTCCAATCTAACTTAAGCTCATCCATCACTGCAGGAACATCCGGCTTCAAAATGTTAGAAGAGGGGAGGAGCAGACGCTCTTTTTTAAGTTTTTTAAGGATTGGTTTAAGATCAGAAAATGCTTTTCCTCCAATATAAACCTTTCTTTTTCTATAAACTATATATTTTTGTAAGTAATAAGCTACAGCCTCACTTTGGCAATAGTATTTCATAGCATCCGGAACGTGAAAGCGCATTTCTTCTGCTACTCTAAAGAAGTGATCTACAGCATTTCTACTCGTCAATACAATTCCGGTAAACTTACTTAAATCTATCTTTTGCTTTCTCAATTCTTTAGCTGTTAAGCCCTCCACTTGAATAAATGGATGAAAATCTATCTTTACTTTTAGATCTTTTTCTAAATTAAAAAAAGGAGACGCCTCCGAGACGGGTTTTGGTTGAGATACCAAAATAGATTTTATCTTCATAAATAACTACTTCTTTTTTCCCTATTTATGATAGTATAATTTTGCTCACTATCATAAATGGTAAAATTTCGAGAGTGCAAAGGTACAAAATA
The DNA here is from genome assembly GCA_019218445.1 of Weeksellaceae bacterium TAE3-ERU29. Taxonomy (GTDB): domain Bacteria; phylum Bacteroidota; class Bacteroidia; order Flavobacteriales; family Weeksellaceae; genus Ornithobacterium. The sequence goes on along the minus strand of JAHUUM010000003.1, from coordinate 113,576 downwards.
ATATAGTAAATAGAGAATTTATATTCTTTAGAACTATTTTTATAATAGAAATAATAATCGCCTATCATTATTGCCCCCATGAAACCGAGTGCTATTATTTTTAAATACTCATGATTTATTCCTGAAAAAAAGTAGAAAAAAGAAAAAATAAGTAATCCTAAAGTTGCCCATACTTTAAAATATGATTTAGAAATTATAAAATCCCGTAGAGAATCTCGCCGATTAATTGAGATAAAAATTAATGTGTTTATGATTAATTTAAAAATAATAAATCCTAACATTATACTACTTAGAATTGTAATTTGAGAAATGTCTGTATACTTTTCTAAATCTATAAACTTATTTGCATAGGGGAGAAGTAATAGGCTTAAAATAGTGGAAAATAGCACCATATAAATCCCATTGAAAAGAAGTAAATTATCTTTCTTCTCATTAAATCTCTCAAAGCTGGACAAGTCTGAATAATATTTTTCAAATGCCCAACGAGTAAAAAGAATTAATCCGCAAATGGTAATTAGTAGAATAAAAATCCAATCTTTATCTTCTACAAGCCTGAGGGTTCCGTTCAATTTATTTAAGTTTTGGGCAAATTTAATAAAATTAATCTCTTAGCTTAGTATATTTGTAAAATGATTCAGAAATTAGTTATAATTCCTACTTATAACGAGAAAAGTAATATAGAGGAAATCGTAAGGGCGACTTTGGCTCTGCCTGAGCAATTTGATATCTTGGTGGTAGACGACTCTTCTCCTGATGGAACAGGAAAAATTGTTACGGAATTAATTAAAGTTTTTCCTGAAAGGCTTTTTTTGGAGGTAAGAAAGGTTAAGGATGGTTTAGGACGTGCGTATGTCCACGGTTTTAAATGGGCTTTGGCTAAGAATTATGATTATATTTTTGAAATGGATGCCGATTTCTCTCATAATCCTAAGGATTTACCTAGATTACTCAATGCTTGCCAAGAAGGTGCAGATATGGCTGTCGGTTCTCGATACTCTCAAGGGGTAAATGTTGTAAATTGGCCAATGAAAAGGGTTTTATTGTCTTATTTTGCTTCTAAATATGTAAGAATAATTACAAATATTCCTGTACATGATACAACAGCCGGATTCGTTTGTTATAAAAAAGAAACGCTACAAGCTCTGAATTTAGATAAAATTGAATTTAAAGGCTACGGCTTTCAAATAGAAATGAAGTTCAAAATCTGGAAAAAAGGTTTAAAAATTGTTGAAGTTCCTATTATTTTCACAGATAGAACTTTGGGAGAATCAAAAATAAGTAATTCTATAGTACAAGAAGGCCTGTTAGGTGTTATAAAACTAAAACTGAATTCATTAACCGGTAAATATAAATAATGAAAAAAATAATTTTATTCACTTTCTCTTTATTAACTTTTTTAAGTTGTAATCGAGAAATAGAAAGACCTGATAATCTTATAAAAAGAGATGTTTTCAAATCTATATTGGCAGAGATGTATGTTTACAAACAGATACCTGCATCTTCTGACATGAATTATAAGGAGCAGGATAATATAAGTATATCGATACTAAAAAAACATAATATTCCTATTGACCAATTTAAATCTTCTATGGAATATTATATGGTAGAAAATACTGATTATGAAAATATTTTAAAAGAAATACAAGATTCTCTACAACAACTTCTTCCTGAAGGAACACAGCAAGAACGAGAAGAATTAATAATGTTAAATGAAGAATTAGAAATTGATTAAATGAAATTAGCAATTATAGGAGTAGGACTTATTGGTGGCTCATTTGCTTTAAGGAGTAAAAAATTGAATTTATTTACCGAAATAATTGGAATAGATAAAAACGAAAAACACTTAGAAGAAGCGAAAAAACTTGGAATTATAGATGATTCCGCAAATTTAAAAGATGGAATCAATCAAGCTGATTTGGTAATGATTGCCGTTCCTGTAGAAAATACGATGCAGGTTTTACCATTGGTTTTGGACCAAGTAAAAAATCAAATCGTTTTTGATGTGGCATCAACAAAATCGAGCATAATAGAAAGTGTCAAAAATCACTCGAAAAGAGCCAATTACGTTGCAACTCACCCTATGTGGGGAACAGAAAATAGCGGTCCTTCTGCAGCTACTGAAAACTCTTTTGAGGGGCGTTCTCTTGTAATTTGTAATGCAAAAGATTCTGATACAGAAAAAGTTCAGATAATACGAGATATTTACACTCAAATAGGTATGAATGTCTTAGAAATGGAGGCGAAAGAGCATGATGTGCATACCGCATACGTCAGTCATATTTCCCATGTAACCTCTTATGCTTTAGCGAATACCGTATTAGAAAAAGAAAAAGAGGAAGATAGAATTTTTCAGTTGGCGAGTTCAGGATTTTCCAGTACCGTTCGTTTGGCAAAATCTCATTCGGCAATGTGGCTTCCTATTTTTAAACATAACAGAGAAAATGTTTTAGATGTGCTGGATGAACATATTAATCAATTAGAGAAATTTAGGAAAGATTTGATTTTAGAAAACTACGAAAATGTAGAAAAGTTCATTAATGATGCTAACAGAATAAGAGCAGTACTTAATAAAGATAAATAGTTCTTTAAAATACAAGTTTTTTAATAATTTAAATGCCCTAAATCATCAAATTTAGGGCAATATATTTCTTTCCTTAAAAAAATTATCTTCTATATAAAACTTCTACATCCGGTTGTTCGGATAATAATTTAGACCTTACCTCGTCCGGATCACTGTCTTTATTTATTTTATCAAAACGCTCTGCTACACCAAAAGTAAGCCAATAAGGAACGATTCCAACTAAGAAAGTTAGACACCAAAATCCTATCATAGCCATTACTAAAAAGAATAAAAATCCTGCAAACTGAATCATAACTTATTATGTTTAACAAACACAAATATATAATTTTATTTTAAATAATCTAAAATAATTATTCTTAGTATTTTATAAATATATTGGTATTCCTTTTTATTTACTATTTTTGGACTATGCTTCGACAACTAAAACCCAATAAAATATTATTTCTGGACATAGAAACTGTCCCGGGAACTCATTGGGGAAACCTCTCAGAAAAAATGCAGTCGCTTTTTGATAAAAAAACGCGTTATAAAAGAGAATTAGAGGATTTTTCGGTAGAAGAATTCTATACTAATAGTGCCGGGATTTGGGCAGAATTCGGGAAGATTGTGTGTATATCTTGCGGATTTATTTATAAAGAAAATCAGTTTAAGGTAAAGAGCTTTTACGGAGATAACGAAGTTGAAGTTTTAAGCAAATTTATAACGCTTTTAAATAAGTATTATAATACAAAAGATTCCATTTTATGTGCTCATAACGGAAAGGAGTTTGATTTTCCGTATATAGCTCGCAGAATTATCATAAATGGTTTAGATTTGCCCGAAATCTTAAATATGTTTGGTAAAAAACCATGGAATATTCAACATTTGGATACGATGGAATTATGGAAATTCGGGGATTATAAAAATTTTACTTCACTTAATTTATTAGCAGAATTATTGGGAATTCCTACACCAAAAGACGATATAGACGGCAGTATGGTGGCAAAAGTATATTACGAGGAAAAAGACTTAGAAAGGATTAGAGTATATTGCGAAAAAGATGTTTTAACTGTTGCTCAGATATTTAGAAAATTTAGAGGAGAAACTTTATTAACGGTAAATAATGATTGATATAGAAGCACATAAGAATTTTGCCATAAGTAAATTTCAGGAAAACAAAACATTTTTAAATCAATTAAAAAAGAAAAAACCAAAGGATTTAGATACAAAAGCCAAAGAGTTTCATGATGAGGTTTTTACAGAAATAGATTGCTTGGAATGTGGAAACTGTTGCCGAGGAACAGGTCCGTTATTTATAGAAAAAGATATAGAACGAGTTTCTAAATCTTTAAAAATGAAAGAAGGAGATTTCGCCAATCAGTATTTAAGAAAAGATGAAGAAGGTGATTGGGTTTTTAAATCTGTTCCGTGCCCTTTTTTGGGCGATGATAATTATTGTTTCATTTACGAAAATAGACCACGAGCTTGTCGAGAATTTCCGCATACGGATAGGCGAAAATTGTATCAAATAAATAATTTGACTATTAAAAATATAGAAATTTGCCCTGCGGCATATAAAATCATACAAAAATTAAAGGAACATTATCAATTTTAAATAGATTATAACTTAACTTTACAACTCAAAAATAAGTTTATGGATAATAAATTAGAGCAACTCAAGAAAGATTTAGTTCAGGAAATAAAAGATTTAGCACAATCCATTGCTACATCAGAAAGCTATATAGGTTTACTTTCTAACGAAATAAAATTTAGATCATTACAAGAAAAATTTATAGTTCTTAAGTTTTTAGAACAAAGAAAATTAAGTTTGGATGTTTTTGATTTGCCAATTTTAACTCAAGACGAAAAAAGAGAAGTATTAGAGCACGAAGGCTTTTTTGAAGATGAACAACCCGTAATCTTTGATTTTGATGTAAAACAAGAAGAGGAATATATAGAAGAAGAAACAGTTGAAGAAAAAGAAGATATAACCGAAGAACTCTTAGATGAGGAAATAGAGAGAGTTTTAGAAGAGGCAGAAAAGCTTGAGGAGGTTAACAAATATCTTACTCCGTCGTCTGAGGATATTCCTGAGGAAAAAGAAGTAGAGGAGGAGCAACAAGAATTAAAACAAGAAAATACCGAAGAAGAATTTGATAAAAATGAAATTAATGAAGGGCTTTTTGACTCCATAAGTTATGATGATACTGTTCCTCCTGAGAATAAAATAAAAGAAATTTCTTTAGATTTTAATGATAGAATAGGCTTTTTAAATCAATTATTTTTAGGCGATGAAGAGTCTATGAATCTTGTGATAAATACACTTAATAGAATTTCTGATGTTCGTTCGTCTAATATGTATTTAGATGATTTAAAGCGAGAAATGAATTGGAACGAGGATCAAGAAGAGTATTTTGAAAGATTAAAAGAATTGGTCTTAAAACGTTTTGATTAATGAGTGGCACTTTATATTTAGTCCCTACACCTATTGGTAATTTGGCAGATATTACATTTCGGGCAATAGAAATCCTGAAATCAGTAGATATTATATTGGCTGAAGATACCAGGAACAGTGGAAAGTTATTAAATCATTACGATATAAATACGCCTATGCGAGCGCATCATGCACATAATGAGCATTCGGATACGGAAAATATAATCAATCAATTAAAGCAGGGGAGGAATTTTGCTCTAATTACCGATGCCGGAACTCCCGGTATTTCAGATCCCGGATTTTTATTGCTCCGTGCTTGTATAGAAAACGATATAAAAACAGAAGTTTTACCCGGTGCTACAGCTTTTGTTCCGGGTTTAATTCTTTCAGGCTTGCCTAATCATGAGTTTACTTTTATAGGATTTCTTCCCGTAAAAAAAGGAAGAAAAACAAAGCTGGAAAAATTAGTAAACGAAGAAAGAACACTTATTTTCTACGAATCTCCTCATAAAATAGAACGTACTTTAAAAGACTTATGCGAGTATTTTGGAGAAGAAAGAAAAGCCTCTTTATCCAGAGAACTCACAAAGAAATTTGAAGAAACTTTACGCGGTTCTTTGTCCGAACTTTATGAAATTACAAAACAAAGAAATCTAAAAGGAGAAATGGTTTTAGTTGTAGAAGGAAAGAATATTTAAAAACCAATCTACATATTAAATCATTACTTTTGTACTTAAATTTATATTAAAATGCGTTTTCCAAAGCCTTATTCCTTAAAAGAAATAGCCGAAATTATAAACTGTGAATTTATTGGTTCTCCCGATTTTGATGTGTTGGGAATAAATGAAATTCATTGTGTAAATAACGGAGATATTGTTTTCGTAGATCATCCAAAATATTATGACAAAGCTTTAAATAGCGATGCTACAACTATTTTAATCAATAAAAAAGTAGAATGCCCTGAAGGAAAATCTTTACTAATCAGTGATGATCCTTTTAGAGATTTTGTAAAAATCGGTCAGTATTTTATTGAAGAAAATAAACAAACCCAATTACACCATAATTCTGCTGTTATTGGTAAAAATACACATATTTCTCCTAATGTATTCATTGGGAAAGATGTAAAAATAGGGGATAATTGTTTTATTCATGCAAATGTTACCATAGGCGACAGAACAATTATAGAGGATAATGTAATCATTCATGCAGGAACAGTTTTAGGTGGAGATGCTTTCTATTATAAAAAACGTGAAACGGGCTACGATAAATTAAAATCAGTAGGAAATGTCGTGATTGAAAAAGATGTAGAAATCGGCGCGAATTGTACAATAGACAGAGGAGTAACAGCTTCTACTATTATAGGCGAAGGTTCTAAATTAGATAATCTTATTCAAATTGGGCATGATACAATCATAGGGAAAAGATGTTTAATCGCTTCCCAAACAGGAATTGCAGGATGTTGCGTTATAGAAGATAATGTAACTTTTTGGGGACAATGTGCAACCACCAGCGGAATTAGAGTAGGGGAGGGGGCGACAATTGGAGGAAAAGCAGGTGTAACGAAATCTATTCCGGGGGGTAAATTATATATGGGAACTCCGGCAGAAGAGGGAAGGGCTTTATACAAAAAACAAGTTTTATTAAATCGCTTAATCGAAAAATCATAGAGTAGAAGTTCTTATATAATATTTTCGAGCTAAATTATTAATTGAACTGAAGTTATAAACATTGAAAAAGCCTTCTAAAAATCATTCTAAACTTTAATACTCCTGTTCTATTTTTGATAGTAAATGAAGTAAATTATCTTTATTATCTAAAGAGACTAATTGTTTTCTAAAGGGTTTAAAATTAGGGATTCCTTTAAAGTAATTAGCGTAATGCTTTCTCATTTCCAGAATGCCTGTTTTTTCTTCTTTCCATTCGCAAGAAAATTCTAAATGTCTTTTAACAATGTTTACACGCTCATTCATAGTTGGCTCGGACAGAACTTCTCCTGTAGCAATAAAATGTTTTATTTCTCTAAAAATCCAAGGGTAGCCGATAGCAGCACGCCCAATCATGATACCGTCTACCCCGTATCTATTTTTATACTCCAAGGCTTTTTGAGGAGAATCTATATCTCCGTTCCCAAAGATAGGAATATGAATACGTGGATTGTTTTTTACTCTGGCTATTTCTGTCCAATCGGCTTCCCCTTTATACATTTGAGCTCTTGTTCTTCCGTGAATTGAAAGAGCTTGTATTCCTACGTCTTGTAAACGTTCGGCGACTTCATATATATGTATAGAATCATTGTCCCAACCCAATCGCGTTTTCACTGTAACCGGTAATGACGTGGATTTTACAACAGACTCTGTGAGGCGAACCATTAAATCTATATCTTTTAGAACTCCCGCACCGGCTCCTTTAGAGACCACTTTTTTTACGGGACACCCGAAGTTGATGTCTACCAAATCAGGCTTTACGGTTTCTACAATTCGGGCAGACATAGCCATGGCTTCCTCATCTCCTCCAAAGATTTGTATTCCTATGGGACGCTCATAATCAAAAATATCTAATTTCTTTTTACTTTTTATAGCATCCCGAATTAAGCCTTCTGAAGAAATAAATTCAGAATACATTAAATCTGCTCCACTTTCTTTACACACTCTGCGAAAGGGCGGATCGCTTACATCTTCCATTGGAGCTAACAGTAAAGGGAAGTCCGGAAGCTCTATATTTCCTATTTTTATCATAAATTTGGGCAAAAATACAATTTAAGTGGCAAAAAACGATAAAATTAATTGGTTACGGTTAAGTTCCATAGGTGTACAAATGGGGATAACTATTTATTTGTTTGCTCAATTAGGGAAGTTTTTAGATAGTAGGTATCAATTGGAAAAGCCTTGGTTTGCATTGAGCTTATCTATGATAGGCGTTGGTATTTCTATGTTTTTGCTTTTTAAAACAATAAAAAAAATGAACTAATGAAGAGAGTAATTTACTTGTTAATATTTATTGCTTTACTAAGTCTAAATTATATTTTATGTAGTAATTATGGGATAGAATTTAGTATTTGGAAGGATATTCAATTAATAAATCTTATTGTTTTTACACCCATGGTGGGGATGCTGTATTTTGGGCTAAAAAAAATTCCGAATAGTGTAGGGTTTATTTTTATGTTTGGGTTGACACTTTCTATAATATTATTTAAAGTTTTAGTGGAAAGAAAGTTGGATTCAACTGATATTGATAGGGGGGTGAAGCTTGTTTTATTATCTTCATTTTTTATATACCTATTAGAATTAGTTTTATTTTTAATACAGGAATTAAAAAATATTAAATTTAATTCGAAAAAAAGGTAGATTTTTTTTACATTTGGAAAGTATTTATATATTTTTGCGAAACTAAATAATTAAAGTAATGTTAAAAAGTTCTAATAGATTCTTGTTTCTATTAATTGTGAGTTTTTTCTCTCTTAGTCTGTATGGACAGGAAGTATTGGGAGATGTGGCGGAAAGAGAAGGGGATGAGCACCATGATTTGAAGGAAGAGGTTTCCTTAAAAGATGAAATAAAAAAAGATATTCATCATCATTTGTTGGATTCTCATTACTTTGATATCTTACACGATAGCGAAACAGATACACATTATGGGTTTCCATTACCGGTAATTTTATGGGATGACGGACTGAAAGTTTTTATGTCTTCTGAGTTTGATCACGGTAAACAAATCGTGCAAAAAGGAGATAATTATTATAAACTTTACCACAATAAAATATACAAAACAGATGCACAAGGTACTATTACCTATGATGAGCATCATCATCCTATAAATGCAAAGCCTTTAGATTTTTCTATCACAAAAACTGTTTTTGTGGTAATGGTGGTTTGTTTCTTATTATTTTTCTTATTTAGAGCAGTTGCTAAAAACTATAAAAACTCGCAGGTACCTAAAGGTTCTGCACGTTTTTTAGAACCGCTTATTCTTTATGTAAGAGATGAGATTGCTATTCCTAATATTGGAGAAAAACATTACAGAAAATACATGGGGTATTTATTAACCATATTCTTTTTTATCTGGATTTTAAATATTTTTGGATTAATGCCTTTTGGTATAAATGTTACAGGAAATATTGCAGTTACTTTTGCATTAGCTTTATTTACATTTTTTATCACTAACTTTACAGGAAAGAAAACGTATTGGTCACATATTTTTGATCCATTGGGGAATACTATGCCTTGGATTGCAAAAATCCCAATATATATAATTTTAATCCCAATAGAAATATTAGGATTGTTTGTTAAACCATTCTCACTTATGATACGTCTTTATGCGAATATTACAGCGGGGCATATTGTATTGATGAGTTTAATAGGTTTAATGTTTTTATTTAGAAATGTATCAGGAGGAGCGATGTCGTTATTCCTGTCAATAGCAATTTCGTTTATAGAGTTTTTTGTAGCGGCATTGCAAGCATATATATTTACAACATTGTCTGCATTATATTTTGGTATGGCATCAGAAGAACATGCAGAACATTAATTTTTTAAATCATTAATTTTAATTTTTATATTATGACAATTCCAAACATTGTAGGTGCAGGTTTAATTCTAATAGGAGCAGGATATGGTATCGGTAAAATCGGTAGTTCTGCTATGGAAGCTATTGCACGTCAGCCAGAAGCATCAGGGAAAATACAAATTGCAATGATTATTGCAGCGGCCCTGATAGAAGGTTTAGCATTTGCTGCTTTATTCGCAGCTTAATAATGAAGAACACCACCCGAAAGCGGTTGGCTGAAGGTGGTGTTTTATTAGAAAAATAAAGCCCGTAAAGGCTATAATTATAAATAGGTATAAAATGGATAAATTAATTAATGACTTTAGTTTTGGAGTGTTTTTTTGGTTAACACTTTTATTTCTTATATTGCTTTTTGTATTAAGAAAATTTGCATGGAAACCAATTTTAAATGCAATAGATGAAAGAGAGAGAGGAATAGAGGAATCTTTGCTACAAGCAAAAAAGGCAAGAGAAGAGATGATTAAATTAAACTCTGAGAATGAAGCTATAATGCAGAAAGCCAGAGAGGAAAGAGATGCTATGCTTAAAGAAGCGAGAGTAATGAGAGATGAGACTATAGAGTCTGCAAAAGATATTGCCAGAGAAGAAGCTGATAAGATTATTGTAGCAGCAAGAAATACAATCATCAACGAGAAAAATGCGGCAATTGCAGATATGAAAAAGCAAGTAGCAACATTATCTGTTGAGATAGCAGAAAAAGTATTACAAGAGAAGATGAAATCAGAAGATCAACAAAGACAATTAGTTGATAAGATGATAAAAGAAATAAAATTAAGCTAAAATGGCAAATTACAGAGTTGCTAAAAGATATGCAAAAGCATTTATGGAGGTACTTCCTGCCGAGAGACAAGAGGTTGTCATAGGTGAAATGAGGGATATTATAAAATCTTTAAAAGCAAACAAAAATTTACGAGCTTTTTTGGGAAGTCCGATTATTTCTGAAGAAAAAAAATTAAGTATTTCTAAAGATATATTTAAAGCCTTTTCTAACGAAACTCAGAATTTAATAATGCTTTTAATAAAAAATGGAAGAAGCGAAAATCTAAAAGAAGTAGCTAATTCTGTAATAGAACAATATCGTACACTTAACGGAATAAAGAAGGCTATAATCACTTCAGCTACTCCGCTAACAGAAGAACAATTAAACGATATAGTACAAGAAGTAACACGTAATTTAGCAATAGAAAGTAAAAAAATAGAAGTAGAACAGAAAATAGATGAATCTCTAATAGGTGGATTTATTCTAAGAGTAGATGATAAGCAATTTGATACTTCTATAAAAACAAGATTAAATAAAATAAAACAAGAGTTTGATACAAAACAAATTATATCATAACTGATTTAACTATAAAGAGTCATGGCAGAAATAAATCCGGCTGAAGTATCAGCAATATTAAAACAACAATTATCCAATGTAGATTCAGATTATGATTTATCTGAAGTAGGTACAGTACTGCAAATCGGAGACGGTATTGCTCGTATTTATGGATTAGAAAATGCACAATACGGAGAGTTGATTAAATTTGAAAATGGAGAAGAAGGTCTTGTGCAAAACTTAGAGGAAGATAACGTAGGGGTTGTGCTTTTAGGAGCATCTCAAAATGTTAAGGAAGGAGATACGGCAAGAAGAACTAACCGAATCGCTTCTATTAAAGTAGGAGAGAGTATGTTGGGGCGTGTAGTAGATACCTTAGGACATCCGATAGATGGAAAAGCACCTCTATCCGGAGAGCTATATGAATTACCTTTAGAGCGTAAAGCTCCGGGGGTATTATTTAGAGAGCCGGTATCTGAACCTTTGCAAACAGGTATTGTTGCGATAGATTCAATGGTGCCAATCGGAAGAGGACAAAGGGAGTTAATTATTGGAGATAGACAAACCGGAAAATCTACTGTGGCTATTGATACGATCCTTAATCAAAAAGAATTTTTTGACAGAGGAGAGCCTGTTTATTGTATTTATGTGGCTGTAGGGCAAAAAGCATCTACAGTAGCACAAACTGTAAACGTTTTAGAAAAGCACGGAGCTATGGACTATACCGTAATTGTAGCCGCTAATGCTTCTGACCCTGCTCCAATGCAGGTTTGGGCACCATTTGCAGGAGCTGCAATCGGAGAGTATTTTAGAGATACAGGTCGTCCGGCTTTAATTATATATGATGATTTATCTAAACAAGCGGTAGCGTATAGAGAGGTGTCTCTATTGTTAAGAAGACCACCGGGACGTGAGGCTTATCCTGGGGACGTATTCTATTTGCACTCAAGACTTTTAGAGCGTGCAGCTAAAATCATAAATAATGATGAGGTTGCTAAAAATATGAACGACTTACCTGAATCTTTAAAAGACAAAGTAAAAGGAGGAGGTTCTTTGACTGCTTTACCTATTATAGAAACACAAGCAGGAGATGTTTCTGCGTATATCCCGACTAACGTAATCTCTATTACAGATGGTCAAATTTTCTTAGAGTCAGATTTATTTAATGAAGGAGTGAGACCGGCGATTAACGTAGGGGTATCAGTATCTCGTGTAGGAGGTTCTGCACAGATTAAATCTATGAAAAAAGTATCAGGAACATTGAAATTAGACCAAGCTCAGTTCCGAGAATTAGAAGCGTTCTCTAAATTTGGATCAGACTTAGACGCAGCGACAATGAATGTAATCGGGAAAGGAGAAAGAAACGTGGAGTTATTGAAGCAACAAGTAAACTCTCCAATGCCGGTAGAGGAACAAGTAGCTATTGTTTATGCAGGAACAAAAGGACTGTTAAGAAATGTACCTGTAGAAAAGGTTAAAGAATTCCAAGAAGAATTTTTAGCTTTCTTAAACGCGAAACATAAAGATACGCTAGAACAATTAAGACAAGGTAAATACGGAGACGAGCAGACTAATGTTTTAGACCACGTAGCAAAAGATATTTCCGCAAAGTATAATTAATAATATTATAAACAGAGAAAAACTCTTTGTTTTAAAAAATTTAAATAGAGTAATCTATTAAATATGGCGAATTTAAAAGAAATAAGAAGCAGAATTACCTCCATTGGCTCAACAATGCAGATTACTAATGCAATGAAAATGGTTTCTGCGGCTAAATTAAAAAAAGCACAAGATGCCATTGAGCAAATGAGACCTTACGCCAATAAAATGAGAGAGCTTACTAATAATTTAAGTGGATCAATAGGAGATTCTGTATTAAGCGAGCTTACTCAAGTAAGAGAGGTAAATAATGTATTAGTAATTGTTGTAACTTCTAACAGAGGTTTGGCAGGAGCTTTTAATTCTAATGTAATTAAAAAAGCAGTAGAAGTAATAAAAGAAGATTATAAAGACAAAAAAGTTTCTATTTTAACAATTGGTAAAAAGGGAAATGATTTATTAAAAAAAGAATATGAGATAGCTTCTAATCAGTCTTTTATTTGGGATAATTTTACCTTTGCCGAATCTTCCAGAATAGCTTTGGAAGTAATGGAAGATTTCAAAAAAGGAAAGTATGATGAAGTAAGAGTCATTTATAATCAATTTAAAAATGCAGCTACTCAAATTGTTACTGATGAACAGTTTTTGCCAATAGCAATTGATAGTACTCAAGAGATAGTAACACCAAATACTGACTATATTTTTGAACCGAATAAAAAAGAAATTTTGCAAGATTTATTGCCAAGAACTTTAAAAACTCAATTATTTAAAGCATTATCAGACTCTTTTGCATCAGAACACGGAGCACGTATGACCGCAATGCACAAAGCTACAGATAATGCAACTGATTTACAGAAAGAATTGAAATTGCAATATAATAAAGCACGTCAGGCAGCAATTACCAATGAGATTACTGAGATTGTGGGAGGAGCAGATGCTCTATCAGGATGATAAACCTTAATAGTATATAAATAATAAAAATCCGTTTAGAGAATATCTAAACGGATTTTTTATGAGAAAAAGATATTTGTCATATTTAAAGATAAACCCAAATACTTTCTTTGTATTTAATCTAAATAAATTTAAATTGCACTCAATTTAGAAATAATAAAAATAAAAAATTATGAAGAAGTTTTGTTTAGCATTATGTAGTGCATTACTTTTCGTTTCATGTAGTTCTGATGATGAAAAAAATCCTGAAAGTAAGTCTGAATTAACTGTAAATACAGTAAAAACAGACGCAAGAAAGTATGATGCTTGGGTTTATTACTCTATCGAAACAGGGAAAGAAGTAGAAGTTTCTGATTCTAAAAACTCATTAAATTGGGATATTGCATTCCATAGAAATAATGTACGATTAAACGGAGGAGAATCCGGAAAAGGAAAAGGTGAGGCCGTAAAATTAGACGAAAAAGATTTAAGTAAAGTTGTGGAAGCTCCAACAAGTGGTTATGTTAAGGATACAGAAGGAACTATAGTGATTGCTTATGTTATGCCCGCTCCTAAATTTGGAAAAGAGCCTTTCAATAAAGCAGTGAGTTGGTTAGATATAGACACAAGGACTCCACCGCCTATTTATACTTTACAAGATAACGTTTTTGTGATTAAAACAGCTAATGGGAAATATGCTAAAATAAAATTTTTGAGCTATAAAGGAGATAGAAATGAGAACCTGATAATTACTTGGCAATACGCTTTCCAGAAAGATGGCTCTACTAATTTAAAGTAGTTAAATGTTAAGAAAGCTTACATATCTTTTATTAATAATATTTTGTGGGCAAGTGCTTTATGCACAATGCCCACAAGGTATTTATATCTTTAATGAAAAAGGAGAACAATTAAAAGAATATGAAATAGAATATAAAAATAGAAACTATAAATGTACATCTAATAAATTTCCTTTTTTAATAGGAGAGGGAGATTATCTAATAATAAAAAAAGAAGGTTATTTACCTGAAAGAATAAAAGTTTCAAACACATTAAAAAAAATAGTTTTAAAAGAGAAAACAAATCAATTAGAATTAAATCCTTTAGTAGTTACAGGAACTCGGACCATGAAACCACTTAGTGAATCAGCTATTTATACAAGAGTGATTACAACTCAAGAGATTATGTCCGGAGGGAATATAGACTTAGAGTCTGTGTTAGAAAGAGAAATACCGGCAATCACTTTTACAAATCATGCAGGAGTGCCTAATATTCAGCTTCATGGATTAGGAGGAAATCGAGTACTGTTTTTATTGAATGGAGAGCGAATTGCGGGTGAAACACGTAATAATATAGATTATTCCCTAATTGACGTAAATGATATAGAAAAAATAGAAGTGGTACAAGGAGCATCGTCTACATTGTATGGTTCGGGAGCAATAGGAGGAGTGATAAATATAATTACAAAAGTAAATACGAAATCAAGAAGTTATAATTTATCAACTTTTTATAATTCAGATAAGAATTTAAAATCCAGTGTATCGGGCAGTGTTAATTTGAATAAATTTTATTTAAAAACAGGCATTCGTTTCAATACAAATAAAGAAAAAGTTTATGAGGACAGAGGTTTTGGCTCTTATATTTATGATAATGGAAATGTGAAAATAGATTCAGTTTCTCGAAAAATGTATCACAGAGCTAAAAAACTATGGAGTGTTCAACAAGAAATAGGTTATAAAGTAAATGATGATTTAAAGCTAAATTTAAAAGCAGATCATTATGAGCGTTATCAAGAGCGTCCCGGTGCAGAGAAACCGATAGTGAAAGATAATTACCGCAGTACAGGAATTATTTTTAGTTCTAATTGGGCACAATCTCCCACATGGAATCATCAATTATTTTATAATTATAATTATTATACAAAAGAAGAGGAATTTTTAAAAGTGAATGAAAAAAATGAGAATTATAAAAGTAACATTCATAATTTTAAATATCTTTTAAACTACAAAAAAGAAAAAATAAACTGGCTGAATGGAGTTGAGTACATTAATGATGGTCTAAAAACGTATATGTTTTTAGATAAGGATATTAGAAGTGCTTATACTCTTAGTGCATTGTCTGAGGTTGATTGGAATTTCGTAGACAAAGCCTTTCTTGTAGGGGGCTTACGTATAGATAAACACCAGTATTATGGAGTTGCATTTACACCTAAAATCGCACTTAAACATAATTTATGGAGAAATATAAATGCACGGTGGAACTTTTCCACAGGCTTTAGGTCGCCAACCTTAAAAGAACTTTATACGGATTGGGATCATTTAGGGATTTTCAGGATAATAGGAAATAAAGAGTTGCAACCCGAGAAGAGTAATAACTATATGCTTACCATAGAAAAAGAGGGAAAAAAAGTGTATGCTTCTGTGAGTTTATTTAAAAGTGATATTGGGCAAAAAATAGGCATGGAATGGAATAATGCCTCTCATGATACGCTTTATTATCGTAATTATAATAAACAGAAACTATGGGGAATAGACTTTATTTCTAAAATAAATATAAACAGAGATTTACGTTTGAGTATGGGCTATAGTTATACCGGAGATAAAAAAATAGAAAACGGACGTAATTTTTCAGATACAAGACCGCATTCTGCTAATTTTAATGTTAATTATAAACTTCCTATCTCTAACGAAACTTTTGGAGTTAATTTGTCCTGTAGTGGGAACTATCACAGTAAATTAGATTTATATTCAGAAGATGATGGGGAGTATTACAAAATAAGATATCCGGCTTATTTTTTAATGGATTTAAATGCAATTTTAAAATATAAGAACTTTTTATCAGTTAATATAGGAGCAGAGAATGCGTTAAATTATAAACCAAAAAATTACGACTTTTATACTCCGATTGTAGACGGGGTGCTTTATAAAATCAATGTAAATATAAACTTAAATTAAAATGAATAAATTGAAGATTTTTGTAAGTGCTATTTTATTATTAATAGTATGTTTTTCTTGTAATAAAAAACAAGAACAAGTTCAACAAACACCGGTTGATACAAATAAAAAAATAGGAGTCCTATTAGTGAATCACGGTTCCCATTCGGAAACATGGAGAAATACATTACTAGATTTAGAAAAAACAGTTGAACCTCAAATTTTAGAAGGAACAGACGCACAAGATGTGAAAACAGCTTTTATGGAATACAATGAGCCTTCTATTGCAACCAGGCTCAAAGAGTTCGATAAAGAAGGATATACAGATGTTGTTGTTATACCTATATTTTTAACTGTAAGTCCGCACTCATTTGAGGATATACCTACGATTGTTGGGTTAAAAGACAGTCCGTCTTCTCGGGAAACTCTAAAAATAGAAAATATAGAAAGATACGTAGCTAAAGCGAATGTTCATATCACTCCATTATTAGATTTTACAGATATTTTACAAAAAAATGTTTTAAGAAGAGTGAAATCTCTTTCTAAAGATCCTGAAAATGAAGGGGTAACTCTTGTAGGGTATGGAGATACCGATTACGAAAAAGAATGGAGTGATTTATTTAAAAAAATAGGAAAAACAGTAAAAGATAGCTTAGGAATTACCGATTTAAACCACGCTTGGTGTGGTCACATTGCCGGATATAGTTCTGAGCCGACTAAAGAAGCAATAGAAAAAATATTAGAAAAAAAGAAAACGGATATTGTAATACCGGTATTGGTAGCACATGATGAAAACTTTCAGATAAGGATAATCGGTGGAGGAATAGAAAAAGTAGCAAATAATAAAGAAAGAGTTATTTATAAGCCGGATGCAGTTCTGCCGGATGAAAATGTAGAAAAATGGGTGGTTGATGTAGCGACAGAATATGTAACAAAGGCAAATAATAATGAGTTATAAGACTAAAAAAAGAAATAAAAAATTAAAAAAACTAAATAGAGACTATCACAGAGATTTAGGTTATTTTTTCTCAGGTTTAATTATAATTTATTGTCTTTCGGGTTTAGCGTTTAATCATATGGATGATTGGGATCCTGATTTTATATTAAATAAAGAAGATATAAAAGTTGAAAAAAAACTCAGTAAAAAGCATTTTACGGAAACAGATGCAGAATATCTTTCAGAACTGTGTGGAGAAGATTCATATAAATTATACGATTTTCCGACAAATAATCAGGTGAAGATTTACTTTAAAAATGCAAGCTTTCATGTTAATTTAGATAAAGGAGAAGGAGTTTATGAAAGCATCCAAAGACGTCCGATTTTTTATGAATCCAATATTTTACATCGGAATAATGTAAAGGGGTGGCGATGGGTTTCAGATATTTTTGCAGTAGGATTAATTATAGTAACAATCACAGGGCTATTTATAGCCTCCGGAAAATATAGTTTTAAAAGGAGAGGTAAAATCTACTTTCTTGCAGGCTTTCTCCCACCACTTATAGCAATTATAATTTATTATTTAAGTTAAGAATTATGAAAAACAAATTAGTACTTTTAAGCGTAATATTATTAATAATCGGTTGTAAGAATAATACCGATAAATCAGATGATAATAAAGAATTTTATGGAGTTTGGCAAAGAGATTTTGACCCGATGCCTAATGCAACACATCATGTAGAGTATGAAATAGATAAAGATTCAGTTGCATACTCATTGCATGGAGCAGCGGTAAATTTAGATTATAAAATAGCAATAGATACAATTATTGATAACAAGATAATTTCTCATAGCAAAAATCAATATTTTGTAATGTTTGTAGAGCCACATAAAGATTCCATTGAGATATTTAAGGAAAGCAAAGAAACCTTTGATGATGCAATGAATTTCCCTATGCCTCCTAAAGATTATAAAGCCAATCATAACCAAGGTTGGAACATGTATTATAAGAAGTGAAAATAAATAATAGAAACCATTAGAATATCTGTTTTAATGGTTTTATTTTTGCAGTGAAAACAAGAGAAATACTTTATTTATGAAAGAACTTCAACGATTACAAACATTCCGGCACATAGTAAGTAATAAGTTTCAGATATACAACAGTTTATTTATGACATTGCCTTATGATAAAATGTCTAATATAGCGATGCTGTTGCCATTTTTGTATCAAGAAAGTGAGCAAGGTTTTCCTAAAGGAGAAACACCGACTGAAATTATAGATAATTTTTTTGAGGATCATACCGAAATACGCTCAGAAGAAAAGAAAATAGACTTGCTTTTTAGAATGATACAATATATTGAAAGACAAGTTGTTCTTTTTGATAGTATTGAGGACGCTGCTTTTCCTAAAATTGCAGATAAATCAGCAATCGGAACAATTTCTCGTTTATACCAAATGGCAAGTGAAAAAGGAAAACTGCAAGAAGTAAAAGATAAATTAAAGGATTTCTCGGTACGTGTAGTATTTACGGCTCATCCTACACAATTTTATACCAATAATGTTCAGAAAATTCTTCAAGAATTACGTTCAGCAATAAAAGATGATTCGGTTACCAGAATAGATATATTATTACAACAATTAGGTTTAACACCTTTTGTTTCCAACGAAAAACCTACTCCTTATGATGAAGCGAAAAGTATAATATATTATTTACGAAATGTTTATTATGATTCTTTAGGGGAACTTTGCACCGATATCAAAGACCTTTTCGGAGAAGAAGTTACAAACGAAAATAATCAAGTAATTCAATTAGGGTTTTGGCCGGGAGGAGACCGAGACGGAAACCCTTTTGTAAAAGCATCTACTACAGAAAAAGTAGCAAAAGAACTGAATATCACAATTTTAAAATGTTATTATAACCACGTTAAAGAACTTAAAAAGAAAATAACATTTAGAGGAGTAGATAAAAAAATAGAAAAATTAAGTGATAAACTTTATAATCATATATTTTTAGAGAAAGGTAGTATTTCTTCTAAAGAATTAATAGATGGGTTTACTGAAATAAAAAATGAGATTATAGAGAAACACAATTCCTTATATGCTAAAGATTTAGATGCTTTTATAGATAGAGTAAAACTATTCGGGACACATTTTGCGACCTTAGACATTAGACAAGACAGTAGAGTTCATTTAAATATAATAGAGAAAATATTTAAAAAAGAATTTAATGTAGATTATAATTCACTTAGTAAAGAAGAGAAAATAGAATATTTAACAAACAGAAGTATTCAAATCAACCCAAATGATTACGACGAAGAAATTATAAAAGATACATTAGAAAATGTATTGCAGCTAAAAGAAATTCAGCAAAGAAACGGAGAAAAGGGAGTTCACAGGTATATAATTTCAAATAGTGAAACTATATTTGATGTGCTTCATGTTTACGCCTTATTCAAATATACAGGCTATACAGATGATAATATCAATTTTGATATTATTCCGTTATTTGAAACTATAAAAGGTCTGTCTGCAGCTGAGAAAACAACAGATGAATTATATAAATTACCAATTTACTCCAAACATTTAAAAAGAAGAAATAATAACCAAACAATTATGCTTGGTTTCTCTGATGGAACAAAAGATGCCGGATACGTAAAAGCAAACTGGGAAATTTATGAAACCAAAGAATTATTAACCAAAATAGCTAATCAAAACGGAATAAAAGTAATTTTCTTTGATGGTAGAGGAGGTCCACCTGCCAGAGGAGGAGGGAAAACACACCAGTTCTATGAATCGCAGGGAGATACCATTGCAAATCATCAAATTCAGCTTACAATACAAGGGCAGACAATTACTTCTGTTTACGGAACAAAAGAACAATCGTACTATAATTTTGAGCAATTATTAACTGCCGGGGTAAATAATGCGGTATTCAAGGATCAGAAAATTCAATTAACTCAAGAAGAAAGAACATTGTTAGATGAACTTGCGGAATTGAGTTATCAGAAATATTCTGAACTAAAAGCCCACGATAAATTTGTACCTTATTTAGAAAAAATGAGTACATTAAAATACTATGGTAAAACAAACATAGGTAGCCGTCCGAGCAAAAGAGGAAAAAGCGATAAACTTTCATTTGCAGATTTAAGAGCAATTCCATTTGTTGGCTCGTGGAGTTTGTTAAAGCAAAATGTGCCGGGATATTACGGATTTGGAACGGCAATTAGTAAATTAAAAGAAGCAGGAAGATTGGATGAAGTAAAAGAGCTATTTAGAAATTCAACATTCTTTAAGACTTTAGTACAAAATAGTATGATGTCTATGACAAAAACCTATTTCCCTTTAACTTTTTATATGAGAGAAGATAAAGAATTTGGAGAATTTTGGAACCTATTATACAATGAATTCTTATTGTCTAAAGAAATGATGCTGGAAATCTCCGGTTATAAAGATTTAATGGATGATGAGCCAATATCAAAAGCTTCAGTAGATTTAAGAGAAAGAATTGTATTACCGTTACTTACTATACAGCAATATGCACTACAGAAAATTCAAGAAAAAACAAAGTTTAAAAATGAATATGAAAAAATGGTGATGAGATGTTTATTCGGTAATATCAATGCAAGTAGAAATTCAGCATAAAACATTTTAAAAATGTTATCAAATAATATTTCCATAGATTTTTTATGAGATTTCTACAGATTTAAGAAAAAAACCTTTACTTCAATTGCAATTGAGGAAAAAAAAGGATACATTAGCAGGAGTAATATATTTAAAATATTTTTTTAACTAATACTTAAAAAAGATTTATTTAAAAATTAAAATTAATTTAAAATTAAATAGAAATGATGACAAATTTTTCATTAGACGGAAAAGTGGCTCTTGTAACAGGAGCGTCTTACGGAATTGGATACGCAATGGCAAGTGCATTAGCAAAAGCCGGAGCAAAAATAGTATTCAATGATATAAAACAAGAATTAGTAGATAAAGGATTAGCGGCTTATAAAGAAGACGGAATAGAAGCTCATGGCTATGTATGTGACGTGACAGATGAAAACGCTGTAAATGATCTTGTTGCTAAAATAGAAAAAGAAGTAGGCGTTATAGATGTTTTAGTAAATAATGCAGGTATTATTAAACGTACGCCAATGCATGAAATGAGTGCTGCTGAGTTCCGCCAAGTAATAGATGTAGATTTAAATGCTCCATTTATTGTAGCAAAAGCGGTTATTCCGAGTATGATTAAAAAAGGACAAGGGAAAATTATTAATATCTGTTCTATGATGTCTGAATTAGGTAGAGAAACTGTTTCTGCTTATGCGGCTGCAAAAGGAGGGTTAAAAATGCTGACTCGTAACATCGCTTCAGAGTATGGAGAGCACAACATTCAATGTAATGGAATAGGTCCCGGATATATTGCAACTCCGCAAACTGCTCCACTTAGAGAAAAACAAGCTGACGGAAGTCCGCACCCATTTGATTCATTTATTATTGCGAAAACACCGGCAGCTCGTTGGGGTACTCCTGAAGATTTACAAGGACCGGTTGTTTTCTTAGCATCTAAAGCTTCTGACTTTGTAAATGGACACGTATTATATGTGGACGGAGGAATATTAGCATATATCGGAAAACAACCTAAATAGATAGTATGCAAGACGTATTTGCTTATATAATTAGTCTTGGGGCAGCTGTAATGATGCCAATCATTTTCAGTATTTTAGGGCTCTTATTAGGAATTAAACCCGGAAAGGCTGTCCTTTCCGGTTTATATGTAGGGGTAGGGTTTGTCGGATTATCTATAATCACGGCATTACTTACCAGTAGTTTAGGACCTGGTCTTAATAATGTAGTGGAAATCTATGATTTAAAACTGAAAGTGTTTGACATGGGATGGCCGGCTGCTGCATCTGTAGCTTATAATACAGCAGTAGGAGCTTTGATTATCCCTGTATGTTTAGGTGTTAATATTGTATTACTACTACTAAGATTTACAAAAACTGTAAATATTGACCTTTGGAACTATTGGCACTTTGCGTTTATTGGAGCGATAGTTTATTTTGCCAGTGGTAACTTATATTTAGGATTCTTTGCAGCTATAATTTGTTATATCATTACACTTGTAATGGCAGATTTAACAGCTAAGAAGTTCCAGAATTTCTATGATAATATGGATGGTATTTCAATACCTCAACCTTTTTGTCAAGGAATGGTTCCTTTTGCAATAGTTATCAATAAAGTATTAGATAAAATACCGGGATTTGATAAATTATATATTGATGCCGAAGGGATGAAAAAGAAATTCGGTCTTCTTGGAGAGCCTCTTTTCTTAGGAATTGTAATAGGTGCAGGTGTTGGGGTTTTCGCACGCTATGATTTTAGTCATTTTTTTAGTCTCAGTACTTTTGGGAGTGTAAAAAGTGTTGGAGGAGCAAGTTTTATGGATAACTTACCTTATATTTTAGGATTAGGTATAAAAATGGGGGCTGTAATGGAATTAATCCCACGTATTACCAGACTTTTCATAGAAGGGTTAATGCCTATATCTGATGCAACTCGTAAGATAATTGCCAAAAAATTCCAAGGGAAAATAGATTTAAATATAGGTATGACACCTGCTTTAGTTATTGGACACCCAACAACTTTAGTTGTTTCATTACTTTTAATTCCTGTAACATTACTTATGGCAGTGTTTTTACCTGGGAATGAGTTTTTACCGTTAGCCTCTTTGGCAGGAATGTTCTATTTATTCCCATTAGTATTACCTATCACTAACGGAAATGTAGTAAAATCATTTATTGTGGGATTAGTAGTCTTAGTAGTAGGGCTTTATTTTGTAACAGATTTAGCACCTTCCTTTACTTTAGCAGCAAGAGATGTATATGCTGCAACAGGGGATTCAGCGGTAAACATCCCTGAAGGGTTCCAAGGTGGAGCTTTAGATTTTGCGTCAAGCATTTTCACATGGATTATTTTCCATGCAACTCATACCTTAGGTTATATAGGAGAAGGTATCCTTGTTCTAATTACTTTAGTAATGCTTTGGTATAACCGTAGAATAATATTAAAAGAACATAACGACAGTAAATTAAACGATTTAAAAGATAAGTAAAAATGAAAAAATTAATCACTTTATTCTCAATTTTTGCACTTGTAGTGGCGTATGGACAGAATGATTATACGAATTACGAAGTGAGACACGCAAGTCATCCGAAAGATGCTCAAAATTATAGTACTGAGAGATTAAGAGGTGAGTTTCTAGTACAGAAAATATTTGAAGACAATCAAGTAAATATGGTCTACACAATGTTTGACCGTTTTATAATGGGAGGAGCAAAGCCTGTAGGGCGTACACTTGAGTTACAAGCGATTGATCCTATCAAATCAGAATATTTTACTACACACAGAGAGGTAGGAATTATTAATATAGGAGGAAAAGGTACAGTTACTGTAGGGAATAAAAAGTATGAATTAGAAAACAAAGAAGCTCTTTATATTGGTAGAGGTGATCAAAAAATCACTTTTGCATCCGCATCAAGCAAAGAGCCTGCGTTATTCTACTTTAACTCAGCTACAGCTCATACATCATATCCTACTAAGAAGATAACTCGTAAAGAGGCTCCTGTAGTAGAAGCGGGAAGTTTAAAAGAATCTAATGCGAGAACAATTACTAAATATATTGTAAACGAAACAGTTCAAACTTGTCAACTTCAATTAGGAATGACTGAATTAAAAGAAAGTAGCGTATGGAACACGATGCCACCACATACTCATGGTAGAAGAATGGAGGCATATTTATACTTTAACCTTCCGAAAGGACAGTCAGTAGCACACTTTATGGGAGAGCCTAAAGAAACTCGTAATATTTGGGTGCAAAACCAACAAGTTGTAATTTCTCCGGAATGGTCTATCCATGCAGGAGCAGGAACAACTAACTATGATTTTGTTTGGGGTATGGCAGGTGAAAACCTTGATTATACTGATATGAACAAACTTACAGTAGAAGAGTTACAATAATACTCTAATCAAGTTTAAGAATTAATAAGTTTATAAATAATTAAAATATATTTTATGCAAAAAAAAGTAGTAACTTTTGGAGAAGTTATGTTGCGTTTAGCAACACCGGGATATAATAGATTCATTCAATCAAACAGTTTAAATGCCACTTTTGGTGGTGGAGAGGCAAACGTAGCAGTATCATTAGCTAATTACGGAATTCCAACAGAATTCGTAACACAATTGCCTAAAAATGATATTGCAGAATGGTGTTTGTCAGATTTAAGAAAATATAACGTAGGAACATCTCACATTCTTAGAGGAGGTGACCGTGTGGGTATCTATTTCTTAGAGACAGGAGCAGTAGCTCGTCCATCTAAAGTAGTTTATGACAGAGCTAATTCAGCTATTTCAGAAATTAAACCTGGAACGATTGACTGGAAAGAAATATTTAAAGATGCACAATGGTTCCACTGGACAGGTATTACACCTGCACTTTCTCAAGGAGCGGCAGATGCTTGTTTAGAGGCAATTAAAGTTGCTAACGAGATGGGGGTTACTGTATCTTGTGATTTAAACTTCCGTAAAAACTTATGGAAATACGGTAAAAAAGCATCAGATATTATGCCTGCTTTAGTAGAAGGTTGTGATGTAATCTTAGGAAACGAGGAAGATGCTGAAAAAGTATTCGGAATCAAACCTGAAGGATTTGAGGTTGAGCATACCGGTGGTGAAGTAAATGCTGCTGAATTTGAATCAGTATGTAAACAATTAATGCAGAAATTCCCAAGAGCTAAAAAAGTAATTATTACTTTAAGAGGTTCTATCAATGCCAACCACAACACTTGGGGCGGATGTTTATATTCTGATAAATTATACCAATCTCGTCGTTACGACATTACTCACATTGTTGATAGAGTAGGAGGTGGAGATTCATTTATGGGAGGATTAATTTACGGATTAATTACTTACCCGAATGATGATCAAAAAGCCCTTAATTTTGCAGTAGCCGCATCTTGCTTAAAACACACTGTTTACGGTGACTTTAACCTTGTGAAACCTGAAGAAGTTGAAAACCTTATGGGTGGAGACGGTTCAGGACGAGTTGTAAGATAAGAAAAAGAGAAATCTTTTAATAACAAAAACTTCCATTTTTCAATGGGAGTTTTTGTTAAAAAATTCAACTCAACAACATAAAGCTAATAGGAATTATGGCTAAAATAGTAACATTGGGGGAGATAATGCTTAGATTATCTACCGTAAAAAATCTAAAAATAATTCAGGCAACGGGTTTTGATGCAGTATATGGAGGAGGAGAAGCCAATGTAGCTGTGAGTTGTGCGAATTTTGGGCATGATGTATATTTTATATCAAAAGTGCCCGATAACGAATTAGGACAAGCCGTTATCAACAATTTAAGGCAGTATGGAATATCTACTCGCCATATAGCCAAAGGAGGACGCCGATTAGGAATTTATTTTTTGGAAGAAGGCGACTCTATTAGACGAAGTAAAATTGTATATGACAGAGAAAGATCAGCAATAGCAGAAGCAAAACCGGAGGATTTTGATTTTGATGCTATTATGAAAGATGCCGATTGGTTTCACTGGTCAGGAATTACCCCGGCTTTAAGCGATAATGTAGCAGAAATAACACGCTTAGCCTGTAAAGCTACAAAGAGGCATAACGTAAAAGTTTCAGTAGATCTTAACTACAGAGAGAAATTATGGAGTAAAGAAAAAGCACAATCTGTTATGATTCCTTTAATGGAATATGTAGATGTGTATATAGGGAATGAATACCATGCACAAGCCGCCTTAGGTTTTACGCCGTCCAGCGGAAATATTGCAATGGATAAATCACCTGAAGAATTTGAAGAATCTTTTCGTGAAATGAAAGAAAGATTTAATTTTGAAATCATAGCCAATCCATTAAGAGAATCTTTTTCGGCTACGCACAACGGATTGAAAGTTTTGCTTTATAGCGAAGATAAATTATATACTTCTAAATACTATGATGTAGATAATATTATAGGAAGAGTAGGTGGTGGAGATGCTTTTACAGGCGGACTAATTCACGGGTTGGTTTCCGGAAAAGATAAACAAGAAGCTTTAGAGTTTGGTGTTGCAGCTTCTGTTTTAAAACTTACTATTCGAGGAGACTTTAACCAAGTTTCTGTAGAAGATGTAGAAACTTTCATAGAGAGCGGAGGTTCAGGGCATATAAAACGCTAAAATAATAGTGTGAAAAAAGGTTTAAATTATTAGTTTAAACGCTTATTATTAAATAATTATTCAGAAATAAACAAAAAAATATAAAAATGGCAAAGTTTGATAAAGTTCAAGTATTGGATAAAGTAATCTCAACAGGAATGGTACCTGTATTTTATAACAGCGATGTTGAGGTTTCTAAAAACGTAATAAAAGCTTGTTACGCCGGAGGTGTAAGAGCTTTTGAGTTCACTAATCGTGGGGATTTCGCTCATGAAATATTCGGTGAATTATCGAAATTCGTTCGTAAAGAATGTCCGGATATGGCAATCGGAATAGGATCTATCGTAGATGCACCTACAGCAGCACTTTATATGCAATTAGGAGCAGATTTCGTAGTAGGACCATTATTCAATCCGGATGTAGCGAAAGTTTGTAACCGTCGTTCAGTACCTTATGTACCGGGTTGTGGAAGCGTATCTGAAGTAGGATTTGCACAAGAAGTAGGTTGTGATTTATGTAAAGTATTCCCTGGAGATGTTTTAGGAGCAAGTTTTGTAAAATCATTATTAGCACCACTCCCTTGGACAAAAATTATGGTAACCGGCGGAGTAGAGCCATCTAAAGAAAACATTAGCAAATGGTTAGGAGCTGGAGCGAAATGTGTAGGAATGGGATCTAAATTATTCCCTAAAGACAAAATAGATGGTAAAAACTGGGATGAGATTACTGAAAATTGTAAAAATGCATTAAAATACGTTCAAGAAGCGAGAGGGTAATTAAAGTATAAAAAATAATAATATCAAAAATCGCTAAAAACTTAAAAATTAGCGATTTTTTTTGTACTTTAGTGCATTGAGAATGTCTTAAAATAAGGAAATTATTAAATAAAATATAATGAAAAAGAAACTCTTTTATTTCGTATTAGGTTTTATACTGTTGACTGCATGTGAGAAAAAAACAGATCCTGTTATTGAAGTTAAAAACACACTTGAAATAGACAGAAATAACGAAATGGTAGAAGTAAATATCAAGGAATTACCTGATTTTTACAGAGATAAAAATACTATTATTGTTGTAGATTCGGCAGGAACAGAGATTCCGTTTCAATTTACGTATGATGATAAACTTATCTTTTTAGCATCTATTCCGGCTAATAGTGTAAGTAAATTTACCATTAAAAAAGGAACACCACAAAAATTTCCGAATAAAGCACAAGGACGACAATATCCTGAGCGTTTAGACGATATGGCATGGGAAAATGATGTTATGGGATTCCGTGCGTATGGACCTTCTTTACAGCAGACCGGAGAAACTTCTTATGGTTATGATTTATTCCCGAAAAGAGGAACAGATTTACCGGTTTTAGATACGCTTTATGCTAAAGAAACCGATGAGGAAACCCGTAAACTTTCTAACGAATTAAAAGAAACCGACCCGGAACGTTCATTAAAACTATGGCAATCTATTTCTTATCACTATGACAGAGGTTACGGATTAGATTGTTATAGTGTTGGCCCTACTTTAGGTTCAGGCGTTACTGCACTTATGAAAGGCGATACAATTGTTTATCCTTATTGTTATAAAGATTATAAAATATTAGATAACGGACCATTACGCTTTACTGTAAAATTAACTTTTACACCATTAGTATATGATAATGAGGAGGTAATAGAGCAAAGAGTAATTTCTTTAGATGTAGGTTCTCAATTAAATAAAACGAAAATAACTTATGACGGACTAACAAAAGAAAGTCTTCTTGGGACAGGAATTGTATTACATGATAGCATACAAAGAATCAATATAGCTCCAAATAAAAGATATATGAGTTATATAGATCCGACGAATACACCGGACAAATCTAACGGAGAAATTTTTGTGGGAGCAGTATTCCCAAAATCTGCAAAAGAAATGAAAACTCTTCCTTTTGATGAAGAGAAAATCAAAGCGATAAAAGCTTATGGACATTTGTTAGCAATCAATACTTATGTGCCAAATGAGCCATTTGTTTATTATTGGGGTGCAGGTTGGACAAAAGGTTCAATCCCTACAGAAAAAGATTGGATTACTTATCTTCAAAATTTTGAAAAAAGTATTGACAATCCTCTACAAGTAACAGTTGTTAAATAATGAAATAAAATGAATGCTTTAAAAAAAAGTGTTTATCGTGGTCTTCTCCCTTTATTACTATTAGTAATGGTAGGGAAAGTCTCTGCTCAAAATAAGTCTGATTTCAAAACCATTAGAGAGCGAATTGCCAAAATGATAATTGCTCAAACTTCGGACGAAACTTTGCAAAAAGAAGTTCCCGAATTACTGAAAACCGAGCAATGCAACGGAATGTGGAATGCAGTTGATTATCATGATAAATCTATGGTAGATTGGAAACCTATTTATCATTTATATAATGTTGAAACTTTAGCAATTGCTTTCACAAAAAAAGGGACTAAATATTACAATGACAATTCTTTGTATGAGTCTATAAATAAAGGACTTAATTATTGGTGCGAAGTGCAACCCACCAGTAATAACTGGTGGCATAATGATATCAATGCACCGAAATTATTGGGAAGAATTCTTGTTGTGATGTCGGTGGCACCTAAACCGTTGGATTTATCTTTGAAAAATAAGATGATAGCCTTAATGGAGAAAGCCCCATCGCCCAAAGAAAAAACGGGAGCAAACAAATTGGATATTGCCATTCATAATATTTACCGAGCGAGTGTTACTGATGATGATAAATTGATGAAATTCGCTACGGAAGAGGCTTTCCAACCTTTGCAATTTACCGAAGAAGAGGGAATTCAATATGATAATTCGTACCAACAGCACGGAGCTCAGTTGCATATTGCCAGCTACGGACAAGTTTTTTTGTCGGGAGAATATATGGTGGCATCGTGGTTGGTCGGGACAAATTATGCCTTGTCAAAAGAGAAAACGGATATTTTAAATGATTATTTTTTTAATACTTATGTTCCCGCAATACGCGGACGATATGCTGATTTTAATATTGTAGGAAGACGAATTTCCCGCCCGAATGCTTTGGATAAAAAGAGTTTGAATGAGATTGGTTTTGAAGAAGGATTTTTGCCTTTTGCCGAAGTGGTAGTGGACAAATCTCAAAAGAAAGATTTTGAAAATTTTGTAGCGAGAACTTTGGAAGAAAAACCTTCTGATTTTGGTGTAAAACCTCAGCATATTTATTTTTGGAAAGGCGATTATACATTGCACCAAAGACCCGGATATTCGTTTAATGTCCGTACCAATTCCACTCGAACCAAAAGAACCGAGCGAGGAAATGACGAGAATTTATTCGCCGATGTTTTAGCTGACGGAGCAACAAATATTCAAGTAAAAGGCGATGAATATTTTAATATTATGCCCGTTTGGGAATGGGATAAAATTCCGGGTGTAACTTCCAGAGATTACGTAGAATACGAAGCTGTTCCCAAAGAAAAAGAATGGGGAATTGACGGAACGACCACTTTTGTAGGCGGTGTTTCAGACGGATTGTACGGAGCGACCGTTTATACTCAAAATTATGACAGCATTACTGCTAAAAAAGGATATTTTTTCTTTGACAATGCAGTAGTTTGTTTGGGAACGGATATTAACAGCCAAGCCGATGAGCCGATTGTAACCACTATCAATCAAACATTAAGCAAAGGAAATATTTATGCTTTGCAAAATGGAAAAATCAATGAAATCACAACCAACGGAAAAATTTCTGCTGATGCAATTTGGCATAATAATGTAGCGTATATTTTTCCTCAAAAAACAGATTTATCATTGACAAATGAAATCCAAAAAGGAAGTTGGGGAAGAATCAACACAGCTCATACCGATTTGCCCGATGTGGAAGAAAAAGTCTTTAAACTTTGGATAAATCAAGGTGTGAAGCCTGTAAATGCAAGTTATGAATATATGGTTTATCCGAATTCTACCAAAGAAAATTTAGCGGTAAATTTCAATAATAAAGATATTCAGATTTTAAGAAATGATGCTAAAATTCAAGCGGTACAAAACAAAAAATTGAATATTGTACAAATCATTTTTTACGAATCAGGAAGTTTGAAATGGGATAATCAAGAAATAAAAGTTGATAAACCTTGTATCTTACAAGTAAGAAAATTATCACGCAGAAATACGGAAATAAGTGTAGCAGACCCAAATCAAACAGAGGAGGAAATCAATGTGGTTTATACTTCTTCAAGAAAATCTAAAAATCTAAAATTTGATTTACCTAAAGGAGTTTATAAAGGAAAAACAATTCAGAAGAGAATAAGAATTTAATTATTAATAAAAGTATGGAGAAAAGGGGTTATATAAGAATTTTAGTAATTATACTATTTTTTGCAAGTATAAGTATTGGTTATACACAAGATTTTAAAGTAATTAGAGATAGAATTGCACAAGGTGTAGTATCAGAAAAAGGTCGTTATGCAAATAAAAATAGAATAAAGGAGTACATGGATAAAATGAATGACGGTGCTTTTAATGATGTTGATTATAAAGATACAACTGATACTAATTGGAAGCCCATAGAGCATTTAAAGAGGTTAGAGCTTTTGGCAATTGCTTATACTACTGAGGGGAATCAGTATTATAAAAACCCCGAGCTATTAAAGAAAATAGAAAAGGGACTTAAATTTTGGGCTAAAGCACATCCTAAAAGTACAAACTGGTGGCATAATGATATAAACGCTCCTAAACAATTAGGGAGAGTACTTATTGTAATGTCTACTGCTTTGGGATCAATTAACCAGACAGTAATTGATGAATGCCTTTCACAAATGAAAGATACTCGTTCGGCAGATGAAATGACAGGTGCAAATAAAGTAGACATTGCCATTCAGAATATTTATAGAGCAGCTATTTCTGAGGATGCACCTTTAATGGAAAAATCTGTGGAATATGTGTATGAGCCGATTGCGTTAACTTTAGAAGATGAAGGAATACAATATGATTATTCTTATTTTCAACATGGACCTCAATTACATATTTCCAGTTATGGATCGGAGTTTATAAAAGGAGCATATACAACTGCTTATTGGTTTGTGGGGACTCCGTATGCTTTGCCAAAAGAGAAAGCAGCTATTCTTAATAAATATTTCTTTGATACTTATGTTTCCGGAATTAGAGGACGAAATATGGACTTTAATTTAGAAGGGAGGGGTATTTCCAGACAAGACGCATTAGATAAAGGGTGGATTGCTGATTTTAAAAATGAAGATAATCTTTTATCTAAAATAGCTTTGGTAGCGGGTAGTGCTTATTCTAAGAAAGTAGAAGATCTTAAGAAAAGACTTACTGACTACAATGCTGTTGGAGAAGGGATAACTCCGGAGCATATTTATTTTTGGAAAGCAGACTATACAATTCACAAAAGACCGGAATATTCATTTAATGTAAGGGCTGTTTCCCCAAGAACTCGTAGAACTGAACGAGGAAATAACGAAAATTTACTGGGAAGAGTATTACCGGACGGCTCTACTAACATTCAAGTATATGGGGGAGAATATCGTAATATTATGCCGTTTTGGGAATGGGATAAAATTCCGGGAGTTACAGCTCGGGATTATGATGAAGATAAAGAGATTACAATTAATTGGGGGAAAGAAGCAGGAACTTCATCTTTTGTAGGAGGAGTTTCAGACGGAGTATATGGAGCTACGGTTTATACACAAGATTATGATGGTGTAAAAGCTAAAAAATCGTATTTCTTTTTTGATGATGCAGTTGTATGTTTAGGGAGTGATATTACAAGTAAAGAGAAAGAAAATATAACAACAACTGTTAATCAGACCTATAGTAGAGGAGATATCTATGGATTACAAAACGGACAAATAACTTCAATTACAAATGAAGGAAATATAACAGCAGATGCTATTTGGCATAATGATATAGGTTATGTTTTTCCTAAAAAGACTAAGTTAGAGCTGAGTAATAAAAATCAGCGAGGAAGTTGGGGGCAAATCAATAAAAGGTTTCCTTTAACCGAATTAGAAGATAAAATATTTAAACTTTGGATAAATCAAGGAGTTAGTCCTACAAATGCAACTTATGAATATATTGTATTGCCGGGGATTTCTAAAGATGAATTGGTAAATAATTATGCAAACCAATACATCAAAGTTTTAGAGAATAACGGAAAAATACAAGCAGTAGAAGATACAAAGTTAAATATTACTCAAGCCGTATTTTTTGAGCCGGGAACTCTTGCATGGGGAAAAGATAAAGTAATAGTAGATAAGCCATGTATTTTACAACTGAGGGAATTGCCAAATAAAAGTACAGTAATAAGTGTTGCAGACCCTAATCAAACAGAAACAGAAGTAAATATTACTTATATAAAATCAGGAAAAGATCATAAACTAAATATTCAGTTTCCTAACGCTCCGTATAGAGGGCAGACAGTCCAAAGAACATTTTAATTTTTATTTCAAACAAAATACACAACGGGTATATTTAAAATCAAAGAGTCTATGAATATTTAAATTTATAGGCTCTTTTTTTAAGTAATCACAATAATTAAGTTAATAAAATTTAAAAATTAAAATAAATTATTCATATTAATTTAAAATAGGAATCTTATATATAGTATATATACCAAAGTTTTTTTATCTTTGATAAAGTTGATTTTAGTTAAATAAGAAATCATAAATTAAATTTAGTATAGGGCATTAAAATACCATAAAATGAAGAATTATATAAAGTTATTTTTTGTTTTTGTTTTGTTTTTTACAAATACAAAAGCACAGCAACAGACAATGGAGAGCATCAATAATGATGAGCTTAGGTTAACTTGGAACGCCATAGACGGAACAATTTTTAGGTCTAATGTAAGTAAAATTTACAACGGCTCGTCTATGAAATGGAATTGGGATAAGTCGAATGCTTATTTACAAATCAAAAATTTCCCCAAAGATATTATTTCTAAAAATGATAGAAGTATGTTCTCTTTTTGGGTTTATAATCAAAAACCTTTAAAAGACAACCTTACTGTTGTTGTTGAGCAGGATAAAAATAATTACTATACATTTGATTTTGGGTTAAACTTTACAGGGTGGAGAACCGCATGGTTATTATTCAGTCGAGATGTAAAGATTGTAGGAAAGCCTACCGTTGTTAATTCAGTTAAAATATACGCTCCGAAATCACAAAAAAATGGAGAGTTATTTTTACAAGATGTGAGAATTATAGCAGACTCAGACCCACGTTCTCATATGCAAGACAACCAATTACCTTATGTTAACAAAGGAGTGGAAAAAACAGCAAATGCACACTGGTCTGCATTATATAATTTTTCTCAATTCCCTGAGAAAAACTATATTTATGATGAGCTTTCTCCTGAAATGAAAGCAGATTTAAAAACAATTTCAGACCGAGTAAATTCAGCGATATTGGAGCGTCGTCTACCAAGTAGTATGACTTTAGAAAAACTGAAAGAAGAATATGATTACTGGGATATTAAGAAAGTTGACGGGTTCTATCATGGGAAACCAATTTTCACAATGAACGATAGAGAGATTTTCCCTAAAGAAAAATTACCAAAGAAAATTGTAAAAGAATACACAGATTTAATGCTTAACATAGCATTAAAATATAACTACTCTAAAAATCCACAAGAAAAAGCTGAACTTAATAAAATGTATATATCCATGTTAAATTATATGGATGATCAAGGTTGGGCTGCAGGTAGTGGAATGGGAGCGTTACACCATTTAGGGTATAACTTTAAAGGATTCTATGCTTCATGTCTTATAATGAAAAAAGAAATTGCGGAAGCGGGTATTTTAAAAAGAACCGAAGATGCAATGTATTGGTTCTCCGGCTTAGGTAGAATATTCCAAGATAAAGAAGATTTACCACATTCTAACGTAGATGTATTTAATACAATCTTAGGTGGAATGATGAGTGCTATTTTAATTACGGAAAATGAAAAAACAGAAGCTACCAGAATGTTAGCTTTTTCAGATTGGATTTCTACAAATATGTTACCTCAGTTGAGTATAAAAGGAGCGTTAAAAATAGATGGTTCAATTGTACACCACGGTAACTTATATCCTGCGTATGGAGTGGGAGGAATTGACGGATTATCTGCAATAGTGTATGATCTACACGGAACTTCATTTCAGGTAAGTGATGAGGCTTATAAAACCTTCAAAAATGTATTAATGACAATGCACCGATTTACTAATCCAAACGCATGGTCGATGAGTGTTTCAGGAAGGCATCCTACCGGAAATTGGGGAGTAAAAGCTACGCCGTTTTTATACACAGCACTTGCAGGAAAAGGAGGAGTAGATAAGGATTTAGCATCTGCTTATATGCTGATTAAAAATGATCCGAATGATAAATGGACAAAAGAATTTAAAAAACAAAATATAGAGCCAAAGCTACAAACAGGACACTGGAATGTTAATTACGGATTATTAGATATTCATCGTAGAAACGATTGGTTATTAACTGTTCGTGGGCATAACCGTTACTTCATTTCTCATGAATCTTATCCTGGAGCAAACGTTTTTGGTAGATTTATCGCTTATGGTCAGTTAGAAGTGCTATATAACGAAAATGACAAAGTGCCGACTAACTTTATTGATGAAGGTTGGGATTGGAGTTTGATTCCGGGTACTACTACTTTAAATTTACCGGTTGATTTAATGCGAGCAAACATTATAAATGCAGATGAGTATAGTGGAGTAGAAGAAATGTTGATTTCTGATGAAATGTTTGCAGGGGGAACAAACTTAGACGATCAAGGATTGTTCTCTATGAAAATACACGGACATGATAAGTATGATATGGGTAGTTTTAGAGCCAATAAATCTTGGTTTACGTTTGATAATGTAGTAATTGCTTTAGGGTCAAATATTACAAATACCAGAACTGATTATCCTACAAAAACTACTTTATTCCAAAATTTCTTAGGAAGAGTATTAGATAATGAAAATAAATTATTTATTAATGGAATAGGAGTGGACAAAGCTGTGAACATGACAAAATGGAATGGTAATCAAGCATATATTTTAGATAATAGAAGAATTGGTTATGTTATTCCGAATTCATCTGATTTAGACTTATATATCGGGGAACAAAAATCTCGTGATCAGAAAGATAAAAAAGATACTCAAGGGTATTTTGAAACACTTACATTCAATCATGGGAAAGCACCTAAAAATGCTTCTTACGAGTATGCAATGCTGATTGATGTAGATGATAGTCAACTTAGTAATTTTGCTAAACAAGTAAAAGAAGGTAAAGTTTATAAGGTAAAACAGCAAGATGGTGTCGCACATATTTTAGAATATGAGCCGTTAAATATGAGCGGTTTAGCAATATTTAAAGCTAACAAACCATTAAATAATGAACTTGTAAAAAATACTGATAAGCCAAGTTTAATAATGTATAAAGAGCTTTCTAATAAAAATTATGAGATTGCTATTACAGATCCGGATTTAGCTTTCTATGAAGGAGAAGATGATTCGCCGGTAGTAGACGGAAAACGTCAAGAGGTTAGTATTTATTCAAGAGAATGGTATACAACACCGTCAATTCCTTCGGTTATGAAAGTAACTTTAAAAGGAAAATGGAAAGTTGAGGGGGATAGTGCAAAAGTGCAAAAAGTAGAATACGGAAAAAATGAAACTTATTTATATGTTCATTGCGAATATGGAATTGCAACTAAATTAAACCTTAAAAAAATATAATTAAATCATGGAGATGTCGTTTTTTAAAAAGTGGCTGATTACGTCAATGATGATTTATTTCACGATGACACTCAGTGCTCAGACAAATCAAAAACCAAACATTATTGTTATCTTAAGTGATGATGCGGGGTATGCAGATTTAGAACCTTATGGTAATAATGAAGTACCGACACCATATATTAATTCATTGGCAAAAGAAGGAACTTTATTTACTCGTGGATACGTTTCAGCTTCTGTTTGTGCACCGTCTCGAGCAGGATTATTAACAGGGCGATATCAGCAGAGGTTCGGCTTTGAAAACAACCCTACCGGCGAGCCTATAAATGGCTATACCAAAGAAGATATGGGAGTGGATTTAGAGGAAAAAACCATTGCAGATAGATTAAAAGAAGTAGGTTACAATACTTTAGCAATTGGGAAATGGCACTTAGGAAACGAAGATAAATTTTTCC
Organism: Weeksellaceae bacterium TAE3-ERU29; assembly: GCA_019218445.1. Taxonomy (GTDB): domain Bacteria; phylum Bacteroidota; class Bacteroidia; order Flavobacteriales; family Weeksellaceae; genus Ornithobacterium. The sequence goes on along the minus strand of JAHUUM010000003.1, from coordinate 76,939 downwards.
CGTTAAAAAGAGGTTTTGACGAATTTTACGGATTTAAAGAAGGGCATAGAGATTTCTTTAGTTATAAAGAAGAAAGAGATGATAATCATGCTTTATATGATAATGATAACATCATTCCGGAAGATGAAATTACTTATTTAACGGATATGTTTACTAATAAAGCAATCCGTTATATAAACGAAAGAGCTCAGAAAAAAGAGCCGTTCTTTATGTATTTGGCGTATAACTGTGTTCACACACCATTACAAGCAAAACAAGAAGATTTAAATAAATTTTCTAATGTAGAAAGTGAGGGAAGACAGACTTATGATGCAATGCTCTCCAACATGGATACTAATATAGGACGAGTATTAAAAACTTTGAAAGAAGATGGAATAGATGATAATACATTAATCATCTTCTTAAATGATAACGGAGGAGCAACTACTAATTATTCAGATAACGGACAATTAAGAGGAATGAAAGGTTCTATGTGGGAAGGAGGCGTTCGTGTGGGTTACATCATGAGATGGCCGGGAGTTGTAGAAGCCGGAAAAGTTTATAATAAATCGGTTTCTTCATTAGATATTATGGCTACTTCTTTAGCAGTTGCTGGAAATAACAAGCAATATAAACCGTTAGACGGAGTAAACTTAATAGAATATTTAGGTGACCCGATAAAAACGCCACACGAAGAATTATTCTGGAAGAGAGGAGCAGCGGCGGCTGTTCAATCACATGATTGGAAATTGATACGTGTAGATACCAATCCACCATTATTATTTAACTTAGGAATAGATGAGTCTGAGCAAGTAAACTTAGCAGAGGGTTATCCTGAAAAAGTAAAAGAATTAATGAAGAAATTAAGCGATTGGGAAAAAGAATTGCCACCCGCAAGATGGAAAGGGGCTTACGGTCCTCGAAATACCATTATAAAACATAAAATGAGTACGGTTGGTAGAGATATGGAAAGAATGTATCCTTAATTAAATTATTATATTTAAAGCCTTGTTTTAAGCAAGGCTTTTTTTATTAAAAAATAAATCATGAAGGAAAGTAATGTAAATAGTGAGGCTAAATATTCGTTTAAACCAATTTCTAATAAAGAAACAGAAGTTTTGATTTTGGGTTCTATGCCGGGAGATAAGTCTATTGAGCTTAATGAGTATTACGGTCATACAAGAAATAGATTTTGGAAAATAATAGCGACTATAACAGATAATGAGCTACCGATTACTTATGAAGATAAAAAAGAATTATTACTAAAAGAAAAAATTGGAGTTTGGGATATTGTTTATAAAGCAGATAGAAAAGGAAGTATGGATAGTGCTATAAAAAATGAACTCCCAAATGATTTAGAGAGGTTTGTAGAAAACCATAAAAATTTAAAAATTATCGCGTTTAACGGAAAGAAATCAGAGGCTCTTTTTAATAAATATTTTGATAGAAAAAAACACTTAAAGTATAGTTATTTACCGAGTTCCAGTCCTGCAAATGCAAGAATCAATTTTGAAAAAATCTGTAAAATTTGGCAACAAACAATAAGAGAATAACTAAAATAGAAATATAAATAATATTTTAGTATAAAAATAATTACCTTTGCAACATGTCAAGACTGATTCAGAAACTATTAGTATTGCCTGCAATAGGATTAATAAAATTATATCAAACAATTATTTCGCCGTGGTTAGGAGGTAATTGCAGATATACACCCACTTGTTCGCAATACGCAATAGAAGCATTAAAAACTCACGGATTTTTCTATGGCATTTATTTAACAGTAAAAAGGGTGTTGCGTTGTCACCCGTGGGGCGGTAGCGGAAAAGATCCTGTACCAAAAAAATAAAGAATATGGATAACTTATTAGCATACATTACTTGGGGAGGCTCAGGTGGAATAGATATTTTAGGGTGGTTTACATTACACTTTTATAGTTTAATGTGGTTAATGGCCTTTGTCGTAGGTTGGTTTATTATGGCAAAGATGTTTAAAAAAGATGGAGTTTCTAAAGAATTATTAGATCCGCTTTTTATGTATTCTTTCTTTGGAGCAATATTAGGGGCTCGATTAGGAGAATATTTATTTTATGATCCCAGTGCATTTATAGATAAACCATTAGAAGTATTTTTACCAATTCAACATTCACCTGGGGACGAAGTCTTTTTTGGCTTAATTAAGGACTATAAATTTGTAGGCTTTCAAGGATTAGCCAGTCACGGAGCTACACTCGGATTAATAATATCATCTTATTTATACACAAAGAAATATTTACCGAGAAAGAATATACTTTGGTTATTAGACCGTATGGCTATTTGTGCGGCGATAGGTGGTGCTTTTGTGAGAATAGGGAATTTTGCAAATTCGGAAATTATAGGAAAGCCAAGTGATATGCCGTGGGCTGTTTTGTTTGAAAGGCAAAGTTTAAGTTATGGAGAAATTGTACCGAGACATCCGGCTCAGCTTTATGAAGCAATTAGTTATATTATACTATTTGTAATTCTGTGGCATATTTATAAAAAGACAAACAAAAAATATCAGAATGGATATATTCTTGGATTGTTTTTCACCATTTTATTTACCATTAGATTTATAGTAGAGTTCTTTAAAGAAAGTCAAGGAGTAGAGTGGGTGGCACAAACTTTAAACATTGATTTAAACAACGGACAAGTGTTAAGTATTCCATTTATTATAGCGGGAATCTTTGTAATGTATTATTCAAAAAACTTTAGAAATGAAAAAAATTAAAACAACATTATTTGTAGCAATATTAGGTTTAGTCATAATTACTTCATGTGATTTAAAGTCGTCTCAGAATAATAATACTTCTGATGAGAAAATTGAAATAGAATTTATAAAAGAAGGAGATTTAAGTTTAAAAAATAACGATTCTATTATAAAAAATGTTGAAATAGAAATTGCAAATACTGAATCTAAAAGACAAATTGGATTAATGAACCGAAGTCAAATGGATGAAGATAAGGGAATGTTATTCGTATTTGATGAAGATAATTCTACCGGCTTTTGGATGAAGGATACAAGAATTCCTTTAGATATAATTTTTGTAGGAGCAGATAGTACTGTAATTAATGTTCAGAAAAACGCTAAACCTTATGATAGAACTAATTACCCTGCAACAGCCCCTTATAGATATGTTTTGGAAGTAAATGGAGGAAGTGCAGATAAATGGGGGGTAGAAGAAGGAATTACTAAGCTAAATTGGAAATTAGATAATTAATAAAATAGGATTTTTAAAATTTAAAGACTTAGTAATTGCGGTAGTTATAGGAGTTGCTTTCGGTAAAATTGAAAGTTCTTTTACAGATGATATTATAACTCCACTTATTTTAAATCCGGCATTAAAAGCAGCAGGAGCAGATAAGATTGCTGAGCTAAGTTGGAATGGGTTTTTCTATGGTAACTTTTTAGCAGCAATTATTAACTTTATTATTATTGCATTTGCATTATTCTTAATAATAAAAGGAATTAATAGCACTAAGAAAAAGAAGCTCCGAAAGAAACAGCAACTGCAGGACCAACTCAAGAAGAGTTATTAATGCAAATTAGAGATTTACTTAAAAGTAAATAAGATATAAGAACAAACTAAAAAAGAGTCTTCAATATTAAAGACTCTTTTTTGTATAAACTTTAAACTAATTGAATTATAATAAATTATTTTCAATTAAATATTCAGCAATCTGAATAGTATTTGTAGCAGCTCCTTTTCTTAAATTATCGGAAACTACCCACATATTTAATGTATTTGGTTGAGAGAAATCTCGTCTGATTCGCCCTACAAACACATCATTTTTTCCTTCTGCGTATAAACACATAGGATAAGTATTGGTATCAGGATTATCTTGAAGTGTAACTCCCGGGGCATCTTTTAAAAGAGTTCTTACTTCATCTAAGTCGAAATCATTTTCAAACTCAACGTTTACAGCCTCTGAGTGTCCACCTTGAACAGGAACTCTTACAGCAGTTGCGGTAACATCAATATTTGGATCAAGAATTTTCTTAGTTTCTCTGGTAAGTTTCATTTCTTCTTTAGTATAGCCATTATCTTCAAAAACATCACAATGAGGTAATGCATTTTTAAAGATTTGATATGGATATACTTTTTTAACTTCCTCTCCGGATACTTCTCCATTTAATTGGTCAACAGCAGCTTTCCCTGTTCCCGTAACAGATTGATAAGTAGAAACAACTACTCTTTTTATTTTATATTTATCGTGTAAGGGTTTTAAAGCTACTACTAATTGAATCGTAGAACAGTTAGGGTTAGCAATAATCTTATCCTCTTTAGTTAAGACATTTGCATTAATTTCCGGAACTACTAATTTCTTATCAGGATCCATACGCCATGCAGAAGAATTATCTACTACGGTTGTACCGGCTTCTGCAAATTTTGGAGCCCATTCCGTAGAAATACTTCCACCGGCAGAAAATAAAGCAACATCACATTTAGCATCAACAGCATCTTGTAAAGAAATTACTTTATACTTTTTACCGTTAAACTCAACCTCTTTACCTACAGATCTCTCAGAGGCAACAGGCACTAACTCATCTACAGGAAACTTTCTTTCCTCTAAGACTTTTAACATACGTTCTCCCACCATTCCGGTGGCTCCGACTACAGCTACTTTCATAATATTCTTATTTTTTATTTACAAAATTCATCGTATGCAGATTTTAAATTTTCTGCAATCATTTCAGGTGAGTGTCCTTCTATATGGTGACGTTCTAACATATGAACTAACTCCCCGTCTTTAAATAAAGCAATTGATGGTGAACTTGGAGGGAATGGTAACATAGCCTCTCTGGCAACTTTTGTAGCCTCAATATCGAAACCTGCGAAAACAGTCCCTAAATTATCAGGAGTTTTTTCATTTGCTAAAGAACCGATGATTCCCGGTCTTGCTCCCCCTGCAGCACAACCACATACACTGTTCACAACTAATAAACTTGTTCCTTTTTTTGCCAAAAAAGCATTAACTTTTTCTACAGTAGACAGATCTTCAAATCCATTTACTATTAATTCTTGCTTCATTGGTAATACTATTTCTTCCGGATACATATATTTTATTTTTAAATTTGTATTATGTTCTGCAAAAATACAATTTTAGTTTTGTATTTTTACAAATCATTCTTATTTTACAAAATTGATTATTAAAATTATATAATACAAGTTTTTGGAAGAAAAATTAGAAAATATAACTGCGAGTAAACTTTTTTTCAGAAAAAAGAGTAAACTTAAAAGCATAAAGCTCATAGAGAAACTTTTTAAAGAAGGAAAATCTTATAAAAGTTATCCCATAAAGGCAATTTATTTACCATTAGATGAGTTGGAAACTTCTAAGATAGGTGTATCTGTTCCTAAAAAACTATTTAAGAAAGCAGTTGATAGAAATAGAGTAAAGCGTTTAATAAGAGAAGCTTATAGGTTAAATCAGTTTAAGCTGAAAAAAAACTACGCTATAATGTTTATCTATATTTCCGGTAAAGAAATGGATTTTAATAAAATAGAAAAATGTATAATTCAGTTATTAAATCAAATTGAAGAAAACGGGAAAGACTAAAATGTATAATTTATTTAGTATATCCGAATCTCTCTAAATCTGAATCTTTTTTACGCCAGTTTTTTCTAACTTTTACATATAACTGAAGAAATACTTTTTTCTGAAAGAATTTCTCTAATTGTAAACGAGCCTCTTTCCCCACTTTAGAAAGAGAACTTCCTTTATGCCCGATTAAAATTCCTTTTTGGGAATCTCGTTCTACATAAATATCGGAATCAATACGGATTATATCTAATTCTTCTTTAAAGCGTTCTGTAACCACTTCTACAGAATAAGGAATTTCTTTTTGATAATTTTCTAAAATTTTCTCTCGGATTACCTCATTCACAATAAATCGTTCAGATTTGTCTGTTAATTGATCTTCCGGATAATATTGAGGCCCGTAAGGCAATAAACTTTTAATTTTCTCAAGTAATAAATCAGTATTGAAACCTTCTAATGCAGATATAGGTAAGATTTCAGCCTCCGGTAATTGCTCGTGCCAGTAATTCACTGCAGATTCAATTGCCTCTTGGTCAGAGCTGTCAATTTTATTAATTAAAACAATTACGGGTTGTTTTATATTTTTTAGTTTCTTATTAAACTCTTCGTTTAATAATTCTTTTTCTTGAGGCTCTACTACATACAAAACGATGTCAGCATCTTTAAAAGCCTCCTCAACAAAATTCATCATACGAGATTGTAATTCGTATGCAGGTTGTAAAATTCCCGGAGTGTCAGAGAATACAATCTGCATATCCTCTGTGGTTACAATCCCCATAATACGGTGTCTTGTAGTCTGCACTTTATTAGTGATGATAGACAACCTTTCCCCAACTAATTGATTCATTAGTGTTGATTTTCCCACGTTAGGATTCCCTACAATATTTACAAAACCTGATTTAAATTTTTTCTGCATAAAGCAAAGATAAATAAATTTCCTATTTTGGCTTATAAAAAGTGCTTAAATCAGCTCAACTAATTATTAATAAATAAATCATAAAGAAAATAAATTCTGTTTAAAATTATAAGACTAAACTTTAACTTTCATTATCTTTGCAAGAATACATAATATTATGAGTGTTACAAGAAATAGAGTTAAAGAAACAATAGATAAAATAGGTATAGGAGATTGGGTAAGAAACATTCAGGTTTTTGGTGAGAAAATCATGATAGATGCCGAATCACCAACACCGGCCATGCACGATAAGAAAAACTTAGAAGATACAATAGTAAACGGACTATCAAAAGAATTTCCGGAGGCTAAAGTAGAGGTAAGAGTATTTGTAAAACCACAACCTAAAAAACCGGAAATATCTCCTGAAAATCCTAAGATTTTAGGGAAAGAAGTACCCGGAATTCAAAATGTAATTGCAGTAGCATCAGGAAAAGGAGGGGTAGGGAAATCTACGGTGGCTTCTAATTTAGCCATTAGTTTAAAGAATATGGGCTTTTCTGTGGGATTGTTAGATGCGGATATTCATGGGCCATCTGTTCCATTAATGTTTGATGTGGAAAATGCAAAACCCCAGTCTGTGCAAGTAGAAGGGCGTTCTATGATGCAACCGGTGGAAAGCTACGGTATAAAATTACTTTCGATAGGTTTTTTTACCGAGCCCGATCAAGCCGTTGTTTGGAGAGGTGCAATGGCATCAAAAGCACTACAACAATTAATACACGATTCTAATTGGGGAAAATTAGACTTTTTAATTATAGATTTACCTCCTGGGACAGGAGATATTCAATTATCTTTAGTACAGCAAATTCCTGTGACAGGGGCGGTTATCGTAAGTACTCCGCAAAGTGTTGCGTTATCAGATGCCAGAAAAGGATTGAGTATGTTTAAATTAGATGCGATAAATGTTCCGGTATTGGGTATTGTAGAAAATATGTCTTATTTTACACCCGAAGAATTACCGGAAAATAAATATTATATTTTTGGACAAAACGGGGCAAAGAATTTGGCAGAGAAACATAATGTTCCATTTTTGGGAGAAGTCCCATTAATTCAGAGTATAAGAGAGGCCGGGGATGTGGGGAGACCGGCAGCATTACAAGGGAATACAACAGCTTCTGTGGCTTATCATGAGATAGCAAAAAATATGGTAGCAAGTTTAGCGGAAAGAAATACAAATTTACCCCCAACTGAAATAGTTAGAATAACAACAATGGCAGGTTGCTCAAAATAAATAGAAAATATGCAAGAAGAATTAAAAAACAAAGTAATAAAGGCTTTAGATGAAATAAGACCTTTTTTAAAATCAGATGGTGGGGATATAGAACTACTTGATTTAAAAGATGATATTGTAGTTGTTCGTCTATTAGGGACATGTACAGATTGTACAGTTAACCAGATGACCTTGAAATCCGGAGTGGAAATGACAATAAAAAAATACGCTCCTGAGATAAAAGAAGTAATCAATCAACAATAACATTAAGTTTTGAAAAAAGAGCTAAAGCAAGTAGTTATATTATTTGCAGGAGATTCCGGAGATGGAATGCAATTAACGGGAACCCAATTTACTAATACTTCGGCACGAATAGGAAATGATATTAGTACTTTCCCTGATTTCCCCGCGGAAATACGAGCACCGGGAGGAACAATTGCGGGAGTGTCCGGATTTCAGCTTCATTTTGGTAGTGTAGAAATAACTTCGCCCGGAGATGGTTGCGATGTTTTGGTTGCCATGAATGCTGCTGCATTAATAAAGAATAGCGAAAAAATAAAACCGAATGGAATTATTATAGCAAATTCTGACGGGTTTAATGCTAAAAACTTGAAGTTAGCTAAAGCAGATACTAATCCGTTAGAAGATGCTAAAAAACTTTATAAGGTCTACGAAATAGATATTACCGGACAAACGTCTGAATGTCTAAAAGATTCTTCTTTAGGAATGAAAGATAAAGGCAAAACCAAAAATATGTTTGCACTTGGTTTTGTTTATTGGTTATATAATCGTCCGTTAGACTTTACGTTGCAATTTTTGGAACAGAAATTTGCTAAAAAGCCTGAAATTTTAGAGGCTAATATAAAAGTATTAAAAGCCGGTTATCATTTTGGAGAAATCAGTGATGCTTTCACTGAAAGATTTGAAGTGAAATCTGCAAAAATGGCTCCCGGAAAATATAGAAATATTACAGGGAATCATGCGTTGGCAATTGGTTTAGTAGCCGCTGCAAAAAGAATGGGATTAGAGTTGTTTTATGGTGGTTATCCAATTACTCCGGCATCTGATATTCTACATTTTTTAGCAAAATATAAAAACTTTGGGGTGAAAACCTTTCAGGCAGAAGATGAAATTGCTGCAATGGGCTCTGTAATAGGGGCGTCTTATGCAGGAGATTTGGCAGTTACAGCCTCTTCAGGTCCGGGAATTGCTTTAAAAACAGAAGCTATAGGTTTGGCTTTAATGTTAGAATTACCCGCAGTTATTGTAAATGTACAAAGAGGAGGGCCTTCTACCGGATTACCTACAAAAACAGAGCAAGCAGATTTATTACAAGCAGTTTATGGTAGAAATGGAGAAGCTCCGGTTGCTGTTCTTGCAGCAAAATCACCTAAAGATTGTTTTGATATGGCTTTTAAGGCTTGTAAAATTGCAGTAGAACATATGACTCCGGTTATTTTACTTTCTGATGGGTATTTAGGAAATGGCTCTGAACCATGGAAATTTCCTAAAACAGAGGATTTAGAAAAAATTACGATAAAAAAACCAGTACAAAGAGAAGAAGAGCAATTCATGCCTTACCTTAGAGATGAAAATGGAGTGAGAGAATGGGCTATTCCGGGAATGCCGGGATTAGAGCATAGAGTAGGAGGATTAGAAAAACAACATTTAACAGGAGATGTTAGTTATAATCCTGATAATCATGAGTTTATGGTTAAACAAAGAGAGGCTAAAATCGATAAAATAAAAGAGTTTATCCCACTTGTGGAGTATGAGGAAGGTGATGAAAATGCTGATGTTTTATTATTAGGCTGGGGTAGTACTTATGGCTCCATTCAAGCTGCTATGGCAAAATTTAAAGAGGATAACATTAGTGTAGCTCATGTGCAATTAAACTATATAAATCCATTCCCTAAAAACTTAGAAGAAATATTGAAAAATCATAAGCATGTGTTTATTCCTGAGATTAATCAAGGGCAATTAGTAAAGATTATCAGAGATAAGTTTTTAGTAGATGCAAAGTCTATTACAAAGACAAAAGGAACTCCGTTTACTGCGAACGAAATCTATGATTTTGTTAATCATTTTATTTAATTTATGATTATGGCAAAGTGTTTGTCTTTGTTTAGCTAAACAAATTAATTATGAGAAAGGTATTTCTGTTTATATTAATAATTATAGGGTATTTTACCCAAGCACAAACGATTTCCGGTAATGAGTATTTAAAATATAGAATACATTATGGTATTCTTAATGCCGGATTTGCCACATTAAATATAACGGAAGAGAATTATGCGGGGAAGCCTCATTTACATATTGTAGGAAAAGGAAATTCTTCGGGAGCAGTTCGGTTGTTTTTTAAAGTGGACGATAGGTATGAAACTTATATAGATAAGTCTACTAACAAACCATCTAAATTTATTCGAGATATAAACGAAGGAGGTTATACAAAGAACAAAATTTTGCTTTTTGACCATGATAAAAGAATAGTTAAGGAGCATAATTTAGAAAATAATAAAAAGACTACATATAGTTATAATACTGATGTTCAAGATATGCTGTCAGCTTTTTATTATTTAAGAAGTTTCAAAAATACCGATTTTGTCACAGGGACATCTAAAACTGTATCAGTTTTCATGGATGAACAAATTTACTCTTTTAGGCTTAAAGTTTTAGGAAGAGAAACTATAAAAACAAAGTTTGGGAAAATAGATTGTATAAAAATACGCCCTTATGTTCAAAGTGGAAGAGTTTTTAAAGCACAAGAAAGTGTTACACTTTGGGTGTCTGATGATGATAATTTAATCCCAATGTTATTAGAAGCGGAGTTAGCGGTAGGTTCTTTAAAAATGTCTATCAATGAGTATAAAAACACAAAATATCCATTAAATTTTAAATAATATTAAATGCTGAAAGTAAAGAAACTAAATTTCCGCTATGATGATGAGGTACTTATCTTAAATGATGTTTCTTTTTCGGTAGCAATAAATGAAAGAACTTGTATATTAGGAGAGAGTGGTAGCGGAAAATCTACTTTACTTAAATTAATTTATGGTACTTTAGACCCTGAATCAGGTGAGATAATCTTTAATAATGATAAGATTAGAGGTCCTAGATATCAATTAATTCCGGGACATGATGATATGAAATATGTTGCTCAGGATTTCGATTTATCACCTTATATGACTGTTGCTGAAAATGTAGGAAAACATTTAAGTAATATTTATATGACTAAAAAGAAAGAGCGAGTAAAAGAGATTTTAGAAGTACTGTACTTATCAGAATTTGCTCATAAAAAACCGGTGGAGCTTAGCGGCGGACAAATGCAGCGTGTTGCTATTGCTCGGACATTGGCGAAAATGCCGAAAATGTTGGTTTTAGACGAACCGTTTAGTCATTTAGATGCCTCTTTGCATATAAAAATCAGGCAGAGATTAATGGAGTATTGTGAGGAGAAAAATATGGGGGTAATATTTTCATCTCACCGAGCGGATGATGCATTAGGATATGCAGATAATTTATTGATTCTTAAAAAAGGAGAAATTATACAAGAGGGGAGCCCCAAAGATGTTTATTTAAATCCTAAAAATATTTATGTAGCAGAATTATTTGGGAAAGTAAATAATATTCCGAGTGGAAAAGCAAATGAATTTAATATTTCATTAGAGAATAAAAAGAAAGGAAATTTACTTATTTATCCGCATGAAATCAAAACTTCAGATAATGGTTTAAAAGCTAAAGTTTTACATTGTCGTTTCATTGGGAATGGCTATGAATTAGACGTTAAGTACAATGATATTTTTTTGGTATTTTACCATGATTCTTATTTAGAAAAAGGAGAGGAGATTTCTTTTAAAATAGAAAAATATCGTTTGGCAGAGAAGTAAAATTGATTTAAATAACTTTCTAATTTCTTAAACCGAATAAAGATTTTTAAATTTGCGTAATTCAATAAAAATTCAAAAATGAACAAAAACATAAAAATATCTCTTGCAGTTTTACTTATAATAGCAGCTGGTTACTTATTCTACGACGGTAGTTATGGTTGGGGAATTATTGTAACATTATTAGCAGCTATTCCAATTTTATTATATTTTAGAAATGAATATATATTGCTTGCCTTTTGGGAAATGAGAAAGCAGAATTTAGCTAAAGCTCAAATGTGGTTGTCTAAAATCACTTCTCCCGAAAAGCAACTTGTTAGAAAGCAAATGGGATATTATCATTTTATGAATGGGATTACCATGGGGCAAGAAAACTTAACCGGTTCTGTTAATCACATGAAAAAAGCTTTAGATTACGGACTTTCTTTTGCACATGATAGAGCAATGGCTAAACTTAATTTAGCTGCCGGAGCTATGTCACAAGGAAGAAAGAACGAGGCTAAAAGATGGTTAGACGAAGCTAAAAAAGAGGATAAACAGAATATGATGACAGAACATATAAAAACAATGGAGGAGCAATTGAAAAGAATGAATGTAGGGAGAAATATGCAAAATCCAAATATGAGAAGAAGAGGTAAATTCTTTTAAATAGAAAAACTTTTATAAAATAAATAAAACCATCTCAGCTGAGGTGGTTTTTTATTAATAAGCCACAACCCAAACTAAATAATAATCGTTAAGGCGTTTATAAAATGCTCTATATTTAGTTTCTGTTTCGTGGTCTGTAATCCAGCAAGTAATTCGCTTATTTGGGACTAATTCAAAAGGCTCTACACGATAATGATGTAAGAAATTCCATAGATTCCCGCCATTAATTTTGTAAAGTCCTTCTTTTATTCCCCAAATAATATGTAAATAATCAGCTAAATCTTGGTTTCTCGGAATCCATTTCCGTTCATCTTCTCGAATGAACTTTTGCTCAATATTTAAGATTTTATCATCTCGTTTTTTTTCGATATCCAAACCGATTGCACCTCGCCCAACTGCAACCGAAACTTTTTGATAAGAATGAGAAATAGAAATTTCTTTCCCCGTATCTAAATATGGTTTTCCTTTTTCTGAATAAAGTACATTTGCATGAATATTCAAAGCATGTAAACACGAATATAAGCCTAAGTATTCTCTACCCTGTTTTTCGGGAAAAGATTCAAATTTAGCAATCTTCTCCGCAGGTAATTTTAGTCTGGAAATTAACTCCTCAGAAGGTTCAAAAACATCCCAAGTGATAATCTCAAAGTCAAAATCTTTTATATAATCTATTACAGGCATAGCTTAGAATTATGGTTGCAAAATACAATAATCAGAGAAATAAATGGATAAAGACCACGTAATTAGATATTATTTAAAACAAATACAAATAAATAATTACTATCACTCTTAACTTGCTTTAGAATCTCATGAGATGCTGAAATAAATTCAACATGACAAAATACTAAAAAATTTTACTTGCCTAATTTTTTCTTTATTTCATTAAGTTTCATTAAAGCTTCTACGGGTGTCAGCGTATCTATTTCGGTATTTTCTATTTCCTCTCGGATATCAACTAAAATCGGGTCGTCTAACTGAAAGAAACTCAACTGCATATTTTCCTGAGTTATTTTCTGTGTTTTCTTACTCAAAGCATCATTTGTATGCGTGTCTTCCAAATGTTTTAAAACCTCATCGGCACGTCTTAAAACTTTTTGAGGCATTCCCGCTAATTTCGCCACGTGAATCCCGAAACTATGCTCACTACCACCCGGCTGAAGTTTTCTTAAAAACAATATAGTATCCTTTGTTTCCTTGATACTTACATTGTAATTTTTGATTCGTTCAAAACTTTTTGCCATTTCATTTAATTCATGATAATGCGTTGCGAAAAGCGTTTTGGGGCGACCTTTATGCTCGTGTAAAAACTCGGTGATAGACCACGCAATCGAAATTCCGTCATAAGTACTTGTTCCACGCCCGATTTCATCTAACAGAATTAAACTCCTGTCGGTTAAATTATTTAGAATTTGAGCCGTTTCGTTCATTTCTACCATAAAGGTACTCTCTCCCACCGAAAGATTATCGGACGCACCTACACGAGTAAAAATCTTATCTACCAAACCAATTTCTGCCGATTTTGCCGGAACATAACTTCCTATCTGAGCCATGAGTACAATCAAAGCAACCTGACGTAATAACGCCGATTTACCCGACATATTCGGACCAGTAATCATAATGATTTGTTGCTCCTTATCATCTAAATAAATACTATTGGCAATATAAGGCGAAGTTGGAGGTAGTTGCTGCTCAATCACCGGGTGTCGCCCGTCTTCTATATGAATTATTTTTGATTCATTTAGGTTTGGCTTTACATAATGATTTCTATTTGCCAAACGAGAAAAATTCAATAAACAATCTAACTTAGCAAGTGCATTTGCATTTTCTTGCAATCTCGGAATCAACGGCATAATAGCCATGATTAAATCCTGAAATAATTGCGTTTCGAGCTGAAGAATTTTCTCTTCTGCCCCCAGTATTTTTTCTTCGTATCGTTTTAACTCTTCGGTAATGTAACGTTCACAATTCGTGAGTGTTTGTTTTCTCACCCAATCCTCAGGAACTTTGTCTTTATGTGTGTTTCGCACCTCAATATAATACCCGAAAACATTATTAAAACTTATTTTAAGACTTGAAATTCCGGTATTCTCAATTTCCCGATTTTTCATGTCTTCAATAAAATCTTTTCCGTTGGTTAAAATCTGACGAAGTTCGTCTAATTCCACACTTACACCCGGTGCTATCACATTTCCTTTATTAATAAAATGTGGTGGGTCTTCGGTCAAAGATTCCTCTAATTGAGTACATAAATTGCTTAAAGCATCTAATTTAAAATCAACGCTGTTTAACTCTTTCGCATTATAATCCTTTAAAATTTCCATTATTGATTGAATTGATTTTAAAGAATCTGTAAGTTGAGTCAGTTGTTTTGGTGTGATTTTACCTGTGGCAATTTTTGCACAAAGGCGTTCTATATCTGCAATATTTTTTAATTCTTCAGTTAATAAAATTGAGGTTTCTTCTTGATTTAAAAAGTAATGAACAGTATTTTGTCTTTGCTGAATCGGTTTTACTTGATTAAGTGGTAATGCCAACCAACGTCTCAGCATTCGCGTTCCCATTGGCGTTAAAGTATGATTTATAACGTCTAACAACGTAACCGAATCACGATGAGGCGAATCAAATATTTCTAAATTTCGAACGGTGAAAGAGTCTAACCAAACAAAATTATCGTTCACGATTCTTTGAATGGTACTGATGTGTTTTAAATCAAAATGATGTGTTTCGTCCAGATAAGCAAAAATAGCTCCCGCAGCGGTTACGGCTAAACTCATTCCTTCTACCCCGAAACCTTTTAAGGAAAGCGTATCAAAATGGCGAATTAATTTCTCATACGCAAAATCATACTGAAATGCCCAATCGTCTAAAGCAAACTGACTAATACTATGCGGTAAGAAATCTATTTTTCTTCTTTTTTGATAAATGATTTCGTTCGGCGAAAAGTTCTGAATTAATTTTCTAACCTCAGACTCATTCCCTTCTTGCAAAAAGAATTCTCCCGTAGAAATATCTAATAACGCAACGCCATAAAAGTTTTTATCTTGATGAACGGACATTAAAAAGTTATTAGATGACGAGCCAATTACTTGGTCGTTTAAGGCAACACCGGGCGTAACCAATTCTGTTACTCCTCTTTTTACGATTTTTTTGGTTTTAGACGGGTCTTCTAACTGGTCACAAACCGCCACTCTGATTCCTGCTCTCACCAATTTTGGCAAATAAGCATCTAAAGAATGATATGGAAATCCTGCCAGTTCTATATGCGAGGCTTTTCCGTTTGCTCTTTTTGTAAGGACTATATCTAAAATCTTAGCTGTTCTTACCGCGTCTTCGCCAAAAGTTTCGTAAAAATCTCCTACTCTAAACAATAATATGGCATCTGGGTATTTAGCCTTTATCTTATTGTATTGCTGCATTAACGGAGTTTCGGTGTTCTTTGTTTTCGCCATAAGGCAAAAATAAATATTTTAAATGATAGCTTTTTATTAATTTGTTAAATCTTTTGGGTTTATTTTATATTTTTAAGTCATTGGGACATCTTCTGCCGTCCCAAAAAGAAATTATTTTTATTGAGCTTTCATCTACAGAGTATACTAAAGAAAAATCGGAAAGAAAATTAATTTTTCTGATTGACTTATTTGCAATCTTTTTTCCTATATACGGAGTAATTTGGACAGCCTTAATGTTTTCAGATACAGCTTGTCTTATTTTTTCGGAATATTGTGAAGATAAATTATGGGATTTCCAATACTCCAGAGTATCTAAGAATTCTTTTAAAGCTCTGTTAGACCATTCTACTCTGAGCATAGCTTTTGAGCTTTAGCCATTACTTCATCATGCGAAACTATATTTCCGGATTCTATTTGTTTTATACCTATTTCTATTAATTTATTTTGCCAATCTTCCAGTCTTTCATCTTCTAAAATTTCTTCAAACTCGACTCCTAAGGCTTTGAAAAAGGTATCAACTAATTCTATATCCTTTAGGTTTCGTGGAGTAAAAGAATATTGACGTTTACTCAATTTTATATTTTCCATAATAGGGTTATTTAGCTTTTGACAAATATAAAAAATATTCTTTAGCTTTTCTTCTCTGAGGCTCTATTCTATTAGCAACATATAATTTTGAATTCGGTAGGTTGCGTTAGGGATTGTAGCATTTGTTTGAAATCCTTTTTTGTGGTTTTTACTGGAATTTTTATTCCTGAAAAATAAACCCACAAAAAAGATTGAGTGCGGAAAGCCCGACCCGTAGGGGAACGCCCAAATTATTTTGAGGATTGTTCAGTTTGGATTTGTTAATTCGGATTTTATTTAATTTGCTATCTTTGTCGCATGAGAAAACTGCATATAGACGAGCTAAATAGGTTAAGTGTAGAGGAATTTGAGAATGCGAAAAAAATTCCTCTGGTGGTAGTTTTGGATAATATAAGGAGTATGCACAATGTAGGGGCGGTGTTTAGAACCGGCGATGCATTTATTATTGAAAAGCTGTATTTATGCGGGATTACGGGAACTCCGCCCAATAAGGAGATTAGGAAAACGGCAATCGGGGCAACCGAAAGTGTGAAGTGGGAATATGCGAAGGAAACTTTACCTGTGATACAAGATTTAAAGGCAAAAGGTTACAAAATTGTTTCGGTGGAACAAGTGGAAGGCAGTACGACTTTAAGCAATTTTCAACCTGATGCGAATGAGAAATATGTGCTTGTTCTGGGAAATGAGGTGTCGGGCGTTCAGCAAGAGGTGGTGGATGAGAGCGATGTTTGTCTGGAGATTCCTCAGTCGGGAACTAAGCATTCTCTAAATGTGAGTGTCTGTGCCGGAATTGTTATGTGGAAGTTTTATAGTGCTTTGGAGGAAATTGAGAGTATTTTATAATTGTGTAAGTTGAAGAGGAAGTAATTAATTAGAACTTATAAAAAATTAAATTAGAGAATATATAGAGAAAAGTAATTATATAAAACATATAAAATCAGTTGTTTATTTTGTATTTTTAACTTAAAAAAGAAGAAACGAGTTAATCGAGTAATTCGTTTCTTCTTTTTTTAAGATTATTTCCTGATACTGTTTTTATAAAGCCTTTTATATTTTCTATATAAAAAGAAAAGTATAATAATAATTGCAGGTTGCAAAAACACAAATAAAATTACGTTTAACTGCTGATAAGTAATCCCTAAGAAATTACTTGTTATTTGCATTATTTTTACACAAATCCAGAAAATAGTATCCATAATTGTTTTTAAACATTAAATCTAAAGTGCATAACATCACCGTCTTGCACTATATATTCTTTACCTTCTATACTTAATTTTCCGGCTTCTCTACATTTAGCCTCTGAGCCGTATTGCTCATAATCATTAAAATGAATTACCTCTGCTCTAATAAATCCTTTTTCAAAATCTGAGTGAATTACTCCGGCTGCTTGTGGCGCAGTATCTCCTCTGTGTATAGTCCAAGCTCTTACCTCTTTTACTCCTGCTGTAAAGTAAGTTTGTAAATTTAATAAGCTGTAAGCCGTTCTAATTAACCTATTAACTCCCGGTTCTTCTAAACCAAGTTCGTCAAGGAACATTTTTCTTTCCTCATAAGATTCCAACTCCATAATATCTGCTTCTACCTGAGCCGCAAGCATAATCACCATTGCATCTTCATCAGCCACAACTGCTTTTACTTTTTCCACATACTCATTTCCTGTTTTTACTGAAGCCTCGTCTACATTACAAACATATAAAACAGGTTTTGCCGTAAGTAACTGCATTTCATCAAAGATTGGCTGCTCAGCTTCGCTCCACTCTAATTGACGAGTGTTTTTTCCTTGCTCTAAGTGTGCATGAGCTTTTTCTAAGATTTCTTTTACTAAAATAGCTTCTTTATCACCTGTTCTTGCAGATTTTCTAGCTTTTTCTAAACGTTTTTCTACTGTTTCTAAATCTTTTAACTGAAGTTCTAAATCTATAATTTCTTTATCTCTAATTGGGTCTACGCTGCCTTCTACGTGTGTAATATTTCCATTGTCAAAACAACGCAATACATGAATAATAGCTTGGCATTCTCTAATGTTTGCCAAAAATTTATTTCCTAAACCTTCTCCTTCACTTGCACCTTTTACAAGTCCTGCGATGTCTACAATCTCCACAACAGCAGGCTGAACTCTTTCAGGCTGAACGAATTTCTCTAAAATTTCTAACCTCGGATCAGGCACTTGTACTGTTCCTAAGTTTGGTTCTATAGTACAGAACGGATAGTTAGCCGATTGAGCTTTCGCACTGGATAAACTATTAAAAAGGGTTGATTTTCCTACGTTAGGTAATCCTACGATTCCACATTTCATAATGATTCAAGTCTTAAATTGTCTGCAAATATAGTTAAATTCAATGAGTATTTTTTATTGAATTAATTAAATAAAAATTTCTCTCTAATTGAAGAAATAAGTGCACCTTTTATCTCCACCTCCTATGAAAAAGAAATATTGAAAATTAATAATGAAAGAAATCTCCTTAGCATAGTCATAATTACTTTTTATAATTAACAAATATAATCATATTTGACTCTTTCACTAAAGTTACTCTTAAAGATGCTGATTATAAAGATTAACGAAAAATCCTATCTTTTATTCATACTCAGTTTCCCGTAAAAGAACCAAGGCAGAATCGTCATGCCCAACGCAAAAAGATTTTCTTTATTGAATTTTTTGGCTAATTCAACATTGATAAGATATTTTGGAACAAGCCTTACAAAAGGAACTAATAACGGAAAAATCCACCAAGTTGGTTTATTCGCCAATTCTAAAAGTACCAAATCATTCTTAATTGGGATTATCGCATAAAATCCTTTTCTATTAAACTGCTCAAACAACTTTACTAAGCTGTAATAATAAATAACTATGGTCGCTAAAATTATATTAAAATAAAACAATGCCAACACAAAAGATTTGAAATCAAATGCCTTCAAGGCTGATAACAAATCATAAAATGGAAACCACACCAAAGATTCTATTATCAAAAAATCGGGTTTAGGGAATGCGTTATATAAATCACTAAAAAGACCACTTTCAATTTCAGGGACAGAGTGTATTGTATTATTCAAATAATAAAAGATTAAATAATTAAAATAGACTAAACAATAATCGATAATAATAAATGCCAAAACAGAAATTAAAAGCTCATTGAAACTATACTTATTCTTTTGTGTTATGCTTCTAATCATTAAAATCAGAATTACAGTAAAAATTATCTGATAAATAAACGGATCAAAATATACCTGAGCTATACCCATATCCCGAATATCTTGAATGTTAAACACCAAGAAATACAACTTTTCTAAAAAGCTCGTGCAAAGAAGTAAAATTAAATTATACTTTAATACTTTTTTGAAATCCATAGGGCTTTTACTTTTGATTATTTTAACAAACCTAAGATATATTTTCCAATAAACACAAAACCACCTCTAAAATGAAGTGGTTTTAATTTAATATAAACCTTTTTCTATCTCACCCTGAATTCATTTCAGGGTCGCATGGCAATAAATAGAATGTACGTCATTGCGAGAGCTTGCTCGAAGCAATCCCTAACAAATCTATTCAGAGATTGCTTCATTCTTCGCAATGACGTGAAAATAGAAATACGTACATCCCTACGAGTGTGATATTGAAACAAGGTTGGCATGACAGTAGGCTTGTAATACATAGTGTCACTCTGAACTTGTTTCAGGGTCTCATGGGTATTTTACTTAGCCATGTAACACCCTCTTTATCTCCCTGAAGGGAGAAGCTTCTGCGACTGCGATACTGAAACAAGTTAAGCATGACAAAACTATATTAAGCCAAAGCCTCTTTAATTCTTCTAAAGGCTTCTTTTAATTCTTCTTCTGATGCCGCGTAAGAGAATCTAATACAATTAGGAGCTCCAAAAGCATCTCCCGTAACTGCTGCTACGTTTGCGTACTCTAATAAATACAAACTTAAATCGGTTGCACTATTTATTGTAACACCATTAAATGTTTTTCCGAATAATGCGGAAACATCCGGGAATATATAGAATGCTCCATTTGGCTCAGCCACTTCAAACCCCGGGATTTCTCTCGCCATTTCCAATACTAAAGCTCTTCGGTTTTTGAAAGCATCTACCATATATTTAATTTTAGAAGGATCTGCCTCTACCGCAGCAATTGCCGCTCTTTGTGCAATAGAATTCGCACCGGAAGTAATCTGCCCTTGTAATTTAGCACAAGCCTTTGCAATCCATTCAGGAGCACCAATATAACCAATTCTCCAACCTGTCATTGCGAAACCTTTTGCCAATCCGTTTACGGTTACGGTACGCTCAATCATATTCCCGATAGACGCAATACTTGCCATTTTTTCGCCGTAAGTAATATGCTCATAAATCTCATCGGAAATTACAATAATTTCAGGGTATTTTTCTAAAACTTTTACCAATCCTTCCAATTCTTCTTGAGAATAAACGCTACCACTCGGATTACACGGAGAGCTGTATAATAAAACTTTAGTTTTCGGTGTAATTGCAGCCTCCAATTGTTCAGGAGTCATTTTAAAATCCTGCTCTATTCCTGTTTTCACCTCAACTACTTTTCCCTCGGCTAAATTCACAATATCTGCGTAACTTACCCAGTAAGGCGATGGTAAAATAACCTCATCTCCTTCGCCCACAAGTGCCATAATCGTATTATAAATAGATTGTTTTGCCCCCGTAGAAACTACAATTTGAGAAGGTTTGTAAGACAATCCGTTATCTCTTTCAAACTTTTTACAAATGGCTTGTAACAAATCCGGATATCCTGTTAACGGCGGATAGTGATTGTAATTAGCTTTAACTGCCTCTATCGCTGCTTCTTTTATAAAATCAGGCGTTTCAAAGTCAGGTTCACCCAAACTTAAACTAATAATGTCTTTTCCTTCAGCTTTCAATTCTCTTGCTTTAGCCGCCATAGCCAAAGTAGCAGAGGGCTTTAATTTCTCTAATCTTGGAGATAGTTTCATAATATGTATTTTATTTATTTTTAAAAATTATATACGATGCCAGCCACGATGCCAATGTTGAAAACAACACAACCGAAACCGAACTAATCGGCATTAATATCGCTGCCACCACAGGCGTTAAATTTCCTGTCACCGCAAAACTTAGGCCGATAAAGTTATATAAAAAACTGATAACAAACGCAGTTTTTACGAGATTTAATCCAATTTTACTTAATTTTAAAAACTGAGGAATCCTCTCAAATGACTGACTGCCCAAAATAGCATCACACGAAGGCGAAAAACTGTTCATGTCTTCTGCTACTGCAATTCCCACATCACTCTGTTTTAAAGCTCCCGCATCGTTTAACCCGTCGCCCAGCATCATTACTTTATCACCTTTTTTCTGTAATTCTTTTATAAAATCTAATTTATCTTGCGGCGTTTGATTAAATTTCAACTCTGAACCTTTAGGGAAAACATCAGCCAAATAATCTCTTTCACTGGAATTATCGCCCGAAAGTACATTTAATTTATAATTTGAAAGTTTATTTAAAACTCGGTCTAATCCTTTTCGGTATTTATTTTTAAAAATAAATTTCCCTTTATATTCATTATTAATCTTTAATAAAACTTCGGTTTGTAACAAATCTTTCGGACTTTCGCCAAGCAACCATTCTCTGCTCCCGAGCTGTACCAAATTACCGCAAACTTCGGCTTGTTGTCCTTTTCCTTTTATTTGCTGATACCCCGAAATTTCTAATATTTTCTGTTCTTTAAAAAACTCTTGTAAACTTCGGCTTAACGGGTGATTTGATTGTTGTACCAAAGTAAATATTTCATTTTTCTCTTGCGAAGAAAGTTCCTCTCCCTCATACTCAACTGCTTCGCTTTGGCTCTGGGTAATCGTTCCCGTTTTATCGAAAACAATGGTGTCTATTTTGGCTAATTCTTCTATGGTGTGCGTGTCTTTTACATAAAGTTTTTTTGCTCCGAGAATTCGCATTAAATTCCCTAAAGTAAACGGTGAAGACAATGCCAAAGCACACGGACAAGCAATAATTAAAACCGCTGTAATTACCTGAAACATTTTAGAAACATCGGTTAAATACCAATACACTCCGGAAATAATGGCAATTAGCAAAATAACCCACACAAAATATCGGCTTACTAAATTTACTAAGTTATCTAAACCTGATTCTGTTTTAGAAAAAGCCTCGTTGTTCCAAAGCCCCGTTAAATAACTCTGATTAACGTCTTCTATCACCTCCAATTCTATCGCAGCACCCGACTGCTTTCCTCCCGCATAAATTTTATCGCCCGTTTCTTTCTTTATTAAACGTGATTCTCCCGTTACAAAGCTGTTATCTATTCTCCCGTCGCCTTTAATTAAAATTGCATCTGCGGGTAAAATTTCTTCATCTCTTAATAAAATTCTATCGCCTTTTTTTAAGTCCGACAATAAAATATTTTGATTTCCTTCGGGTGTCATTTTAGTAACCGCAATCGGATAAAAGGATTTATAATCTCGGTCAAAAGCCAAACTTTCATAAGTTCTTTTCTGAAACCATTTCCCGATCAACATAAAGAATACCAGCCCCGCCATGCTGTCAAAATAACCCGCACTTAAGCCCTCTACCACTTCATAAGTACTCCTAAAAAATAAAACCAAAATCCCAATGGCAATGGGGATATCTATGTTTACAATTTTATTTTTAATGGCTAAATATGCCGATTTTAAATAATCTTGAGCGGAATAAAATAACACCGGCAACGCTAAAATAAACGAAAACCAACGGAAAAAGTTTTGATTTTCTATAAGCCAAGTTTCATCTGAATTTATATATTCAGGGAAAACCAAAAGCATAATATTCCCAAAGCAAAATCCCGCTACCGCTAACTGATAAATAAGTCTTCTATTTGGTTTATATATTTTTCCCTTGTCTAAATTACCTAAGTTTAATACGGGCTTATACCCTAAACTTGACATAAAATACGCCAGTTCGCTTAATTTTAAATCTTCTGTATTATAAGTTATTTGTACTCTTTTCCTTGGGAAATTTACGGTTGAATAAAGTATTCCCGATTTTAACTCATTAAGGCTTTCTAAAACCCAAACACAAGAACTACAATGAATTACAGGCACATCAAATGTAACAACAGCAACACCGTCATCATTAAAATCAATTACTTTTTCAAATATCTCAGGCGTATCCAAAAACTCAAAAGCATGTTTATTTTTGGTTTTTGGTTGAATCCCCGGTACTTTATTTAATTCATAATAATCCGCCAGATTATTCTGATTTAGAATTTCATAAACTGTTTTACACCCATTACAACAAAAAGACTTCTCATCAAATTTGATTAAGTCCTTTTCGCATTCCTGCCCGCAATGATAACAAGTTTCACTCATAATATTGTACAAATTTAATAAGTTCTGCTTATATTTGCGTGATAAATATCATATTATGTCAGATTTTAATAATTTCTCTGTTTTATACAATTATTTTGATAATGAAGATACCTTAAGTATTTTCACTGATAAAGAACGTGAAGATCTAAAGACAGCGAAAAAGGAAATTCTCTTTAAAAAAGGAGAAATTATTTTAGAAGAAGGCAAAAATCCTACCGGTGTTTTCTTAATAAAAGAGGGTACAGCTAAGGTGTATAAAGTTGGTTTTACCGGAAAAGAGCAAATTATCCGTTTTTTAAAATCGGGTGATTTAATAGGATATCGTTCTTTATTAACCGGAGAAGTTTTTGGTTCTTCTGCCTCTGCTATTAGCGATGTAAGAGTTGATTTTTTTCCGGGTGATTTTTTCTTGAAATTATTAGAACAAAATTCTTCTTTCAGTTTTGAAATGCTAAAATTAATTTCTAAACAATTGGGAGATGCTGCTGATACAATTATTACACTCGCTCAGAAAACAGTGAGAGAAAGATTGGCAGAAGTTCTTATGTTATTAGAAGAACAATTGGGCTTAGACGATGAAGGTTTTATAAATATTAGTTTAACCAGAGAGGAAATGGCTAATTTGATTGGTACGGCTACTGAATCTGCTATTCGTTTAATTTCTGAGTTTAAAAACGATGATCTTATCGGTGTGCAAGGACGAAGAATAAAAATCGTGAATAGAAATATGATAAAAAAATTGGCTCATGTCAGCTAACGGAAAAAATAATATTCAAAAAATTGGAGCATGGTGGCCACTATGCTCGATGTTTTTATTTTTTCTGGGGGCAATATTTACTGTATCATTACAGCAGACTTCATTTAAGAATTTAGGACTCTTCTCTATCATTATTTCCGGTATTTCTCTTGTAACCTATTTTATATTTACATTAGGCTATATTTTATTTACAGGAGATAAAAGCTTAAATAAAGTTTTTATTACCGTTTATTTATCTACCTCTATTTTAATGATTTTAGGTGGACTTGTGTATGCTCTTTTAGGTTTTCCTTATGGCTTAAATGTTTTTATTCTTGGGATTGGAATGATGATTATTTTTTGGCTTGGAGTTCTCATCTATTTTATATTTTTCTCTAAAGCTAAAAATCGTTGATAAAGTTTTTTATAAATCATTTATCCGCAACCACAACTTCCTCCATCATTACCACATTTTCCTCCCTTTTTCTTATTAAAGAAAGAGCCAAATAGTTTTCTAATTAAATACCAAAGAGCTAATAAAAAAGCTATTCCTATAATTATATATTCGTAATTCATATCTAATATTTTTTTAACTAAGTGCTTGGTAAGCAATCATTGAAACTATATATGCAAATCCCGTCATAAGTACTAATTGAGCCATTGGCCATTTCCAAGAGCCGGTTTCTTTACGAACAATTGCCAAAGTACTTAAACATTGCATTGCAAAAGCATAAAATAACATTAAAGAAACTCCTGTTGCCAAAGAATAAACTTTTTCTCCATTCGGTCTTATTTCATTACGCATTCGGCTTACAATTCTATTTTCATCTTCATTGTCTTTCCCTAAACTGTAAATAGACGACATTGTGGAGTTAAACACCTCTCTTGCCGCAAAAGAAGAAACCACCCCAATACTTATTTTCCAATCATAGCCTAAAGGTCTAAACACTGGTTCTATAGTTTTTCCAATTCCTCCTAATAAAGAATTTTCTAATTTATAAGACTCCAAATGATTTGCAGTTTCATCTTTATCCCAATTATTTACTTTAGCTTCTTTGGCTACGATTTCCTCTGCATTTTTATAATCTTTAGAAAAACCATAACTTGCTAATACCCATAAAATCACACTTACCGCTAATATAATTTTACCTGCTCCAAACACAAAAGAACTTACTTTTTCCCAGAGCCCAAGTAATACATTACGCCAGTGAGGAATTCTATAATCAGGGATTTCCATGATTAAATAACTTTTATAAGGTGTTTTTAGCATTTTCTTGAAAGCATACGCAAAAAATAATGCAGCAAGAACGCCTAATAAATACAATCCCATTAAAAAGATTCCTTGTAGATTAAATCCTAAAATACTTTTATTTGGTATTACCAATGCAATCAAAGCTGAATAAACCGGAAGACGTGCAGAACAAGTCATGAATGGAGTTACCAACATGGTAATCAATCGCTCTTTATTATTCTCAATATTTCTTGCCGCTAAAATTCCCGGTATTGCACAAGCCGCTCCGGACATTAACGGGACAACAGATTTTCCGTTCAAACCAAAAGGACGCATCCACTTATCCATTAAGAAAACAACTCGGCTCATATAGCCCGATTCTTCTAAAATTAACAAGAAAAATGTAAGAATAAATATCTGAGGTACAAACACTACAATCCCGCCTATCCCCGGTATAATCCCATCTGCAATTAAATTAACAAGCGGGTTCTCTGTATCAAAATTATTATTTATCCATTTTTGAAGCTCTCCAAAGCTTTCCTCTATAAACTTCTGTGGAGCCTCTGCCCAACTAAAAATTGCTTGAAATGCTAAAAATAATAGTATGAAAAAGATTACATACCCCCAAAAAGGATGAGTAAATACTCTATCTAATTTATCTGCTAATCTTTGTTTTTTAGTTTCTTTGGAACTAATTGTCTTATTACAAATAACCTCTATATCGCTATGTCTTTTAACTGTTTCGGTTACTTGCATTCTTTCCGGAACAAGATGATATTTATCTTTTACACTCTGTATAAATTCACGGTCGTTTTCCGGTAAATGAATGATTTTAGTATGTGCTAAGTATTGCCACGCCTTATAATTCCCTACTTTAAACTTTTCTTTTATTTCTTCTACGGGTTCTTTATAGATTGTAGAAATCTCGAAGTTTTCCTCAAAAGCAGGGAAATCTTTTATTATTCTGTCTTTTAAAAGATTTAAATTTTTACCTGTTCGTGCATTTAATAACAGAATATCATCTTCTGTATACTCTTTTAAGGCTTCGGTATTTAATTCAAATCCTTTTTTCTGTGCCTCATCCACCATATTAAGCACAAAAATTACAGGCAATCCTAAATCTCTGACTTGCTGATACAAAAGCAATCCTCTTTTTAGTTGAAGTGGACTTCCCACAACAATTACTTTATCGGGAAAATCTGCTCCTTCAGGGTTATTCAAATTATTGAAAACAACCTCTTCATCGGCTGATTTAGGATAAACAGTATAAGTTCCGGGATAATCGTATATCCGTATTTTTACGTTTTTATATACAATTTCTCCCTGTCTTTTTTCTACAGTTGTTCCGGGATAATTCCCTATCCGCTGTTTAAGTCCGGTAAGTGCATTAAACAATGTCGACTTCCCCATATTGGGGTTTCCTATTAAAGCTATTTTAAGTAAATCCATTTATTCCTTATTTACTAAAATACATTGTGCTTCTGCTTTTCTTAATGCCAACATACAGTCGTTTTTGCATAAAGCAATACAAACCGGCCCACTAAAAGGAGCCTTCATTTTATATTCTATTTCTGCACCGGGAACAATGCCCAGTTCAAAAAATTTAGCCGGAATATCTTCCGATGTAAATCCCGATACTTTTGCCTTTTCTCCTCTTTTTAAATCTGTCAATAACAAGTCTTCTAATTTTTTAGAAAGGCAAATATACCAATTTTAATTTGTTCTAAATATTGAAGAGATAGTTTTTATGATGATTTTTTGTAATTTTTTGATGTTATGCTCTTACAAACCTCCGTATCTTGGTAAAGACCATAACACGGCGGAGATTTAAATAAACGCAATGCTGTTCTTTTTATATTTCTATGGGTAAAACCTGTTTTTTCTTTAGGATTAGTATTAGTAGTTCCAGTGCCATGTTCAGCATCTACAACTGCATATAAATACACCGGAGCTTGTACAGTAAAGTTATCATATTCTCTAAACCAAAATTCCCCTAATTCCTCTGATGTCCTTAAATACTGAATATCTTGTGATTGCATTTGGCAATCATTATGTTGTGCCCATTTTTTGGCGGTTTCTTTTACCGCTTCAAAATTAGGGCTAAAGCTTCCAAACTTTCCTTTCCCTCCTGTATAAGGTACCGTCTCATCCTCTGTTCCATGGATAAAGAGAATTGGTACTTTTGGCGCTCCGTTAGGAATCGTATGCCCCTTTACAAAACTCATGGAACGAACTACAACTGCTTTAAATAAAGTGGTTTCTTGTACCATTTTCATTGCCATCGCCCCTCCGTTACTAAACCCGTAAACAAATACCTTTTCCGGATTAAAAGTAGCTCCCATTTTACTTCTCACGTCATTATATACTTCGGTAATATAAGCTACATCATTCTCATTGGTCAAAAACTTATTTTCACTCCAAGTATTCCAGACATTTCCTCTCTTAGATGAAAAAAGAGTAGCCCACTTTGGTAGTTTAGTACCTTCAGGGCGTACAGAAATATATTGTAACTCATCTACCGCCTTTTGATCTTTCATCTCTGTTTTGTCTTTACCAAAAGAATGTAATTCAAAAACTACCGGATATTCTTTTGTACTCATATAGTTAGACGGGACTGTAACATCATATTCTCTTCCGGAAACGCTATACGTACGTGTAGAAAGCTGTGCATTTATAAATACTCCCCAACTTATAAATATTAATAATAAATAATTTTTCATGTTGCAAATGTATATATATTGTTTTAAAACAAAAAGAAGTTACCTCAAAATTGAGTCAGCTTTTAGGAAGAGGCAAATTTATCTGTAAAACGTACATCCTTTATCCTAAACTGCAAGTGAGCTTTCCCTTGCCAGACATTCTCTTCTATAGAAAAAACCATATCAAATGGCTCTGATTTCATTCTTTTTAAAAGAGAGCCCATTCCAAAGCCAACTGCCATAAAAACTTTCCGAGCATCGGGATGAAATACAGATAATTTTATATGCTCATTTTCTTTGCCCATATACCGTGCATCTCCTGCAAAAGAAACGCCTCTGGTTAAAAATTGAGGCATTAAATTTTCAGGACCAAAAGGCTCAAATTGTTTTAATATTCTTATAAATTTAGGGGTAATTTCTTTAAAACTTATTTCTGTATCTATTTCTACCGTGGGAGTTTGTTGTGTTTTATGAATTAGTTTACCAACAACCTGCTCAAATCGCCTTTTAAAATTAGGTAAATTGACTTCTTTCATTGTTAAGCCGGCAGCATACATGTGTCCTCCAAATCGTTCTAATAAATCACTACACTCTAAAAGAGCCTCATAAACATCAAATCCTTTCACTGAACGGACTGAAGCTACTACCATTCCGTTGTCTCCTCGGGTAAATACAACCGTTGGGCGATAATAAACCTCTGTAAGGCGAGACGCTACAATACCAATAACTCCTTTGTGCCAATTTGGATTATAAACTACTGTAGTATATCTAAAATCTGTTTCTTTTTCGAGCTGACTTAATGCTTCATTTGTTATAGATAAATCTATTTCTTTTCTTTCTTTATTTAAGTCATTTATTTCGCTCATATATTTCCTTGCACTCATTTGATTTTCGGAAATAAGTAATCGTACAGCATCTGTAGCTTGTTTTATTCTCCCTGCGGCATTAATTTTTGGAGCAATAGCAAAAACAATTTTACTAATGTTTACATTTCCTACCGATTCTTTTGGAATAAGCATTTTAAGTCCTAATCTGGGGTTTTCATTTAAAATTTTCAATCCAAAATGAGCCATAATTCTATTTTCTCCCATAATTGGGACAATATCTGCAGCGATACTTACTACCACTAAATCTAAATATGAGTAAATTTCTTTTTCGTTTATCTCAAGTGGCTTACTTAGAGCCTGTATAAGTTTAAACCCTACACCGCAACCACTTAGATCTTTAAACGGGTATTCGCAGTCTTTTCTTTTAGGATCTAAAACAGCTACTGCATTTGGTAAGTCTTCTCCGGGTAAATGGTGATCACAAATAATAAAATCTATTCCTTTATGTTTAGCATAATCCACCATTTCAATAGCTTTTATACCGCAATCTAAAGAAATAATAAGTTTTACATCATTATCCGCGGCATAATTAATGCCTTCTGCAGACACGCCATAACCTTCTTTGTAGCGATCCGGAATATAATAAGTTACATTTTTATAAATTGATTTTAAGAAAGTATACATTAATGAAACAGAAGTAGTTCCATCAACATCATAATCTCCATATACCATTATTATCTCATCATTTTTTATAGCAGATAAAACACGCTGTACTGCTTCTTTCATGCCTTTCATAAGATAGGGATCGTGCAATTGAGATAGTTTTGGTCTAAAATAACTTTTAGCTTCATCAAAATTTTTTATCTTTCTTTGAAGCAATATAATAGCTAAAGAATCTGAAATACCCAAGGATTCTTTTAATTTATTTATTTCATCAATAGAAGGTTTTGGTTTTAAAATCCAACGTGAAGCCATATTCACAAAGTTACCATTTTCTTTTTAAAAAGAAACTATTTTAAATAACCTTCATAACAGTTTTTTTAGAAAGAATTTAGAATAATTCGTTAAGTTTCTAAATGATTACAAATTTGGTATGCTTTATGCCTCTTATTAAAAAACATTAAATTATGAATAATCAGGAAAAAATAATTAACAACCTAAATGATTTATTAACTAAAAACTATGATGCAGAAAAAGGATATATTTTTGCTGCGGAAAAAGTTAGTAATACTGATTTAAAAGGATTTTTAGAAACGAGAGCTAAAGCTAGATACGATTTTGGTCATGTTTTAAAAGACCAGATTACAAAATTAGGTGGAGAACCGGATAAAGGACCATCTATTGAGGGGCGACTCCATAGAGCTTGGATTGGATTAAAAGATATTTTTACTGAAGGAGATCATGCGATTTATGAGGAATGTGTGAGAGGAGAAGAAACATTTGTAGAAGAGTATGAAGACTTTTTAAAAGATAGAGAGCATTTACCGGAAACCATAGTCCTAATTCTACAACAGCAATTAACCGAAGGGAGAAAAGCTTTGGCAGAAGTAAAAGCCTTAGAAGCTTTTACAAAATAATAATTTATAAATTTATAATAAATAAGGAAGCCGTCTTAATACCATCAAGGCGGTTTTATTTGTTTTCATATGAGGCTGAGTTCGATTAATAATTTAGTCCTATTAAATCAGATGTTGTTAAGCTTAATTAATTTTTTAATAAAAAAAGAATAACATGTTTTTATCCAAATTCACAAAATTTTATTAAATTTCAACTACTTAACCTTTAAAGCTCTCACCGGACTAATTCTATTGATTAATAGACTCGGAATCCATAAAGTTAAAGCACTGATTAAAATACTTCCGAGGTTCACGCCTACAATCATATACCACGAGATATAAACAGGCGCTTTAGAAATATAGTAACTTTCCGGAGGTAATTGAACAACACCAAAATAATACTGAATAAATAATAAAACCAAAGCTATAATATTTCCTATTATAAGCCCGGGAATCATAATGAACAAAGCATAATAAATAAAGATTTTCCTGATTTGTTCGTTTGTTGCCCCCAAAGTTTTTAAAACCCCAATGGAATGCGTTCTCTCTAAAATAAGAATGAGTAAAACCATAACCATATTTATCACTACTACAAAAAGCATAATGAACAGAATAATAAAGATATTTGTGTCAAAAATATTTATCCATTCTTCTATTTCCACAAAATGATCGGTAGCGGTTTCCGCGATTAAATTATAATCAATAGTGTTATTTATTTCGTCTTTTATTTTGTTTAAATCGGTATCTACATCAGGAACGAAAAGCTCAAAACTCCCCACCGAATTAGACGGCCAACCATTTATTCTTTGAACTTGTTTTATATCGCCGATTACGTAAAGATTGTCAAATTGTTCTATGTCGGTAGAATAAATTCCTTTTACATTAAACTTTCTGTAAACGGGTTTTGCATTTAAGTTTTTCTCATTCACGAAAACCATTACAAAAGTACTGTCTACGTCTAAGTAAAAATTATCTGCAATTTTCTGACTAATAACAACATCATTACTGATTTCAGATTTATTAAATTCTGGGAAACTTCCTTTTTTTAAGAATTTACCAAAACGTTTTTTGTCATAATTCGTATCAACACCTTTAAATAAAACGCCGTCAAAGCTGTTTTCGGTTCTTATAATTCCGCTTTTAGAAGCAACGGCTTGAATATGCTCAATGTCTTTTAAAGGGAAATTCGGATAAAAATCTTTGGGCAAAGCGATAGAGTCTGAATTTAACGATAAATTGCTGTTATAAGGTGAAATGGTAAGATGTCCGTTAAAATCGGCTAATTTTTGTTTGATTTCTTTTTTCGCTCCAATTCCTGTGGATAAAGTTACCAAAGCTACGATAACACCAATAGCCACAGCTAATTGCCCGATTCTTATAATATTGCCGGATAAATTATTTTTAGTGGTTTTCTCCCACGCAATTTTCTTTGCAAAATACCTGCTAAAATCCAAAGTCTAATATTTTGTTTTTATGTTTACGTTCTTATCAATATATTTGAAAAATAAACATGCCGTTATTATGAAATTCAAATATACATTAATAAGTTTAATCTTGTTGCTTTTTATTCAATGTAAAGCACAAATTACAGAGAAATTGACTGTAAAAAATACCGAAAATAAAGAGCAAATCAATCATAATTCAAAGTCTGATTTTACCAAACAAGAAATTTTGGTAGGAGCGGATTCCCCCGAAGATTATTTAGCATTACTAAAAGGAAAAAATGTAGGAGTTGTAACCAATCAGACTGGGATAATTCCAACAAAAAATAATATTCATTTAGTAGATTTTTTATTAAATAATGGTGTGGAAATCAAAACTATTTTCTCACCCGAGCATGGATTTAGAGGAAAAGCAGATGCAGGAGAATTAGTGAAGAACGGAAAAGATGCCAAAACGGGATTACCGATTATTTCATTGTACGGAAAGAACAAAAAGCCGAGAGCCGACCAGTTAAAAGGGGTAGATGTGCTTTTGTTTGATTTGCAAGATGTTGGTGTTCGGTTTTATACATATATTTCCACTTTGCATTATATAATGGAGGCGGCTGCGGAGAGTAATATTCCCGTGATTGTCTTGGATAGACCAAACCCGAATGCACATTATATAGATGGCCCTATTTTAAATTTGAAAGAAAAAACTTTTGTAGGAATGCACCCCGTTCCGATTGTTTATGGAATGACAATAGGCGAATATGCTCAAATGATAAACGGTGAAAAGTGGCTTAAAAACGGAATTAAAGCCGATTTAAAAGTAATTAAATTAAAGAATTATTCGCACGACAAACCTTATTCTTTGCCTGTGAAACCTTCGCCAAACTTGCCAAATGATGTTTCGGTGAATTTATATCCGAGTATTTGCTTTTTTGAAGGTACAAATGTAAGCGAAGGACGAGGTACAGAAATGCAGTTTCAAACTTATGGGTCGCCTTATTTAAAAGGGAAAAAGTATAATTTCACATTTACACCGAGACCAAATGAAGGAGCTAAGAATCCGCAACACAACGGGAAGTTATGTTATGGAGAAGATTTAAGAAACACGCCGAGAATTAGTGAAATCCGTTTAGATTGGCTGATTGATGCGTATAAAAACAATACAAAAAATCCGTTTTTTACTTTAAATGCCGGTGCCTATTGGATTGATAAATTAGCCGGAACTGATCTTTTAAGAAAACAAATAATTGCCGGTTGGGACGAGAAAAGAATAAAACAAACTTGGCAAAAAGATTTAGAAGAATTTGAAAAAGTAAGAAGTAAATATTTATTGTACCCTTAATCTTTTTTAGAATTTTCCACGAACTTAATATTTCGCATAAGTCCGGCATATTTTGTACGTTTTACTGCTGATTTTCTAAAGATTTCGCTAAATAATTCTTGGGTTAATTCTTGCCATTCTTTTTTGGTATATTCGCCCAAAGCAGAATGAGGTTCAAAAAATTCTTCTTTATGTGGTTTAGAAAATCTATTCCACGGACAGACATCTTGGCAAACATCACAACCGAAAATCCAATCGTCCATTTTATCTTTAAAGAAAGTGGGTATTTCGGACTTTAATTCTATGGTTAAATAAGAAATACATTTACTTCCGTTCACAATTCTTGGAGCTTCTATCGCCTGAGTAGGACAAGCATCTATACATGCTGTGCATTTTCCGCAATGGTCGGTTGTGGGAGCGTCTTCCAGTAATTCTAAATCTAAAATTAATTCAGCCAAAAAGAAAAATGAACCTACTTTTTTAGATAGAATATTTGCGTTTTTTCCTACCCATCCGATTCCGCTTTTTCTTGCCCAAGCTCTGTCTAAAACCGGAGCAGAATCTACAAAAACACGTCCGTCCACTTCACCTATATTTTCCTGAATAGACTCAAAAAATTCCTTTAATTTATCTTTGATTAAAAAGTGATAGTCTTTTCCCCGAGCGTATTTAGAAATTTTATAACCGTCTTCGGATAAAGATTTATCGGTATAATAATTATAGGAAAGAGAAATAACCGATTTAGCTCCCGGGACTAATATTGTGGGGTCTAATCTTTTATCAAAATAATTTTCCATGTAGCCCATTTCTCCGTGAAATCCGGATTTGAGCCATTTTTCCAAACGTGGAGCATCTTCCTCCAAAAAGCCCGCTTTAGATATTCCGCAATGCAGAAAACCTAACTCTTTTGCTTTTTCTTTTATAAAGTGAGTACGTTGCTCTATGTTCAAATTTGACAGATTTAATTAAAGGGAAATTTAAAATAATTCGCCTTGGTCTAATTTTTTAGAAATGCCTAAATGCTCGTAAGCCTTTTGTGTAACTTCTCTTCCACGAGGAGTTCTCATCAAATATCCTTCCTGTATTAAAAACGGCTCGTAAACTTCCTCTATTGTGCCCGGATTTTCTGCCACAGCAGTAGAAATCGTGGTTAAACCAACAGGGCCACCTTTGAATTTTTCGATGATAGTGGTTAAAATTCGGTTATCCATTTCGTCCAGTCCGTTTTGGTCAACTTTTAAAGCTTTCAAACTGAATTGAGCCATTTTTTTATCGATTTTTCCATTGCCTTTTATTTGAGCAAAATCTCGGGTACGTCTAAGTAACGCATTTGCAATACGCGGTGTTCCTCGGCTTCTTCCCGCAATTTCTATAGCTGCCTCTTCATCAATTGGTGTTTCTAAAATTCTTGAACTCCTTTTCACAATTGAACTTAAAAGCTCTACATTGTAATACTCAAATCTGCAATTAATCCCGAAACGAGCTCTAAGCGGAGCAGTCAATAAGCCTGAACGAGTGGTTGCCCCGATTAATGTAAACGGATTCAAATTGATTTCCACAGAACGAGCATTTGGCCCAGATTCAATTAGAATATCAATTTTATAATCCTCCATTGCGGAGTATAAATATTCCTCTATTACAGACGACATTCTGTGAATTTCATCTATAAAAAGCACATCATTTTCCTCTAAATTGGTGAGTAATCCCGCCAAATCACCCGGCTTATCCAAAACAGGTCCGGAGGTTACTTTTATTCCTACGCCCAATTCATTGGCAATAATATGAGCCAAAGTGGTTTTTCCAAGTCCCGGAGGTCCGTGTAATAAAACATGGTCCAGCGATTCATGTCGCATTTTAGCTGCCTTTACAAAAACCTCTAAATTATCTAAAATATGAGCCTGACCCGCAAAATCGCCAAAACTCTGGGGTCTAAAATATTCTTCTTGTTGTAATTCCTCTTCGGGGAAATACTCTTCTTCGGGGTTTAAGTACGACATGTTGCAAATTTAGTAAAATATTTATAGCCTCATATTTTTACTTCAGCTTAAATTGTTTTTCTATAAAAGTAATTCCTATTCCTACGAGAATAATCAGTCCACCGATTATCATTTGAGGGCTTATAACTTCACTTACAAATATAGAGGCAAAAATTGCGGCAAATACTGTCTGGCTCAATAAACTTAACGAAACTCGTGTTACTCTCATGTATTTAGTGGCGTAGCTTATTAGTGCCCATGCCAATAATTGACAAACCAATCCTCCTAATATAAAAAACACCCATTCTCTTGTTGCAAACCCAATAAAGGGTTTACCATTAAAATAATTTACTAAGCCCAAAGCAGTACTCGCAGAAATACTATTTATCGCCATATACGGTAATACTTGAACTCGTTCTAAAACCATTTTAGAGAGTACAATGTATACAGAATAAATAATTCCTGAGGATATTCCTAAAAGGAAAGGTAAATCAAAAGAAAAATCAGCAAAAACTCGCCACCCGATAAAAATTATCATTCCGAAAATAGCAATTGCAGAGCCTATCCAAAAGTTTCTTTTAGGTTTATTCGGTAAGAATAAAAAGGCTATAACTCCTACAAAAATCGGTGCTAAGTTGGTAAGCAATGTGGCTTGTGTTGCCGAAGAGCCTTCTATTGCCAAATTCCAACAATAAATATCTAAACCAAATAAAACACCACATAACAAAGTGCCTATAAGAGATTTGCCTTTTGGTATGTTTTTCCTATTAATAAATAAAACCGGAAATAAACATAAGGCGGGAATTAAAACTCTATAAAAAGCTGAAATTCCTGCTAATCCGCCCGTAAACTTGACAAATACAGGATATATTGAAATTAATATTATCCCAATGAATAATGCTATTCTTGACTTTATCACTCCTTTAATAAATTAAAAATGGATGCAAATTTACATTGTTTTTACTTAAAAACATTAACCATTTATATAGGAAAACAAGTATTATTCTTAAACATTTTATTTATATTTGTTGAAAATCAATAAAATCATGGAACAATTTGATGTTACTGTAATAGGCTCAGGACCGGGTGGATATGTTGCGGCTATTCGTTGTGCTCAATTAGGCTTAAAAACAGCTTTAATAGAAAAATATAATACGTTAGGTGGAACTTGTTTAAATGTCGGGTGTATTCCGTCTAAAGCTCTTTTAGACTCATCTGAACATTATCATAATGCTCAGAAAAACTTTGAAGCTCACGGAATTTCCCTCGAAAATTTAAAAGTCGATTTATCTAAATTGATTGCCCGTAAAAACAGCGTTGTAGAACAAACTACAAAGGGTATCAATTTTTTAATGGATAAAAATAAAATCAGTATTTTTCATGGTTTAGGTTCTTTTAAAGATAAAAATCACATCACCATAAAGTCTGAAAAAGGCGAAGAAGAAATAGAAACAAAAAACACGATTATTGCAACAGGTTCTAAACCTTCTACATTACCTTTTATAGAGATTGACAAAGAGAGAATTATTACCTCTACGGAGGCTTTAAACATGAAAGAAATTCCGAAACATTTAATCGTGATTGGCGGTGGAGTTATTGGTTTAGAGTTAGGCTCTGTTTATAAAAGATTGGGAGCAGAAGTTTCCGTAGTGGAATATGCCGACAGAATTATTCCGGGTATGGACGGGGATTTATCTAAAGAATTAAGAAAAATATTGAAGAAACAAGGCGTGAATTTTAATCTTTCTTGTAAAGTTTCTAAAGTTGAGCGAAATGGTGATGAAGTAAATGTTTCTTTTGAGAATAAAAAAGGAGAAACAGAAACTATCTCAGGTGATTATGTACTTGTTTCGGTAGGAAGAAAACCTTTTACTAAAGGATTAGGTTTGGAAAACATAGGTGTAGACATCGATGAACGAGGAAGAATTATTACCGACGAAAACTTAAAAACCAATATAGAAGGAATTTATGCTATCGGGGACGTTGTAAAAGGTGTAATGCTCGCTCATAAAGCAGAAGAAGAAGGTGTTTTTGTAGCTGAAACTTTAGCTGGACAAAAGCCTCATATCAATTATGATTTAATTCCGGGAGTGGTTTATACTTGGCCGGAAGTTGCAGGCGTAGGCAAAACCGAAGAGCAATTAAAATCAGAAGGTGTAGAATATAAAGTAGGGAAATTCAATGTGAGAGCTTTAGGACGTGCAAGAGCCAGTGGAGATATAGACGGATTGGTAAAAGTATTAGCAGACAAAAAAACTGATGAAGTTTTAGGTGTTCATATTATTTCTGCAAGAGCCGCTGACATGATTGCTGAAGCTGTTACTGCCATGGAGTTCCGAGCATCGGCTGAGGACATTGCAAGAATTTCTCACGCTCACCCAACTTATATGGAGGCGGTAAAAGAAGCGGCTTTAGATGCTACTGAAAAACGTGCAATTCATAGTTAAAAACTAAAATTATGGTCACAATATCTTTTCAAGCTGATTTAAAAGAGGCGTCAAAACTTTTTTAATGTTAAAGATACGGTGTTAAAAATCTCACTAAAAAAATGGAAGAAGAAATTTCTTTAACAGATAATCAAAAAAGTAAATTAACTAAACGTATGGAAAATGCAGAAAAAGGAAATGTAAAAAGCCAAGAAGAGGCAACAAAAATATTTTTAGAATGTATAAAATAGTTTGGGAGAATTCAGCGATTCAAGGAGCTAGTAGAGATTTTTGAATCATGATAAACACAATCATTCAAACAGCGACTCTATAAAGTTTCTGATAAAACTATTACAATTATCGCCCCCTGATGAAACTAAAAGAAGCCATTTCAAAACTTTTGAAATGGCTTCTTTTACTTTTTTTAATAGTATAATTAAGGTAACTGAGTACCCGGATAATTATTTGCGTCAACTTGTCTTAAGTTTGAGTTGTACTTAGCGTTTATTCCCTTTATAAACTCATTTGCTGTAACCGCATAACCTCTGGAATTCAAATGTACTCCATCTAATGAAAATGCTCCACCTTTAATATATTGAGCATTAAAATCAACTCCGTTATACCTTATTCCTGATTTTAATTCTTTCATTTTAGCATTCATATCTATATATGCCAAACCATAAGACCTTGCTAAACCGGCAATTTTGTTATTGATATCAGTAGTTCTTTCTCTTATCACTTTCACCTCATCCGGAGTTAAAACATATTGATCTTGAACAGGATAAGTAAGTCCTGTTACGGCTAATTGCGTTGCTTTATCTGCAGGAAGTCCAAATCCCATTAATTTATTTTTTACATTTTCATCTACTTTTGCTATTGAACGAGAAAAAGTTAAAACAAATAAATCTCCTTCTTTTGATTGACGAGTTTGTCCGTAAGTGTTGGCTAATAGAGAAGCCTCTAGCTGAGGAACTCCTACACTAATTAATACTTGTTGCATTTGCGGTGCAATATTAGGTAAACTCTCATCTCTGATAACTAATCCACTATTTCCTGTTTCAGAAAAATTAATTTTTCTTTCAGGTACTCCTAAAGCATCATATACTTGATTTATTTTAGAATAAAACTCATTAAGCATAGGAATTTGAGCCTTATAAGCCTCATTACTTGACTCTAAAGGTTTAGACGGAATTGTAGTAAAGAAAGGAATATCTTGTACGTTTGGAATATTTGCAATTGCCCCTTTAGCTCCTTGTTCTTTTACTAATTTCTCTAAAATCTTCTGAATCACTCCACCAACCATATTAGCGTCAGACAAGTCGTTTTCTCCATAAGTTGCCGGGTTAATATTTCCTGATTGGTCTGCTCCCGCTGCTCCACCTGAAGCGTAACTTAAAACGTCATTATTTCCTATCCAGAGAGTGAAAAATGTGGGGTTTTGAGCCATAACATCTTTCAATACTGAGGTGTTTGGAGAACTTGCAAATCTCGCAAAATAAGGATTCGCTTTTCTTATGCTAATACCCTGAGGATTTCCGTAACCATCAGCTAATAAATGATATGATTTGGCTCCCGGAACTCCCATATTATTATAAAGCCCGTTTACAAAAGTTTCTGCCAAAGTTGTTTTAGGAACAGAAGGTACCGGAGTAGGGGTTCCATTTATAATTTGTAATGTAAATTTTCCGTAGAAATTATTACCTTTAGAAACTTCAAACAAATCAGAAAAACCACCAATATCGTTTGGCATTAATGGTTGAGTGAATTCACCACCTCCTGCTACTTTCATTTGACCGGCTATAATTGCAGGATAAGAATTTTCTTGCCCTGATTTATATAACGTTCCATCTAAGTAACCTGAAGTTAAAGAGTTTCCTATTGCTACATATT
Source organism: Weeksellaceae bacterium TAE3-ERU29 (assembly GCA_019218445.1). Lineage (GTDB taxonomy): Bacteria > Bacteroidota > Bacteroidia > Flavobacteriales > Weeksellaceae > Ornithobacterium. The sequence goes on along the minus strand of JAHUUM010000003.1, from coordinate 37,221 downwards.
TACTAAAATCAGCATCTCCTGAGTTTACTTCAATAGCTTCTACATTATTTTCAAACTCGCTTGAACACGCTCCAATAATAAACAAAGAAGCTAATATTATACTTTTATATATTTTTTTCATTTCTTTAATGTTATAATTCTTACTTTTAGTAATTTAAGTTATAAGAAAGTCCTAAACCAAATACAAAACCTCTTGACATAATATCTCCTCCAAAATTATACTGAGTATTATTGAAACTTCTCTCTTCTCCATAAATATATTCTGCCATAGCATCTATTGTAAATTGATTAAAGTTTAACCCAAATCCTCCGGTAAAAGCATGATAGTTTACAGTAGGTGTTTCCGGATTGAAAGAATCTGAAGGAGACGGTGACTCATCGTATTTATAACCTAACCTTACTGCTAAATTCCTTGTTGCTAAATATTCCGCTCCAAAACTATAGTTTACTGTATTATCATAATTTTTATCTGAAGGCTCAGAATTATAAACATCCGCTCCGTTGTATAGTTCTACTTTTAAATCTTTATATGCACTCCACTGTACAGTTCCAATCTCTAAACCTAACATTAATTTTGGAGTTACTTGATAATTAGCTCCTATTAAAAATTCTGCCGGTAATGGTAAAGTTGAATTAAAATTTTTCGCAGTAAATGGTAATTTAGTTGATGCAATAGCAGGAACATCTTTAAAAATAACATCCCCTTCTTCCGCTTTCATTGTAATCTCTGAGCGATAAGAAGCTCCTATATTAAGTGTTTCAGAGGGTTTTATAAAAACACCTAAATTCATTCCTGTTCCTTTTGCTCCTTTTTTATCTATCTCAAACCCTATGTCTTTACTACCAAAAGATATTGATTTTCTAATATTTACATCACCTCTGGCAATTATTACGCCTCCTCCTAAAGAGAACCAATCATTAAAGCTATAAGCTACAGTAGGTTGAATAAAAAAGGATTTAAGAGCTATTCTGTCAATTATATATCTACCTGCCCATTCATTTCCCCAATCTATAGTACTCCCGAATGGTGTAGTAACACTCACTCCTACGGCTAAATTTTTAGTGGGTTTGTAACTTGCGGCAAAGTAAAGAGGCGTGCCTAAGGGATTCTTAGTTTCTGCTGTTTGCAATGTTTGCTGATTTTGGTAACTGGATTTAATACCTACTCCAAATCCTCCTACAGCAATACTAACTTTACTTTCTACAAAAGCTAAAGCTGCCGGATTAAAAAATGCTACACTTGCATCGTGATGCATTGCTACTCCTTGAGCTCCTAAGGCTGCTTGCCTAACTCCCTGTAAAGAAACTCTATAACCTCCACCATATACCAAACAGGCTGAAAGTGAAAGAAATAAAGCGAATGAAATCTTTTTCATTTACTAATTTTTAGTTGTTTTAGGCAACAAATATAAATAAATAAATCTTTAAAAGGTTATTTTATATAAATAAATCAATAATACTTTTTTTATTTTATTGATTATCAAAAGATAAAAAAACATTCAAATATTGGGAAATAATAAAAGCTTCGCTCCAGCAAGCCTGAAAGTTAAATCCGCCCGTAACAGCATCTATGTCTAAAACTTCTCCGGCAAAAAATAAATTAGGAATTAATTTACTCTCCATATTTTTGAAGTTTATCTCGTTTAATTTCACTCCACCGGCAGTTACAAATTCATCTTTAAACGTGCTTTTCCCATTAATTTCAAAAATGGAATTTGTCAAGATATTAGCAATATCTTTTAATTTAGCATCAGGGATTTCGGCGTATTTTATTTTTTCATTTATATTTAATTGCTCTAATAAACTGTTCCAAAAGCGTTTAGTTAATTCAAACGGGCGAATTTTTCCGATTTGATTTTTTGAGTTATCTGATTTGAATTGTTTTAATAAATCCCTGCAATCCTCAAAAGTTTCATCTATAAAATTAATTTTGATTTTAAATTTATAATTTTTTTTATTTAAAATTCTCGCTCCCCAAGCTGATAAAACTAAAATTGCCGGACCACTAAAGCCCCAGTGCGTTATTAATAAATCTCCTTGATTACTAAGTGGTGTATCTAAAACCTCAACAGAAACATTTTTAAAACTAATCCCTTGCAAACCCTTAATTAAAGAAGCATCACACTTAAAAGTAAAAAGTGAAGGCACAGGTTTCTGAATACTATGACCTAATCCTTCGAGCATTTTCCAAACTTGCGGACTGCTTCCGGTTGCCATAATTACAGCATCAAAATTATAAGTATCTTTTGCTGTAGTCACTGTAAAAACATTGTCTTTGTGTGTAATGCTTTTTACACTTTCCGTTAAGTGGATTGTGGTATTTCTTTTTTGATTTTCTTTTATTAAAGTTTCTACAATATCTAAAGAATTATCAGACTCGGGAAAAACTCGCATATCTTCTTGTATTTTTAAAGCGACTCCTCTTTCATCAAACCAAGCCATCGTATCGCCCGGCTGAAATCTACCAAAAACACTGATTAATTCTTTATTTCCACGTGGATAGAAATCTACCAACATCATTGGGTCAAAACAAGCGTGAGTAACATTGCATCTGCCTCCCCCCGAAACTCTTACTTTTTGTAAAGGAGTTGATGCTTTTTCAAAAATATGTAAATCCAAAGAAGGAGATACATTTGCTCCTAAAAAAAAGCCTGCCGCACCTCCTCCTATAATTGCTACTTTCTTCAAAAATTATTTTTATAAATTTATACTGACTCCAAGACTTCCGCGTGAGCCAAATTCTATATACGCTCCAATATTATTGGTAAAGAAATATCTGAATCCCAAATGTCCGCCTAATCCTATTTTTCCACCGGCTAAACCTAAATCTATCCCGGGATATAAGTCCATTTGAGAAGGCATACTTAATAATTCTGTAAGGTGTAAATCTCCTCTACCAAACAAATAAAAATTATTAGACCCTTCTCCAAAATAGAATTCAGCTCCTGCTCCTGCAGAAAAGACATTTGTGAGTCCGTAATCTAAAGCTCCTCCTAGTCCGTTTCCATAACCATACGGAATAAATCCTACCTGGACCTTTTTATCTCCATAGCCTTTAAATGCTTGTGCAGAGAGAAAAGAAGTTCCTGAAAATAATAAGCTTAAAAATATTATCAGTTTTAAACCTTTCATTTTTAATTATTTTTAACCTGTTGAGATTTTAATTTTTTAGCTTTTTCCGCTGCTTTTTTATTTCTTTCTATCACGTGTCCCGGCCTTGTCCATCTTGGTTTCTCACCTTTTGGATCACTTATTTTCTCAGCCGGTTCTCTTTTCGGGTGCATTTCAAATGGTGCTTGTGGCTGAATACTAAGTTCATTAAACAACTTCATATCCTCATTTATATCAGGATTTGGAGTAGTTAATAATTTATCTCCCGCAAAAATTGAATTTGCTCCAGCCAAGAAACATAAAGTTTGTCCTTCCTTGGTCATTTGAGTTCGTCCTGCAGAAAGCCTTACTTGTGTTTTAGGAATTACAATTCTCGCCGTAGCTACCATTCTTACCATTTCAAAAATAGAAACAGGCTCTTGCTCTGCCATCGGTGTTCCCTCTACCGGAACTAAAGCATTAATTGGTAAACTTTCAGGTTGAGGATACATGTTTGCTAAGACTTTCAACATTCCGGCTCTATCCTCTAAGCTCTCTCCCATTCCTATAATTCCACCTGAACAAAGTGTAATGGAGGTTTTTCTTACATTTCCAATTGTTTCTAATCTATCTTCAAAGGCTCTAGTGGAAATTACTTCTTTATAATATTCTTCAGATGAATCAATATTATGGTTGTAAGCATATAAACCTGCCTCTTCTAATCTTTTTGCTTGAGTTTCGGTAAGCATTCCCAGTGTACAACATACTTCCATATCTAAATTGGTAATTTCTCTTACCATTTCCAGAACTTTGTCAAAGTCTTTTCCATCTTTCACATTTCGCCATGCTGCTCCCAGACAAACTCTTGACGAACCGGAAGCTCTTGCTCTTAAAGCCTGTGCTTTTACTTGGTGAACGGTCATTAATTCATTCGTTTCTATATCTGTATGATATCTTGCAGCTTGAGGGCAATATCCACAATCTTCTGAACATCCTCCTGTCTTTATAGAAATTAATGAACTTACTTGTACTTTATTAGGGTCATGGTATTTGCGATGCACTGTTGCTGCTTCGTAAACTAACTCCATAAAAGGTTTATTGTATATATCTAAAATCTCTTCTTGAGTCCATTTTTTCTGCTCCATAATAAATTCCTCTTAAGGTTTTTCAATAAGCGAAGATACGTGATTTATTTATTTTCGTTGTAAGAAACAATTTAATAATTACATGAATTAAATAAAAAAACCCAAAAATGAGCCATTCATTTAAGGGTTTAATGTTGAGGTTTCGAGCGGATTCGAACCGCTGTACAAGGTTTTGCAGACCTCTGCCTAGCCACTCGGCCACGAAACCATTTTTTTGGGTTGGGATGCAAATTTAAAAATAATTATTAAATAAATCGCATTTTTATCTATTTTTTCCTTGTTTAAATAAGAAATCTTTTTCTTCTGCCGTTAAACTATTATATCCTGAACGAGAAATTTTGTCTAAAATAGCATCTATTTTTTTCTCGTTATTCACTTTCCATTCATTGTAATCATAATCATTTCTTGGAGGAGTCTCTCTCTTTGTATTTTGTTTTTTATTTGCTTTCAAAGGGCTTTTCTTCTTGAATAAATTTTTAAAAGTATTAGCTATACTCCCGAAAAAATCATTTCCTTTTTCAAATCGCTTCATATATAAATATCCAAATAAAGCACCTCCTAAATGAGAAATATTTCCTCCGATATTATCGGTTTTAAGAAAGAATCCCAAAGCCAATAACCCTATTGCCAAATACAAAATTTTAATTGGCGTTTGTATAAACATTAATCTTACCTCTAAATTTGGCTGATAAGCTACCATAGCAAAAAACACCGCATAAATAGCTGCACTTGCTCCAATTAAATGAGAATATTCGGGAAAAATAAGGTTAAATAACAAAAAGAAAATCCCTCCGAAAATCCCTCCTACAAAATAGAATATCTTAAATGATTTTTCTCCAAAGAATTTAAAATAAAAATCTGCTACAATATAAAGCATAATCATATTAAACAATAAATGCAAAACATTATCGTGTAAAAACATATAAGTAAAAACACTCCAAGGTTTATATAAGAAATCATGTTTATAAGAGCTCAACCCAAAATAAAGCTGTACATAATTTACTTTCGTAAATAATTTAAAAACGAAGGCTAATAAATAGACTGCAACATTTATAAAAATCAATTTTGTTGCAATATTACCTGTAGTGTATTTATATTTTAATTTATTGATTAAGTCCATCTTTGTAAGTTTTTACTCCACATTTTAATTAAGATAAATCCTATTAAAGCACCTCCTATATGAGCATAATGCGCGATATTATCACCCGGATTACTTTGCACAGCTAAAACAATTTCTATCACAACGTAAATAGGGATAAAATATTTTGCTTTCATTGGAATCGGTGGGAAAATCAGCATTAAAATCGCATTTGGGAATAACATTGCAAAGGCAATTAAAACTCCGAAAATAGCTCCTGAAGCACCAACCATCGGGGTAGAATAAATAGCACTTAATGTTTCATAGCCCGGTATGCCCATCATTGGTGGCAGCTCACTAAATCTTTGCACCTCTTCCGAACTTAAATTATAAGACGAAATTAATTGCTGAGCCTCTATATAATTGGTTAAATTAAATAATAAAAATGCTCCCAATCCTGATGCAAAGTATAATATTAGATATCGCTTTTCGCCCAAAACCATTTCTATATTAGACCCAAACATATACAATGCAAACATATTGAATAATATATGTGTAAAATCACCATGCATAAACATGTGTGACAATATTTGGAAGCTCTGGAAATTATCTGAAAATGGATAAAAAGCTCCTAAGATATTTCGTAAATTAATGCCGTTTGTACTTTGAAAAACATAAGTTGCGGCAAAGAATAAAATATTTATAATAATTAAATTCTTGGTAATCGGTGCGATACGTTGCATCATAATTTTAGTCTAAAAAGTTTTGAATATCTGCCAAAGATATTGTTTTATATGTTTTTTTGCCAAATGGCGTGTACTTAAATTGGTCTAAGGCAAACAATTGCTGTACCAAACTTACGCACTGTTCTTGTTCTATTTTTGTACCTTTTTTTATGGCTGCGGTTTTCGCCATGATTTTACACAATTCGGCTTTAAAATTTTCAGCAGATTCCATTTCTTCCGAATCAAAGAACAATTCAAAGATAGGAGAAATATTTTCTGAATTTAATTCTGCCGGAATTGCGTGTATAAGGCAAGAATCTTTATTTATCTCTAAATCAAAGCCAAAAGAAACCCAAGAATCAATTGTTTCTTCCAAAAGATTTTTCTCTTTGGCATCAACCGGAATCTCTATCGGGAATAGTAATTGCTGACTGAGTGTGTTTTTATTACTCAGACTTTTAAACTTCTCAAAAAGAACAATTTGATGTGCTCTATGCTGGTCTATCAATAATAAATCATTTTGGTAAGGTGTTACCAAATAAGCATTATTCCACTGTAAAACCGAAGGTACTTCGTTTAAATTGCTTTCTAATTCTATAAATTCCCGATTGATATTAGATTCTATTTCTAAATCATAATAATTATAACTTCCTCCCGCAGTCTTTGGCGGTTTCGGAATGGAATTAAACGATTTAAAACTTGTATCTTTTTCTGTTTTTGGAAAAGGTGCAATCGTTTCTGCCTCAAACGGATTATAATTTTTATCTACCGAAATTTCTGGATAATTAATCGGTTTCTTTTTATTTAAAGTCGGGATTTCCCAATCTTCATCTTTGTCAAAATCGAGCGTGGGCGTTACTTGATGTTGCCCCAAAGCGTGTTTAGTCGCCGCTCGGAGTTGAGCAAAAATGCTGTACTCATCTTCAAACTTTATTTCAGTTTTAGTCGGGTGAATATTAATATCAATTTTTTCGGGCGGAAGCTCCAAAAATATAAAATAACTCGGGTGCGTTCCTTTTTGAATTAAATTTTCAAAAGCATTTAATATACTTTTGTGTAAATACGAACTCTTTATAAACCTGTGATTTACAAAAAAGAATTGCTCCCCTCTTGATTTCTTTGCAACTTCAGGTTTTCCAATGAACCCGGAAATTTTCACAATTTCGGTTTCTTCGTTTATCGGGATTAATTGTCCTTCTAATTTTTTGCCGAATATATGTAAAATTCGTTGTGCTAAATTTGTTTTAATCAGCCTGAAAATCTCATCATCATTATGAATTAATGTAAATTCTAAATCCGTATGAGATAAAGCCACTCGGTGAAATTCATCTAAAATATGACGAAATTCCACTGCATTTGATTTCAGGAAATTTCTACGAGCGGGTACATTATAAAATAAATTCTTAACCGAAATAATTGTTCCCGTTTGTGTAACCGTAGGCTCTTGGGATTTCACTTCACCACCGTTTATCTGAATGCTAGTACCGATACTGTCTTCTTCTTGCTTGGTTTTTAATTCCACCTGAGCAACTGCCGCAATCGATGCCAAAGCCTCTCCACGAAAGCCTTTAGTCATGATTTTAAAAATATCATCACTGCTGTGAATTTTAGACGTAGCATGTCGTTCAAAAGCCATACGAGCATCTGTAACAGACATTCCTTTCCCGTTGTCTATTACTTGAACTAAAGTTCTACCCGCATCTTTTATAATTAATTGAATATTGTCTGCTCCTGCATCTACGGCATTTTCCAATAATTCCTTAACAATAGATGCCGGACGTTGCACAACTTCTCCCGCGGCAATTTGGTTGGCAACATGCTGAGGTAAAAGCTGAATTACATCACTCATTCCTGAAAGAAATTCGAAAAATTAGGATTGGTAATAAGCCACATGATAAACACAAAAAGCATTAATATTGCAAAAATAATAAACGTATTTATTCGTACTGCATGAGCACTTTGTTTCTCTTTAGCTCTAAAGGATTTAAAATCTATACGGGTTTCATCTAAATCGTTTCCTTCCATAGATTTTCTTTTCCCTACATATCCTTGAGCAAAACGACTATCCCCAATTCTACGATTTATTAAATCTTGTGATTTTGTGTCGTAAAAACGTGGAACATACCTAAACTTCCTAGACTCTCTTTTATTAAAAACTTTACCTAACATTAGTACAAAGATAAGGTAGAATTTAAAAAATACATAAGATTATAAAAAGTATTTCATTTCACAACAATCTGCCTAAAATATTTTATAAGTTTAAAATTAAAACTTTAATTATAAAAGTCTATATTTTGAAGAATACTCTTACTTATTTGAATAGAGGATACGAGCAAAAATCAATAAAAAAAGCCGTTTCAGTAAGTTTTGAGACGGCTTCTTTTTTTTGTTTTTATGATTGGTTTAAAATCTTAATCCAACTGTCAAACTAAAGTTGTTATAAGTTTTTGTGATATCTTGTATGGACATAGCATAGCCTCTCCCGTCTTCATCAAGTCCGTTATTAGCTTGGTCAAAAGTATTTACTCTTAATGCTTGTTGACCTGCAGCTTGTAAATCTCTATCTTTAGGGTTTGTAGCTCCCGGAATTAAATCTTGGAAATCCACAGAAGCTCCATTGTTATAATAGATTCCGGATAATAAATAATTTCTATCTCTTTGGCTAAAACTATATGCGGCGTCTATATAGAAATTCTTCATGTTATATCCCACACCTACAGAGTAACTTGTTAAATCACCATAAGGTTTAAAAGTTTCATTTTTAAAAGGTGATTGTTGATATCTGAACCCTGCTCTTAAGCTTAAATCATTAATCCTAGTTTCCCCTCCAATTTTTATAGTAGAAGTTGATTGCATTTCATTATTTATATAAGCATTCTCTCCACTAAAACTTTTTTCCGGTCCAAGTTTGGCAGACCCATAATCATTATAAGTATAATCAATATTGATTAACCCTTTTTTACCTAAAATAAAAGCAGCAGAACCTGTAAACTTCTGAGAAGTAGTCAAGTCATTTGAATAGTCTTTAATTTCATTACCTACTAAATAAAACTGCCCTTTAGGGTCTTTCCCATTTTCTATGTAATATTCTACAGATGAGCGGATAACTTCGCTATACCATTTAGGAGATTCATAAGACAAACCTAATCTTATGTTTTTAGAAACTTTACTGATAACTCCTAATCCTATAGAAAAACCGTTTCCTTGTGATTGGCTTGGAGTGAAATCTTTTATATAAGATAAATTCTGATTGTCTCTATTGCTAAATTCTTCTAATCTATCTGCCCGGTTACTTATAGTATATTGGTGAAAGTTAAAACCTAAACCAAAGTATATTTTATTATCATAATTTCCGGAAAAACTCATATTTGTTAAGCTGGAGTTCCCTACTTCGTTATAATATATATTCTTTAGATAATTATTATTTACTAATAAGTTGTTTGATTTTATATTTGTGTTTAAATCCAACGTCTCATCAATATCATTATTTTTTTGATAGTTAAGACCTATTGCAAAGCCTTTCCATTTATCAGTTCCTTGGTTATTAAATACCATTACTGCTCCTGCTTGATTAATCCCTACACTGTTAGATGGATTTTTATTTCCATTTTTTATGTCTAAAGATCCATTATTTACTCCTAATGTAAGGTTAGCTTCTGAGATTAAGAACACAGCTCCCCCTGCAGGGTTGTCTATGGTGGAAGATAAATCTCCACCAAGAGCACCCATAGATCCGTTTAAGGCTTTATACCTTGCAGTTCCGGATAAATTATCATTTTCGCCGTATCTGTATAATCCTTCTATATAATCAGGATTAAAACTTTGTGCATTTAATAAACCTGAGGCGATTAACAAGCCTATACAACTTAATTTTATATGTTTCATCTTATATTTTATTTAAACCTAACTCTTCCACTACTGCTATTACTGTTGCTACGCGTATTGGTACTTGGAGTATAAGAACGCGAGTTTCCCCAATTAGAGTCAGAGCTTCTGTTATATCTTATTCTAGATTGATTATTATTACTTTCAACACTTCTTTCTCTCACTCTTTGATATCTGCTATTATCATTATCTGCCGAGTAAGTTCTTCTTATTTGTCTATTACTGCTCTCAACTCTTGAATTTTGAATTCTACTATTTTGAATACCACTATTATAACGTTGAGTATTTCTGTAAACATCTACATCGTTAGAACTAGGTACTCTTCCCCTTTGTATAGGTCTTGTTCTGTAATATGTAGGATAGTAACTATTTCCGTAATACCCATAACCACCATAACCATAGTAAGGATAATATCTGTTATAAAACCCATAATAAGAACCGTAGTTATAATATGGTGAATAAAAAGGATTCCAAGAATTATAGAACGGAGTATAACCATAATATGGAGAATTCCAGTATATTCCGGAATTAAAATACGGACTATATCCACCCCATGGGTTATAAGGATTATAGTATGCACCTGAGCCATATCCATAACTCATTCCCCATCCAAATCCACTATAAAAAGGAGAGCCAAAATAATTAACAGATACATTTAAATTACTATTGTCTTCTTCACCCCAATCAGCATATTGATTGTTTCGATTTTTTTTCTTGTTGTAAGTATTCGTTTGTTTTTCAATAATAGGGGCGTTTCCATTTCTGTCAAAATATTTACCACCTATTCTTACAAGTGTTTCATCTTCATTAGATGAATAATACTCATCTGTTGAAGAAGTATATACAGGTTTTTGGTCTGTACTCGGGTCAAAGTAAACTCCATCAGTTTCCCCTGCTATTGTTTGTGATACAGAACAAGAAGAAACTCCCGCCAGCAATATCCCTACCGGTAATATTTGCTGAAGCGCTATGCGCAATATTTTATTTTTAAAAATCATAACATAAAGTTTTTTGTAAAAATACAAATAATTAAATTTGCATAATTGAATTCTTATATAAGGAAATTCAAAACTTATGCCAATTGTTTGTTAAGCAGATAACAGCAGATAATTTGGCAAAAATTAATAAAAAAGATTATGGCGAAATTGACATCTCGGAAAGAGGATTATAGTAAATGGTATAATGAGCTGGTAGTAACAGCGGATTTGGCAGAAAACTCAGGTGTAAGAGGCTGTATGGTTATAAAGCCTTATGGTTATGCAATCTGGGAGAAGATGCAAGCTCAGTTAGATAAAATGTTTAAAGAAACAGGACATCAAAACGCTTATTTTCCGTTATTTGTTCCGAAAAGCTTATTCGAGGCAGAGGAGAAAAATGCAGAAGGATTTGCAAAAGAATGTGCTGTTGTTACTCATTACCGATTAAAATCAGACGAAAACAACAAAGGAAAACTAATTGTAGACCCTAATGCAAAATTAGAGGAAGAATTAGTTGTGCGTCCTACTTCTGAGGCAATTATTTGGAATACTTATAAAAACTGGATTCAATCTTATAGAGATTTACCTATTCTTATAAATCAGTGGGCAAATGTAGTACGTTGGGAAATGCGTACCAGATTATTTTTAAGGACTGCCGAATTTTTATGGCAAGAAGGTCATACTGCTCACGCAACGAGAGAAGAAGCGATTGAGGAAACAGAAAAAATGATAAATGTTTATGCAGACTTCGCCGAAAATTATATGAAAATTCCTGTAATTAAAGGATTAAAAACTGAATCTGAGCGTTTTGCAGGTGCAGATGAAACTTATTGCATTGAGGCAATGATGCAAGACGGAAAAGCATTACAGGCGGGAACTTCTCACTTTTTAGGTCAGAATTTTGCCAAAGCATTTGATGTTAAATACGCATCTAAAGAAGGTAAATTAGAATACGTTTGGGCTTCTTCTTGGGGAGTTTCAACAAGGCTTATGGGAGCTTTAATCATGACTCACTCAGACGACCAAGGACTTGTATTACCTTCAACTTTAGCACCTATTCAAGTAGTGATTGTCCCAATTTTCTTTAATGATGAACAAAAAGCAAAAGTAGACGAAAAAGCCTTAAAAATATTTGATGAATTAAAAGCAAAAGGCATTTCTGTAAAATATGATGATCGAGATACTTACAAGCCGGGCTGGAAGTTTAATGAATATGAACTAAAAGGCGTTCCATTAAGAATTGCGATTGGCCCTAAGGATTTAGAAAAAGGACACGTAGAATTAGCTCGAAGAGATACATTAGAAAAGAATTTTGTAAACGTAGATGAAGTTGTAGGAATGATTCCTGACCTATTAAAAGAAATTGATGAAAACTTATTCCAAAAAGCACTGGATTACAGAGCTACTCACACTACAAAAGTAGAAACATGGGAAGAGTTTACAGATGCGTTAGAAAACAAAGGCGGATTCGTTTCGGCTCACTGGGATGGAACTCCTGAAACCGAGGCTAAAATTCAAGAAATGACTAAAGCAACGATAAGATGTATTCCGTTAGACAATCCACAGGAAGACGGTAAATGTATCTTAACAGGAAACTCAAGTAAACAAAGAGTTCTATTTGCAAAGTCTTATTAAATAGAAAATAGGGGGCATCTTAGAGCTGGGCTGATGTGTATTTTATTACTAATTATATACTGTGCCCAAAAATTAGGGCATTAATTTAAACTGATAAAATATTATTAACTTTAAATCAAAAAAGATAATAATATTGATTATGAGAAGCTATACGTTCAAATAGAACTTAAAAAAGTGAAAAATGATCTTCTAAAAAAATTACTATAAGGAGTTTAAAGACAATGACTCCGGAGGAAGATCCAAATCTGTCAAAGTCCAAAAGATGTGAGTTGCTTTACGTTCACAGAAGTGGTTTTTATTATAGGTACTGTTGGGAAATCTGAGTAAAGTTTATAGGTCTTAAGAGAATACGATAGTAATGCTATAAGAAACTTTAAAGTGTTTCTCTTTTTTTGTTGAGGCGAAAAATATTTTAGGCTATAAAAAAGTAATTGAGTTTTTGAAAAAGTCAGGAAAATAAAAATAAAGGCTTAAATAATTGATTAGCAATTAAATAAGCCTTTCATGTTGTGCGGGTGAAGGGACTCGAACCCCCACACCTCACGGCACCAGATCCTAAGTCTGGCGTGTCTACCAATTCCACCACACCCGCAATAATTGAGAGGGCAAATTTAAATCTTTTTGAAATAAAAACAAATTATTTTTTGAAAAATAATTTAATAATAAAGATTTTTAATGCTTATATTTGCATAAAATTTTGAAATGGAAGTTATAGGAAGGATAAAAAAAATATTAGAAGCTCAGACATTTAACAGTGGATTCACTAAACAAGAATTAATACTATTAACACAAGAGCAGTATCCTCAGACTTTATCTATAGAGTTTTTACAAGACAAAGTAAACTTGTTGAGCAACTTTAATGAAGGTGATGAGGTTAAAATATCTATAAATTTAAGAGGTAGAGAATGGGTTAATCCGGAAGGAATAACTAAATACTTTAATTCTATTACCGGATGGAGAATAGAAAAGTTAGTTACAGAACAACCAGAAGCAACATCTACTTCACAAAATATGTCAGTGCCACCAAAAGAATCGTTTAACACAGAAATCAATGATTTAAACGATAGTGATGAGGCTGATGATTTACCATTTTAAATGTTAATAACTAAATAGAAAGTGCTTTAGGCACGTTATTTGATACATAATTTATAACAAATTTTAAACAAAATTTAATTAAGATGAAAAAAACAATTATTTGTTCCGCTTTAGCTATTCTTGGAATTCAAGCTAACGCTCAGGTTGAGGATATAAGCGTAACTTTATCTCCAACAGCAAGCTATAACTGGTTTGATAACAATGCAGCCATTGAGGATGGTTTGATGGTAGGAGGTAGATTAGGCTTTGGTTTCGGAGAGTACTTCGAATTAAGAGGTATTTATGAAAAATCAGTAGATTTAAAAAACGCTGTAAACGAGTTGAATTTATCTGGAAATGTAGAAGATGCTACATTAAAAGATAAATTGAAAGAGTTTGAAAGTAATTTTGAGTCTCGTAATGTAGATGTAGAAAGATGGGGAGGTGAAATGAAAGCAAACATTCCAACAGGAGGGTCTTTTGCTCCTTATATTACATTAGGAACAGGAGTTCAGTCTCTTAAAGTGGACAAACTTAAAGATGAACAAATTTATGTAAGTGCAGGTGTAGGTACAAAAATCAATTTAAGCGATCGCGTTGTATTGAATTTAGAAGGTAGAAACACTGCATTCAATTTAAATAATACAAGTGTATTATTTGTTCCTGGTAAATCTTCTGACTTTAAAGATTTTATAGGAGAGTCAAAAGAGGATAGAATGTATAATTGGTCTGTACAGGCTGGATTGCAAATCTATTTAGGAGGGCGTGAGCCAGGTTCTTTAACTGAATTAGATAGAGCATACTTAAGAAAATTCTCCGGAGGGTTAAGTGGTCTTAAGTTTGTTGTAGAACCAGGAGTTTCTTATATAGACTTTAATAAAGATTTAGGATTAAAAGATACTTATTTAGTAGGAGGAGCTATAGGATTTGATTTAAGCCAATATGTAGGGTTAAGAGGTTTCTATTATCAAGCGACTAAAAATGAAGAATTTAAAAAGTTCGATGATGTAGCAATGTATGGAGGAGAGTTATTTGCTAAATTAAATGTATCAAGAGGTATTACTCCTTATTTAACAGTTGGTGGAGGTTACATCAATGTTTATGAGGGAGACTATCAAGCGAAATCAGGAAAGATAGCTGAAGATAGCTATTTTGTTAAAGGAGGTTTAGGCTTAACTGTTCCTGTATCTAAATATTTTGAACTATTTGGAGCCGCTAACTTATTGTATACAACTAGTAAAAATACAGACCAGTTAGCAGAGCTTAAGAGTCCAAATGAACTTAAACAAAGTAACATGTATAATGTTGGTTTAAGATTTAATCTTGGAGCAAGTGCTGATGAAGGTCTTATTGTAAGAGCTCATAATAATACAGCTTTTGAAGATAGAATAGATGAGTTAGAGAAAGAGCTTAAAAAAGCCTACAGAGAAAATGATTCTGATAAAGCAATAAGAGTAATTAAAGAAAAACAAAATCTTGAAAACTCAGCATATAAATCAGACGTTGAAAATGTTAGATTAACTCCTCAAGAATTACAAGACTTAGTTGAAAAAACTATTGATGAAGTAAATGAAGATTACCAAGGTAAAGGAGATAGAGGTAATGTAAATCAAAGAATCAATAGATTAGAGAGATTGTTATTAGAAGTAAACAGAAATGATTACAATAATTATAATCAACAAGGGCAATCACAAAATTTCCAATCTTCTGCTACAAATGAAATCTTAAAAGAATTAAGAGAGTTAAATAATAAAGTAGATAGAAATGCAAATCAAATAGCAACTTTATCAGGAGATAAAACAGTAATTGTTAATGCTGATGGTTCTACAAATACTGAAGGGAATAAAAATGTTCAACAGCCACAACAAGTAAATACAGCTACTCCAAATCAAGTTATTACTACAGAGGATGGGGATGCTGCAGTGGTTAAATCTTTATTCGTAAATGAAGGAATGTCTCTTGAAGCAGGAGCTCTTTTTGGTGGAGCGACTACAGGTACAATAGGAATTAGAGGTCATTATGGTTTTACAAACTCTAATTTCGAATTACAGCCGGATTTGTACTTAGGTTTTGGAGGAAAAGGAGCCTTTGGTGTAAATGCAAATGCAGTTTATAAATTCAATTTTGACAAAGGATTTGTAGTTCAACCTTATTTAGGAGCAGGTATAGGTTACAATACTTTAGATGGAAACTCTAACTTTGGAGCTAATTTAATAATAGGTACATCATTTAATGTATTAGATGGTAAGTTATATTTAGATTATACCGCTTTAGACCTTGCAGAATACAATAAAGTATCTGTAGGCTATAAATTCGGATTTTAATCATTAACATTTAAAAACAAATCATGAATAAATATAAAGTATTAGGTTTAACTTTCTTATTAGCATTTGGTATTAGCACTAATGCTCAGCAAAAAAAAGCAAGAGTAAATAGTGATAAGGGACAAATCGTTATGACGAAAGACGAACTGAAATCTTTCTTGAAAATGGTTGCTGAAAAACGTATTGAACAAATCGAAAAAATGGGATCTAACAATTCCGGAGAAGTATTCGATTATAACAACAATTACAGCAATAATTATCAACAAAGAGGAGGTTACGGTAATGGCGACTTGGCACGCCAAGTAGAAAGAGTTAATGATAGATTAGATAATCTGATGTTAGCTTTGATGGGAAAAGGATCGAGTACAGTAGTTGCAGGGCAAAAGCCTGGTAATTATTTAAATTCTGATAGCAATACAGCTAATCAAATCTCAGCTTTGGAAAGAAAGTTAGATTCATTAAAAAATGCACAATACTTAGATAGTTCAGCTACTTCTGTTAAAGGAGAAGCATCTGCTAAGAAATCTTGTTGTGTAGCTAAGGCTAAAAAATCAGAGCTTACTCCTGAAAGACGATCTGCATTAGAAGAATTATTAGCTAAGTTTAAAAACTTTAAAAGACAAGTATTCTTTGCAAATAATTCTTATAACGTTTCTCAAGAAGATATGGCTTATTTAGGAAGAGTTACTAAAGTGTTGAAAGATAACCCTGAGCTATCTGTAGTTCTTGTAGGTTATGCCAGCCCTGTTGGTAATCCGGAGTATAATAAGCAATTATCTATGAAACGAGCAGAAGCTATAGCACAAGCATTAGTAAAAGAAGGTATTTCAGAAGATAGAATTATTCCGGCTTTCTATGGAGAAGACCATACTACTACAGAAGCTAAAGCTAGAAGAGTAGATATGAGTGTAGTTATTAAATAATAATATATTTAAATAATTAAATTAAACTGCCTTGCTCATTTGAGTTAGGCAGTTTTTTTATATCTTTATCCTATGCTTTTTTTAAGAGATAATCAGCTATTCCCACCAGTAGAACAAACGGATAAAAATGGGATTTTAGCTTTTAGTATGAACTTGGAATTACCGAGACTCATTGAAGCTTATACAAAAGGAATATTTCCTTGGTATAATAGTGATGAACCTGTAATATGGTGGTCACCGGACCCAAGAATGGTGCTATTTTCTAAAGATTTGAAAGTAAGTAAAAGCATGAAGCAAGTATTCAGAAAACAAATGTTTACTTTTACAATAAATAAAAATTTCTCGGAAGTAATAAAAGCATGTAGAGAAATTCCCAGAGTTGGTCAAGATGGTACTTGGATTTCAGATGAGATTATAGAAAAATACATTCAGCTTCATCAATTAGGTTTAGCTAATAGTGTAGAAGTTTGGAATGATAAAAAAGAATTAGTAGGAGGGCTTTATGGGGTTAAAATTAATCGTGTATTTTGTGGAGAAAGTATGTTTGCTAAAGAGTCAAACGCCTCAAAAGCAGGGTTTATATGGTTTGTTCAGAAATTTAAGGATAAAATAGATATAATTGATTGCCAAATATATACTAAACATTTGGCAAGTCTTGGTGCAAAATTAATCCCGAGAGAGAAATACCTATCTTATCTATAAACTTTTTTAGACAATTTATCTATTACAGAAATTAAAAGAGGTTTTTCTATCTCAGAGACTTTATGAGCAATATATTCGGCATCGCTCCCTTCCGGAATGTCAAATCTCATTTGTGCAATAACTTCCCCTTCATCTATTCCCGCTGTAACATAATGTACACTTGCACCGCTTTCTGTTTCTTTGCTTTTAGCTACTGCATTATGAACGTGTTTTCCGTACATTCCTGCTCCTCCAAATTTTGGTAATAAAGAAGGATGAAGATTAATGATTCTTTTTTCCCATTTTTGACAGAATTCATTATTTAAAATTGAAAGAAATCCGGCAAGAACAATTAAATCAATATTATTTTCTTTACAAATTTCATTTATTTCAGAATTAATATCTTCTTTCCTTTCTACAAACCAAGTAGGAATTTCAGCATCTAAGGCTCTTTCCATTGCATAGCAGTTTCTATCTGCTATAACACAAGAAATACTTACATCGGTTAATTGTTCATTCTTTACAGCATCTATAATTGCTTGTAAGTTACTGCCTGAACCTGATACTAAAACTGCTATATTCATTTTAAAAATTTTCTGCTAATTTAAAAAATAGAGATTTAATTATATTAATAAATATTAATTAATTAAGTTTGGGTTTTTAATTAAGCGGAAGAGTTTTATAGAAATGACAGAAACCATAATTTTAGGAATAGACCCGGGTACCAATGTAATGGGTTTTGGCATTATTGTAATACGAGGCAATAAAATGCGTTTAATAATGATAGATGAGCTTTTACTTAATAAACTTTCTACACACGAATTAAAATTGAAGCGTATTTTTGAAAAAACCCTTGCCTTAATAGATGAGTATCATCCGGATGAAATAGCAATAGAAGCTCCATTTTTTGGGAAAAATGTTCAGTCTATGTTGAAACTAGGTAGGGCTCAGGGAGTTGCAATGGCTGCCGGATTGTATCGTGAAGTTCCTATTACAGAATATTCACCAAAAAAAATAAAAATGGCAATCACAGGAAGTGGAAATGCGAGTAAAGAGCAAGTTGCAGGAATGCTCAAGAATTTACTGAGTTTAAACGAAATACCTAAAAGATTGGATGCTACTGACGGATTAGCTGCCGCTGTATGCCATCATTTTAATAGAGGAAAAGATGCTGATACAAAATCTTATACAGGATGGGCTGCCTTTGTTAATCAAAATCCTAAAAAAGTTAAAGGCGGTAAAATATAATTCAAATAGAGATAATGAAAACAGGATTTTTTGTAAAATATGATTTATACTATTTTCTATGATAGAAAAAATTAAATATATTTTATATTTTTGCCACAGTGTTTTATTTAAACGTAATAGTATAAAATAATAATTTATGAAGGAAGAAATACGTAAGGAGATAGTAGATATTTATATTAAAGATCCTATTCAGAAATTTATTAGTAATAGTTCAGCAAGTGGGGTAGTGCTTTTTATTTCAGCATTATTAGCTCTAATTATTGCTAATACTCCATGGTCTGATTGGTATCATAGTTTATGGCATATTCACTTTAAAATAGGGTTTAGTGACTATATAATAGATAAAGACTTGCATCACTGGATAAATGATGGTCTTATGGCAATTTTCTTTTTTGTTGTAGGGTTAGAGCTTAAAAGAGAGGTGCTCGCGGGTGAATTAAGTAGTCCTAAGAATGCTATTTTACCATTGTGTGGAGCTGTTGGAGGAATGGCTGTTCCTGCATTGATATATATGTTTTTTAACCCGACGGGAGAAGCTTCAAACGGATGGGGAATTCCTATGGCAACAGACATTGCTTTTGCTTTGGGTATCCTTTATTTACTAGGTAAAAATGTACCAACTACACTCAAGATTTTCTTAACGGCTTTAGCTATTGCAGATGATATAGGAGCTGTTTTAGTAATTGCTTTTTTCTATACTTCTAATATAGATTTTATGAGCTTGTTTACAGGAGCTGCTTTTTTAGTCGTATTAATTACAGCAAATTTAATAGGTGTTAGAAGTACACTGTTTTACGCAATAGTGGGGATTGCAGGATTATGGACTGCGTTTTTAATGTCCGGAGTACATGCTACTATAGCAGCGGTAATCGCAGCATTTACGATTCCATCTACTGCAAGAATTCCAGAAAATACATTTACTAATATTATCCAGAAATTATTAAATAAATTTAATGATTTAGACCCTAATAATCAACCTACATTAACAGAAGATCAATTACATGTACTATCAAAAATGTCTAAAGTAAGTAATGAGGCTTTACCTCCTTTACAGAGGTTAGAGCATGGAATGCATCCGCTAGTCTCTTTTATTGTAATGCCTATTTTCGCATTTGCAAATGCCGGTGTTACAATTAAAGGAGAATTTATGGAGTTAATAATGTCACCAGTTACATTAGGAGTGATATTAGGATTGTTAATAGGGAAAGTAGTAGGAGTATTTGGTATTACCTTTATACTTACAAAGCTTAAAATTGCTAAATTACCGGTAGGAATGAATACATTACACTTACTTGGAGCTTCCATATTAGCTGCTATAGGATTTACAATGTCTTTATTTATCTCAGGGCTTGCTTTTACAAATCCGATTTACGACATGGAGGCAAAAATAGGAATTTTATTAGCTTCGTTTATAGCAGGAATATTTGGTTTTATAACTATTAAGAGAGCAAATAGTATTCAGCGAAAAAAAGGATTGACTATTACTTAATATCCTAATTTAAAATATTAAGAAGCCGTTTTGATAACCATCAAGACGGCTTCTGTTTTTTTCTTTTATTAATTATTGGATTTATACCGGAATAAATAAAACAGATTAGTCACACACACTGTATTTTTTATTTTGGAGAGTATTTATTTAATGCTAATTTCAGAGTATGAGGAGCAGAGTAAATCTCTTCATATTAAATATTTACATCTTTTGGTTTTACTCGGTCATGAATGGTAAACCAGTAAGAGAGTTCCTTTTTACCCTTTCTCAAGGTCAATGTACTTACTCCATAGATTTTTTATTTTTTCGGATAAAACACTTTATTTTCTTCATGTTTATTCCGTTGAAATTTTATCTTTTTTAGTCAAGTTTCTGTCTACTTCTTTAATCTTGTAAACTCTTAGATATTTTAACTATAAGTAATAACTCTTTTGGGCTATTTTTATATGATTTATCTTACTTTTATATCATTACTTTTGGAGATAGTGATATTTTTTAGGGCTGATTCTTTTATAAAAACAAAGAAACCACCTCAGTTTTGAGACGGTTTCTTTAGCCTTACTTTTAACTTATATAGTTTAGGGGACACCGCTATCTATAGTGTCTTTTTTACTGTATATTGCTATCTATTTTTATATAAATCTTCCAAGTATTCTTTATATTTCTCAAAGATATTTTTTCTTACGGGTTTTAAAGTTGGAGTGATTTCTCCATTTTTCATAGATAATTCTCTATCTAATATATGAAATTTTTTAATTTGCTCATAACTTGCGAGTTTAGCTTGTAATTCTTTTATTTTTTTATTAAATAATTCAACCACACTGCTATTCTGAACAAGGTTAGATAGGTTATTATAATTGATTTTTTGTTCGTTTGCCCAGTTTTTAAGTATTTCAAAATTAGGAGCGATTAAAGCAACGGCATAAGGTTTTCTTTCACCATACACAATTGCTTGGTCAATAAGAGGGTCGTTAGTTAAGACTCCCTCTACAAGCTGAGGTGCAATGTATTTTCCTCCGGCAGTTTTAATTAAATCTTTAATCCTATCAGTAATGATTAAATAACCTTCATCATCAAACTTACCAGCGTCTCCTGTTTTAAACCAGCCGTCTTCTGTAAATACTTCTGCCGTTTCTTCCGGAGCATTGTAGTAACCTTGCATCACATTTCCGCCTTTCACTTGAATCTCATTATTTTCTCCAATACGTACTTCTATATTGTCCAATGGTTTACCAACTGTTCCTAATTTGTATTCTTCAACCAACCCGGAAGACACCGTTGCTGTAGTCTCGGATAATCCATACCCTACAATAATTGGTAATCTCATTGCTCTAAAGAAACTTACAATCTCGTCATCCAGATAAGCACCTCCGCAAGGCATAAAATTTAAGTTTCCTCCTAATTTCTCTCTAAACTTTTTGAAAACTAATTTCTCAGCAATTTTATCTTTGAAAGCTAAGTAAGAGCCTATAGGTTTTTTAGCTCTAATGAACTCTTCTCTTTTTCTACCGGTTTTTAAAGCCCAAAAGAATAGTTTTTTTACAGGAGCAGAGCTTTTACTCATTGTGTCCATTGCTAAATGGTAGATTTTCTCGTATAACCTTGGAACAGAACTCATGGCTGTAGGTTTAGCAAGAATCATCATTTCTGCGATAGCTTTAGGATTTTTATTGTAAACATTAGTCATTCCTGAAGATAATATCAAGAAAGTCCAAGCTCTCTCGAAAATATGAGAAAGAGGTAAAAAGGCAAGAGAGGTGTCGGAGGATTTAAAGTGATACCTTCTATGATGTTCTTCTATTGTAGATAAAAAGTTTCTATGATTTAAAATTACGCCTTTAGGCTTTCCTGTTGTTCCTGAGGTGTAGATGATAGTTGCAATATCTTTATCATCAATACTGTTATAAAGTTCTTCTTTCTGTTTTGTTAAACTTTCCGGTAGTTCTTGAGAAATCCAATCATTAAAGTGAATAGATTGCTCGTTTTCTAATTTTACAGTTTCATCAAAAAGAATAATCTTTTTTAAAGGAATATCAGTTTCGTTCAAGACATCTAAAATTTCTTTGTATTGATCTTGTTCTCCTACAAAGACAATCTCAATTTTAGCATCATTTAAAATATATTTCACTTGATCTGCTACATTGGTAGCATAAATAGGCACTACAGGACATCCAATCGATTGAGCTCCGAGATCGGCAAGAGTCCATTCAGGCATATTTTGTGAGAATATAGCTATGTTATCTTCTTTTTTTACACCTTCATTTAATAAAGCTTTTCCTACTTTATCGATAATGGTTAGGCATTTTTTACCTGAATACTCTATCCAGTTTTTATTTTTATAGATTTTTAGAATAGCTTTTTCGCTATGTTTTTTAAATTGCTCAGTTAGCAATTGTACTAAATTATAGTTTTTCATTATAATTCATATTTAGTGGTGCAAGTTAACGAATATTATTAAACAAAAAATGATTTATCTTAATCTTATTTCAGATTTGATTGATTCTAACTTGTAAAGAAACTTAAAATTCATACATTTGGAACGTATTTTTATTATTTATGTCAATCAAAGTAAAAAGTTTAAGTAAGTTATATGGGCAACAAAAAGCACTGAATAACTTAAGTTTAGAAATAAATAAAAAAGAAATTATAGGGCTTTTAGGACCCAATGGAGCAGGGAAATCTACGCTCATGAAGTCTATTGTAGGGCTTTTAAAGCCTGATAAGGGAGAGATAATGATTAATAATTTACCTTTAAAATCTCATGGGCTTGATATTCGGAAAATTATCGGTTATCTTCCCGAGAACAATCCGCTCTATTATGAAATGTATGTAAGAGAGTATCTTGGTTTTGTAGCGGGAATCAGAGATTTGCCAAAAAATAGAATAAATGAAGTAATAGAAATGGTAGGGTTAACTTCTGAGCAAAATAAAAAAATAAAAGATTTATCTAAAGGATACAAACAGCGTGTAGGTATTGCACAAGCTATTATTCATGAGCCGGAAATTTTGATTTTAGACGAACCTACTAACGGCTTAGATCCTAATCAGATATTAGAAATCAGAGAGCTTATAAAGAAAGCGGGAAAAGAGAAAACTGTAATTATTTCTACACATATTATGCAAGAAGTAGAGGCTTTGTGCAGTAGAATAATAGTGTTAAATAAAGGAAATATGATTGCAGATGAATCATTAGATAGTTTTAAACAAGATTTTATTAATTTAGAAGAGGCATTTCATCAAAAAACAAATAATTTATGATAACACATATAGGTAATTCATTCAATTTAGGAGCAACATTACACTCGAATGGAGTTAATTTTTGTGTGTTTTCACCTAACTCTACATCGGTAGAATTATTACTGTTTAAAAACATAAATGATGTAAACCCTATTGTAATAGATTTAGATCCAAACGAGAATAAATCATATAATTATTGGCATGTTTTTGTGCCCGGACTAAAGGAGAATCAATTATATGGTTATCGTGTTAACGGAAAATATGACCCAAAGAGAGGCTTCTTTTTTGATTCCTCTAAAGTTTTGGTAGATCCTTATGCTAAAGCAATTGTAGGGGAATATGATAGGGAAGAAGCAAGCGTTTTTGGAAAGAGTAATCTTAAAAAATGTCTAAAAAGTGCTGTAATAGATGATGATAAATTTGATTGGGGAGCAGATGCTTTTCCGAATCATGATTTAAAATCGAGTGTGGTTTATGAACTCCACGTTTCCGGTTTTACCAAAAATGAAAACTCAGGAGTAGATAAAAGTATACGTGGAACATATAAGGGGTTAATAGAAAAAATTCCTTATTTAAAGGAGTTAGGAATTACAGCAGTAGAGCTAATGCCTGTTTTTGCTTTTGACCCTCAGGACGCACCTAAAGGAAGAGTTAATTATTGGGGGTACTCTCCCATAAACTTTTTTGCCGTTCATTCATCTTATGCCTCAGAGCAAACACCTCAGCAGATTGTAGATGAATTTAAAGCTATGGTAAAAGCATTTCATGCGGCAAATTTAGAAGTGTATTTAGATGTGGTTTATAATCACACAACAGAGAATAACGGGAATGAAAATGGACCAACCCTTTGTTTAAGAGGATTTGCTAATAATTCATACTATATAATGAAAGAAGGAGAATTCTTAAACTTTACAGGAACAGGAAATACCTTAAATGCCAATCACTCGGTAGCTCGCAGAATGATAAAAGATTCACTTAATTATTGGGTGAGAAAAATGAGAGTAGATGGTTTTAGGTTTGATTTAGCTTCTGTACTTTCAAGAGATGAGGATGGTCAGCCATTATTAAATGCTCCCATATTATGGTCTATAGATTCGGATCCGGTTTTATCCAGAACTAAAATCATTGCAGAACCTTGGGATGCCGCAGGATTATATCAGGTAAATAATTTTTCCGGAGATCGTTGGGTTGTATGGAATGATAAATTTAGAGATGTTATTCGACGTTTTGTAAAAGGAGATGCCGGGCAAGTAGCCGAAGTGATGGATAAAATAATGGGAAGTCCTAATAATTTAAAAATGAGGCATCGTCTTTTCACGCCTGAACAAAGTTTGAATTTTGTCACTTGCCACGATGGTTTTACAATGAATGATTTAGTTTCGTATAATATAAAGCATAATTTAATCAACGGAGAGAATAATAAAGACGGGCACAACAATAGCCATAGTTGGAACTGTGGAGTAGAGGGGGAAACGAATAATAAAGACATTATTAAATTAAGAAAAAAACAAATAAAAAACTTATTTTCTATTTTATTATTGTCACAAGGGACACCAATGTTTACTATGGGAGATGAGATACAAAGAACTCAAAACGGAAATAATAATGCCTATTGCCAGGACAATCCTTTGTCTTGGATGGATTGGAGTTTGTTAGATAAAAATAAAGATATTTATCAATTTGTAAGGAATTTAATACGTATAATAAAACAATTTAGAATATTTACATATGATCTCCATTATTTTAGAGAAAAACACGATTCTTTACCTTACATTAAATTTCATGGAGTAAAGCTTAATAAGCCGGATTATGAGTTTAGTAGTAGAGCTTTAGCTTTTGAGATTATAGCCCCTAAATATAACGAACATGTTTTTGTTGTGATGAATATGTTTTGGGAAAGACTGAATTTTGAATTACCAAAAGATAAAATATTCAAAAAGATTTTTGATACAGCAAATGATTTCACGATGAACGAAGTTTACGGAGATTTTAATTGTCCGCCGAGAACAGTCGCACTATTTACAGAAAAATCAAAGGTCTTTAGATACCCCGATCCCGAATAAAGCAAAATCATATTTAACAGGGTCTTTCGAGTCTAATTTTCTTAAATTAAAATCCAAAGACTCTACAGCTTTTTTGTCATTTTGTTTTCGGTCTAATAATTTAAGGGCTCGAGCGGTGTTTCCTGAGTGAACATCAAGCGGAATACTTAATTTTGATTGAGGTATATTTTCCCATATTCCGAAATCTACCCCGTTATTATCTTTTCTTGCCATCCAGCGAAGAAACATGTTTATTCTTTTAGCAGCTGAGTTTTTTGCCGGAGAAGAAATATGTTTTTTAGTTCTGTAGTCAGTATTTTTGGCTAACATAAAATCTCTAAATCTATCAATGGCAAACATTGGATTTTTTTCATTTTGCTTTATTAAAAATAAATCTTCCAGACTATCAAAAGTGGTATAAGCTCTTTTTAAAGCTTTTATAATAAAGATAAAATCATCACTGTTAAAAGTTCTGTGAACAAAAGGCAGAAGTTTCTCTAAATCACTTTCTGAATGATTAATAACGAAATCGTGAGGTGAAGAATCCATCAGAAGTATCATGTTTTTAGCATTTTTAATAATACTTTTTCTATTTCCCCAAGCAATGGTAGCACTTAAATATCCCGCAATTTCTATATCTTCTTTTTTGTTAAATAAATGTGGAACTTGTATAGGGTCTTCTTCAATAAAGTTTGGATTGTTGTATTGATTGACTTTAAAATCGAGAAATTCTTTTAGTTCGGTTTTGTTCACAAATTGAGGTTTCGGACAAAGATATAAATTTAACTTTAAGTGTTTTCAAAAAGAACTTTTATAATGAAAAGATTTTTATGAGTTGGAAATAAACCTAATAATCACTTAATCAGTTATATATTTTGCCCTCTCGGATTATTATGTATCTTTGCCACCCTTCTATAATAAACTACATGAAACGAGCGATACAATTCTTCAATTTAAAATCAAAAATAGATATAAAAACCGAAATACTTTCGGGACTGACTGTGGCAATGGCATTAGTGCCGGAGGCGGTGGCGTTTTCTTTTATAGCGGGGCTGTCTCCACTTACAGGATTATATGCGGCTTTTGTTATGGGATTTGTTACTTCTATATTTGGTGGTCGTCCGGGAATGATTTCAGGAGCAACCGGAGCAATTGCAGTTGTAATTGTAGCTTTAGCAAAAATGCACGGAGTAGAATATATTTTTGCGACTGTAATATTAGCCGGGATTATCCAAATGATTGCCGGTTTTCTTAAGCTTGGGAAATTTATTCGGTTAGTTCCACAACCTGTAATGTACGGATTTGTAAATGGGTTGGCTATTGTAATTTTTATGTCGCAGTTAAGCCAATTTAAAACGAAATTACCCAATGGAGATTCTGTATGGATGCAAGGTTCTCAATTATATATTATGTTAGGTTTGGTGTTGCTTACTATGCTTATTATATGGGGATTGCCAAAAATAACTAAAATAATACCCTCTTCATTAGTGGCGATTTTAACAGTTTTCGGATTGGTTTATTTCTTTGAAGTCCCTACGACTTCAGTAGGAGATTTAGCTTCAATAAAAGGAGGTTTTCCACCGTTTCATATTCCTGATGTTCCGTTCACTTGGGAAAGTGTGAAAATTATATTTCCCTTTGCTTTGGTAGTTGCCGGAGTAGGATTGATAGAAAGTTTATTAACTTTAAATTTAATAGATGAAATTACCGAAACACGAGGCTTGGGAAATAGAGAAGCAGTTGCGCAGGGATTAGCAAATGTTTCTTCCGGATTTTTCTCTGGAATGGGTGGTTGTGCTATGATTGGGCAAAGTTTAATTAATATTTCCAATGGAGCAAGAGCGAGATTATCGGGGATTGTTGCTTCTGTTTTGTTGTTGATTTTTATAATGTATGGTTCTTCTTTAATAGAAAAAGTTCCGGTAGCAGCACTTACGGGATTAATGATTATGGTAGCGATTGGAACATTTGAATGGGTGAGTTTAAGAACTTTTGGGAAGATGCCAAAACATGATTTGTTAGTAATGGTTTTGGTTGTTTTAGTTACGGTATTCATGCATAATTTAGCCTTGGCAGTATTGATTGGAGTAATAATTTCAGCATTGGTTTTTGCCTGGGAAAATGCTGTTAGAATTAGAGCAAGAAAAAGAATTGATGAAAATGGAACAAAGCATTATGAAATTTACGGACCATTATTTTTTGGTTCAATCAATGCTTTTTTAGATAAGTTTGATGTGGCAAATGACCCTGATGAGGTTATTATTGATTTTACCGATAGCCGAGTTTCGGATATGAGTGCAATAGATGCTTTAAATAAAATCACTGATAAATACGCAAAAGCTGGAAAGAAAATTCATTTAAAACATTTAAGTCCTGATTGTAGGAAATTACTTAAAAATGCCGATGCTCTTATTGATGTAAATGTAATGGAAGACCCAAATTATATTGTAGTAAAGGATATTTAGTGGTTTTTATAATCCGGATTATTTAGTTTTATATCGTAAACATAAATTAATATAGCATCTTCGCCGTCATTATACTTTGCAGGGGTTATTTTTTGATTGTTTAGCTACTTTTTCAATAGCGTATTTAGCTTCAGCATAAAATTCTTTGTCGCCAAATTTAGGATTTACATTTATTATTTCTCCATTTGTATTAATCTTAAACTCTACCCGAACACCAACATGCTTTTTATAAACATTTTTCGGGAATTTAAGTTTTGTATATTTTTCAATATCTGCATCTAATTTTCTTTTAAAACATCTAACAAGATTTCTTTTATCTCCTTTAAATTCTTCACACCCGGGATAAATTGCCATTTCAGCCATGTGGTTTAATGTAGCCCCGCTCTATTAATTGGTTTTTGTGGAGGACTAAAAGCAAATCCTATTACATTACCTTCCTTATCTCTAATGGGCTTACAACTTGATTCTATCTCTTGAGCATTTACTATTATAAAAAATAGTAAACTGAATATAGATAGTTTTGATTTTAAACCATTCCCAATATAAATATAATTTTTAATAATTAATTATCTTTGAGTAAGTTGTTTTGAAAATAACTATTATTTAAAGTTAAGTTTTTTATTTTTGTAAGAATTTTAGGAATATATGAAACAGGTTTTAGTAATAGGAGCAAACGGACAATTAGGGAATTGTATAAAAAAAGCTGAAAAAAAATACAATTTACCCGAAACTCAATTCACGTATGTAGATAGAACTGAATTAGATATAACCAATGCCTCTGCCATAGAAAATTATCTAAACAATAATTCTTTCGATTATGTTGTAAATTGTGCAGCATATACAGCCGTAGACCAAGCTGAAACAGATAAAGAAACTGCTTTTAAAGTAAATGCAGATGCTGCCGGTTATTTAGCAAAAGAAACAGCTTTGCGGGAGACTACATTTATTCATATTTCCACCGATTACGTTTTTGATGGGACAGCTGACATCCCAATAAAACCAAACGATAAAACAAATCCTATAAATGCTTATGGGGAATCTAAACTAAAAGGCGAACAACTTGCTTTAACCGAAAATCCTAAAACTATAATTATTCGCACGGCTTGGGTTTACAGTGAATTTGGTGGGAATTTTGTAAAAACCATGCTGAGATTATTCTCTGAAAAAGAGGAAATTTCTGTCGTGAATGACCAAAAAGGAACACCTACCAATGCCAATGATTTAGCCGAAGCGATTATAAATATTATAAAAAATGGTTTGAAAGAATCAGGCATTTATCATTTCACGAATGAAGGTGAAACTACTTGGTTTGATTTTGCAAATACAATAAAAGAAATTACACACTCAAGCATAATTATAAAACCAACCTCATCCGTTAATTATAAAACTCCGGCAAAAAGGCCAAATTATTCGGTTTTAGACTTAAGTAAATTCAAAGAAACCTTTAAACAAGAAATTCCCGAATGGAAAATTAGTCTAAAAATATTCCTAAAAGAGTTTGATTTAGCTGGTGATATAAAAATCACTGTATCAGATTAATTATAAAATAATTATAGATAAGAAAATTAATTATGAACTATACTAAAATAATATCATTAATACTCTTAAATATAAGCATATTTCTTTTTTCTCAAGAAAAAGTAAATTTATCAATATTAAACCAAAAAGTGATACCTGAAAAGACGACCAAAATAAATAATTCCAATGATAGTTTATCATATAATGTAGATATAGTAATTTTAGAAGATAAAACTCTTTTAGGCTTTCTCCCCACTTTAAATCTCGATAAATATTGTATGAGAGAAAATGAATATTGGTATTTAGATTATACCAAAAAAGATTATATATTATTAAGTAAATCGAGAATACAAAATAAAATAAAATTATTAAATAGTAATAAAGATTTTTATTTAACAATTATAGATAATAATCTTTTATTTGTATATGGAGAATATTTAGATCAATTCACAAAAACAGGATTAAAAGTAGATATAAGCCATTTAATCAACTTACCTCCGATTTTTATTGAAGAGTCAAGTTTTTGGATATTAAGAAAAGATAAAGACGAAATAAATATCTTACTCAAAAGAAATTACGGATGTTATTAATAGTACAATAGCAATATTATAAATCAAGAAGAAATATGAGTAAAAAAAAATTTATAGATAAATATGGAGAAGGAAAATTAACAAATTACCAAGATCAGATTAAATATCGTAAACAACAGATAAAAGAATATATTAAAACTATGGGGCGTAAAAATGAAAATTAGAGTTTTTGAAAATTATAATAAAGAATATCCGGAAGATAAAATTGTCTGTTTAAATACATATAGTGAAAATGATATAACACAGTTTATAGTTTTTATAAAAAATGTTATAAAAAATCCCAATTTAGAACATAATTTATCTAAAGAGAACTTTATAGATAGTGATATAAATTTATTTTTTCAATTAGATGAAAAAGATGTAGGAATTGAAAAAAAACAAGGTAACTATATCTGTAAACTTACACTGACAGCATATGAAAATATAATAGAATTATTATACAAAGATGATTTAAGTAAAGGCTATCAATGGTTATATGATACTCTTTCTCAATATGAATTATTATTATCTAATAAATGTAAATGGTAGTAGAATGTATATTAAAATTAGTGATATTAGTTTCAATTAAAAAGTATAAAAATGTACTGTCAAACTGTCATAAAAAACAAAAATAAGTTTCGGAGTTTTGTTGGACTTACGACGGAGAAATAACGGAGCGGTACGCAATGAAAAAAGACTGTCAAAGTGGCAAAAAGGCAGATTTACGAAGCATTATTTTGAAGGAGCGAGTAGAATTGTATCTAAATTGGGAGAAGGGACGTTCCAACAGCCAACGCAATTAACGGCGGGAGGAATAGATTATATAAAACAAAGTGCAAAGATGCAGGCTGTTTTAGATAATTATATAAGAGGATTAAACGTTCCGCCCGGTCCGCCGACACAGCAGGGTATTTATGCTATGCCGGAATATACAAAACAGCCTTACCCGCAAATCGATTGGGAGGAGATTAACCAAAACCAAGAGCCTCCGGAGGGTTGGCCACGAGCCCCTAAGTTTAATGAGCCGGGCGATGTGCCGGGACCGCCTGTTCAGTTTGGACCACCGATAAAGCCTGAGACAGTAGAGGGTGGTTACGGTTTTAAAGACAACGGTATAAAAGAAAATAATATTTACTTTTATCACCCCGACCATTTGGGCAGTTCATCTTATCTTACAGACATCAACGGCAGAATAACCCAACATACGGAATATATTGCCTTTGGGGAAGTATTGTTTGATGAGCATAACACAAGCACAAAAATGCCATACCTTTTCAACGGCAAAGAGCTTGATAGTGAAACGGGATTGTATTATTATGGTGCAAGGTATTATGATAGTAAAGTGAGTTTGTGGCTTGGCACAGACCCATTGAGTGGGTATAACCCAATAATGGAAACGGAACATTATATAGATGGTCAGCATAATGGTGGTATCTACAACCCAATGAATATGGCAACTTATTCTTATACTTATCAAAACCCTGTTATTTTTGTTGACCCGAACGGTAAGCAGGTTAGAGCTAATAGATATCGAACGATAAATATTAATCAAAGATATAGAGATAATAGAGCTTTAATAAGTAATCTTAACAGACAAGGTCTGGGTCAATATAGAGAATCTAGATATTATAGATTACGAGAGGAGAGTAATAGACAAATGATACAAAATATACATAGACATGATAGATTATTTAAGCCAAATATAGATCCAATATCCAACGAAGCACAATATAGAAATGAAGGTGTACCAAGTGGAGTAATGAGAGTATTGGCAGATTTATTAGAAAATAAAGTAAAAAATATACAAATATCTCAACAGTATAATCCTCTACCAATAGTTGATGGAAAAATTGTTCCATTTGGAGTGAAAGAGATTAGTTATGGGGGAGAAGTTGATTTGAAATTAAAAGAACTAGATAAAATATATAGTGATTGGGCTTGGAAAAAAACATTTGGAGAAAAAACATTTGAGGAAGCAATGTATGATGGTAAGAATATGTTAAAATATAAATCATTAATGTTAGAAAAACCTTCCAATAAACTTAAGTTTAATATATATCAAATGATAGAGAAAGGAGATATGATAAAATTTCATGAGACATTTACAGAATTAGAAACTATAAAGCAGAAAAAATGATAAATTTATTGAAAAAATTATTTTGGGGTACTGAAAAGTCGTATTGTGAGGAGATTCCTGAAGAAAATAAAACTTGGGTTAAAAATAATACTATTTGGTTAAAGAAAGTATTAGGAAAGGATATAGAGAATAATAACTATAACAAATTAATTAAATATTATGACCTCTCTAAATTTCCAAATATTGATATTTACACAAGGGAAGTTATTCAAGAGATTAAGAGAATTTTAAAAATTAATAATGTGAAAATAGATGTTATATGGACTAAAGATTTAAGAGATGTTTTTGAAACTCCTATGATTACAGAAAGTAGAGTTCCTTTTGAGTACAGAATACAAAGACTAAATACAAAGAGAAACTTTAAACTTTACTTGTCAAAAGCATTACAAAAATCACCTAAAAGGTTATTATACATTATAGCAATTAGTTTAACTGAAGTATTGTTTCAGGTAAGGAGAATAAAGCATTATAAAGGGAGAGATAAAGAAGAGTTATTATTGTTAGCTTCATTATATTTAGGTTTAGAGGTATTTGTAATTATTGGATCAGAAACATATGATATTATAAGAGATGGTGAATTTACTACAGATATTAGTTATTTTTCTTTAGTTCCTATTTCTTTCTTAATTTTTATGCTATGTTATATAGAAAAGTATTTAAAAAAAGATATTTATTTGCTAGTAGAGCATAAAGAGTTCTCTAGATACTTAAACTGCTATAATTATTGGAAACAGCAATTAGAATAAAAGATAAATAATCAAAATGGATATTCAAGTAGAAGAGATTTTAAATATTTATAAAGGTGATAAATTAAATCTTAAGGAGTATTTACAGAAACATTGGTTGAGTAGAGAAGAATATATTCAGGAATGGTTACCTTTTAAGGATATAATTTTTAATAATACTTTTAAATGTTTTCCCGATATGGTTTTTAATAAATCGTATGTATTAAGACCTTTATTTTCTGGAGCTGTTTTAATAGAAGAAGATTACTCTGCGTATTTAAAAATTTTAAAATACTTTAATCAAACAGAATATGTAATCATAAGAGATAGTGTTGATTATATGGGGTTTAAGTTTAATGTTAATGAATCTTGGAATGATATTTTTAACCCTAATAGTAATTTTCTTATGAGTGAATTATTTTGTTTTGCAGATAATTTTTATTTATTTGATAAAAGTGGTTGTTGGGGAAAGTATTCGTCAAATGATGATAGTGATTTTATTGATATTATAGGTTTCTTACCTAAATTTATACATATTTTTAGAGAAAATCTTATTATTAGTGATGAAGATAAAGAGATTATAATGACTGAATTACCTGAATATAAGGAATTAATTATATGGTAATTATTAAATGGTATTTTTAATGTAGATAAAATAAGAAGTGTTAAAATATTGTTTACTCCAAGGACAGACTTTAAAAAGGCACTGTCTGATATGAAGTTTGAGTATGAAAAGTAGATGAATAAATAGAAAGAACTGTGAGGGTAACCGTATTGCGTAAGGGATAGAAGCGGTTACCCCACAGTCACGAAAGGGTAGAGGTGTCGGGGTGGCGAGGAGTAGAAGCGTATAGCCCGCCCCTGCGCGTTGGGAGAGTTGGTCGGGAAAGGGGTACGCCCAAAAAAGTAAAAGAGATTATGTATTGTTCAGTATTGAAAACTACCTTATTAACTTACGATAATTCAGGGAATTTAATAGCTCGTCAGACTTCGCAAATACGAGCAGAGATACCGAGTTCTGCGATAAGATACGTTTATGATTATAACCGATTGCAGGAAATCCGATATCCAAAGCACCCGGAAAACAATGTTCGATATCATTATGGGAAACAGGAAGATACACCGAGCAGACGCGGTCGTTTATGGTTGGTAGAAGACGGTTCGGGCGGAACAGAGTATTTCTACGGTAATATGGGCGAAATCACCAAAGAGATACGCAGTATCCGAATAAAGCCTACCGAGACACAAACGTACATCACCGAGTATGCCTACGATACATGGAACAGAATACAAAAAATGGTCTATCCCGATGGCGAGACGCTTGATTACGCTTATAACCGAGCAGGGAATTTAACCCGCCTTACAGGAAAAAAAGGAGATTATACGTATGATTATATAAAACAACAAGGTTACGATGAGTTTGAGCAAAAAGTATATCGCCGTTACGGAAACGATACCGAAACACATTACCGTTACGACCCCGTGATGCGAAGACTGTCCGGTTTGCAAACGACCAACAGCATACGTACGATACAAAACAACCAATACAAATATGATTTAGTAGGCAATATATTAAATGTAACGAGCCAAATACCGATAATAAACAATGCATTGGGCGGTTCATCGGCGTATGCTTACGAGTATGATGACCTAAACCGCTTAGTCAAAGCCAGAGGAGAATACACGGGAGATTTAAACAAAGCAACGTATGAATTAACGATGCGTTATAATAATTTAAACGGCATTGTTCAGAAACAGTTGTCCCATGTAGTCAATGAGCAACAAAAAGGTTATACATTAGATTACGAATACAAAAATCAACAACACCCGCACGCACCGAGTACGATAGCCGACAGCAATACACCAAAACCACGTACTTATACATACGATGGCAACGGTAACCCGACAAGCTATGAGGAATTTAAGAGTTTTAGGGTGATGCGTTGGGACGAAGAAAACCGATTGCAGGGTATAAACGATAACGGAAAAATAAGCCTTTACACATACGACCACACAGGCGAGCGAGCGGTAAAAAGCATAGGTGAGAGCCAAACGGTGATGATAAACGGAGCGTCCTCTGCCGTAATAAACCATACGGACAGTTATACGGCTTATATAAATCCTTATTTTGTCGTAAACAAAGGGAAGTTTACGAAGCATTATTTTGAAGGAGCGAGTAGAATTGTATCTAAATTAGGAGAAGGGACGTTCCAACAGCCAACACAATTAACGGCGGGAGGAATAGATTATATAAAACAAAGTGCAAAGATGCAGGCTGTTTTAGATAATTATATAAGAGGATTAAATGTTCCGCCCGGTCCACCGACACAGCAGGGCATTTATGCGACACCGGAATATACAAAACAGCCTTACCCACAAATAGATTGGGAGGAGATAAACCAAAACCAAGAGCCTCCGGAGGGTTGGCCACGAGCCCCTAAGTTTAATGAGCCGGGTGATGTCCCGGGACCACCTGTTCAGTTTGGACCACCGATAAAGCCTGAGACGGTAGAGGGTGGTTACGGCTTTAAGGACAACGGTATAAAAGAAAATAATATTTACTTTTATCACCCCGACCATTTGGGTAGTTCGTCTTATCTTACGGATATCAACGGCAGAATAACTCAACATACGGAGTATATCGCTTTTGGAGAAGTCTTGTTTGATGAGCATAACACAAGCACAAAAATGCCATACCTTTTCAACGGTAAGGAACTCGACAGCGAAACGGGATTGTATTATTATGGAGCAAGGTATTATGATGCCAAGACAAGTATTTGGTTGAATGTAGACCCGTTAGCGGAGAAGTATGCTCCATATAATCCTTACTCCTTTGTTGCTAATAATCCAATTGAAAATAAAGAAGTTGATGGGAGATGGTGGTTCAGTAAAAATAAGAAAAACAACATCCTACATTATGGAGCTAATACTGTTAGGATATCAGGAGCTTCACAATATGCTTTTAAAATGTCCAATGTCAGGACAGTTCACAAAAAGCAAACGGGGTGGGCATCTTATATACCAGTAATAGGTAATTGGATTAACGGTTCTGCTATGATTCAAAAAATAGAAGATCCTTCTATGAGTTTGGATAAAGGAGATATTGCCTCACTATTTTTAGCAGCCTATTTTAAGGGTACTAGAAAATTGGTAAAAGCGGCAGGAGCTTATCAAGGAGGAGCTAAAATTGCATTAAAGTTGTCTGAAGAGTTTACAACATTAACGCAAAGTATAGCTTCGTCCCCTGAGTTAAAAGAGTCTTGGGTTGAATTAGCGGTTATGGAACATTTTGCTAGAGTCACAAGCGATGGTGGAAATGCAATAGGTACATTAAGCAATACCAAGGATACCGATTACACTACAATCTTTAGGTTTAGTGAAGATTTTGTTGGTGAGTTGCAAGGTATGTATGGTAATGAATATGATTCTTTAAAACCTTCAGGTATGAGTAGGGAATCTTATATTGAAAATAAGGTTCAAGACCATATGCAAAAAATGTTTGAGAATAAGAAAACTGAAATAATGAAACAATTTGATGAATAGTAATATGGAAGAGAAAAAAAATAAGAAGAGCTACGATATTTGGGAGTTTTTAACAGATTTTAGATTTATTATTGCAGTCGTAGTAGTTATTGTAGCTTTACTTTATAAATTAGGGATATTTAAGCCAAATTAGAAAATCATTTTCATTAGATTTTATGGAGGGAAAATGGTACGTATTATATAAGTATGGAAATCCTATCAAGTCTTCTCAAGGAGGAGGGAGATCAGCAGAATCTCATATTCCTTTAAATGAGTTTGACTCTTCTAAAATGCCTAAATTTGATTAGATATGTATTCAAAAGACACCATAAATAATATAAAGTATAATTTAGAGGAATTGTCAAGTATAGAAAAGCAAAAGAAATATTGGTTTTCTAAATCTTCTAAAATAGTTTCTTCTTATTCTGAATTATATGAAATGATTACTGATGATATAACTTATAAAGTTGTAAATGTAGGGTTAAAAGGCATAGATTCTTTCTCAGAATTAGTAGAGTTATTTAAAGAACTTTTAAATGCTCTTGAGAATTACGAAGAACCATCTTTTTTTTCTAGTGATATGGATATAATAAATGATGAAAAATGGAAAAAAATAGTACATCTTGCAAAAAGAGTTTACACTTTATGGTGTTTGAATGAAGAAAAAATATTTTATTACTTAGTGAGATAGAACTGATACTTAAAAAAATAATTAATTAAGAAGTATATTTA
>JAHUUM010000029.1 GCA_019218445.1 Weeksellaceae bacterium TAE3-ERU29 | reverse complement strand
GCTGAACTCGTTTCAGTATCGCACTCGATAAATATACGTTTCTCTATTTCATTCTCATTGTAGTTTACGAAGCAATCTCAATTCTTATGCGACCCTGAAATAAATCCAGAGTGACAGATACACGGTCATGCTGAACTTGTTTCAACATCGCATTAGCAAGAACATGCGTTTCTCTATTTTCACGTCATTGCGACCGAAAGTGAAGCAATCTCACTTTTCATGAGACCCTGAAATAAATTCAGGGAGACATATGCACGGCCCTAAACTCGTTTCAATATCGCATTTGTATAATAAGAGTTCAGAGAATACCTTTCTCTTTTAGTTCAGATTTAAGATTATTCAATTCATTTACTATTGTAGTATCAAAATCAAGACTGAACATTTTATTCCCTATATTCTCTACCTCTCTACCTAACTGAGCATAAAATTGAGCGGCATCATTATTCTTTTCATAGAAATCAAGAGCAATTGTATAGCAATATTTCGCAAAAGATTTATAATTTTCTTCCACTTCTTTAGCTGTTAAAAACCGCTCTAACATTTCAGGTTCTTCTTCAGATTTAGTTTTAAAATTAATTAATAAATCTGTATTATCCCTCAGTTCCAACGCTTCCAGAATTTCACTACCCGATTTCCCTAATAAATTCGTTAAAAAGTAAGTAAGTTTTTTAATCTCAAACTCAAAAAAATCTTTAAATGCCATAATGTTCTTTTATTATGTGAAAGTACGAATTAAAATTGAATGCCGAATATTAAAAAACCGTTTATTCTA
The DNA here is from genome assembly GCA_019218445.1 of Weeksellaceae bacterium TAE3-ERU29. Taxonomy (GTDB): domain Bacteria; phylum Bacteroidota; class Bacteroidia; order Flavobacteriales; family Weeksellaceae; genus Ornithobacterium. The sequence goes on along the minus strand of JAHUUM010000029.1, from coordinate 28,910 downwards.
TTACAGATAAACGGTTTTCTATATATTATAAATTTTATTATTCTACTACCCTTATAGCGATATTATCTTCAGGAGCAATATATTTAACAGAACATGCACTGTTATAATAATCATCATTATTAGGCATAGGAAATTGTATTTCATCTCCTAGTAAAACACTTTCTCTGTCTTCTTCTTTGCCTTTGACCCAATAAAAAGTATCCGGTTTTAAAAAGATAATTTTTATCTTCATTATGTATTCTTGAGTTTCTTTATTAAAACGAAATTTACCTACACTACCTTTTAATTCTCTATTTTCTCTTTTAGCTTCCTTTCCTTCATTTATAAGAATAATAGTTTTGTCAGGGTAATGACCTTCAGAATATCTTGACTTTAAAGCTATATCTAATTTATAAGTCACATAATCGCCCGAATAATAGTTATTTATTATAAAATTTTCAGGTTTAATATTAAAGTATTTTTGAATATCAGCTTTACTTTCTTCTTTTACATATTTCCCTATTTTAGAAGGTACTTTATAAGTAATATCTATAGTATCCTCCACCTTGTATACGTCTTTTTTAGGAGTAATAGTTACCCATTTTTCTGCAGGTAATTCAAATTCGTAAAATATGTTATCTGCTTTAAAAAACTCACCTATGCAGCTTTGTAAGATGAAAATAAGGGGTATTAATAAAATAGTCTTTTTCATAATTCTAATTTTCACAAATATAGAATTAATCTATTTAACAAAAAAAATATTCTTGTAATTTAGTAAAACACTAAAATCAATAGTAATTTCAATTATTAGAATAACAATCCTTATTTTTGTTTGTTAAGTTTTATGCAATGAAAAAATTTATAGCTAAAGATATAAAAGATTTAGAAGGAATAGCTCAAGAGCTTTTGCCTCTATTTAAAGAAAAGGTAGTTTTATTTAAAGGTGAAATGGGTGCCGGAAAAACAACTTTAATTACGGAAATTTTAAAGCAAATGAACTCAGAGGACGAGGCAAGTAGCCCTACTTATTCATTGGTGAACGAATATCAAACAGATTACGGAATAGTTTATCATTTTGATTTTTATAGAATTAATGATGAGGAAGAAGCCTATGATATGGGCTGGGAAGAATATGCGTATTCAGAAGATTTCTGTTTTGTGGAATGGCCGGAGAGAATAAAAAGTTTAATTCCCGAAAAATATCATATCTTAGAGATTTTAAATGACAACGAAACCCGAATTATAAATTTTGAATAAATGAGCAAGGTATTTACCCCTTTTTCCAAAGAAGATTTAATGCCACAAGAAGAAATGCTGGAAGTTGAATCTAAACAAGGAAAATTAAGCATAGGCATCCCAAAAGAAACACATTACCAAGAAAAACGAGTTCCGCTTACGCCCGATGCTGTGGAAGTTTTGGTAAAAAACGGACACGAAATCACGATAGAATCCAATGCGGGAGAAGGCAGTCAGTTTACCGACAGCCAATATTCTGAGGCGGGTGCAATGATAGAGTATGATACTCGAAAAGTATTTGCAAAACCGGTGGTTATAAAAATCGCTCCGCCCAAAGAAGAAGAGCTTGACTATATCCAGCCTAATAGTCTTTTAATTTCGGGGGTAATGCCTAATACTTTAAAAAAATCTTATTTCGATAAACTTTCCAAAAAGAAAATAACTGCAATAGGAACAGAATATTTGCAAGATGATCACGGAACGAATCCTATTGTTCGCTTAGTTTCAGAAATCACGGGAACATCAGCGGCTTTAATTGCGGGAGAACTATTGGCGACTTCCAATAACGGAAATGGAGTAATGTTAGGTGGAATTGCGGGGGTTCGCCCGGCAGAGGTTATGATTTTAGGAGCGGGAACAATCGGGGAATATGCGGCAAGAGCGGCTTTAGGTTTAGGGGCTAGTGTTCGAGTTTTTGATTCTTCCATTACTAAATTAAGACAGCTTCAAGTAGATTTAAATCAAAGAATTCCGACAAGTACATTAGACCCGAAAGAAATCACAAAGGCTTTAATGCGTTGTGATGTTGCGGTTGGAGCAATGGAAGGCTCATGCAGAACACCCAATGTTGTAACGGAAGAAATGGTTTTAAAAATGAAATCCGGAGCAGTAATCATAGAAACTTGTATTGCTAATGGGGGCTGTTTTGAAACCTCGGAAATCACTACACATGAATCACCTACGGTTATAAAACATGACATTATTCATTACGGAGTGGCAAACATTGCTTCCAGATATGCACGAACAACAAGTAAGGCATTAAGTAACTTTTTTATAGAATATTTAATTCAGGTAGCAAAAGACGGTGGTTTCGAGAAATTAATTCAGTATAACAGAGGGTTGCAGAAAGGAATTTATCTTTTTAAAGGAAGACATACTAATAAGGAATTAGCGGATTGGTTTGGTTTACATTACACGGACTTAAACTTATTTATGATATAATGAGCGATTTACGAAGACGTTTTAAATTTTACGGATTAGGGATTTTAGGCGGAACATTTTTAGTTATACTATTTTTTGGAAGAAGAAGTTCTTGCCGAGATTACGTTAAAAATTATATGCCTAACGGGAGGGTTTTGTCTGAAGTTGATTTTTTGCCTAAGGAATACGAGCCAAAAGTAATAGAAAAATTAGGTGTATTAAATATTGATACCGCTTTTGTAAATCAAAAAATATTAAAGAAAGGAGAAATTGATTTTGAAAGAAGTGCACCGCGAGAAAAACCTTGCGGATTATACATTTTAAATTATACAGATTCTACTTACAACGTAGAAGTTAATTTCAAAAAATGTAAAGATAAAGTTGTGATTCAAGACATTAAATAATATGGTTTGTCATGCTGAATTTATTTCAGCATCGCACAAGTTGAATATAAAAGTAAAAAATAAGATTCTGAAACAAGTTCAGAGTGATACGGTAAATATTTATATGAAAAAATTAAAACATTTCCGAGGGTTGTCCCTTTGATGGGATTATAGGGGTGTTTGTATAAAAATTATAGTAATAAAAAACTCAAAATATGATTAGCGGATTTTCTAAACTGACTAAAAACGATAAAATAAAATGGCTTACGGAAACTTATTTCAGTAATCCGAAAGAAGCCAAAGAAATAGTAGAAAAATATTGGAATACCGATGCAGATTTACAAAAACTGCACGATGAATTTTCCGAGAATACCATTTCTAATTATTATATGCCGTTTGGTATTGCCCCGAATTTTATAATCAATGGGAAAGAATACGCAATTCCTATGGCGGTAGAAGAAAGCTCGGTAGTGGCGGCGGCGTCTAAGTCGGCTAAGTTTTGGTCGGAAAGAGGCGGGTTTAAAACCGAGATTTTAGGTGTTGAAAAATTAGGTCATGTTCATTTTTCTTATGAGGGAGATACACAGAAATTAATTCAATTTTTTAATAATGAATTAAAACAAAAAATGAAAGAAGACACCGCATCTATCACTCATAATATGGAGAAAAGAGGCGGTGGAATTCTACAAATGGAAATCAAAGATAAAACCGACAAAATTCCGAATTACTTTCAGTTAGAAGTTAGTTTTAATACCAAAGATTCTATGGGAGCGAACTTTATTAATTCGTGTTTGGAGCAGTTTGCCAAAACTATGGAAAGAGAGATTTCTAATTCAAATGAATTTACACAGGAAGAAAAAGAATCTTTACAAATCATCATGTGTATTTTGTCCAATTACACGCCGGAATGTATGGTTAGAGCTGAAGTTTCTTGTCCCGTAGAAGATTTAGCCGAGAAAAATATAAACCCTGAGGAATTTGTGAAAAAATTTACTCAGGCAGTGAGAATTGCTGAGGTAGAACCTTACCGAGCAACGACTCACAACAAAGGAATCATGAACGGAATAGATGCCGTTGTAATTGCCACCGGAAACGATTTTAGGGCAGTGGAGGCTTGTGCGCATACTTACGCATCTAAAAATGGAACTTACAGTAGTTTAACACATTGCGAAGTAAAAGACGGAGTGTTCAGATTTTGGTTAGACTTACCGATTGCTTTAGGAACAGTGGGCGGATTAACATCTTTGCACCCGTTGGTGAAATTTGCTTTGGAATTATTGAAGAAACCAAATGCCGAGGAACTTATGAGCGTTGTAGCAGTAGCGGGATTGGCTCAAAACTTTGCGGCGTTACGTTCTTTGGTAACTACGGGAATCCAAAAAGGACACATGAAAATGCACCTTTATAATATTTTAAATCAGTTGGGGGCAACAGAAAAAGAACGAGAATATTTTACGCAATTATTTAAAGATAAAACAATCTCTCACAGTGCTGTGGTAGAAGAGTTTAAGAAAATAAGGGAAAATAATTAACATGAAAATAGCAACTACACTTAATAATCTGAAAAACATTACACTAAAGTATCCTTTGGTTTTACTTTCGGCAATTTCTTTATTTGTTTATCTTTTTTTACAAATAGATGAATCTTCTACTTTTCTCGCTTTTGGAATTATCTTTTCCACAGCAATTCCATTATTTTTCAGTTTAAAAATGCTGAGTAAAAGAGTTGGAAAAGAGTGGCTTTTAAATATAATAGGAATTATAGGATTAATCGGATATTATATTATTCTGCCAAAGCCCGGAGCAGAGTTTAATGATTCTTATATTTTTATTATTATTCCTATTTACGTTTTAGTTCATTTATTTGTTGCGGTTGCTCCCTTTCTTTTTAAGAAAAACGATGAATATACCTTTTGGGATTATAACAAAAATTTATTTATAAATATTGTTACTTCTTTTATATTTTCGGGAGTTTTAACTTTAGGTGTTTTATCCATTATTTACACAATAGAATCTCTTTTTAATGTTAGATTTGATGAAAAAACTTATGTAAGGACATTCTTCTTTATTGCAACTATTGGGAATACTATTATCTTTTTATTATTCGTAAATAAAGATGAAACAGAAAATACTCAACAAAAGGAATTCCCTGTTGTCTTGAAATTTTTTACACAGTTTGTACTGATTCCCATAATGTTTTTGTACACTATTATTTTATACTTGTACTCCATTAAACTTTTAGTGATTTGGAAATTGCCAGAAGGTTGGCTTTCGTACTCAATTTTAAGTTATTCAATTATTGGGATTTTAGCTTTATTATTAGTTTATCCGCTTAGAAATGAAACAAAGAAATCTTGGGTTAAGTGGTTTTATAAAATATTTTATTATTCATTGTTACCGCTTATTGCATTACTTTTTGTTGCAATTTTCACTCGTCTTTTAGAGTACGGATTTACAGAGCCTCGCTATTATGTTTTATTACTTGCAATATGGTTGACAGTTGTGACGTTATATTTTATTCTTTATAAAAAAGCAAGTATTGAATTTATTCCGAAAAGCCTTATTTTATTTATTATTTTCTCATTAATTTGTCCGTATTTTAGTGCATCTTCGGTAGCAATACGAAGTCAAGAGTATGAGTTTAAAAAACTTTTAGAAGAAAAAGATTTATTAGCAAACGGAAAAATTGATTACAATGCAGATGTAACCCACGAAACTTTAACAAACTTAAATAGCAAAATTAAGTTTCTAAATGAAAGAAATGCTACTGAAGGTGTCCTGCCTTATTTGAGTAAAGCCAAACAAATAGAACTTGTAGAGGAAAATCCATATTGGCTATTTTCATATGAAGAGTTTAAAAACGTCATTACAGAAACGCCACAAGGTGTTGATGATTTGCGTCTTATAGTTGGACTTTCTGATTCGGTAAAAGTAATTCCTATTGAGCGGAAAAGCTGGGTGTGGGAGGCTTCTTATATTATTTATAATAAAAATAACATAATAAATATCGGTAATGACAAAATAGATATTATACTCAGCGACCAGGATCTTTATTTAACACTTAATGATAGCGAAAAAATTAATTTCTACCCACAAATAAAAGCGTTTACAGATGAGAAATTAAAATCTCAAAGAAAAAACATTACATTAGATGAAATTAAATTCACTCAAAATTTAGGAAAATATAAAGTAACTGTTTATTTAGGTTCTATTTCATTACTTTCCAATTATATTGATTACGGAGTGAAATACATTATTTTTCAAGAGAGGTAATATCCCTGACTTATAATCTATCTGTGATAAAGGAACTAACTTAAAAATTAAATTCAGAACCTAAAAAATGGAATAGAGAAGCGACTTCTCTATTCCATTCAAATTAATTATTTCTATACCTGAAAACCTATAACGGTTTTTAGAACGAAAAAATAATGTAACTATTATCTATCTATAGATCCTGTTACACGTTTCATAAACTCGTTAAGTGCCTCTTTCTGAGGCTTTCCGTCTTTAATGATTTTATTAACTTCTATCGCTCCATAAAAATTAGATAGCAATTCACCGATTACATCTAACTCTTCATCTTTCACATTTTCACTTTCTATCAGATTTTCCAAAGTTTCTATTGTTTCCAACACGAAATCCTGGTCATTTTCTTCTATAAAAGTATTAATATGTTTTATTAAAGGCAGTCTCATAATTCTAATTACCTATTCTGCTATTACATCGTTAATAAACTTCTCTAAAACATCAGCCTTATTAGTCTGAACTTCATTTACTAATTCTCCATTTCTAAAGAATGCGAAAGTAGGTAAATTATTAACATTTGCTAATTTTCTTGATTCAGGAAATTTCTCTGCATCTACATAGTAAAACTCAGCCAAATCTATTTCTCTTGCCCATTTTTTGAATTTAGGCTTCATTATTTTACAGTTTCCGCACCATCCTGCTCCGTATTGAACAAAAACTCTTTCGTTTTCTTTAATTATTTCTTGTAAATTATCTTGTTCTAATTCTTTCATATTTTTTGATTTTTAAAATGTTAATAACAAAATGCTAAATATAATAGCACTTGGTTATTTAAATTAATTAATGAGATTTTAAGTAATTTGCTACTCCATCTCTATTGGCGTTCATTGCCTCTTTACCTTCTTCCCAGTTTGCAGGACAAACTTCTCCGTGTTTCTGAACGTGAGTAAAGGCATCAATCATTCTTAAATACTCTTTTACATTTCTACCTAATGGCATATCGTTTACAGATTCATGGAATACACGTCCATCCTCATCAATTAAATAAGTAGCACGGTAACTTACGTTATCTCCATCTATTAAATAAGTGTCAGTTTCTTCATCATACTCTCCATCTGTAGTATCTAAGATACCTAAAGCATTTGCTAAATTTCTATTACTATCAGCAATGATGTCATAAGTAACACCTTCTATACCTCCATTATCTTTTGATAAATTAAGCCATGCGAAATGAACTTCCGGAGTGTCACAAGATGCTCCAATTACGATAGTATTTCTTTTTTCGAATTCTCCTAAAGCCTCTTGGAAAGCATGTAATTCAGTTGGACAAACAAAAGTAAAGTCTTTTGGGTACCAAAATAATAATACTTTCTTTTTCTCTTTAACTGCTTTTTTTAATACATTTAATTTGAATGTATCACCCATTTCGTTCATTGCATTCACTGCAATATTAGGGAATTTTCTACCTACATTTGTCATAATATTTGTTTTTTATTGTTTATTAAATTTTAATCTGCCACAAAGTTAAAGCTTTATTCTTTCTTATAATTAATTTCCTATATTGTTTTATTAATAACCTATAAATTTAAATTATATAAACATCTAAACCATAAACAATTAATTATAAATCAACTAAATATATAACATGGCATTTAATGATTATTTAATAATGAACTTCTCCTAATATATTCCAAGATAACATGATTTTTTATATTATCTTTTCTTGTTTTTAAGTTGTAAGTAATTAATTTTACAACAGAAATCACATAAATGAAAATATTTTACACCCAAAAACATCTTAATCGCAAATTAATATTTGCTGTTATATGGTTAATCTTAACTTTAGTGAGAGTATATTTAAAATCAGAGCCCTTTTGGTTAAACTACTCCTTTTTCTCAATCTCTATATTATATCTATTTTCCTATTTTTATAGTAAAAAAAATCAATATTTAACCATTGAGAATGAAGTATTAACAGTAAATAATTTATTGAAACGACAAATTGATTTATCTGAAGTGAAAAAGGTTAAAAAACATGCTGATAGCTATATTTTAACAACAGACAACACCAAACTAATCATTAATATGGATATAATAGCATCTGAATCACAAGAGAATTTAAAAGCTATATTAGATAATTTAGAACTTGAAGAAAGTTAGTTTTTAATAAATAAAACAAAAAGGACATTTTAGTAATATTTCCTCTTTGTTTTTTCTGTAAATTAATCACATCTGGAGATCGGATCGTAATCTTTAAACTCCGTATCAGTAGAAATATATTCTTCTTTTACAGGTTCTTCTCGCATTAAATCTGTGCTTAAATACTTTTTATTACAATCAGATAAAACTGTAACTACCACAGCATCATCACCTAATTGATTTTTAAGTTTGATAGCTCCCGCAACATTTGCTCCGGATGAAATCCCGACTGCCAAACCTAACTGACTGGCTAATTTCTGAGCCATAATAATAGAATCTCCATCAGAAACTTTTACCACTCGATCCAACTTATCAAGTTTTACAATAGACGGAATAAATTCATCAGAAATTCCTTGTATTCGATGAGATCCCACTTTATGCCCGGTGCTCAACGTCGGCGATTCTTTTGGTTCTAACGGATAAATTTTAACCTCAGGAAAAGCTTCTTTCAAAGCACTTCCTACTCCCATTACCGTTCCACCCGTTCCTACTCCGGCAACAAAAACATCAGCCGTTAAACCTTTATTTTTAAGTTGTTTTATAATCTCCTTTCCGGTAGTTTCTTTGTGTGCCTCACAGTTATAGTTATTATCAAACTGACGAGGTAAAAATACATTTTCATTTTGAGAGGCAATATCTTCGCACATTTTTATACTTCCTAAAAACCCGCCTTCCTCTTTACTTACAGGAACAATTTCCGCTCCTAAACTTCGGATAATATCCATACGTTCTTTGCTGAGCCAATTCGGCATAAAAATTTTCACATTATGCCCTAAAGCCTTTCCTATCGCTGAAAAAGCGATTCCGGTATTTCCGCTTGTAGCCTCAATTATTGTATCATTCGATTTGATTTCTCCTTCGCAATAAGCTTTATACAAAATATGAAGTGCCATACGGTCTTTTATACTCCCCGTAAGATTATAATGCTCACACTTCACATAAATTTTAGACGGTTTTCCTTTATAAGTATAAGAAAGTTCTAACATTGGAGTATTCCCCACCATGTGCCAAAGATGACAAAATTTTTTCTCAATATTTTCGTTCATTTTTTCAGGACAGCTCATAGAATATTTTTTAAGTTCACCAAAAATACAAATTTTATAAATTTCTCAGAGTTAATTTTAATGATTTAAATTCATCTTTTAATTAAATGTATAAAACCTCTATTTTATAAATAATTAATCAAACATAATTTTTATATTTAATAGTTATTTTTGTAGAAATAATTAAACCATGAAACATAAATTCATTATTATAAACGGACCGAACCTCAATCTTTTAGGCAAACGAGAACCTGAAATTTACGGAAACGTAACTTTTGAAGATTTTTTACCTGAAATAAAAGAAGAATTTAATCAATGTGAAATTGAATATTTTCAATCAAATCATGAAGGATTTATTATAGATAAAATTCATGAAGTTGGCTTTTCCTATGACGGAATTATATTAAATGCCGGAGCTTATACTCATTATTCTTATGCCATTGCAGACGCTTTAAAATCGGTAACCACACCGTGTATAGAGATTCATATTTCCGATATTTATGCAAGAGAAGGATTCAGAAGTAAATCTGTAACGGGAGTGAATTGCATAGAAATTGTCAGCGGAAAAGGATTAAATGGTTATAAAATCGCCATGCAAAAAATGATTGATTATATAGAAAAATCAATTTAATTTTTCAAAGGCAAATTTAATCAAATAGATTATTTTTGCTTTATTCTGTTTTTAATAAAGAAATGAAAATACTCCATACAGCGGACTGGCATATTGGTAAAAAACTATATAAATACGACTTAAACACCGATTTTGATTTGTTTATTGAATGGTTGGTTACGTTAGTCGGGCAAGAAAAGATTGATTTAATTTTGATTTCGGGCGATGTTTTTGATACTGGAAATCCTTCTTCCGAATCTCGCCGACAATTTTATAATGCTTTAATTGAATTACAACAAAAAGACTGCAAAATCATTGTAACGGGCGGAAACCATGATTCTCCAACGATGTTAAATGCTCCGAAAGAAATTTTAAACGAAATCAATGTGAAAATGCTTGGCGGAATGCCCGAAAATATTTCAGATTGTATTTTCCCGATTAAAAAAAATGAAGAGGAGCTTGTAATTTGTGCCATTCCGTATTTAAGAGATGCCGATTTGCGAAAAGCCACAGACGGAATCAGTTATGATGACCGAATAAAAGCGGTGCAAAACGGAATTGAAAATACCTTTAAAAACGCTTCTGATTTTTGTGATGAATTTTATCCGAATTTACCCAAAATCGCAATGGGGCATTTATTTACTGCGGGAGCTTCTGCCACGCCCGACAGTGAGCGAGATATTCAGGTGGGGAACGAAGCAAAATTCGATGCACATCGTTTAGGAAATAATTTTGATTACGTTGCATTGGGGCATATTCACAAGCCCCAACAAATTTCTGCCGAGAAACCAACTTTTTATTCAGGTTCACCCTTGCCTTTGTCTTTTAGCGAACGAAAAGACGAAAAAAGAGTTTTATTAATTGACACAAAAAATGGTTTTGAACCCAAAAGTATCCCGATTCCTAACTTTAGAAAATTAATCAGAATTACAGGAACTTTAAATGAAATTGAATTAAAATTGAATCATTTAAACGAAAAATTTCAATTAAAAAGTTTGCTGGAAATCGAAATGATTGAGGACAATTATTCGGCAGAAATAGAAGATGCATTTAATCATTTAATGATTGATTTTAAAAATGATAATTATGAAATCGTAAAAACAAAAATCTATTGGAAAGATAGAGTTTTAGGAACATCGGAACTATACAAAGAGCAAGAAAATTTAGCCGATTTACAACCGAAAGATGTGTTTTCTAAATTATTGGATACGCAAGAACTTAACGACGATGTAAAAGAAGAATTAAACCAAGCGTTCAATATTTTATTAGAAGAAGTTTTAGCCGAACTTTAATCAAATTTAATTATGAAAATCTTAAAAATCGCATTTAAAAATATAAATTCATTAGAGGGAAATCACGAAATTGATTTCACTAAAAAACCTTTCACCGAAAATAATTTATTTGCGATTACAGGTGCAACAGGGAGCGGGAAATCCACGATTTTAGACGTTATCGCTTTGGCTTTGTACAACGAAACACCACGAATGGGGAAAGTTTCTAAAGGAGCAATGCAAAAGAGTGGTGCAATTTTAACACGCGGACAAAATGAAGCGGAGGCAAGTGTAACTTATTCGTGCAAAAAAGGGATTTTCCAGTCGGTTTGGTCGGTTAGGGTGGCTCGTACGGGGACTTTGCAAGATTATGAGATGTTTTTATACGATGCAAAAGGTTCGGTTTTAAATCAGAAAAAAAGTGAAGTTCCATTTTTAAATGAGGAATTTATCGGGCTGAATTATGAACAATTTATAAAGTCCGTTATGTTGGCTCAGGGCGAATTTGCTAAGTTTTTAAAAGTAAATAAAAATGAACGCAGTGCCCTTTTAGAGCAAATTACGGGAACGGATATTTATAGAAAAATCGGAATTAAAGCCTATGAAAAGTTTAAAGATTCTAAAACTAAAATTGATGAATGGGAACGAGAAATTTCTAAAATCGAGGAGAAAATTTTAAATCCTGATTTAAAGAAAACTTACCAAACGGAGCAAGAGCAAATTCAGACAGAAATCATTGAAAATCAAAAAGAAATTGAAGTCCTAAAAAATCAAATTGCACATAAAAACACGATAGAAATCGAGCAAAAAAAATTAGAAAACTTCAATAAAAACAAATCGACTTTTGAGCAAAATTTACAAGATTTCAATGAGAAAGAAGGAATTTATTTAAGTTTACATAAGAAAACAGAAAGTATTTCCGTTCAATTATCTAAATGGGAAAACACTCGAAATCAATATAATAAATTAGAAAAAGAAGAAACCGAGCTAAACAAAACTTTAGAGGATTTAGCCAATAAAAAAGAGAACTTAATTAAAGAAATTTCGGTTTTTACGCATGAGGAAATCAATCAAAATAATTTAGAAGAAAAGCTAAATATTTTCCGTCAGAAAGTGAATGATTTAGAGGAAAGTAGAAAAGAAAAACTTTCGGAATATAAAAATTTAAGAAATCAATTAAGTTTAGAAATAAAACCTCTTAATAAATCTATTTCAAATTTATCTGTTTTAAAATCTGAATTAATTAACTTAAAATCAAAGAGTAATATTGTTCTAAATGAGCTAAAAACTAAATTAGTTTCGTTTGATTTAAAAAATCCTCAAGAAGAAATTTTGGTTTTAAGAAAGGAGTTAGAAACTGCTTATACCGTAGAAAAAGAGATTAATGAAATTAAAACTCAAACAAAAAATATTGAGCAAAAAACACAAGAATTAAACAAAGTAAAAGAAGATTTAGCTCCAGTTCCCGAACAATTAAAAACAGCTGAAACTATCTATAATTTAGCTTACGAAAAATTAAATCTCTTAAAGGAAAAATTTGATTTTCAGAAATTAAAACAATCTTTTGAGGAGCATAGAAATCACTTAGTTAATGGAAAGCCTTGTCCGTTATGCGGTGCTTTGGAACACCCTTTTGCAAAGGAAAATAAGGTAGTGGAAAATGCTCTGGAGACAGAAATAAAACAACAAGAAATCAAAGTAAATAAATCACAAAAAGAGTGGAATGCTTTAGAAAAAACGCACGAGATTTTAGCTAAAAATCAGGCAAATTTAGAAAATGAAATTTCATTGTTAAATAAAGAATTAGAACTTAAAAAAGAAAATTTTAATGCTGTTTATCCTAAAGAATTTCTTACTCAGAATTGGACAGAAAAAATTGAGAAGAACAAACAAAGTATTGCTTTTTTAGAGGAATGGAAGTCAAATTATGAAATACACGAAGTTGCCAAAAATGCTTTACCAATTATAGAAAATTTACAGAAAATTGAAGTTGAAGGCAAATCTCTAAGAACAAAAATCGAAGAATTAATCGGTGATAAAAATGTAAATGATGAAATCGCAGTTTTTTCTAAAAAATGGACGGAATTAAATACAGATTTAAAGAATAAAACTGAAAATGTTTCAATCATTTCAGAAGAGAAAAGTTTAATTGCTAAAGAGTTTAATCAGATAGAAGATGATTTAAGTCAAAAAGTTAAAATCTTAGGTTTTGATGATATTGTTTCTGCTCAAAAAGCAAGATTGGAGTATAGCGAAGTACAACGTTTGGAGAATCAGCACGAAACACTTAAAAATCAATTAAAAGAAACCACGAGTCAATTAGTTGTAATTCAAGAAAATTATAATGAATTATTGCAAAAAGACGTTGATTCATCTAAAGCTGAATTAAATGAATCTGTTCTGCAAAAAACTGAAAGACAGCAAGAATTAAATAAAAAAGACAAAGAGTTTTCTATACTTTTAACCAACGATAAATCTTACCGAAAAGACAGAAAAAGTTTAAAAGAAAAAATAGCCGAGGAAACCAAAAATAACCGACAATGGCGTTTGTTAGATAATATGATTGGTGATGCAACGGGAAATAAATTTAATCGTTTTGCTCAGGATTTAACACTAAAACATTTATTGATTTTGGCAAATAAACGATTAGAAATGCTAACGCCTCGCTATGTTATGGCTCAACCTTCTACCGAAGAAGACGACAGCCTGATTGCCATAGATAAAGACATGGGAAATCAACGTCGTTCGGTAAAAACACTATCGGGTGGAGAAACTTTTATTTTGAGTTTGGCTTTGGCTTTGGCTCTGTCTGATTTAGCTTCTAAAAACGTGCAAATCAATAGTTTATTTATAGATGAAGGTTTTGGGACTTTAGACCCGGAAACACTCGACCAAACTTTAGATACACTCGAAAGATTACAACAAGAAAGTGATAAAATGATTGGGATAATCAGTCACGTGGATTCGCTAAAAGAAAGAATTACTACTCAAATTGCATTAAAACAAAATGGTTTTGGACTGAGTACGTTGGAGATAAAAAGTATTTAATTATTTTTTATCTCCTATAATTTTGGCGTATGGTTTTAAACCTTCTATTTTTTCAAAAACTATTTTTAAAATACCAAGAAATATTATTGATAAAAACATTCCGGAAACTCCCCACAATGCTCCGCCCAATAACACTCCAAACACTGTAAAAAACGCATTTACCGAAACTTTCCCGGCGACTACTTTTGGCACAATTACATAATTATCAAGCATTTGTAATGAACTGTAAACTGCAATAATAACAATCGGCATAAATAGATTCACCTCATTCATTACCAAGTACATAAATATAGGAAGCGAAACACCTATTATTCCACCAATATAAGGAATAAGATTTACGATTGCTCCTAAAACACCAATTAAAATAGCATATTCTATTCCCATAATTAAATAAGCGGTAGAATTTAAAATTCCCATAATTATCATCTCTATTCCCAGTCCTTCAACATAACTTTGAATTGCCTGTTTAGATTCATCTAATATTTTTTCTATATTCTCTTTATGTTTAGAGTTAAAAACATCAAAACAAAAATTGACAAATAAAGATTTATAAATCAAAAACATAATTATAAAAACAATCACAAGAAAAACATTCCCTAAAAATGTGAACAGATTGGTTATAACTTGCCCTGCATAGCTCTTAGTTGATTCCAAAAATTCTAAAACTGCTTGGTTCTGCTTTTCTAACCCTATTCCAAAAGAATCTTTCAACCAAACTTGTATGTCATTATAAATCGTTAATAGTCTTTCCATAAAGACATCTCTCATTTCATAAAATCCAAGAAATTGATAATAAATAAAAGTCATTAATCCACCTACCACTATAAAAGCCAATATTACTACTATAAAAATAGACGGGATTCTGGGAACACCCCACTGAGTAAATTTATTAACCAAAGGATTTAACAATATTGCAAAAATAAATCCGAAAGATAAAGGAATAAGTATAGATGATAAAGTGTATAAAATAGCACTTAATAAAACAATACTCAACAAAATCATTGTGAATTTATGATAGGTCGGAAATGTAATTCTATTTTTCATAATTGCTTTCTACGTAATTAAATGCAAAAGTAATTATTTCCGTAATAGAATAACACTAAAAAGTATATACTTAAAAGAGTTTCAATTATAATTCTTAAATTGCTCCTGTTTTCTGAATATATTTAACATGAATAAAATCAATAAATACGATATAGCTTATCTAAGAATGGCAATAGAATGGGGGAAATTATCCTATTGTAAAAGAAAACAAGTGGGTGCTTTAATCGTAAAAGACCGAATGATAATTTCTGACGGATACAATGGAACTCCAAGCGGTTTTGAGAATAATTGTGAAGACGAAGAGGGCTATACAAAATGGTATGTTTTACATGCAGAAGCAAATGCAATTCTAAAAGTAGCGGCATCCACCCAAAGTTGTGAGAATGCGACATTATACATTACGCTTTCACCTTGCAAAGAATGTAGCAAACTCATTCACCAAAGTGGCATAAAACGTGTAGTATACATTGATAAGTATTCCGATACCTCCGGAATTGATTTTTTAAGAAAAGCAGGTGTTGAAATCACTCAAATCTCAAAAGAGGATATAATAAATGCAGAAATATTTAAAAATATTTAATATAATTCTTGTTGCTTTAGCAATGGTTATGTTTTTTGTCATTGGTTTTCATGTGGGCAAAAAATATGATATTGCTTTAGATGAAAACGATGATTATATAACTATTACTTACTCTACTAATGAGCAAAAAATGAGGCGTTTAATGAATTTAATCGATAATTATTATATCGATAGTCTTAACACCGATGCTCTAATTGACAAAACCATAAATTTTGTAACTCAGAATTTAGATCCGCACTCTTCTTACATTCCAAAAACAATATCACCTTTAAAAAAGCAAGAATTTGAAGGCTATTACGAAGGTCTGGGTATCAATTATTTAAAAATAAATGATTCGTTAATTATTACACACACTAACCCATACAGCCCTAACAAAGATTTATTTAAATTATCTGATAGAATTCTATCTGTAAACAACATAAAAATTGACAGTTCTACCATTGACTCCGCTTTTAATTACATCCGTGGAAAAGCAGGAACTACAGTAAATCTCACTCTTTTACGAAATCAAGAAAAAATCAATGTAGCGGCAAAACGTACGAGAATTCAACATCCGTCTGTTTCTCAATACTATATGATTAGTAATAATTTAGGATATATAAAACTAAATAAATTCATAGAAACCTCTGCTAAAGAAGTTAATGAAGCAATATTAAACCTTAAGAAACAAGGAATGACCTCTTTGGTATTTGATTTAAGAAACAACCCCGGTGGATTACTGGATATCGCACAAGAAATCGCCGATGAATTTCTAAAAAAAGACCAATTAATTGTTTATACAAAAGACAAAGAGGGTAAAAAACAATTAAAATATGCCACAGAAAAAGGTGTATTTGAAGACAAACCTCTTTACATTTTATTAAATGAAGGTTCAGCGTCTGCAAGCGAAATTATTGCAGGAGCTATCCAAGACCAGGATGCAGGAACTATTATTGGACGAAGAAGTTACGGAAAAGGATTAGTTCAAAAAGAAATTAGTTTGGGCGACGGCTCAAAGATAAGACTTACCACCGCAAAATACTACACTCCTACCGGACGTTCCATTCAAAAACCTTATACCATAAACGATAAAAATTATAATAATGATTTAAGAAATCGGATTTCTTCAGGCGAATTATACAGTTTGGATAGTATCAAAAAAATCGATTCGTTAAAGTTTAAAACACCTAAAGGTAAAATCGTTTATGGCGGTGGCGGAATAATTCCGGATAACTTCATTCCATTGGACACTATTGGAATCGACCGTTGGTTTTACGACCACGGCTATAATTATAATATAGAAAAACCGATTTTTGAGTTTGTGGATAGAAATCATTCTAAATTACAAAAAATTACTAAAGAGGATTTTATTAAATTTTACAATGTAAGTGAATTATCAAACGAATTAGCCAAAGGAATTAAAATATGGAATCCTAAAAACAAGGAAAAAGAATTAGAGAATTTCAGTGTTTTTATAAAAGCTACCATGGCAAAATTTCTTTTTGGAGAAGATGCATATAATCAAGTATGGAACTCTATAGATCCAATGATTATAAAGGCAAAAGAATTAGATAAGACAGCAAAAAAATGACGTGGGAAGATTTCATTACCGATTTTAAAAATTATTTAAAATTAGAACGTGCACTCTCAGAAAACACAATCAGTAACTACCTGAGAGATATAAAGAAATTACAAAAAATGTTTTCCGAAACTTTACCTCAAAACTTATCGGTTGAGGATTTGAGGCATTTTAATTTTGAAATAGGCAAACGCTACACCGCTCCGTCCCAAGCCCGAATTTTAGCAGGTGTAAGAAGTTTTTTTGATTTTTTAATTGAAGACGAAATCATAGAATCTAACCCTACTGAACTTATTTCTTCGCCAAAAATCGGAAGAAAATTACCCGATACGCTTTCATTAGAAGAAATTAATAAAGTAGTTTCTTCCATTGATTTAAGTGAAAAACACGGCGAAAGAAATAAAGCAATTATAGAAACGCTTTATGGTTGCGGTTTACGAGTTTCCGAGCTAATCGACCTTAAAATTTCCGACTTATATTTTGAAGAAGGATTTATTCAAGTTTTAGGAAAAGGAAATAAAAAACGTCTTGTCCCAATCGCCAAATACACGCAAAAAATAATTAAAAATTATTTACAACTCGTTCGCAATCAGCAAAAAATAGATAAAAATTACATCGACCATATTTTTATTAATAATCGGGGAACAGCATTATCTCGCGTAATGGTTTTTAATATTATAAAACGTGCAGTAAAAGATGCCGGAATAAATAAAAGTGTAAGTCCGCATACTTTTAGACACAGTTTCGCAACACATCTTTTGGAAAACGGTGCAGATTTACGTTCGATTCAAATGATGCTGGGACATGAAAGTATTACCACCACCGAAATTTACACGCATATAGACCGTGCTTTCCTAAGAAAAAATATTGATGAATTTCACCCGAGGAATAGGAAGTAGTTTTTTACCTATTTACTAATTCTGGCAGATTTCATTCTAAGTTTGCACGATTCAAACCCCACGTTATCTACTATTTATATTCTTCCTTCTATATTTTTCTTCGAGTCGATATACCCAATTTGCACTCCAAACTTGAAAAGTAATTCATCTGACATAGAAGTTTCTAATTCCACAAATGTTACTTCATCATCAAGAACTTGTAATAATTTTAAATCTGTATTATTATCTGAATTGAATTTATTAATCTCTATTTCAAGTTCAGATGGATAATCTGTCATCATATTAAATTTATATTTCATTCCATCGTATTTTAAAAAGATGAGTAATTTTAGCATTATCCCCCTCTGTTTGTATAAGAACAAGAGTTTTGTTAGTCATAAAATAAGCATATTTCTTACTATCCAGAAAAACAGATTGTTCAAAATCAGATATATTTTCTTTTAAAATCAGCTTAGAGTTTTCAGAAAGCATTTTAATCAATCTGTCAGTCAAAAAGAGTTCTGCTGAATACAAATATGCAGGGTTTAACTCAACAATGTCTCCCCATTTAGATTTAAATTTGACTTTGGGTAAATTATAGTCAACCTTAAAACTTATGTTCACAAATTGGAATCCTTCAATTACTATTTCATTCTTTTTTCTGAATAAATCTCTCCCATAAAAAGTTGCTAAAGTTACGAGATGCCACTTATCAAAATCATCTAAACTTGTTGATAACTCACAGTTCTCAAAATTGAATTCAAAATCACTTGATACAAATCTTTTAAAATTTGAAAAAGCATCTTTGAATATTTTGATGTCAATGTTTGTTAGTTTGATTGCTTTCATTATATTTCGCAGAGAAGTTTTATGGGAAATTTTACTTTTCTAAAAAGCTCTGTTTCTTCGTCTAAATTAGAAAAATAGTCTTCAATTTTTTCAAAAGTTGATAAATAATGGATACCACCCCAACTATTAAAACTTTCTTTGACTTTTAATTTACCAATAACTTCAAATCTATCTTTCATTGGCGTCATATCTTTGTGCGTAACTAACGTAAATGGAATACTAAAAATAAAATTTTGTTTCCTTCCTTCAAAAATTTCAATAAAGGAATCACTGTACGTTCTATCTTTTTGGGCTTGAGTCATCGGTTGAGCATTATTTTTATGGTATTCCCAAAGAATATCCACCCCCGGCTGACTTTCTAAAATTTCTTTTTTAGTACTTTTACTTTCTATTAAATGACTGACAAGAAATTCATTTTTTAGTACTTCGATTGTCGGCTTTTCTTTTCTCTTGTAAGTTGTTAAAGCTAAATCATAAGTTGTTTGTGATTTGTTTTGGGTGATATTTACGCAAATCACAGAACAGTAATTATCGTCTGAAAGTTTAAATGTTAAAACATCATTTTGTTCAAAGTATAGATTTTTTACAACTCTGTATTTTTTTCGTTTTCGGATTTTTTGATTGGGTTTAGAGATTTTCTTTAGAAACCTATCGAGTACCCTTTGTCTTTTATTGCCCTCTTTTTCATTACATTCCTCCGTCCAAAGCTTTACTCCTGCTTTGAGGGCAATTACGTGCTTTACTTCATTCAAAATTTCATCTGTGATCTCTCCAATTTCCCAAAAAGCAAGGGCATAAGCCGTTACAAAAATTTCGTGATAAAAATCCGAGTTAATCCCATAGTCTTCCTTTGTAAATGGTATTTCTTTTTTTATCATTTCTGCGTTTGCACCACTGTCATATAATTCCATTATAGCCTCATAAGTGTCGTGAGCTAAATCTCCATCAATTATTTTTACTCCGTCTATTGCCATTTTTTTATTTTTTGGATTAATAATAACGTTTTTCGGTTATGCGAAGTGCGGGGATAAAAATCCTAAACCTTGATGCTTATCCAAGCAAAGCCTTGTGTTTGATTGTAAATTTATAAAAACATAACTAAAAGTCAATGTTTTGCTAAAAAATAAACTGATAAATCCCAAGAGTCACGAAATTTCCTACCACCAAGACCTAAGTTATCACGAGTAAGAACTAAAATCTCCATTTTGTTCCGCCCTAAAAAACATTGATGAATTTCATCCAAGGAATAAGAAGTAATTTTTTTACCTTAAATCAAGGTTTTTAATTCGATTTCCAATTGTAATCGACTTCATTTCTTGCTCTAATTTATTAAATTCCGTTTTCTTAACAGACTTAATCCCCTCTCCTTTTTTTAATAAAATTATTTCATCACACGTATCTCTGAGTGTAGAAAAAATATGCGATGAAATTAATACTATTTTATTCAATTTTTTTAGTTCTAAAACTATCTCGGTCAATATTATATTACTTTGAATATCTACTCCGTTAAAGGGTTCATCTAAAATATAATATTCGTTATCTTGAAGTAAAATCGCCGTTAAAGCCAACTTCTTTTTCATTCCCGTTGAATATGTTGAGGCATATTGATTAAGCGGTAAATCAAAAATATTTTTATCTTCTATCTTAACATCTGTTTTTCCACGTGCATTGCAAAGCAATCGAATATATTCTTTTCCCGTGATTTTTGAGAAAAAATAAGGGTCGGTTAAAAGTAAACCTAAATGATTTTTTAATGGTTTTATATCAGATAAAATTTCTCCTTTATAACTTTCTAATCCCGCAATACATCTAAATAAAGTGGTTTTCCCCGCTCCATTCTCACCTACAATCCCGTAAATATTTCCTTTTGAAAATTCTAAAGTAATATCTTTTAAAACTTCCTGATTACCATAACTTTTATTTAGTTCTTTAATTCTAATCATTCAGTATTGTTTTTAGCTTTTTAATGGATTTATTATAAAAATAAGGAATTATCGCAAAAAGTAACAATGGAAAATAAAGACTAAATGCAATCATAATGCCTTCGGGCAAACTCATTTCTCTTGGATAAGCCGAATATTTTGCAAAAATTATAGTCCAAAGAAATAAAATTCCGATTAAGAAAAACTCCAAAATCAATTTGAACTCAGTTGGGTAAAAAATTAAAAGACTTACTAAAATGGGTAAAACTAAAAGAATTGCATATTTTGTGGCTATAATAATTTTATTTTTTAAAAATTCTCTCGGGGTGTCTGCGTGAATCCATACATAATATTCTTGTTCAGGCTTTGCATAATAACTTAATATTGTCAGGAAAATCAACAACATTGAAAATATCCCCATATTTATATTATTCACATTTATTGAAATAATTGTAAACGCATAAGCAATAGGAAATATTAAAAACGTTTTTCTAAATCCCACAGAAAACTCAAACGGATTTTTTGAAAATGGCGTAGGCACCGAAAAATTAAAAGTAGATTTAAAAGAAAACAATGCGAAAACTACGGACAAGCCTAATAATATAAATGCTTCAAGAAAAAAACTCTCATATAAAAGCATAATAATAAAAGGAATACACACACATAAATTTTCTAAAATCCTTATTTTATTTTTTGTTTTATCTCCAAAAGTTGAAAGTAAAAAATCATTTCTATTTTTTTCGGAAAGTTTTAATTGAAATGAAAGACAAACTAAAATCATTAAGTATTTAGCGAAATCAGTCTTTTGAAAAAAATACTCCGAAATAAAACCAAATGCAACAAAACCCAAAAGATATCCCAAGAATGGATTTATCCCTTCTTCTTTCATTTTTCGGTTTATCATTACAAATTGTAGAATAAAGTAGTCTTTCATCTATTTTTTGTGTACTTTATCATACACGAATGTACAGATTTTTAATTTAATCAATAAAAAAAGGTTTTCAGCATAAGCTAAAAACCTTTTGTGACCACGGAAGGAGTCGAACCCTCAGCCTTCAGAGCCGTAATCTGACGCTCTATCCAATTGAGCTACGTGGCCTAATTGGTTTGCAAATATAAGAAGTTTTTGTAACTTTCAAACATATATGAAAACAAAAAATCCATACTTTTTATTTATTTTTCTGACTATCAGTATTCTTTCATGCAAAAAAAACTCTGATAATTTTACAGAAAACTCAAAATTAGACCTAAAATATATTAAAAACATCAGTCTAAATGAAGAAAATAACATTATAAAAATCAATTATTCTAATATTGATTACAATGTATCTCTGGACAAGAAAATTCTACCTTTAAAAAATATTGTATTATTATCCTCTGCTGCGGTTGGTTATTTGGAAAATATAAATGCTTTAAATAATATTTCCGCTGTATATGATGCCCAATGGACTTTCAGCCCTAAACTTCATTCAAAAATTGAAAATAACGAAATAAAAGATTTAGGAAATTCTGCAACTGCCAATATAGAGCAAATCATTTCTTTGAAACCTGATGCGGTAATCACTTTTACAGACCCGTCCAAAGCTAAATTAGTAGAACAAATAAAACAACAAAAAATCCCTGTTATTTTTTTAGATGAATATTTAGAAACTCAACCTTTGGCTAAGGCAGAATATATAAAATTATTCGGTTTTTTAACCAATAAACAAAATACGGCAGACTCTCTTTTTAGCATTGTAGAGCAAAATTATTTAACCTTAAAAGCCAAGACAGAAAACATCAAAAATAAACCAACTGTAATAACCAATATTATGCGTGGCGATGTTTGGTATATGTCAGGCGGAAAAAGTTTTAATGCGAATTTTATAAACGATGCGGGAGGAAACTTTATATGGAAAAACAATAATGACACCGGCTCGGTTCTTTTATCTTTTGAAGAAGTTCTTTCTAAAGGAAAAAATGCAGATTTTTGGATAAATGCCTCTAATTTTAAAACTTACGAAGAACTTTCCAACGCTTATAAAAATAACAAATTATTTAAGGCTTTTGAAACTAAATCGGTCTATAATCCCATAAAACGAGAAAATACAAATATGGCAAACGATATTTATGAAACGGGAAACGTGCGTCCCGATTGGGTTTTAGAAGATTTAATTCATATATTTCATCCTGAAATCCTACCAAATCATAAATTTGTATTTTATAAAGCCTTAGATTAGAATTTTGGTTTATATTTTGCGGATAAATTTGAAAAATTATTAAAATAAACATAAATGAAGAAAACACAACAGTACATTCAAGATAACAAACAAAGGTTCTTAGATGAGTTGTTTGAATTATTAAGAATTCCGTCTATAAGTGCGGACTCTGCCTATAAAAAAGATATTTTAGCAACTGCGGATAAAACTGCAGAATTCTTAAAAGCTGCGGGAGTGGAAAACGTAGAAGTTTGTAAAACAGAAGGAAATCCGATTGTTTACGGAGAAAAAATAATTAATCCGGATTTACCAACCGTTTTGGTTTACGGGCATTATGACGTTCAACCACCAGACCCTTTGGATTTATGGGATTCTGAGCCGTTTGAGCCTGTAATTAAAGAAACTGAAGTCCATCCTGAAGGAGCAATTTTCGCACGTGGTTCTGCCGACGATAAAGGTCAGTTTTTTATGCACGTTAAGGCAATGGAAGCCATGATAAAAAATGATGAATTGCCTTGTAACGTAAAATTCATGATTGAAGGTGAAGAGGAAGTTGGTTCAGGAAGTTTGGCTACCTTTATTAAAGAAGAAAAAGACAGATTAAAAAATGATATTATTTTAATTTCTGACACTTCTTTAGTAGCGAAAGACGTTCCGTCAATTTGTGTGGGATTACGTGGTTTAAGCTATGTAGAGGTTGAAGTGGAAGGTGCAGACAAAGACATGCACTCAGGCGTTTATGGTGGTGCAGTACCAAACCCATTGAATATTTTATCTAAAATGTTAAGCTCTCTGCACGATGAAAAAGGGCATATTACAATTCCCGGATTCTATGATAATGTAGAAGAAGTTTCTGACGAAGAAAGAGCCGAAATGGCAAAAATTCCATTTGATTTAGAAGAATATAAAAAATCTATAAATATATCTGATATTCATGGAGAAGAAGGTTACTCAACTAATGAAAGAACTTCTATTCGTCCGACTTTGGACATTAACGGAATGTGGGGTGGTTACATTGGCGAAGGTGCAAAAACTGTGATTCCGTCTAAGGCTTTTGCAAAAGTTTCTATGCGATTAGTGCCTAACCAAGACCCTGATAGAATCAGTAAATTATTTAAAGAACATTTCGAAAAAATTGCTCCGAGCAGTGTAAAAGCAACTTGCAAATTACACCATGGCGGACAGGCTTATGTTTTGCCAATCACAGACGAAGGTTACATCGCCGCAAAAAAAGCCATGACTAAAACATTCGGGAAAGAAGCTGTTCCATTCAGAAGTGGAGGAAGTATTCCGATTGTAGCTTTATTTGAGCAAGTTTTAGGAACAAAATCCGTGTTATTAGGCTTTGGATTAAATTCTGATGTAATTCACTCACCTAACGAAAATTACGGATTATTTAATTTCTATAAAGGAATTGAAACCATTCCGTATTTTTATAAATATTATATGGAAGGTAAATAAAATTTCAGCTTAAATAAAAAAGAGGGTTTAGATAATTTCTAAGTCCTCTTTTTGTTTTGCAAAACAACTTTAAAAGACTAATTTCGTGCGATTTAAAAAAAGATACTGAATGAAGCAAATTATCCTCGAACTATTAAAGTTTATAAAAAACCCCGAAGACAAGCAGTTAGAAAATCAAAGTTTAAAAAACAAACTTAAATACCTTTTTGCATTTTATCTGTTTGAAATAGTAATAGTATTCTTAATAATTCTTCCTATCCATGCTTTAATATCCAATTTCGAAACAATTACCACCGAACCAAGAATTAATTATGAAATGAATTCTCTACTGCTTTCATTGGCTTTAGTGGTTTTTCTTGCCCCTATTATTGAGGAAATAGCATTCAGACTAATTCTTAGAAGAAAAGGAATTATTAAATATTTTTTCTCGGAGAAAACTTGGCATAAAATCTTTAAATACCTTGTTTACGCCTCATTCATTACATTTGGAATCATTCATCTAAGTAATTATGAAAACACTTCAATTGTCTTTTATTTATTATCGCCAATCATTATACTTTCTCAACTTATATCAGGATTTACACTAGCTTTCTTACGTGTAAAATTTAATTTTTATTGGAGTGTTTTATCTCATATTTTTTGGAATTTTACAATAGTTTTCATTATTCAACCTATTGACTTTGCACTCAGAACGCCTTACCAAACAAATAATTCTGAATATAACATTTTTATAGATGCAAAAGTATTTTCTGATATTGACAGGCAAAAATTCAAAATAGATTCCGCTAATAATAAAATTTATAAAGTAGATATTCAAGACTATTCTATAAATCATATTTTAGACAGTATTTATAAATTTAAGCGAAAGGAAGAAGATTTTGTTATTGATGTCAATTTTAATTCGAAAAAAGGAATTGATAAAAATCAATTTAAAGAAATACTTATTAAATATGCAGAAGAATAAATTATAAAAAAAGCTCTCATATCCGAGAGCTTTTTCAGTTTTAATAATACTTAAATAACTACTTTTTAAGTTCAAAAACTTTATCCACAAAATCATCACCATTTGGAACATCAATACTAATTTGATTCCCGCTTTTATAACCGATTGTATTTATATTATTCCCTAATTTCACACGATAAACTCCCTCTTTTGCTGACGGTCTAAAAATCGCATAAGGCGTAGAACTATTCGGTTGAGTTAAAACAAAAGAATCTTCGGACAAATTAATTTTACTAAGTTCTATTTTTCCGTCTGTATAAATTTCAGGTTTATTAGATGATACCACTTTTTGCTCAACTACTTCCTCTGTTATCTGTTTATCTTTAGGTAAAACATTATTAAATTCATTTTTCACTTTCTTTTTAGTCACAACTACCATAGTTTCCGCAACATTGCTATAATGCTCTATCGGATTAGGAGTTTCTATCAATTTCATAGCATTTGCTAACGCATCTCTAAATCCTTTTGTATAATCTTTATAATTAGACTTCCCTTTAAAAGACGCAACCTTTGTTTTATTACAATCCTCAAAATCCAAAACTATTTTATTTGTAAAAAAACTACTATCATCTCTCAGAACTGCCGTTAAAACCCTACACGGATTTTGCCTAAGCTCTGCACTCCACAATTGAGGCTCATCAGTAAGCACTTTATAGCCTCTTCCTTTAAGCTTCCATTGTAAAATCTCATTTAATTTATACTGATTTTCTTTAAAACCCTCAAACTTTTTTGGAATATACACATACTCATAATCAGAAATACTCTGAGCATTTAAAGCTGAAAATATAATTAGAAATAATAACGTTATTTTCTTCATTTTAAAATATTTTAAGTCAAAGGTAACAAAAAACAAATTAATTTTTAATTTAGTGGCATGTTTAATACAATAGGTAAAATATTTAGGCTTACAAGTTTCGGCGAAAGTCACGGAACAGCAATTGGCGGAGTGATAGACGGTTGCCCTGCCAATATAAAGATAGATTTAGAGAAAATTCAACAAGAGTTAGACCGCAGAAAACCGGGACAATCCAATATTGTCACCCAGCGAAAAGAACCCGACAGCGTAGAATTTCTAAGCGGAATTTTTGAAGGAAAAACAACGGGAACTTCTATCGGATTTCAGATAAAAAACACCAATCAAAAATCAAAAGATTACAGCCATAATCAAGACGTTTATCGTCCGTCTCATGCCGATTTTACCTACGATAAAAAATACGGAATAAGAGACCACCGAGGCGGAGGACGCTCATCTGCAAGAGAAACCGCTAACTGGGTAGTTGCGGGAGCTTTGGCAAAACAAATTATCCCCGAGATTAAAATAAATGCCTTTGTTTCATCGGTGGGAGAAATCTCATTAAACAAGCCATATCATCAACTTGATTTATCCAAAACAGAGGAAAACATTGTTCGTTGTCCCGACTCCGAAACCGCCGAAAAAATGATATCTAAAATTCATGAAGTAAGAAAGGCAGGGGACACAATCGGTGGAACGATTACTTGTGTTATTCAGAATGTACCTGTGGGATTAGGCGAACCGATTTTTGACAAACTTCACGCTCGTTTGGGACAAGCAATGCTTAGTATAAATGCCGTAAAAGGCTTTGAATACGGAAGTGGTTTCAATTCAGCAAAAATGAAAGGCTCGGATCACAACGATAAATTCAATACAGACGGAAGCACCCAAACCAATTATTCGGGCGGAATACAAGGCGGAATTTCCAACGGAATGGATATTTATTTTAAAGTAGCATTTAAACCCGTTGCCACTTTAATTCAAAAACAAGAAACCATTAATGCCAAAGGGGAAAATGTAGAAATGCAAGGACGCGGTCGCCACGACCCGTGCGTTGTCCCGAGAGCCGTTCCTATTGTGGAGGCACTTTCTGCCATGGTAATTTTAGATTTTATTTTATTAAATAAAACAAGGCATATTTAGTATTAAAAAACTATTATGAGAAATATTATTTATTCTGTTTTTATTTTTATTTTATCAATTAACCTACAAGCTCAAACCTCAATTAATTCTAAAGATATTGATATTCAGCGTGTAGATAAAATTAAAATTTATAAATCCAAAGACGGAAAAATCTTAGACGGGCATTATAAAGTCGAGTCCGAAGACGGAACTTTTACCGATTTAAACTTAAAAAACGGAAAACTAAACGGCGATTATACAATTCATCGCAAAGACAAAAGCGTTCGGGTAAAAGGAAATTATGCAAATGGATTACAAAACGGAGAATGGAATTATTACGATTCCAATGGGAAAATATCATCAACAGAAAATTATAAAAAAGGTCTGAAAAACGGAAAATGGACAAAACGTAACGGAAAAGTAATTGAGTTTTATAAAAACGATGAACCTTTCGGGCATTGGGAAGAACGAGACAACGAGGGCAATTTAAAACGTTCAAAAGAATATACAGACAAAGGAACTTATATTCAAAAAGATTACTTTCCAAACGGAAAGATTGAAGAAGAAAAAAGTTATAAAAACTCAAAATTAGACGGCACTCAAAAAGCATTTTCAGAAGAAGGCGTTTTACTAAGTAAAGAAATTTATAAAAATGGGGAAGTCCAAGAAATTGAAACTTATTCGATTTACGGGAAATTAGTTACTAAAAAATCTTATAAAAACGGAGTATTGCACGGGAAATTCATCCAAAATCAAGCTGACGGAACTAAATCTTTGGAAGGTAATTACAAAGACGGAAAAGAATCGGGAATTTGGCGACAATACAGAGAAAACGGCTCTTGGGTTTACTATGAAAATACTTATAAAAACGGGGAATTGAATGGTCCTGCAAAAATATTTTACAAAAATGGAAAAGTAGAATACGAAGGCAATTACAAAGACGACGAAAGAGACGGCGTTTGGAAGTATTACAACTTTGAAGGAAAACTTGACAGAGAAGAGACATTCAAAAATGGTGAACGTATTTCTACTAAAAGATATAAATAAATGTCTAAAAACACCCTCTTTATCTCCCTCAAGGGAGAAATCGAGAACGTTAATTGCCCCCTTGAGGAAAGGCTTTTGAATACTTGAAAAAGAGTATGTGATATAAGGGTGTAAGTGTATTACACAAAAACACTGAAACCTTTTACCACTCTGAACTTGTTTCAGGGTCGTACAACAAATGAGATTGCTTCGTCCCTCGCAATGACGTGAAAACAGAAAAATACACGTCATCCGAGTGTA
>JAHUUM010000028.1 GCA_019218445.1 Weeksellaceae bacterium TAE3-ERU29 | reverse complement strand
ACAACTATTACATGACTTTTTTTAATAAGAAAACCGTCTCGGTTTTGAGACGGCTTCTTTTTTATTTTCTATTCTTGAATTTTTTTAAATATTGAATAATTCTTTTAACTCGTCTACAATATCTAATTTTTCCCATGTGAATAACTCTACTTCTTTCTGGATTTCTTCTCCTCCGTTTCCTTCAAAGATTTTAGTTACAACTTTAGGCTCTCTTCCCATGTGTCCATAAGCTGCTGTTTCTGTATAGATAGGATTTCTTAATTTGAATCTTTTTTCTATTGCATACGGACGGAAGTCATATTTTTCATGTAATAATTCTGCTATTTTAGCATCTGAAAATTCTACTTTAGAAGTTCCGTAAGTATCTACATATAAATTCATTGGTTCTGCAACACCTATTGCATAAGAAATTTGAACTAATACCTCTTCACAAACTCCTGCTGCTACTAAGTTTTTAGCTAAGTGTCTCATTGCATAAGCGGCTGAACGGTCTACTTTAGACGGATCTTTCCCACTGAAAGCTCCCCCTCCATGCGCTCCTTTTCCTCCGTAAGTATCCACAATTATTTTTCTACCTGTTAACCCTGAATCTCCGTGAGGTCCTCCGATTACGAATTTCCCTGTAGGATTGATGTGATATAAAGTTTCCGGTGTAAATAATTCTCTTATTTCTATTGGTAGTTTTTGTAAAACTCTTGGGATAATGAATTGTACAATATCTCTTTTTATACGCTCTTGCATTGCTGCTTCTCCACCAAACTCTTCGTGCTGTGTAGAAACTACAATACTGTGAATTCTTTTAGGTTTATTGTCATCTCCATACTCTAAAGTTACCTGAGCTTTAGCATCCGGACGTAAATAAGGCATTTCTTCCTCATTTTTACGAACCTCAGCCAATTCTCTTAAAATAATATGAGATAAATCTAAAGCTAACGGCATATAATTTTCGGTTTCATTTGTTGCATAACCGAACATCATTCCTTGGTCGCCCGCTCCTTGATTTTCTTTATCTTCTCTGTCTACTCCTTGTCGAATATCAGGTGATTGCTCATGTATCGCTGAAAGAACTCCACAAGAATCTGCCGAGAAATTCATTTTGCTATCGTTGTAACCTATTTCAGAGATTATATTTCGAGTGATTTTTTGTAAATCTACGTAGGCTTTAGAACTTACTTCTCCGGCTAATATTACCTGACCTGTAGTTACTAAAGTTTCACACGCCACTTTACTGTCTTTATCAAAAGCCATAAAATGGTCTAAGATTGTATCTGATATTTGATCTGCGACTTTATCCGGATGTCCCTCGGATACAGACTCTGATGTAAAAAAATAAGACATAATTTTATTGTTTTTTGTTACACCGGAGTAATAAATAATGGGAAGCTGCAGTAAAAAATCGTATTAGCATTTTTTAATGAGGTTGCAACCCGTCAAATTTATCCTCCAATTGTTTATTTATTTCCAAATACAAATTTATTAAATCATATAATGATTTACCTAATTTTTAAGTATTAATTTTTATCGTTGACGAAATTAGTCTGAACTTTAATGAATTGCGTTAGGGATTGTAGTGGAAATCCTTTTTGAGAGGCTACGAACAAAAAGATTGCAACGAAAAGCCCGACCCGTAAGGGGAACGCCCAAATAATCAAATTATATAAAAACCGGTTTTTTATCTGCTTTCAGTATTTTAGCTAAAGCCGGTGGAATGTCTACAAAATCGTTATAAAAATCATCATAAAATCCTTTGGTTTTGTCCGATAATAATTCTTGATATTCTTCCATTATTTTTCCTCCCATAATTACAGGCGGAATATAATATTTGTCTTTGCTAATTGTGGCTACCATGTGGTATTCATCGTAGTTTTGCAATGGTTCTTTTGTAAATGTGCAAGTATTAAAGTCGATTTCTCGTTCAGGGTTTTCTATTTCCGGAGTGTAATCATGCATGTACATTTGCATTTTTGTTAATGACTGGTTAGAGATTCCTTTTAGCATATCCATTCTACAATTTGAACAAATCGCAAACTCAAATACCACAAAAAACTGCCCGTTTTCTTTGTTTTTCTGATAGGCTTTTTCTACAAAATATAATTGGTCTTGGAGTGAATTTCCGCAAACATTACAAGTTTCGAAAGGTTGCTCTGTAACTTCGCAATATACTTCTTTTGAAATTTTACACATTTTTATTTTATTTAGAAATCATACCCTGCATTGTAAACATCGTATGTTACTCTGTTTTTAGCTAATTGTTCTTGTTTCCATTGTCTTGCCAATAACTTCATTCTAGAGTCTACGTGTTCTAAAAAGTCTATGGTAGATTGACAAAATCTTGGATTTCCTTGATCTCGGGCATCTTTTACTCTATCTTTTGTACAACCGCCATAACAGTTTTTATACCACTCACAAGTATGGCATTTTGGTGGTAAATCTTTTTTCATTCTCCCAAAACGGCGCTGAGTTACAGAATTTATCATATCTACTAAGCGATCTTTTTTCATGATGTTTCCTAATCGCCATTCGTCGTCTACAAAGAAATCACAGCTATACACATCTCCATTATGCTCCACTGTTGGGTAAACTCCGCATTCTTCTAATAACGTACATTCCGGTGCGGGTAAATCTACATAGGTATGAAATACTGATTCTATATTTCTAATGATTGTCGTAGGTGTTCCATTTTCGAAATCATTCCACCATAAATCAAATATCTTTATAAGGAATTTTCCATATTTTTCGGGAGTTAATGAAAAATCGGCTGCTTTGGTAGGATCGTTTTTATCAGTTTCTACTACGGGGATAAATTGCATCCAACTTAATCCTAAACTTTTATAGAAATTATAAAGTTCTTCAGGATAATCAGCTGAATAATCTGTAATACAACACATGGCGTTCATGTCTACATTATGTTTACTTAATAACTCATGTGCTCGCATTACTTTTGCCC
The DNA here is from genome assembly GCA_019218445.1 of Weeksellaceae bacterium TAE3-ERU29. Lineage (GTDB taxonomy): Bacteria > Bacteroidota > Bacteroidia > Flavobacteriales > Weeksellaceae > Ornithobacterium. The sequence continues at coordinate 27,542 of JAHUUM010000028.1, read as the reverse complement.
AAGAGGGTTTCCCTCCTGCTGTAAATCTGTATTTATCGTGAATATGCTCAGGTCCGTCTAAAGATAATCCTACTAAGAAATTCCATTTACCTAAGAATTCAGCCCAATCTTCATTTATTAAAACTCCATTGGTTTGTATAGCGTTCGCAACTGATTTGTTTCTGGCATATTTTTGCTCGAAATGAACTACTTTTTTGTAAAAATCTAACCCCATTAAAGTCGGCTCTCCTCCTTGCCACGTGAAGTTTACATAATCATTGGATTGAGTGATTCCTTGTTTTATGAGTTCTTCTAAAACTTCCTCACTCATCCTGTGTTTTTTAGCATGAGGATATAGCGCTGCTTTTTCTAAGTAAAAACAATAAGTACATCCCAAATTACAGTCTGCTCCTGAGGGTTTTACTAAAACAAAATTTAAGGGATTATAATTCATACTTCGTTCAATCTTTTGCTGAGTTTAGAATTATAAATATACACTTTTTCTGAATTATCTACTTCAATTAGTATAGAAACCACTTGATTTTTACACTATTATTAAACATTCTAAATAATAAACGTTGTTACTCGTGCCAGAAAAGTAAAAAAGGTAATTTTAAATTAAATCCTACTTTAAGACCTTCTGTATTTACTTTAGGGTTTTCTCTGAAATTAAATCCGTATCCGGCTGTAAACTCCAATAAACTAAGAATGGTTATTCCGGCTTCGGGCTGAACACTCCAAGGCGTTACGTTTGTCCTTACTAACCAAAAAGCAGAAGAAAAATTATTAGAGTACGGGTCTGTTGTACTGTTTTTTACATTAAATAAATAGCCTAACTGTGCTTTAGGTATTACAGTAAAATCTCCATTCGGGAATCCTATATCGGCACTTGCTCCTAAGTCTATAATATTATTGCTTGGCGCAACAATATAAAGATCTAAACCCGTATTTAAATAACTTATATTCTGATAATTATACCCCACATTAAAAAGAAAATAAGGCGTGATTTTCTTATATTCTGCTTGAGTGGAATTCTCTATTTGAGAAAAACCCAATGAAAAGACTAAAATAAAGATTATGGAATATAACTTTTTCATATTTATTTATAAGAGCAAATATATAAAAATATACTTTATCTATACGATATTACTTAAAAAGAGAAAAGCCACTAAATTTAGTGACTTTTCTTATTTATTAATTTCCTCGATAAGTGGAATAACCGTAAGGCGATAATGTAATTGGGACATGATAATGATTGTTATCTTTTATCTCAAATACTACTTCTATAAAAGGGTAAAATGTAGATTGATTCAATTTCTTGAAGTATGGCTCTACAAAATAAGTTAATTTATAAACGCCTTTATGAGCTTCTCCATTTTCTTGCTTCAAAAAGTTTTTTATTCGTCCGTTTTCATCTGTATATTTTTCATCTATTAACGCCCACTCTCCATTTTCACTCATTTTAGATAAACTTATCTTCACTTCCGGTGCAGGTTTCCCTTGTGTAATGTCTAATATGTGACTGGATAATTGATATTTTGCTTCTTGAGCAAACCCTAAACTTGTAATGAATAGCATTACAAATGATAAAAAAATTGTTTTCTTCATTCTAATATTTATTTTAATTATTTTTATTTAATATTTCTAATCCAACTTTTGCCAAGCGTACATCTTCACTTCCATGAGCTCCTCCTACACCTATACCACCTACTACTTTTCCGTCTACAACAATAGGAACTCCACCATCTAACATTAAAATATTCTCATCAAGAAATCGAACATCTTCCGGAATTGTTCCATTCTTAATTCCTTTTGCTATTTCTGCTGTTTCTCTTTTTTGAGAATTAGCTGTAAATGCTTTTTTATAACTCGCTCTTAATGTATGTACTCCCGCATCTTGATGCCTCAGTACCGCCAATGTTTGCCCTGAACGATCTACTACAGTAACACTTATTAAGTGTCCACTTTTCTCTGCCTCTTTAAAGACTTTTTCAACCATCCTTTGAGCTGCTTCTCCTGTAAGAATTGGCTCTGAAACTATATTCTGTGCATAACTCATGATAAACAAATTAATAATTACTGATGTAAGTAAAAATTTCAATCTCTGCATAAATTTATTATTTAGATTGTTTTTCAATACTAAAACCTAAGTTCTTTATTGTTTCTTCGGCTATTCTTTGATCATTTTCTCCACCGCCAGCTCCTGAAACACCAATAGCTCCTATCAATTCTTCTCCGTTCCAAATAGGCGAGCCTCCACCTAATAGCAATAGTTCCGGTAATGTATTTAAATTCTGAGCATCTTGGCTCTTAGCTGCTTTTCGCATTAGTTCTAAAGTAGAGTTTTTAGTGGAAACAGCTGTATATGCTTTTCTTCTTGAAGCTTCGGTATTATGAGGCCCTACATTATTACCTTTAAGTAATAATAAAGTTACTCCCGAGGGGTTTACAACCGCAACCGATACTTCTTTATTTATTTCTCTTGCTTTTTGATTAGCTTGTTCAGCCAAAGACAATGCTTTTTGCCGGTCTAAAACTATTTTGTTATTAAATTCTGTTTGAGCAAATGTTATAAATGATATTACTAATAATGCTGTACTTAATATTCTTTTCATTCTGATTTTAAAACCTTTTTCAAAGATCTGTATTAAATTTATTGTTTTTATTTTAATCTTTTTCAACTGTTTTCAATACTGCCAATAACATTTCCGGACTGATTCTTTGTCTGTAATTAGGACTGATGTATTCAAATAAAATATCTCCTTCTTTGTTTACTACTAATACGGTAGGAACAGGCAAAACTTTTGTGATTTTTCCTTTTTGCCCCTGTGACAATGCAAAACCCTCTAACATTTCCGGTGCTTTAAAAGCAATTCCTAAATTTTTTATAAATTCTGCATTAGAATCAGATAATAATTGATAATCAAATTTTTCTTTTCCTTTTATTCTCGCTAAATCCACTACCTCATCCGGACTAATCGCTATTAATTGAAATCCTAAGTCTGCTATTTCCTCTTGAATTTCAGCCAATCCTGAAAGTTGCTGTGTACAAAACGGACACCATCCTCCACGGTAAATAGCAATTATTGTCGGTTTTTCTTTTAATAATTCACTTAGTTTTACCTGCTCATTATCTAAATTTACTAAATGAGCTTCCGGCAATTTTTCACCTATTAATAACGGGGAAATGTCTTCTGCCTTATCCGCTACTTGTGCCATTACAATACTTCCCAAAAATAATAATGGAAGAAATGCTCTTAATTTTTTCATGTTTAATATTTCTATTTTGTTTTATTTCTCTGATTTATTCAATCTCTTAACACCTTCAACTAAGAAGATTGAAGCTATAGTTTATTTTTCAAAATTAAACTATAATTTATTGTTTATACTATTTATTTCATCAATAATACTCTATATAATAATTAAATAATTTTATAGTTTGGTCTATTCCATAAAAAATCACCTCAAACAGAGGTGATTTAATTTTATAATTGAATAAACTTTATTTTTTCTTTAAATAACTTATCAATACAACCGCAAAGGTTATAGTAGATAACAACATAAGCACATTGGTAGCCATATATCTTCTTTGAAACAAACTTTCAGTAAAAAGATTGGTCGAGGAAAGAATTAATAATAATGCTCCAATAAACCAAGCTACACCAAATAAAATAACTTGTTTTTTAGACAGATTTTTCACCCAATTAGTTTTTTCTTTTTTCATAGGTTTGTATTTATTACAAAAGTAGATAAATAAAACTTAAATTATATAAAGAATCGCCTCAAAACGAGGCGATTTAATTTTTATTAATTAATATTTTTATTATTTAAAATCTGCTTTGCTCACACCTTTGTTAACCTCTATAGATTTTATAGTATTAACCATTTTCTGTGGTCCTGCTTCTTGAATAATTGTAAAAGGGAACATTATTCCGTCCACTTTTTTATAATCTTTGTAAAGCGTAACAACTTCCATGTCTCCTTGAGGAGTTTCCATTGTCACAGAAGATTGTAATAATAAACCAGTATTAGCATCGTAATACTCAGTTGTTACATCATCTCCTTGCTTCACTTGTACTTTGTAAGCATCTTTTCCGTCTACTTTAGTAACTCCTGTCAATTCTATTTGATCAGCAGTATAAAATGCTTGAGAAATTATTCCTTTCTTAACTTTTTTATCTACTACTTCATCACCTGACTTTTCTGAGTTCCCCATCATTCCTGACATCTTAAGCGTATTACCATCAAAAACAGTAGTCATTATTGGGTTACCATTCATATTGATAACTTGTTTTTCTAAGTTTGGTGCCATAAATATCAGCTCTCCTTGTAATGCTTGTGGAGCAGCTCCTGTCATTTCAAAATTCATTTTTACAGATTTAAGAGCTTTTGCTTTCCCTTTTCCTCCGATTGCTTTCAAGTAATTATCCACTACTTTATTAGCAGTAAGTCCTGTCGGTACTTGTGTCTGATTTTTTAAAGGATTTTCTACTTTTTCTCCGTCTTTATTATAGAAATCAATAGTATATCCTAATCTTTCTAATCCCGGTAAAACATCTTCCCCTTTTCCTACGACTACAATACGAGAATTGTCTACACTAAAATATTTCTTTGCTACTGCTTCTACCTCTTCCGGTGTTACTGCATTAATTCGTTTAATATAATTTTCATAAAAATCAGACGGCAACCCCTGGGTTTCCATTTGCAATGCTTGTTTGGCAATAGTTTCAGGTTTCTGAGCACTCATTACAAAATGGCCAATATATTTTGCTTTTGCAGCCTCTAATTCTTGAGCATCTACCGGAGTTGTACGGATACGTTTTAGCTCATTAAATAACTCTACTACTGCACTATCTGTCACCATATTACGAACAGAAGTTCTGGCTGAAAAGCTATTTACTTCTTTATCTGCTCCTATGCTTGAATACGCTCCATAAGTCCATCCGTGAGCTTCACGAAGATTATTAAATAATCTACCTTCTCCACCTCCTCCTAAAATTTGGTTAGCCAATACTGCCGCAAAATAATCATCGTCAGTCATTTTTAAATGAGTAATATTTACTACAGCTAATTCACTTTGTACGGCATTTGGCATATCTACAAAATCAATTTGTGTTTGATTTACATTAGTAGGTGTAGGGTATTCTACTCTATTAATCTGTACTTTTTTCCAGTTTGAGAAATTCTCTTCTGCTAATTTTTTAGCATCAGTAACAGAAATATCTCCTACAATCGTTAAATATGCATTTTGTGGTGAATAATATTTTTTGTAATAATTTACAACATCTTGATAAGTAATATTATTTACTGTCTTTTCTGTTGTAAATTCTCCAAAAGGGTGATTTATACCATAAGTTAAAGCATCCCTTACATTAGAGGCTACAGCTGTTACACTTTTTTCGTTAGACTTTAAACTTTCTAACATTTTATCTTTCTCTTTTTGAAACTCTTCTTTTGTAAATAATGGATCTAAAGCTCCTTCTGCCGTAAGCTTCATTACTTGCGGAAAGTAACGAGTTAATGAAGATGCATAAGCTCCTCCACTATTAATAGAAACGCTTGCTCCGTAAAAATCTAATTCCTCGTTATACTCTTCTTTAGACATTTTAGATGTCCCGTTCCCTATCATTGCACTTAATAAAGAAGAAACTCCTTTTTTAGAGCCTTCTGCCACCGGTGGATTATCCATAGATAAGAACATACTCACTCTTGGTAATTTATGGTTTTCTACCACTAATACCTTAAGCCCGTTAGCAAGTGTGAAAGTTTCCGGTTTTCCTAATTTTACAGTAGGAGCAGGTCCCGGCTTAGGCATTACAGATCTATCTATTCCGTTGTTCACTGTGTTTTGTGTATTATCTTGTACTTTTTTATTATTGTAACATGATGAAACTAAAAAAGCGGAAAATATAATTAAAGCTATCTTTTTCATATTGATTATTTTTTATCTTTATTTTGTTCCGGAATATATTCTAATACCAAACTTTGGTTTGGGTTCAAATATTTTTTAGCTACTTCTCTTATATCCTCTCTTGTGATAGAGCGGTAAATATCTATTTCTCTATTGATTAAAGAAATATCACCATATAATAAATAATTTGTAGCTAAGTTATTTGCTACTCCGGTAACATTTGAATTACTACTTACAAATTGATTCTCAAATTTATTTTGTAGTTTCTGGAATTCTCTTTCTGAGATTAAATTAGTCTGTAATTCTTTTATTTGTGCATCGTAAGCATTAATCATTTGCTGAGAGGTTGTATCTCCCATAGGAATTCCGTAAATTATATACATACCATAATCTTCCTGACTATAATTAAACGCACCTACTTGTAATGCCATTTTATCATCATCTACCATTTTTTTATACATTCTGGAGCTTTTTCCATCAGTAAGGATAGACGAAATCATATCTAAAACATAAGCATCTCTATCTTTCATAGATGGAGTTCTGAATGCCTTAACATACATAGGTAGTTGGATGTTAGGATCTTCCCAAGTGGCTTTTATCGGCTCTGTTATCTCCTCCTCTACTACAATTGCTCGTTCTACATTTTCCCCTTTAGGAATTGGTCCAAAATATGCCTGAATCCATTCTTTTGCTTGATTTTTGTCAAAATCTCCCGCTACTACTAAAACTGCATTATTTGGCACATAGAATTTCTTAAAAAAAGCTTTGAACTCATCTAATGTAGCTGCATCTAAATGCTCCATTTCACCAATCACTGTATTTTTATATGGGTGATTTACAAATAATTTCTGTTGAATGGCTTTTATAAGATTTCCGTATGGTTGATTATCTATACGTAAACGTTTTTCTTCTTTTACTACTTCATTTTGAGTATCTACCCCGATTTGGTTAATTACAGGGTGAAGCATTCTTTCTGACTCCATCCATAAACCTAATTGTAAGTTATTAGACGGGAATACCTCGTAATAATACGTTCTATCCGCAGTTGTATTAGCGTTATTTTGTCCACCGTTAGCAGTTACAATTTTAAACCATTGTCCTCTGTCAATGTTTTCTGTACCTTCAAATAATAAATGTTCAAAAAAGTGTGCGAAACCGGTTCTGTCTGGGGTCTCGTCTTTTGCACCCACATGGTACATTACTGATGTTACTACTACCGGTGCTGATGAATCTTCATGTAATATTACATGCAATCCGTTATCTAATGTATACTCCTCATATTCTATATTTTGAGCATACGAGAATACGCTAACTCCTGCTAATAAAGCACTCATTAATATTTTCCTCATTTTTTAATTATTAAATTATTCCGTAAAAATAGTGTTTTTACTTCAATAATTCATCTAATTATAGAAAAAATGATGACTATTCAATAAATTTTATTAAAAATAAACCGTTCTTTAGTGAAATTTTCAATATTTAATTCTGTTACGATACTATAATAGATAAATCAAAAGCCAATTTAATTCCTTCTACCAGCATTGCCATTCCTATAATGGAAAGAATAAGCCCCATTATTTTCCCTAATACTTTAATCAGGTTGTGCCCCATGGCTTTAATAATATATTTACTGTAATAAAATGCAAAGAAATTAAGTAACATAATCAAAGCTCCACAACTAAACACTACAAGCATTTTACTTATGTTATCAGCATTTGCTATAAAGTTCATACCGGTAACAATAGTTCCCGGCCCTGTTAAAAGTGGAATTGCTAAAGGAGAAATTGCAATAGAGTCATCAAACACAGTGGGTACATTAGTTTTTTTAGATTGAGGCGATTTGGACAATAGCATTTCAAAACCAATATAAAATATAAGGATACCCCCTGTCATTTTAAAAGCCGGGATTGTCAATCCAAAAATCTCAAAAATATATTTACCTAATAGTAAAAAAGATACTAAAATAAAGAATGCTATAATAGTTGATTTTTTAGCTAAAATCCTTTGATCATTGATAGTCTCATTCTGAACAAATCCTAAAAATATAGGAATATTAGCTATAGGATTACAGATTGCAAAAAAACCTGTAAATACCGTTAATGCAAAATTAATATAATCATTCATGTATTTAATAAATTTATCTTATAAAGTTGCAAATATATTATTATTTATACTAATATTAAAAGTTTTTTAAAGTAGATTTTTATAAATTCAATAATATTATATATATATTTTAAACAAAAAATATCATCCTTTCAAATAAAATAAATAAAAACAGAAAATAATGCATTCCCCATAAGATTATATAAAGCTAAATTATATCATAATTAAAACATTTCATTATAAAAAAACTAAAAGTTTGGCATTAAATATGTATATATCACAAAAAAAATATTTATGGATTTAAAAAATAAATTAAGAAATTTAGCTAATGAGACTTCTCAACCTTGTGTTACTTTATCTCTAAATACTCATAGAACCTATCCGGATAATAGACAGGATGAAATTGCTGTGAAAAATTTAGTGAAAGAAGCTAAAAACAGATTAGAGGAGAAATATGATAATCGCGAAGTAAAAGCTATTCTCGAAAAATTAGATAATATTTCAGATAAAATTGATTATGATTATAACTTAGACAGTTTGCATATTTTTATTTCTAAAGATACAGAAGAAATTATAAAAGCTCCTATATCTATTGAAAAAAGTAATACTTATGTAGATGATACCTTTGCTGTAAAACCACTTATAAAGGTAATTAACCAAAGTTTTGAATATCTTATCTTAGTGCTTAAAAAAGCCGGAGTTCCATTATACGAAGCAGTTAACGATAGTATAATTGAGGAAGTTAAAAATGATGATTTCCCATTTGATGAAACTCCGTACTATGCAGAAAATGAGCAAAAGAAAAGTGACGGTAAATATATGGATAACTTAGACAGAGAGTATTTTAACCATATAGACAAAGCCGTTCAGGAAATATCAAGGGATAAGGATTTAAAAGTAGTAGTAATTTCTACTGAAGATAATTACAGTAAATTACAGCAAGTGGCAGATAATGCTGATACCTATATAGGACATGCAGATATAAACTATAATGAGCTTAAAGAACACCAAATAGCTGAAGTTGCTTATAATGTTATTAAAGACCATAAAGTGGAACTTAGACAAAAAGCTATTGAGGAACTTAAAGAAGCCATCTCTCAATCTAATGTAATGACTGATTTAAATGAAATCTATCGTGCCGCTATTGATGGTCGTGCCGAGTTATTAATCGTGAAAAAAGGTTATGAACAGCCTGTAAAAATGATAGACGATAGAAAGTTTGAACAGGTAGAGGACGCTAAACAAGAAGGTGTAGAAGATGATATTGTTTCTAACATAGCATGGGAAGTATTAGACAAAGGAGGCAGAGTTGTATTTACATCCGATTCTTCTTTTGATGAATTTGGAAATATAGCATTAAAAGTTAGATACTAATTTTTTCATACAATTCAGTAATAGAAAGGGTTTCAGTTATTTGAAACCCTTTTGACATTCTCTAAAAAATCAAGTTAATTTTTATTATTTTACTACATAAATATCTTTATAATTCGTAATTTTGTATATAAAACCATTGTATAAATAAGTATGATTCTAAATATAAAAAATGAAACTGCTAAACTAAGAGCTGTTGTATTAGGTAACCCGAATAGTCCAGGCAATACTCCTACCGTAGCTGAAACTTATGATTCAAAATCAAGAGAGAGTGTCATTAATAACGAATACCCAAAAGAGGAAGACCTAATAACTGAAATGAACGCTTTTGATGAGGTTTTAAAAAAATATGGTGTACAAGTATTTCGACCTTATACATTAGAAAATACGAATCAGGTATTTGCAAGGGACGTAGGCTTTGTAATAGATGATAAACTCGTGGTTGCCAACCTTATAGAAGACCGAGAAAAAGAGCTAAATGCTTATGAAGTAATTTTTGAATCAATTTCTAAAGAAAACATTATTCACGTGCCAAAAAATGCACACGTAGAAGGTGGAGACGTTATTTTATGGAATGAATTTCTATTTGTCGGGACTTATAAACAACCGGATTACCCTAAATTTAAAACTGCCAGAACTAACGCTGCTGCAGTAGAACTTTTAAAGAAAGAATTCCCTCATAAATGGGTAATTGACATGGAACTTGTAAAAAGCGATACTGATCCCTATAAAGGAATTCTACATTTAGATTGCTGTTTTCAACCGGTAGGTGACAACAAAGCAATTATTTATAAAGATGGATTTCTAAATAAAAGACACTACGATATTTTAATTGATTTATTTGGCAGGGACAATGTTTTTGAGGTTACCAAAGAAGAAATGTACTGGATGAATCCTAATGTTTTTTCTATTTCTCCGGAAGTCGTAGTCGCCGAACAGAATTTTACTCGTCTAAATAATCACATGCGTAACGAATGGGGCATTACCGTAGAAGAAATTCCGTACCGAGAAATTTCTAAAATGGGCGGACTTTTAAGGTGCTCTACTATGCCTTTAATCAGAGATTAATCAAAAATTTAAATTAAAATGAAAGTATTTTTATCACCCGCAAAAAGATTAAATTTAGAAAAAGATATAGAATGGACTAAACCTTCTAAACCTAAATTTATAAAAGAGGCAACTTACCTTATGGAAGTTCTAAAAGAAAAATCACCTCAGGATTTAAAAGGATTAATGAATATTTCCGATGATATTGCCGAAATGAACTTTGAACGAAATCAGAAATGGAAAGCATCTCCAAAAGAGGAAAATAAATTTCAGGCAGGTTTAATGTTCGACGGGGAAGTTTACAGAGGTTTGCGTAATACTAAGTTTGATGAAAAAGCTCTAAAATATTTAGACAATAATGTTTATATTTTATCGGGACTTTACGGAATTTTAAGCCCAATGGACGGCGTAATGCCTTATCGTTTGGAAATGGGAACAAAGCTAAAAACCGATGACGCCAAAGACTTGCATTCTTTCTGGAAAGAAAAACTAACCGATTTTGTAAATAAAAACACCAAAAAAGATGAAATTCTTCTGGATTTAAGCAGTAAAGAATATATGGGTGTATTAGATAAAAAAAATCTAAAAGGTAAATTGATTGATGTTAAGTTTAAAGATTACAAAAACGGAAAACTAAAACAGATTAATGTTTACTTTAAAAAAGCTCGTGGAGCAATGGCTCATTATTGTGCAGAAATTCAGGCAGAAACCATTGATGATTTAAAGAAATTTGAAGGGATGGGCTATGCTTATGATGATAATCTTTCCTCTGAAAACGAGTTGATTTTTGTGAGATAATTCTGAATTTATGAATAAAATCTCTGATAAATCAGACGGACTTTCCATGGAAAATGCCATAAAAACCAAAACCTCGTCTGAAGCCTTTGATTACATCATGAAAAACTATGAGAATTTCGGTTTTATGGGAAGAACGCGAGTATGCGACAAAGAAAGTGGAAAATCTTATGATTTAATAAAAATTCAGCCTTTGAACGGAGAAATTATTTCTCTTTATTTTGATATTTTACACCCTGATAAAGTAACTTAGTTTTTATTTTAAAGAAATTTTGTAAATTAATACTTGTGAACAATGAAGAGCTAAATAAGAATAAGATAATAAAATCAGTAAATAAGATGATTACTGATAAAAATATTGTACGCTCATATATCAAGGGAAACATGTCAATTCAAGAGGTGAAAGAAAAAGGAATTAAGCTTGCAAAACCTTTATAGATACAATAAAAACATTACCAAACATGAGCTTTTTAAAATCTATGCAAGAGCGTTATACAACTAAAATGTATGATGCTACTAAAAAAATTGATAAACAAAAAATAGAAGAATTAAAAGAGATTTTACGCTTAAGTCCGTCTTCTATAAACAGTCAGCCATGGGAATTTATCTTTGTGTCTGACAAGGAAACTAAAAGACAACTTGCCGAGGTTTCTAAACATAATAAAGAAAAAATCCTTAATTGCGATACAGTAGTAGTATTTAACGGAATCGATAATATTTCTTTATTCGAGGAGCAAATTCAACAACGATTGCCGGAAGGCTCTATTAATTATTACAACAACTTTATAAAACCTCTATCCGAACACGGTATCAAAGCTTGGATTCACAAACAAGTTTATTTAGCATTGGGCGTATTTATGAGTGCTTGTGCAGAAATGCAAATCGATTCTACTCCAATGGAAGGCATTCAGCCAAAAGAATACGACAAAATATTAAATCAAACAGATTATAAAACAGTGGTTGCTATCGCTATTGGTTACAGGGATAAAGAAGATTACAATCAACTTTCTAAAAATCCTAAATCAAGGAGAAAAGCTGAAGAAGTGATTAAGAGTATTTAAAATTATAAGAAGCCGTCTCAAAACTCATTGAACCACAGGAATAATGTTTAAATATTAAAATCTCAGAGGGCTTTTATGGGTATCAAGACGGATTCTTTTATTTCACCCAAACTCCGCTATAATTTTATCGGCAATGACTTCGGCTAATTTATATTTACTTTCGTGAGTCCAACCAGCGATATGTGGTGTAAGCAAAACATTTTCTGCTTTAATTAAATATTTTAAACTTTCGGGTATTTCCGACTGATGTAATGCCTCAAAAGAAGCTTTTTCCTGTTCTAAAACATCTAATCCCGCAGCTTTTATTTTCCCTGATTTTAAATGCTTTACCAAATCTTCAGTAACCACAGATTTTCCACGAGCGGTGTTTATAAAATAAATATTCTTTTTAAAGTTTGATAAATATTCATCGTTCACCAAACCTAAAGTTTCAGGTGTTTGCGGAATGTGTAAACTTAAAATATCTGCTCGTTCAAAAACCTCGGACATAGTTGTTTGTCGGCAATTTTCATCACCTACATTCTCCTTAATATCATAGCAAATCACTTCACAATCAAAGCCTTTCAATCTTTGAGCGAAAGCCTTTCCCATGTTTCCGTAACCAATTAAAGCCACAACTTTTCCTTTTATTTCCTCTCCTCTATTTTCCTCACGTTTCCAAATTCCGTTACTCACTTCGTTATTGGCAATCCAAAATCTGTTCATTATACTCAATAACATTCCAAGTGCGTGTTCAACCACAGCATCTCGGTTTCCTTCGGGTGCGTTAAAACATTTAATTCCTTTTGATTCGGCATAATCTAAGTCAATATTTTCTAAACCTGCTCCTACTCTACCAATGAATTTTAAATTCTCGGCTTTATCTAAAAAAGCTTTGTCTATCGGAAAACGACTACGAATTATTAATCCATCACAATTAGCAATCTTCTGTTCAATTTCTGATTTAGACGATGTGTAATCTTCAACAATATTAAATCCTGCTTTTTTTAATTTGTCCAATAAAACAGGGTGATTGGTATCTACTGCTAAAACCTTCATTCGGTATAAAATTTGGAACAAAGTTATGGATTAATCAAAAAAGTATTTTATTTATATTATCAATTTTGATTAATTCTTTAATTAAATAATCTATTTTTGAAATATGAAGAGAGGAAAATTAATACGCAGTATCAACCACTGGAATGAATATACAACTACAAAAAAGAATCTAAAAGATTTAGTAATACAAAATATAGATTTTGCTTCGTCTGATATTGATTGGAGCTCTTTTGAATTTGACGACACTGTATTTATCAATTGTAGTTTTAAACAAGAGGATGCTGCAGAATTAATTCAGTTAGGAGCTTTTATTTATCCTAAATTTGACAATTTACCGTTTAACCCCAATCGAAAGGGTTTATATAGTTATGATGAACTTTTAGACGGATATGATCCGGAACATGATAATTCTATAGATTTGCAGATTTATAAACATTTTAGCTTAAACAAATACAATCCGGGATTTCACCAAGCAATGGCTCAGCGTCTGCATGACTTTAATATAGATGAATCTTTAAGGGAATTATTGATTTACGACAACAAAGGAATGACCGATAAAAAGGCGGTTGGTTTTATGGGAGGACACTCGGAAAAACGAGGCTCAGAATATTTTGTAAAAGTGGCTCTGTCTGCAAAACTGTTAGCCGAAAACGGTTATTATATCGTTTCGGGAGGAGGTCCCGGCATTATGGAGGCTGCAAATTTGGGTGCATATATGGCGGGAAGAACAACTGATAATTTATATACCGCAATTGATATTTTAAGTGATTTAGATTTTGGGGACATCAAGACTGAGTTAAAAGATTTTTATGCTAAAAATTATATTCTTCAGGCTCAAAAAGTTTTAGAAGAATTCCCTGGTTCTGTAGAAAATTTAGCAATTCCTACTTGGTTTTACGGACATGAGCCTACGAATGTTTTCGCTTCTCATATTGCAAAATATTTCTCTAATTCAATTAGGGAAGACACATTGCTTGCCATTAGTTTGTACGGAGTTGTTTTTGCTCCGGGGAGTGCCGGGACTACGCAAGAAATCTTTCAGGAGGCAGCACAAAATCACTACGGAACTTTTGGGTATTACAGTCCTATGATTTTTCTGGGCAAAGAGCGTTATGTTGAAGATACTTCTTTATATTCTGTTTTACATCAATTGGCAAAAGGTCAACCATATAAGGAGTTGCTTCATTTAACAGATTCGCCTCAAGATATTTTAGATTTTATAAAGAATAATCCACCTATTCCTGCTATTCACTAAGAATAAAAACTACCCAAAAAGGATATTTTATTAATTTTTATTGTCCTTTATGCCAGGTATCAAAGTGTTTTGACAGATATTAAAAAAGAAGCCGTCTCAAAGTCAATCAGAGGCGGTTTTTTTAATTTTAGGTTTGAATAAAATATAGTTTTATGATTATTATGAAAAGAGCAAAGTTGAAGATCTATGGACTCAACTTTTTCAAGTTATGAGCAATAGCATGCAATCCAAATCTAATTCTGCTTTTTCAATACCTTGGTGGGTAAATCTTTTGAAGTTTCTATTAGATTTGATATGTGCAAAAACAGGTTCAACATCAGTGACTCGCTGTTTTCGCTTAATATTTCCTATAGGATAATAGATTAGACTTTACTTTGTCTTTATAATGCTCCAATAAAGTATTCCTAAGTACAACCCTGTTGTTTCCTTTAGACCGGTAAGAAGTTCCTCTCAATGGACAGCCGTTACAATTTTTAGCCCTGTAAATATTACTGGTTTGCAAGTACCCTGATTTGGTTATGCTATTTCGTTTCCCCACATTTTCCATAGTCTGCCTCATCGGACATATATATCGATCTACTCCTTTATCATAGTAAAGTTTACGATCAAAGTCCTCTTTTTTTCTTGTGCTTTGCTTTTAACATCTCTTGTTCTTTATCAAAAGTATGTACTTTACATAGGTCTCAATCCCCTTTTCTTCTAAGTATTTGTAGTTCTCTTCATTTCCATAGCCGGCATCTGCGGTAAGGTCTATAGCTAAAAAGTTAATAAATTCTCAAAGGTCTCAAGATGCGGTTTTAATGTCGGGTAATCGTTAGTAGTTTGATGTAAGGAATAATGTATTGTGATTCGGCACTGATTTGTAATAGAATAACCCCATACAAAAGTATATCTTCCTGCTACCGATTCTATCTTGGTACCATCGGTGAATACTTCTTTTAAAATAACCAACAAAAGCAATACGACTTGTTTAATATATCTTTGAAGATGCCTTTGGAAAACGAACAATCGTATTATAGCCTGCCACTTGATTGTCCGAGAACCACATATAATTAACATTCTCTCGCATGGCTTTTTCTATCTTACGGATAGAATAAGTATTATCCATATACGCATATACCATCACTTTAAGCATCATCTTAGGATGAAAGGCTGGTTTCCCTTCTTTGTTAATAGACTTCATAAAAGAGGACAAATCCATGGTTTCTATGACTCCATTGGCAATACGCACAGGATGATTGGTAGGAATAAGTTCCTCAATGAAAGGAGAAATCAGCCAATTTTGTTGTTGATTATATTTTTCAAACCTCACCTCAAAACACTGAAATACAGTATCTAAAAAACTAACCCCTCTCCTAATCAACAACTATTACATGACTTTTTCAATAAGAAAGCCGCCTCTGTTTTGAGACGGCTTCATTTTTTTAATATTTAAATTTAAGAAGCATCTTTTTGTTCTTTAAGAGCTTCTTTAATCTTTATTTCTAACTCTTCAGACAATTCAGGGTTGTCTTTTATTACTCCTTTTACAGAATCACGACCTTGTCCTAATTTAGTGTCACCATAAGAGTACCAAGACCCACTCTTTTTAACAATGTCTAAATCTACCGCTAAATCTAAAATTTCCCCTTCTCTGGAAATTCCTTCACCGTACATAATATCAAATTCGGTTTTTCTAAAAGGTGGAGCTACTTTATTTTTAACCACTTTCACACGTGTAAGATTCCCTAAAAGCTCCCCTGCACTATCTTTTATCGGAGTAGCTCTTCTAATATCTAATCTAACCGAAGCATAGAATTTTAAAGCGTTACCACCGGTTGTAGTTTCCGGGCTACCAAATGTAATACCTATTTTATCTCTCAACTGATTAATAAACATTGCAGTACAATTAGTTTTATTAATTGTCCCTGTAAGTTTTCTTAAAGCTTGAGACATTAAACGTGCTTGTAACCCCATTTGAGAATCACCCATTGCCCCGTCTATTTCCGCTTTTGGTGTTAATGCCGCAACCGAGTCAATTACAATAATATCAATTGCACCCGAACGAATTAAATTATCTGCAATTTCCAACGCTTGTTCACCATTATCAGGTTGAGAAATAATTAAATTCTCAACGTCTACTCCTAATTTTTCTGCATAATAACGATCAAAAGCATGCTCTGCGTCTACAAAAGCAGCTAATCCACCGGCTTTCTGAGCCTCAGCGATTGCATGAATTGCCAAAGTTGTTTTACCTGATGATTCCGGTCCGTAAATTTCTATAATTCTTCCTCTTGGGTATCCTCCTACTCCTAAGGCTAAATCTAAGCCCAAAGAACCTGAAGATATAACAGCAATATTTTCATCAATTGCTTTATCTCCCATTCGCATAACGGTTCCTTTCCCGTATGCTTTATCCATTTTATCTAAAACAAGCTGTAAAGCTTTCTTTTTACCTTCGTTTATTTCACTCATATTTTTTATTCGTTATTTAATATTTGATTTGCGTGATCTTTAGTTTTTACTTTAGAAATAACCTTTTCTATTACATTATCCTCATTTACTAAAAAAGTTGTTCTGTGAATTCCTTCGTATTCTCTCCCCATAAACTTCTTAGGTCCCCAAACACCAAATGCATTAATTATTGATTTATCTTCATCTGCAATTAATGGGTATTGAAAGTTATATTTATCACTGAAATTCTTTTGTCTTTTTACAGAATCAGCACTTATACCTATTACTTTATAACCTTGCTTTTGCAATGAATTTAAATTCTCGTTTAAATTACAAGCCTCCGCAGTACAACCCGGCGTACTGGCTTTGGGATAAAAGAATACAACTAATTTACTCCCTTTAAAATCAGAAGAATTTATTTCGTTTCCATTTTGATCTAATCCTTTAAAATCAGGCATTTTATCGCCTTTTTGTAATAAATTACTCATTCGGTAAAGATACAATTTTTTACTGAAACGCACCGTTTCGCAGGACAAAATCTTCTTTTATAATCTGATAAAACATTTAACAATAAAAGTCTTTTCCTGAATTAGCATAAATAAATAGGATATTTTTCTAAATATAGTATTTTTATAAGAAATTAATAGATATTTGCAGAATATTACTATATTTGGAAATTATGAAAACGGTATTAAGAAAAATATTGACTTATACAGTTTCTTTATTAGTGATTTCTGGCACACTAAAAGCCCAGAATGTATCTTTAGAAGATGCGGTGTATTTTAAATATTATCCACGTTCTATAGAAGGCGGAGAGTCTATGCAGAACGGGGAATACTACACGGTGCTTTCACCCACCGGAATAGATAAATATAGCTACAAAACTTTTCAAAAAACAGAAAATTTAGAAAAAGGTACGTTTTCAAGCTATAAATTCGATAAAAACGAAAAATTTCTTTTATTAGAGTCTGACCCTGAACCTATTTTCAGGCATTCTAAAAAAGCAAAATACGTACTTAAGGACTTAACAAACAATTCCTATTTACCAATTTTTGAAGGAAAGAAAATCCAAGAACCTACTCTTTCTCCAGATGGTAAACAAATTGCTTTTGTTTATGAGAATAATATTTACACTCAGAATTTAGAGAATAAAGAAATTACTCAAATTACATTTGACGGAGAAAAAAACAAAATCATAAATGGTGTTACCGATTGGGTTTATGAAGAGGAATTTGCTTTTGTAAAAGCCTTTGATTGGAGTCCCGACAGTAAAAAGATAGCCTATATTCGTTTTGATGAAACGGAAGTTCCAATCATGAATATAGACATTTATGGAGATAAGTTATACCCAACAGAATTAAGTTTTAAATATCCGAAAGCGGGTGAAAAAAATTCTATTGTAAATGTTCTTATTTATGATATAACTCAAAAAAAAACTACTCAGGTTGATTTAAACTCATATAAAGATTTTTATGTACCTAAGATTAAATTCAATCCGTACAATGATGATTTATATATTTTAGTTTCTAATAGACATCAAAATAAAGTAGATATATTATCTTACAATCCTACTAATCAAAATTTAAAATTAGTTTTTACCGAAACTGATAAAGCTTGGATAGATACTGATAATTTTATTTTAGATTTTATAGCACCAAACACTATTCTTTGGGCTTCTGAGCGAGATGGTTTCCGTCATTTATATATTTATGACACAAATGGAAAACTTAAAAACCAAGTAACTAAAGGAAATTGGGAGGTTACAGATTTCTATGGTTATAATCCTAAAAACAATAGAATTTACTACCAATCTACAGAGCCGGGAAGTATAAACAGAGGAGTTTATTCCATAAAATTAAATGGAAGAAATAAAATTGATTTAGCTACAAAAAGCGGAATTAATTCAGCTCGATTCAGTAAGAATTATAATTATTTTATCTTAAATCATGAAGAGGCTAATCACGTTCCCGTTTATACTTTGAATAATGGAAACAATGGAGTTCTAATTAGTGTTTTAGAAAACAATGAAAATATTCAAAAAGCAATAAATGCTTATACAAACTTTTCTCCGAAAGAATTTAAAGAGATAGAAGTAAACGGACAAAAGTTTAATAGTTATATGATTAAACCTAAAGACTTTAATCCTTCAAAAAAGCATCCGTTATTAATGTATTTATATAACGGCCCGGGAAGTCAGCAGGTTAAAAACAATAGTTTTGATTTCTATTTTTGGTGGTTTCAATATTTAGCCAGTAAAGGCTATATTGTTGCCGTAGTAGATGCAAGGGGAACAGGAGCTAAAGGTGCTGAGTTCAAGAAATCAACTTATAAAAATTTAGGGAAATTAGAAATTGAAGACCAAATTGCAGCAGCAAAATATTTCGGAAAACTACCTTATATAGATAGTGAAAGAATCGGAATGTTCGGTTGGAGTTTTGGTGGGTATATGACACTTTTAGCAATGACAAAAGGTGCTGACACATTTAAAACCGGAGTAGCAGTTGCTCCCGTAACTAATTGGCGTTTTTATGACACGGTTTATACCGAACGTTTTTTACAAACACCACAAGAAAACCCTGATGGTTACGATAAAAACTCTCCGATTAATTATGCTAATTTGCTGAAAGGTAATTTATTATTAATTCATGGCTCTGCTGATGACAATGTTCACGTACAAAATTCCATGAGAATGGCAGAGGCTTTAGTCCAGGCAGATAAAGATTTTGATTATATGATATACTCCGATAAAAATCATGGAATTTACGGAGGGAATACACGTATGCAATTGTTTAGAAAAATAAGTAATTACCTATTTAAAAATCTATAAAATGATAAATAAGGATAAAACATTCATAGGGTTAGTAAAATCCTTTAAAGCTAATTTTTGGTTGGCAAGTGCCATGGAGTTATTGGAGCGTTGGGCATGGTACGGCATGTTTGCAGTGTTACCTATTTTTTTAACAGCATCTATAGATGAGGGTGGTTTAGGTTTTTCTCATACCCAAAAAGGTTTTATTACAGGAAATGTAACTACTTTATTATACTTTTTGCCCATTATTATGGGGGTAATAGCTGATAGAATCGGCTATAAAATCTCTTTGGTAATTTCTTTTTTGATGATGGCAGTCGGCTATTATTTTATGGGAAATATCACTTCTTATTATGGGTTTTACGCCATATTTGCTTTTACAGCCATAGGAGCTGCATTATTTAAGCCCGTAGCCTCTGGAGTTGTTGCACGTTCCACAGACGACACAAACTCTAAATTAGGTTTTGGTGTTTTTTATATGATGGTAAATATTGGAGGATTTGTTGGTCCTTCTATGTCTTCTTATTTAAGAACCACTTATGGTTGGAAGCTTATCTTTATACAAGCCGCTGTAGTAATTGCCATCAATTTGGTAATGGTACTTTTATTTTTTAGAGAACCTAAAAGAGAAAAAGTAAAAACATCTATTGGAGTAGCTATCAAAGAGTCTTTAAGCAATATTATTTCCGCATTAAAAGATGTGAAATTAACCGTATTACTTATTATAATGATAGGGTTTTGGGTAATGTTCAATCAGTTATTTTATACACTCCCCTCTTTTATAGAAGATTGGGTAGACAAAGAAGCAATGTATCAACACATACACGGTTTCTCTCCGTGGTTAGCTAATTATTTTAGTGGAGGAGGAACTGCTGTAAACCCTGAAATGTTAATTAATATTGATGCAGGAGCTATAATATTACTTCAAGTGATTGTTTCTACATTAGTTACACGAATGCGATTTGTTTCTGCTATGATTCGTGGTTTCTTAATTGCTATTGTGGGGATTGGACTGACCTTTTATTTTAATTCTCCACTTTATTTAATATTGGGGATTGTAATTTTTGCTATTGGAGAAATGACCACCAACCCTACTTTTTCTGCCTTTATTGCAAGTATCTCTCCAAAAGGAAAAGAAGCATTATACCAAGGGACTTACTTTTTACCCGTAGCAGTAGGAAACTTTTTCACGGGAATTATTGCCGGCCCGGTATACGAGCGATGGTCTTCTAAACTCACCTTATTAAAAAAGGAGTTAGCTAAAAGAAATATTTCTATGCCGGAAATCAATGAGCAGTTTACACAAAAAGATTATTATGAATTAGCCTATCAAAAATTAGGAATGAATGCCAATGAAACAAGAGAATTTCTATGGGATGCCTATGACCCTAATAAAATAGCTTATTTAATAGTTGCTATTGGTTTAATTACAGTAATAGCACTTTATATCTATGATAAAAAAGTAATTCAACCTAGAGAAAAAAAAGAAATTAAAAGTATAAATTAATTATAAACATGAGTAGTACAATTATGCCAAAAGTTAATCAACACAAAGAAATATTCGGACACCCTGTCGGATTATTTATATTATTTTTCACAGAAATGTGGGAACGCTTTTCCTATTATGGAATGCGTGCTATTTTAGTACTTTATTTAATTGCGAGTACTGCCGGAGACAATCCCGGTTTAGGCTGGAATAATGACGATGCTTTGTCTTTATACGGTACTTATACTATGTTAGTTTACTTAATGGCTATCCCCGGAGGATGGATTGCAGATAAATTTATTGGGCAAAAGAAATCCGTTCTGTATGGTGGTATTATTTTAGTAGCGGGGCACGCCGTACTTTCCATTGAGGAATACTGGGCATTCTATTCCGGTTTAGGGCTTATCATTTTAGGAGTAGGGATGTTAAAGCCTAATATTTCTACTATGGTAGGTGGTTTATATAAAAAAGGGGATGTAAGAAGAGATAAAGGGTTTACCATCTTTTATATAGGAATTAATATAGGAGCTCTATTAGCGAGTATTATTGTAGGATATGTAGGGGAAACTTACGGATGGCATTACGGGTTTGGATTAGCCGCTATTGGTATGACACTGGGGTTAATACAATATATAGTAGGTCAAAAATATTTAAAACATATAGGGAATCACATCAAAAAAGGCACTATAGGAGCCATAGATACTAGTAAACCTCTTACAAAAGTAGAAAAAGATAGAGTTATAGTTCTAATATTATCATTCTTCTTAGTAATTGTTTTCTGGGGAGCGTTTGAACAAGCAGGTGGTTTAATGAATATTTATGCCATGGAGAAAACAGACAGAATACTTCCTTTTGCTAATTTTGAAATTCCTGCCTCTTGGTTTCAGTCATTAAACTCATTCTTTATTATCACATTAGGTACCGCCGTAGCAGGTTTTTGGGCACATAGAAAGTTAAAAGGAAAACTATCTTCCTCATTATTTAAAATGACGATGGGACTTATCATCATGGGGATTGGATTCTTCTTTATGAGTGGTGCTTCTGCTCAGTATCAAGCAGATGGATCTTCCGCTATGTATTGGTTAGTATTCGCTTATTTATTCCACACCGTAGGAGAGTTATGTTTATCTCCGGTAGCCCTTTCTTTTATCACAAAATTGTCTCCTGCAAAATATGCTTCTATTATGATGGGATTCTATTTTGCCATTACAGGAATAGGGAATAAATTGGCAGGTCTTTTAGGAGAGTCTGCTTCATCTTACGGGGAATTTAATGTGTTTACAGGAATTGCTATATTTAGTATTGTAGTTGGTGGAATTATACTACTTATTAGACCAAGAATTGAATCACTAACTCATGGTGCAGAAGATGACGATGACGAACATACTTTGGCAGACCCTATTACAGAAGGGACAGAAAATATAATAGATAAATCTCATAATTAAGAATAAAATTATGTCAACAGCTAATTCAGAATTTTTTAAAAGCAAAGTATTAGGACACCCTGCGGGATTATTTGTTCTATTCTTTACCGAAATGTGGGAGCGTTTTTCATTTTATGGAATGCGTGTATTGCTTATCAACTTTTTAACTATGGCGGCCATTGGCTACAATCCCGGATGGGAATGGAGTGCAGAAAATGCAGGGGCTTTATTCGGAACTTATGCCATGTTGCTTTATATCACTCCTATTATTGGAGGTATTTTAGCGGATAAAGTCACCGGATACCGTTGGGCTGTCGTTATAGGTGCTGTAATAATGACGATGGGGCATGCTGCCATGGCACTGGAAACAGAAGTATGGCTTTATATAGGTTTAGGATTGTTGGTGATAGGAACAGGTTTCTTTAAACCCACGATGACTTCCATTATCTCTGAGATGTACAAAGACTTACCCGAGAAAAAAGATGGGGCTTATACCATTTTTTATATGGGAGTAAATGCCGGTGCTTTCTTCGGAATGATGCTCTGTGGATATTTGGCAGAACGTATCGGATGGTCTTGGGGATTCGGTCTCGCAGGTGTTTTTATGCTATTAGGGACTTTACAATTTTGGTTAGCCAAGCCTTTATTTGGTAAAATTGGAGATATTCCGGGAGCTAAAGAAGAAGAAATAGAGTTAAAAAATCACGAATTACCGGAGACTGAAGAAACAAAAGAAGTAGTAAAACATAATCCTTTTAGTTTAGTAGATAAAATTTTAGTTATTATCACAGCTACAATCGGGCTGGGTTATGCTATTAACGACCCATTATCTAAGATTGGAAACATTAACTTATTCCCATTTAAAATAGGCGAATTAGAGGGGCAATATGCTATGGTGCTTATCGCACTGGTATTATTTGTTTATTTAGTATTTTCTCGTATCAGTCGCTATACACCTATCGTAAAAAGCCGAATGATTGCTGTTATTATTTTTGCATTCTTTACGATTTTCTTCTGGATGAGTTTTGAACAAGGAGCCACTTCTTTAGTTATTTTTGCTCGTGACAACGTTAATCGTGAATTATTAGGGAACTCGGCATTATTATTTAATGTATTTAATGCACTTCTCACCGTTGTACCTTTAACAATTATTAGTTGGGTATTAATTCTTTTGGCTAAACAAAGTTTTAAAAAGATACCAGGCTCTAATATTGTATTAATGATATGCTTCTTAGGTATTTGGGGAATTGTAGGTTACATGATTTACCGTGATTTCAATACAACTGCTTATGAAGTAAAATATCAAGCAGAGCAAGTCCCTGTAATAGACGACAAAACCAATCAACAAAAAGTAGACGAAGCAGGAAATCCTGTATGGATTTATATGCCTATTACAGAATCTACTGATTTAACTTCCGTAAGTAACGAAATAGTAGAGCGTCACGTAGTAATGGGAGAGGCTTTTTCAAATTTTCAAGAGGGAGAAAAAATCAATATTATTACTAAAGACAAAGACCATAAAACCTTTGGCTTTGTTACCCCGGCTAAATTAAAAGCTACTAATGAAATGTCGGCTAAATTAAATCGTGATAACGGCGTAGTACCGGCAACTGTAGAGAACGTAAAAGCACATTGGGTAGAAATTACTGTTTCATGGTTTAGTATATTAAACTCGTTCTTTATCATTGCCTTTGCGAGCTTATTCTCTAAATGGTGGGATAGCAAATACAACCCATCTGCTCCGGTTAAATATGGTTTAGGATTAATTATTATGGCAGGAGGATTTGGCTTATTGGCTTTTGGCTCTTACGGCGTAGTAGAAGGTGTAAAAGTGAGTATGGTATGGCTAATTTTAGCTTATTTATTCCATACACTCGGAGAACTTTGTATTTCTCCTGTAGGGCTTTCTTACGTGAGTAAATTAGTTCCGGCACGTATGATTGCTTTTATGTTTGGGATTTGGTACTTGGCTATTGCCATAGGAAATAAATTGGCTGCAGTATTAGGTGGGCAAATCGAGAATATTACAAATCAGTACTCTCTTTCTACTTTCTTCCTGATTTTTACCATTGTGCCTTCGGTGGCAGGGCTAATTATTATTTCATTAAATAAGCCAATAAAAAAATTAATGAAAGGTGTTAAATAATGTTATGAGTATTTAGGTATGAATATTGTGTAGTACTTTTGCAAAAATTAATCAAATGAAAAAAATAACTTTAATTTTCTTACTACTTTTATCAGTAGGAACATTCGCTCAGCAAATAAATTGGAAAACAATAGAAGAAGCTGAAGCTCTACAAAAAGCAAATCCAAAGAAACCTTTATTTATAGATGTCTATACTGATTGGTGCGGATGGTGTAAAAAAATGGATAAAACTACTTTTTTAGATAAAAGTGTAGTAAAAGCAATTAATGATAAATATATTCCTGTAAAATTAGATGCCGAACAGAAAAAAGATATAAATTTCAAAGGGCATAAATTTACTTATTTAAATACCGGAAGAAGTGGAGTCAATACATTGGCTTATCATTTATTACAAGGAGAAATGAGTTATCCTTCTTATGTAGTGCTTACTAACGACGGAAAAATAACTAATATAATCAGAGGTTATTTTAACGCAAAAGAATTAACAGAGCAATTATAATCAAAAAAATAGGGAGAAATAAATAAAAAAAAGTTTTATATTTGCCCCTCGAATTTAACAAATAAATATTAATCGAGGACAGAGTTCCTCAAAATTAAAAACAATTATGGCTGTAAAAATCAGATTACAGAGACACGGTAGAAAAGGAAGACCGTTCTATCACGTAGTAGTAGCAGATTCAAGAGTAAAAAGAGACGGGAAAGTAATCGAAAGATTAGGTTCTTACAATCCTATTACAAACCCTGCAACTATTGAGTTAGATGTAGACAAAGCTGTTGAGTGGTTACAAAAAGGTGCTCAACCTACTAACACTGCACGTACAATTTTATCTCACCAAGGTGCTTTATTAAAGAAACACTTATTAGGAGGTGTTGCTAAAGGTGCTTTTGACGAAGCTGAAGCAGAAAAAAGATTTACTGCTTGGGTAGAAGAAAAAGAAGGTAAAATAAACGCTAAGAAAGAAAACTTGACTAAAGCTCAAGAAGAAGAAAGAAAAGCTAAATTAGAAGCTGAACGTAAAATAGCTGAAGCTCGTTTAGCAGAAGCTGCTGCTGAAGAAACTGAAGCTGAAGAGCCTCAAACAGAGGAAGAAGCTACAGAAGAAACTCCATCAGAAGAATAATCTTATAAGATGCAGAAAAAAGATTGTTACTTATTAGGTACAATCACCAAGGCGATTGGTTATAAAGGAGAGTTAAATCTTTTTTTAGATACTGACGAGCCGGAAATATATCAAAATTTGGAATCAATATTCGTTGAGCAAAATGGATTATTGGTTCCATTTTTTTTGAAAAAAGCCGAGCTACAAAGAAGTCAGCATCTTAGAATTTTAATCGAAGATTTTAACGAACCCGAAAGACTTATCGGCAGACAGGTGTTTTTACCCCTTTCTACCCTACCAAAGTTAGAAGGAAACAAATTCTATTATCACGAAATTATCGGTTTCTCCGCTATTGCAAACACTCAAGAAGTAGGAAAAGTGAAAGAAGTGAGAGATACAGCCGCACAAGTTCTAGTCGTTGTACAAACACCCGAAGAAAAAGAAATTTTAATTCCATTAATAGACGAATGGTTATTAAAAGTAGACCGAACAGAAAAAAGTATTAGCTTTCAATTACCCGAAGGCTTTTTAGAAGTATTTGAATAAATTCCAAAACTTTCAAATAGAAATGTCTAAAACAAACAAAAACTTATTACTAAACTTAATATTGCATTGTACATTTTATAAATGAAGATAATAATTCTCTCTCGTAGCGAATATATTTATTCCACAGCGAGACTCCTGGAAGAAGCAGAAGATTGCGGGCATGATATAGAAATGATAGACCCTTTAAGATGTAAACTTCTTATGCAAGAAAAAAGCCCTCAAGTACTAATAGAGGGCGATGATTTAGGGAAAATAGATGCTATAATTCCAAGAATAGGAACTACATTTACTCATTATGGAGCTGCGGTAATTCGTCAATATGAAATGATGAATATTTTTACAACGCTAAACAGTAATGCGTTATTACGTTCACGCGATAAACTTAGAAGCCTACAATTATTATCCAGAGAAGGAATAAACTTTCCTAAAACTTTATATTTTTCTCCCGATATTGAGTGGAATATAGAGGAAATAATAGACTACATGGGCGGAACTCCTATTGTGGTTAAGACATTAGAAGGCACACAAGGCCTTGGCGTAATGCTTTTAGACTCAAAAATGGCTGCGATAAGTACCATAGAAGCTTTACAAGGATTAAAAACAAAATTTATAGTTCAAGAATTTATAGAAGAAGCGAAAGGCGTAGACATTCGTGTTTTTATCATAAATAACAAAGTGGTTGCCGCCATGCAACGAAACGGGAAAACAGGAGACTTCCGTTCTAACATTCACCGAGGAGGAACAGGTGAATTAGTAAAACTCACCCCAAAAGAAGAGGCTGTAGCTTTAAAAGCTTGTAGAACAATGGGGCTTAAAATTGCAGGAGTAGACCTTATTCGGTCTAAACGAGGTCCGCTAATTTTAGAAGTAAATTCATCTCCGGGATTAGAAGGGATAGAAGGAGTTACAGATATTAATATTGCTCGGGAAATTATAAAATATGTAGAATTTGGAGTAAATAATCATCCATTAAAATTCAATAGAAATAATGGATAATTTTTTGAGACCCTGAAATAAATCCAGAGTGACAGATACACG
>JAHUUM010000027.1 GCA_019218445.1 Weeksellaceae bacterium TAE3-ERU29 | reverse complement strand
TAAATTTATTTATTCATGGAGACCAAAAACTCTTCATTTGTTCGAGTATGGTCTATTTGTTTTTTAAGAAATTCCATAGATTCAATAGGATTCATATCAGACATGTATCTTCGTAATGCCCACATACGTTGAGATGTTGGCTCATCTAACAATAAGTCATCTCTACGTGTGCTGGACGCCACTAAATCAATCGCCGGGAATATACGTTTATTAGCAATTCTTCTATCTAATTGAAGCTCCATATTACCAGTTCCTTTAAACTCTTCAAAAATAACTTCATCCATTTTAGAACCGGTATCTATAAGTGCAGTTGCAATAATTGTTAAAGAACCTCCATTTTCTATATTTCTTGCAGCTCCAAAAAAACGTTTTGGCATATGCAAAGCATTCGCGTCTACACCTCCTGACAATATTTTACCCGATGCCGGTGCTACAGTATTATAGGCTCTTGCTAAACGAGTAATAGAGTCTAATAAAATCACTACGTCATGTCCACATTCTACTAATCTTTTGGCTTTAGATAATACAATATTAGCAACTTTTACGTGACGATCTGCAGGCTCATCAAAGGTAGAAGCTACGACTTCACCTTTTACATTTCTTTGCATATCTGTAACCTCTTCAGGTCTTTCGTCTATTAAAAGAATGATTTGATAGACTTCAGGATGATTTGCAGCTATTGCATTTGCTACATCCTTCATTAACATAGTTTTACCTGTTTTTGGTTGAGCTACAATCATACCACGTTGTCCTTTTCCAATAGGAGAAAACAAATCTACTATTCTAGTAGAAATTGTGCTGTTTTTTTCTGCAATATGAAATCTTTCTTCAGGGAAAAGAGGAGTTAGATGTTCAAAAGCAACTCTATCTCTTACATATCCCGGATCTCTACCGTTGATTTCTGTTATTTTTAAAAGCGGGAAATATTTTTCACCTTCTTTTGGCGGACGTACTTCTCCTGTAATAGTATCACCGGTTTTTAATCCGAATAATCTGATTTGCGATTGAGATACATAAACATCATCCGGAGAAGGTAAATAGTTATAATCTGACGAACGTAAGAAGCCATATCCTTCATTTAAAATCTCTAAAACACCTTCTGCAGAGATAATCCCGTCGAACTCATAATTAGGGTCTAAAAACTTGTTTTTAGGCTTTCTGTTTTCTTGTTGTCTTGGTTTATTCTCTTGAGGTTTAGACTGATTATTATTCTGTCTATTATTTCTTTGTTGATTTCTTGGAGCTCTTGGTTGATTTTGCTGATTTTCCGAATTATTCTCCACATTTTTATTTTGTTGACTTTCAGGAGAGCCCCCTTTATCTGTCTTTTTATTTTGTGGATTTTCAGCATTAGAATCTTGATTTTTATTTCTTTGATTCTGATTTTGTTGTGGTTTATTCTGTTGCTGATTGCGGTTATTATTTCTACGATTATTCTGATTTTTGGAATTTGTTGTGTTTTCAGCTTCTTTGTTTGGTTGATTTTCTGTATTCGTAGAATTATTTTTCTCGTTAGATTCTTGAGTAAACTCATTTTTATGAGTATTTTTTCTACGATTATTATTTTTGTTATTTTTGGCAGGCTTTTCAGTCTTATTATCTTCTTTTTTCTCAGTTTTTTGAGTTTTTGCAGAAGCAGCTTCAGCTGCTTGTTGATCTAAAATAGAATAAATTAAATCTTGTTTTTTAGAAGACTGATAACCTTTTATTTTCATGTTTTTAGCTATTTCACGTAGCTCCATGACCTTTTTACTCTTTAATTCGTTTAAGTCGAACATATTTTGAATATTGTATATTTTATGATTTTTTATTAAAAAACAGATTGCTATTTCTGTCTTAGGAGTTTAGAAGTACTTTTCCTACTGCAATTATACGAATATTTTGAAAATAAAATAAATATATTTGAATTTTTATATACTTAATTTTGTTTTTAGTAAATTATTTAGATTTATTAAAAATAAAATGCGAGAATTGAACAGTTCTCGCATTTTATAAAAAGATTAATTTAGTAATCTATTTTTTATTTCCGTCTAAATTTATTTTTCTGGTTAATGCTTCTAAGAAGTAATAATCAGCATAATTTAAAGGTACATCTATCTCTTGTTTATGAGGAATACTTCCTACTGAGTGCATTAATACAAAGTTTCCGTTTGTTCCTACTAAGGCTCTATAAGATGGAGAAGATAATGACTTAATAATATTATCAGCAGTTTCTTTATATTGTGGTCTGTCAAATTCAGAAGCTTCATATAATGCAGATGCAATAACTGCAGCAGCAGAAGCATCTCTTGGCTCATTCGGAATATTAGGTGCATCAAAATCCCAATACGGAACTAAGTCTTTTGGTAAATGTTCATTGTTAAAGATAAATTTATAAATATTATCTACCATGTCAAGGTATTTTTTATCTTTTGTATATCTGTAACAAACTGTATATCCGTAAATAGCCCATGCTTGTCCTCTTGCCCAAGATGATTCATCTGCATATCCTTGTGCAGTTTCTCTACTTCTTACACCTCCTTTTTCTTTATCATAATCTACTACGTGGTAACAACTCCAATTATCTCTAAAGTGATTTTTCATTGTTTGGTCTGCGTGAGAAACCGCTATATTGTAATAAGTAGAATCGTTTGTAAACTCTGTCGCTTTAAATAAAAGCTCTAAATTCATCATATTATCTATAATCACAGGACAACTCCAACCGCGTTCTCCTTGCCAACCTCTGTCTTCATCCCAACTTTGAATAACTCCGGCTCCCGGTCTGTATCGAGTAGATAGTGATTTTGCTGCTTCTACAATTACATCTTTGTATTTATCGTTTCCGGTAACTCTTAGAGCGTTTCCAAAACTACAATCAATCATAAACCCTACATCATGATGCCATTTTAAGTATTTTACGGAGTCTAATGCTTCTGTATATTTGACACCTAAATCTATCCATTTTTTATCATTGGTTAAATCATACATATAGAACATTGTTCCGGGGAAGAATCCACTGGTCCAATCTTCATTATCAATATATTTTACAAATCCATTTTCAATAGTTCTTGGATTTAATATTTTTCCTGATTCTTCGATGAGTTTTGTTTGATAACCAATTTGCTCTTTGGCAGTTTCTATTACTGCAACTATATCATTTTCTTCCGCATCGCTCTTACAGCACGCTTTCTCCTTGTTGGAGTTACAGCTTATCATTAATACAGATGATAATGCTAACAATAAAAAATTCCTTCTCATTTATTTTGTATTAAATATTAAAATTAAATTTTATTTATCCTTTTATTATAGAAAACTCTTCAGGCATTCCATCTTTACAAATAACGGAAAAAATTGTATTATTTCCATCATAGTTAACTGAAATTTTAGAGTTATTTTCTGCAATTTTATATTTTCCTTTTATAACTATTTTTTTTGTAATTGGTTCACTTTCTTTAGAGGTTGTATAAGTATATTCTTTTATATTTAAATCCGGACTACAAACGCTAATACTTATTGTGTTTCCTTTTGGCTGAAGCATAATTATTGTTTCTTTATCCGCTTTTAAAATATAATCATCTGTGGTAGAAG
This sequence comes from Weeksellaceae bacterium TAE3-ERU29, assembly GCA_019218445.1. Lineage (GTDB taxonomy): Bacteria > Bacteroidota > Bacteroidia > Flavobacteriales > Weeksellaceae > Ornithobacterium. Next base: position 27,961 of record JAHUUM010000027.1, on the reverse strand, counting down.
TATAGTCATTAAATATAGAATATCCTCTTACTTTTGTATCTGTATCCTCTACAATGTGTGCAACATTATCTTGTTTTATAATTCTATAACCTGTATTTCCTCTGCTTAACTGATTTAATTGATCTTTAGATGCATCTAACAAAATCATGTATTCATAAGTTGCATTTTTAGGAGCAACTCCTTGGCTTAGATATGCGGTAGCAAAATCTCCTTCTGTTGATTTTTGTTTTCTATTATCTATTGATTTCTGAGCAATTTTTTCTATTGTTAAGTTTTGATTATTCGGAATATAATAGTGATACCCTGTAATATCTTTCAGTATTGTAGTTCCTGTAGTTGTAGTTTCCTCTTTATAAGGGAATTCAGTTATAGATTTATCATTAAATACTATAGGCTCATCCTGAGCAACTAAATATTGTTGGAATAGAGTAGTTAAGGTAGGATATTCTTTATTTTCATTAGAAATATCAGAGCCTATATTAATAACTTTATTTCCGAAACAAAATACTGATTTATACGCATTAAAAGATGGTGTAAAGTTAGGTTTATCATCTTCACCCAATTTCATGGTGAACATTCCGTATTTACCATTTTCTAAATTACTTGCACCTGAGAAGTCATTTGGCTGTCTAAGCATATCACTTCCTTTAAGGGGAGATTCTAATTTATCTAAAGGTAGTTCGATAGCAGTAGTTCCCGGATTATGACTCCAATCCCAACCATCTTCTTTATATCGGCTTGCTTCTTCGGTAATAATTCCTTTTTCGGTATCTACTGTCCCGATAATTTGAATTGAACCATAACTTTGGTAACGTCCAAATCGATTGTCTTTTGAATACATTTCTGATCCCCAAATATTTCGGTTAAATCCTTTAATGGAAACCATTATATCATTATATCTGTAAATTCCTTGAGAGGCATAATTATAAACATAAAAACCTTGTGGACTTTCAGCTTTTTTAATTCCTAATTTTTCAAATTTACTTACTAAATCTTTTTCTTCGGTATATTGTTTTGAGCCTTCAATTAGTCTTAAATATTCTGATGCTAATTCTTTATCTACCGGTTTAAAAGCTAATGCCGCATAAGCAAATGCAGTAATTCCTTTTCTGCCTACGTAATTGTATTTTGCACTAAGCGGGTGTCTTCCGCTCACAGCCATACCCCAGTCTACAGTGTTGATTTGGGTATATAATGAGTGTAATGCAAATTTATAATTTTCTTTTGCCTGTTCGCTTATATTAAAAGGTGTTCCGTTTACACATTTTAAGTACTGACCGATTGCAGTAAGTCCCGGTACTCCATAAGCAGGATAATGTCCTCCGTGATGGAAAACTGTTCCGTCTGCTTTTATTCCACCAATAGTTCCCGGTGTAAAATCTAAGGTGCCACTAACCCAACGTGAAAGTGCTTTTAAATTTCTATACTGTTCTTCCGGAGTATCAGCCATTAAAGCAACAGTAAGACGAGAAATTAATAATGTATTCCAAGAATCAGTAAGTTCGTCTCTTAATCTATCATGTGGAACTCTTGTTTCCGGCAAACCACTCCAAAAATCAAGCGTTTTTATAGTTTCATCCCATAATTTTTCTTGCTTTAAGATATCTTTCATGCTCCAAACAGCACCAAATAATTCTCTAATTTCATATCCGTAATGGTGGTTTGTCCCCATGGCACTTTCATATGCAAATCCTTGATTTAACATGTAACGAATACCTTTTATAAATAAGTTTTTATAATAAGTATCGCCTGTATTTACCCAGCCTCGAGAAGCTAAAAACAGTAAATCATTAAGCTGACGGTAATTAACATCTCCTTTGCGTAAATTATCTTTCTGCATTAAAGGTGCTCCCTTTGTGCCGTCATCAGAAATATTAAAGGTTTCTTCTAATTTTTTTAATTTATCAATATCTTTATCTCTTAAAGGAGCTTCTGAATAGAGTTCTTTCACTCTGAAAATTACTCGGTTAAGAAATTGTTGCTCTAAGTCATTTACATATCTTGGAGCCGGAATATCATATTCATTTTTATTCCATTTGTGCAATAATCCCCAGTGCCAAATCTCTCTGGTCAAATGGCGATTACTATCGGGTAACTGAGCATCCGGAGTGGCCTGTCTATCTACATAACCAAACTCAACTCGGTCTATCCATAAATCACCTTTAGGAGAACTTTCCGGAGATACTACCTCCATACTTGTAATATCTTTTTTCTCTGTTTTTCCTCCGCTTGTAGTCCACATATCGGAATACGCAATCCATGCAGCACGCCATCCGGTAAAGTTTAAATTAAAATTGAAGGTATATTCTGTTACTCCTTTTTGATTTTTAAAATTAAAAGTAAGATGATCCTTATTTGGATTTTCGTTATATATCCAAATTTTTACCCCACCTCTGTTTTTGAATTTTTCCACACTTTTACTAATGTCTTCGTCTGTAAAAGTAAGAGTAGCTTTGGGTTTTGTCCATTGCCATAAGAGGGATTTTTGTCCGTCTTTAAAGTATTTCGGACTAATTGATAGAGTAGAGGCTTTATCTGCTTTTATATTGGTTAGAGTGTTTTCTCCTTCAAAACTTTGTGCGTAAGTAATACCGGAAAAAAGTACCAATCCAAGTAAAGTACATTGTATTTTCTTCATTTGTTTATATTTAAGGTACTAAGATACATTTTCTTTTTGAATTAGTATTTATGATTTTAGACAGATTGTAGCAAGAGGGAGAGTTTATTTAATCCTTAGAGGTTGTTATTGTTTCGTTTTTATATTCTTTTGTAATTAAATTATAACTTGCTCGGTAAGTTTTATTTTTAAGAGTTTCTAAAGTTTTGCATTTAACGTCCCAAATAAAAGTGATAAATACTTTTTTATCTTTAAGTGTATAATCAGTAATGATATTTCTCTTATTAGAAGGACAAATAGTATCGCCTATTTCTAACTTTTTCATACCTACTTTATGCCATAATTGCCATTCTTCTTTCGGTATTATTTTCTCATTTAAATAATGATACAAATCATCACTATAAAATTCTGAGTAGTTAGGGAAATATTGAATAAGCGAATCAGTATTTACTTTAAAAAAGCGTTCTTTTATTTTGTAAAATTTAACCTCAGGTTTTAGAAAATAGGTAAAATTTTTATCCTCAGTTAATTTTTTAATATTAATATCAATTTTAGATATTCTTTTATTGCGAAGCCATTGATTAAAAAATGAATTGACAGAGATTTCTTTTATTTGCTCTAATTTTTGTCTGTTATAAATATCTTGTTTAGTTACTATTTCTTTTGTTTTACAACAAGAAGACAGTAGAGTAATTAGTAGTAAAAGTGGCAATAATTTTTTCATAAAAGTTCTATAAGTTAATCATAATAAGCCACTCATATTAAACTGAACTTCTATTCCGTAAACTCTTCCATTTATTTCTCCCGCTTTCTTTTCTGGAGCATTGCCATTTAACATAGAAGATGTTCCTATTTTTAATCTTATATTTTTTATTTGAACACCGAGCTTTAGATTGATTAAATTTCTATTAAACGGACCAATGGTCTCTTCACCGATCTTGATTTTAGTAGTTCTAAGATGAGTAAATGAAGTTTCTAAACTAAAAATACCTTTTTCTACACCTACTATTCCACTGAAAGTAGATACTACTGATACAAATAACGGGTTTATTCCCAATTCTGCACCATAATAAGGATTAACAAATTTAAAATTATGTACTCTCACAAGGCTAACTTTAGGTATAAAAGAGAGCATAGATTCTCCACCATATTGCAAAGTATAACCAAGTCTGTAAAACTTACTTACAGATTTCGGGTCAAAAACTTGAGTTGTATCAATTTTTGAAAGATTATACTTTTCAATTCCTTTGCGTGCTTCTTTAAATTCATCTTCATCAAGAGTGTATATCTCTCCTCTGATATAATCAGGATAGCGATATCTGTCTTTAAAAAATAAGAGCTCATCATCATCATTATCATAATACGTTACTTTAAAGCAATTTCCTCTATAATATTTGGTTGAGTCGACACATTGCCTTAACAGCTTTTTATTGGATTTTTTAAATATACCACTTTTTATACGAAGTTTTTTTACAAGTTTATCTTTGGGTAAAGCAATATCAGCATCAGGTTCAATTATTAAAACTTCCGATTTCTCCTGAGCTTTAAGTATTTGTCCAAAACTAAATAGTAATAAAATCAGTAGAAAATATTTTTTCATAAAAGTTTGTATGTGAATGAAATACAAATCTACCAAAAAAATTATAAATCTAACTTTAGTTGAATAATTTTTTGTCTGTAAATATCTAAATTAGAAACCGTAATCCCCAAAAGCCTTACTGAATTTATAATTTCATCTTTTTCCAATAATTCTTTGGCTTGTTGATAAATTATACTCGAATTTGAAATAAAATAATCGAATGTATGTCTTCTTGTTTGAATAGTGAAATCGCTGTATTTAATCTTTAAAGTCACCGTTCTGCCTGAAACCTTCTTCTTTCTGAGTCTTTCTTCTACTTTTGTTGCAATATTTTTTAATTGAAACAACATATCTTCAATTGAAATTAAATTATCCTCAAAAGTATTTTCTGCTCCTACAGACTTTGGCAATCTTACAGGATTTACTGTTCCATGATGAATACCCCTTGCAATATTGTAAAAATGCTCTCCACTGTTTCCAAAGTTTTGTGTTAAGAAAACGAGCGGTTGTTCTCTTAAATCCTTTCCGGTAAAAATCCCGAGACTGTTCATTTTCTTTGCTGTAACTTTCCCTATTCCGTAAAACTTTCGAATATTCAAAAGGTCTAAAAAATCAATAGCTTCATTTTCTGTCACTGTTTTTTGTCCGTTTGGTTTATTGTAATCACTTGCAATTTTAGCCACAAACTTATTATATGAAATTCCGGCAGATGCGGTAAGTCCTGTTTTTTCAAAAATCTTTTGTCTGATTTCCTTTGCAATGAGTGTAGCAGACGGATTGTCTTTTTTATTAATTGTAACATCTAAATAAGCTTCATCTAAAGAAAGTGGCTCTACCAAATCGGTATATTCATAAAAAATATCTCTTATTTGTTGAGATATTTCTCGATATCTGTCAAACCGAGGTTTTATAAAAATTAAATCTTTACAACGTTTTGCCGCAATCACACTACTCATAGCACTTTTTACCCCGAATTTTCTTGCTTCGTAACTTGCGGCTGCCACTACGCCACGTTTAGAGCTTCCACCTACGGCAATCGGTTTTCCTTTCAATTCGGGAAAATCGTGTTGCTCTACTGAGGCGTAGAAAGCGTCCATATCTATATGTATGATTTTTCTGGAAGACATTTACGTACAAATTTAAGGATAATTGCTCTATACCAAAGGAAAGAATATATATACAAGAAATTTAGTTTATGTACGGTTTTAAATTGTTTCCAAATTTCATTAAAAGAAAAACTCACTTTAGTATCTGTATTATAGATAATAAGTGAGTTTTCAGTTGTAGCGAGGAGCAGAATCGAACTGCCGACCTCCGGGTTATGAATCCGACGCTCTAACCATCTGAGCTACCTCGCCATTCAAAAGGAATGCAAATGTATAAAAATTATTTTAAAAACTAAAAAAATATTCAATCATTAGTATTCAATATTTATTTTTTTATAGTACTTCGTTGTAAATCAGCATAGATATTTCTTTATTTTTTATTACACATAAGTAATTTTAAGACAACGGTACACTAAAACTCTGAATTAAATAAAGTCTCAAATTAAAAGTGTTATTTAAAATATAATGTATTCTTTTAATTTTGAATAAAGAAAATAACTCCTTAACTTTAAAGTGAAATTATAAATAATCATATCATGAAAAAGATATTAGTTCCTGTTGATTTATCTGAGTTCAGTAAAGAAATTATTGACGGAGCTCTAAATTTAGCTAAGCTCACAGATGCCGAATTAATTTTATTAAATGTTGCAAGTTTAGATATAGGGTTTATTATAGGAGATGTAGGTTTTCAATATCTACCACAGTTAGAGCATACTGCTTTGGAAAATGATGCTATGATGCTAAATAATTTTACCGATTACATAAATTTAAAAGATGTAAAATGTAAATCATTAGTAAAGCAAGGAGTTCCGGTAGATGTAATTTTAGAACAAGCAGAAAAGCAAAATGCAGATTGTATTGTAATTGGCTCCAGAGGACACGGATCTTTATATGAAGTATTAGTGGGCAGTGTATGCCACGATGTTATAAAATATTCTAATATACCGGTTTATGTAATACCGAATAATAAAGAAAAAGAAGAGAAGTCAGAATAATTTTAACAAATAAAAAAGCTTCGGACTATTGCTAAATAAAAGTATTAGATTTAACTTTACATAAAAGATATAAAAATAAATGAGTACATCAAAGACTAAAAGACGTACAGGAATGTACGAAAACGTAATGCACGAATTCAATAAAGCAGCAGATAAAATTAATTTGAGTTCAGGTATAAGAAAAATATTAGCTACCACCCAAAATGAGATTGTGGTTCACTTTCCGGTAAAAATGGATAATGGAGAAATTGAAGTTTTTACAGGGTATAGAGTACAACATAATAATGCACTTGGGCCATATAAAGGAGGGTTGCGTTATCACCCTACAGTAGATATTGATGCGGCCAGAGCTTTAGCTACATGGATGACTTGGAAAACTGCTTTAGCCGGTTTACCATACGGAGGGGGGAAAGGAGGAATCCAGATAGATCCTAAAAAATATTCTCAGGCAGAATTAGAAAGGATCACACGTAGATTTACTTATGCATTAGGAGAAAACATTGGGCCTGATTATGATATTCCTGCTCCGGATGTAAATACCAATGCTCAAATCATGGCTTGGATTGCAGATACTTATGCTTCCGGAAAAGCTCCATCAGAGAGATCTAAAAACTTCCACGTAGTTACAGGTAAACCTGTAGTTTCAGGAGGGTTACAAGGTAGAGATAGAGCAACAGGTTATGGTGTTGTAGTTAATATTAAGAAATGGGCTAAAAAAGAAAATATAGATTTAAATAACAAAACCTATATAGTTCAAGGATTTGGTAATGTAGGATATTGGTCTGCTTATTTCATGAAAGAAGAAGGAGCAAAATTAATTGCTGTCCAAGACCATACAGGAAGTATCTATAATGAAAATGGAATAGATCCACAAGAACTTTTAGAATATGCTAAAAATAATGAGGGAGGAATCAAAGGATTCAGTAATGCTAAAGAAATAGATAATGAATCTTTCTTTGGAACTGATTGTGATATTTTAATTCCGGCAGCATTAGGAAATCAAATCACAGTAGATAATGTTGATTCTATTAAAGCAAAATTAATCGCAGAAGGAGCAAATGGACCTACAGATTCTCCGGCAGAAGAGATGTTATTAGAAAAAGGGGTGACAATTATTCCGGATATTCTTTGTAATGGAGGAGGAGTTATTGGTTCTTATTTTGAATGGTTACAGAATAAAAGAGCTGAAATTTGGAAGATAGATAAAGTGTTAACTAATTTACAAGACAAAATAGAAACAGCATTCGATAAAGTAGTAGAAGCCTCTGAGAAGCATAATACGGATTATAGAACTGCCGCCTATATTGTAGCTTTAGAGAGAATAGAACAAGTTTATAAAGAAAGAGGAGTTTTCCCTTAATTTTTAATAAGTAAAACAAATTTAAAAATCAATAAAGTTATAATTAATGATAGCTTTATTGGTTTTTTTTGTTAAATATATCCAAAAATAAAAATATAAAGTAAAATCCTTTATTGACAAGTAATAATAATTTAATTACTTTTGCAGAATGATTAAAAGAATTCTAATTGTTTGTATTGCTTCTACAATGCTTTTATCTTGTAACAAAACTTTTGAGAAAGCAATGAAGAGCGACGACCCTCAGTTTGTATTAAAAACTGCGGATAAATTATACGAAGAAGGTAAATGGCGGTATGCTACAGATTTATATAAAAAAGTAGCTCCTGATTTTGCAGGAAAAAAAGAAGCAGAAAAAATTTATTTAAATTCGGCTTATGCAAATTATAATGACGGACAAGAAACTTTAGCTGCAAAGCAATTCAAAAACTTTTATATTCAGTTTAGAAATAGCCCACAAGCAGAAGAAGCCCTGTATATGTCTGCTTACAGTTATTACAAAGGTTCTCCTCAGTATAATTTAGATCAGACTAATACCTATGAGGCAATTAAAGAATTACAAGGTTTTATAGATACTTATCCTTCTTCTCCAAAAGTAAAAGAAGCAAATCAATTAATAAACGAATTAAGATTAAAGTTAGAAAAAAAGGCTTTTGAAATAGCTAAAACCTATTATACAACTTTAAAGTATAAAGCAGCAACCGTAAATTTTGCTAATTTTATAGATGATTTTCCTGATTCTAAATATAGAGAAGAAGCATATATTTATTTATTAAGAGCAAAAGCGGAATTAGCATTAAAGAGTGTTTTCTCTAAAAAAGATTTAAGATTAAAAGATGCTAAAACAACTTATCGTATATTCATAAAAACATATCCTAATACTCAATATTTAAAAGAAGCACAAAATTGGCTTGAAAAAATAGAGGAGGAGCAAATTGTTCATACTGAACAAATGAAAAAAGTAGAAGAATACAAAAATAATTAATTAAGAATAATATATTATGGATTATAAAAATATAGAAGCAGAACAGTCTACCATTACTTACGATCGTGCAAAAATACAAGAGCCTACGGGAAATATTTATGAGGCTATCGTGATCATGGGGAAAAGAGCTGAACAAATCAGTAGTGAAATTAAAACTGAATTACACGAAAAATTAGACGAATTTGCTGCAAATACAGATTCATTAGAAGAAGTTTTTGAAAACAGAGAGCAAATAGAAGTTTCTAAATATTATGAGCGTTTACCAAAACCAACTGCTATCGCTGTTAGAGAATGGTTAGACGGAAATGTGTATTACAGAAAACCGGAAGAAGCGAAAGAAGACTAAATGTCTTTAAAAAATAAGAAAATATTAGTCGCTGTAACAGGCGGAATTGCTGCTTATAAAATACCAATACTTATAAGACAGTTAATAAAAAAAGGTGCGGAAGTGCGTGTAATTACAACGCCTGCCGCACTTAGCTTTGTTACGCCTTTAGTTTTAAGTACAGTTTCCAAAAATCCCGTTTACACAGATTTTGAAAAGCAAAATGGGGAATGGGCAAATCATGTAGAACTGGCTTTATGGGCAGATTTAATGATTATTGCTCCACTTACTGCCAATACTTTGGGAGCTATGGCAAACGGAATTTGTAATAATTTGGTATTAGCGACTTATTTTTCGGCAAAATGTCCTGTTGTAGTTGCTCCGGCAATGGATTTAGATATGTATTTACATCCTACAACGAAAAGGAATTTAGAAATAATTAAAAGTTTCGGGAATAAAATAATTCCGGCAACCAAAGGTGAGTTGGCGAGCGGACTTTCGGGAGAGGGTAGAATGGAAGAGCCTGAAAATATTGTAAAGTATATAGAAAATCAATTTAAGCAAAAAGAGATTTTAGCTAATAAAAATATACTAATTACAGCCGGACCTACTTATGAAAATATAGACCCGGTTCGTTTTATTGGGAATTATTCTTCGGGGAAAATGGGGTATAATTTAGCTCAATCCGCTTTAGAAATGGGAGCGAAGGTAACGCTGATTTCCGGTCCTTCTGCTTTGGAAATTAGTCATGAAAACCTTAACCTAATTAGGGTTAAATCTGCTTTAGAAATGAAGGCTGAGGTAGATAAATATTTCTCAGAACAAGATATAATCATTATGTCTGCGGCAGTTGCAGATTACAGACCAAAAGATATTGCCAAAAATAAAATAAAAAAAGACAGCGATTCTATGTCGATAGAATTGGTGAAAAACCCTGATATTTTAAAGTCTTTAGGCGAAAAGAAAAAAGACAATCAATTTTTGGTAGGGTTTGCGTTAGAAACTCAAAATGCGATAGAGAATGCAACTCTAAAATTAAATAAGAAAAAAGCGGATATGATTGTCCTTAATACTTTGGAAGATTCAGGTGCAGGCTTTGGGACAAACACCAATAAAGTTACGTTTATTACCAAAAATAAATTGCCAAAAGAATTTAATTTAAAATCTAAGAAGGAAGTTGCCGAAGATATTCTTAACTTTATCGCTCAAAATATTTAGATTATGAAATATAAGTTAATAATTGCTTTGCTATTTTTTGTATCGAAATTTACTTTTGCTCAGGAGTTTATCGCTGATGTAAAGGTGGATTATTCTCAGGTGCAAAACTCTAATACCTCTACTTATCAGGCATTAGAAAAATCATTAAAGGATTTTATAAACACAACAAAGTGGAGTGATAAAACTTATAAAATTCATGAGAAAATAGAGGCTGCTTTCAATATTATAATTACCGAAAAAACAGGTTCTAATAAATATAGAGCAACGCTTTTGGTACAAAGTAGAAGACCGGTTTATAATTCAACTTATTACACACCAATTTTAAATATAAATGACACTAATTTTGAGTTTGAATACACCGATTTTCAACAACTTATATTTAATGAAAGAAAGTTTAGCGGAACAAATTTAACTGATGTTATTGGATATTATATTTATCTAATTTTAGGTTATGATGCCGATTCTTTTGCCAAAGAAGGCGGAACTAAATATTTTAAAACTGTAGAACAAATAGCTGCAAATGCTCAAAGCTCAAACTTTTCAGGATGGTCTACACAGCAAGGATCAAGAAATAGAAGCAGTCTAATAAAAGAAATATTATCTCCATCGGGCAGAATTTTAAGAAATGTTAGTTATGAATATAACTTTAAAGGTTTAGACCAAATGTATCAAAACGAAATTGAAGCGAAAAATACGATAGGAGAGGCGTTGTTAAAATTAGATTATTACGCAAGAAATAATGATTATACACAAAATTATCCGTTAGATATTTTCTTTGCAGCCAAAAAGAATGAAATTTCTCAAATCTTTTCGGGTGGTTTAAACTCTACATTCGGCTTAAATAAATTGAAAGAATTATTAGGCAAAATATCACCTAATAATGATAATCTTTGGAAAAAGATGAATAAATAATGCTAAAACAATTAAATATTAAAAACTACGCTTTAATTGATGAATTACAATTAAAGTTAGACAAAGGTTTAAGTATTATCACGGGAGAAACCGGTGCGGGTAAATCCATTTTGCTCGGAGCATTACGTTTGGTTTTGGGTGAAAGGGCAGACCTAAAAGCCGTAAAAAACTCCGATGAAAAATGCGTGATAGAAGCCGTTTTTGATATTACTGATTTAGATATTCAAAACTTTTTTGAGGAAAACGATTTAGATTACGAAGACGAAACGATTTTAAGAAGAGAAATTTTACCTTCGGGGAAATCTCGTTCATTTGTGAATGATGTTCCGACTACTTTAAAAGTAATGGAAACGCTCAGTGATTTGCTGATAGATGTGCATTCTCAGTTTCAGACAGCCAATATAATTTCAGAAGATTTTCAGTTTGAATGGGTGGATTCTGTGGCAAAAAATAAAGATTTAATTGATTCGTTTAGACAAGAATTAAAAGAGCTTAATCGATTAAAAAAAGAATTAAAGACTTTAGAAAATCAGCAATTAGATTTCGCTAAAGAAAAAGAGTATAACGAGTTTATTTTTAAAGAATTAAGCGAAGCAAATTTAGATGATGTGAATCTGGAATCGCTGGAAAAAGAATTGTATTTGTTAGAAAACTCGGAGGGAACTTTACAGAGTTTAAACAATGCTTTTCAAATCATAGATTCAGAACAGGGAATTTTGAGTCTTTTTACGGAATTACAAATTCAAGCAAAATCGTTTTCGGAGTTTTTAAGTTCTGATGAGTTAAAAGAGCGAATAGATTCCGTAAAGATAGAAATGCAGGATATTTTGAACGAAATTGATTCTAAATCGCAAGAAATTGAATTAGACCCTGAAAGATTATTAGAAGTTCAGCAAAAAATAAACCTTTTAAATACTTTATTACAAAAACATCATTTTGCAGAAGTTTCTGAGTTAATAGCTCTTAGAAATGATTTAGACGAAAAGTTAAATGATGAGTTTTCGATTGACTCTAAAATCGAAAAATTAAAAAAAGAAATTAAAACATTGACTGATAATCTTAATAATCAGTCGGATAAAATTCATGAGAACAGAAAATCCGTAATTCCTAAAATTAAAAATGAAGTATTGACTACTTTACAACAATTAGGAATGGAAAATTCTGAAATTAATATTGAATTAATTAAGCGAGAAGAATTTAACAATTACGGAAAAGAGGATTTAAGTCTTTTATTCACAGCGAATAAAGGAACAAAATTAAACACTTTAGAAAAATCTGTTTCGGGTGGGGAGCGTTCACGTTTAATGCTTGCCGTAAAAAAATCTTTGGCGTTTCATAAAGCCTTGCCAACTTTAATTTTAGATGAAATCGATACGGGAGTAAGCGGAAAAATTGCGGGTGAAATGGCGAAAATTATGCAAGAAATGAGTGATAAATTACAAGTAATTACAATTACGCATTTACCGCAAGTTGCCGCCAAAGGAGATGTTCATTTTAAGGTTATAAAAACCGAAAAAAATAACAGTACAGTTTCCGAAATTAAAAAACTGAATACCGAAGAACGTTTGCAGGAAATCGCTCAAATGATAAGTGGTTCGGAAATTACAAATGCCGCGTTACAACAAGCTCAGGAGCTTTTGGGGTAGGGTTTGCTAAAACTAAATGATTAGATAATAACACTAATCATTATTATTCTATTGATTTAGAGAGATATTGGCTCAGATTCTTTGTTTTATTAGACGAGATTTTAAGAGATACAAACAGAGGATAAACAGCTTGGAACAAAAAAGATTCTTGAGAAAATCCTTAAATTAAATGCTATTTGGCTGTTTAGCCACACATGATTTAGAGGTTTGTGAATTAACTAAAATATCCTCTTGAGCTTACTAATAAATACTTTGAATCAAAAGTAGAAAACCTTAAGTTAGTATTCTACTAAAAACTGAAAAATGGTATTTGTAAAAATAGAAATGCTGTTTACCTTATAGAATAAATAGGTATTTTATCAAAATAACTGTTATATTATTGAAATAATAACTTTAATTTAACATTAGAGACAATAATATAAAGTATTTTATGCGTATACAAATTCTAAGCTATGAGAAAAACATTACTATTTACTTTATTTGCTGTGTGTACGGCAAACGGACAAGTCTTGATTGACGACACTCAAAACTCTAATGAATCTCCTGATCCTAAAGCGATTTTAGAACTTCGTTCTACTTCCAAAGGGCTTTTGTTACCACGTTTAAGCACTTCTACAATAGAAGGTATGCAGAACCCACAAGCAGGTATGATGGTTTTTGATAAGCAAAAAAAAGTTTTTAAAGGCTATAATGGTACAGAATGGGTAGTTCTTCCGTCTGGTGGTAATGATAATTCAACTCAAAATGCACCAACGGCAAGTGATGTTAATTTTACGGGTAATCTTACAGTAGAACAAGAGTTACAAGGAATCTATAATTACAATGGTGATACAGAGGGAAATTCTACATTTATATGGAATTCTGCATCAGATAACACAGGAAGTGATAAAGCTCAAATAGCTACTACACAAAATTATACTTTAGTTGCAAATGATTTAAATAAGTATATTCAGTTTTGTGTAACCCCTGTAGATAATACAAGTAGCAGTGGAGAAGAACAATGTTCTACTTGGAAAGGAGCTATTAAAGATAGAGTTACGCCACCACAGGTAGGAAATGTCTTACTTGAGGATAATTTTAATGGTTTAGGAGGTAATGATAATACAAGCAGAGGTGCTAATAGAAAATGGAATGGGAATGATAATTTTCCTACTATAAATAGAGCTTATCAAGCAGGAAATGCTATAAAAATAGGTGCAGGAGATAGTTCTGGTTCTATAACTTCAAAACAATTAAATTTTAATAATCAAAATATTACGGTTACTTTAAATATAAAAGGTTGGAGTGAAATAGAAGGATATATCATAGTTACCATTAATGGAGATAGCCAAGATATTAAATATAATAATACAAGAAGTGATGATTATGAATCTAAATCAGTTACATTCTATAATGTTCCTGACAATGGTAAAGTAGAAATAGCCACTTCTGAAAAAAGAGTATACATTGATAAAGTTATTATAACCAGAGATTAACAGGGAAATATTATTATGTATGAATGTATAGGCCAAATCTTATAAATAATCCGGAATGGATAACTTCTATATGGGGAAATTGAAAGCAAAAACAAATAATTAAAAAATAATTCTAAAAATATTTTGGCGGATTGAAAATTAATTTGTTACTTTGCAGTCCGTTAAAAAAGCGAATAAGCATGTCACGAGTTTGTCAAATTACAGGAAAGAAAGCACAGGTGGGAAATCACGTATCTCACGCAAATAATAAAACTAAAAGAAGATTCAATGTGAATCTAATGAAGAAACGTTTCTACGTACCTTCAGAGGATAAATGGATTGTTTTGAATGTTTCTGCCAATGGTTTAAAAACCATCAATAAAATTGGTATAGAAGCAGCTTTAGAACGTGCAAAAAAAGAAGGTTTAATCAAATAAAGTAAAGTATCATGGCAAAAAAAGGTAACAGAGTTCAAGTTATAATGGAATGTACTGAGCATAAAGAAAGTGGAATGCCGGGTACTTCTCGTTATATTACAACTAAAAACAAAAAAAATACTCCTGATAGATTAGAATTGAAAAAATTCAATCCTATCTTAAAGAAGTATACATTACATAAAGAAATTAAATAAGTAAGAAATGGCTAAGAAGACAGTTGCAACATTACAAACAGGTTCAAAGAAACTTACAAAAGTTATAAAAATGGTTAAGTCTCCTAAATCAGGTGCTTACGTTTTTGAAGAAAAAGTTGTTCAAGCAGATGCTATAAATGATTTTTTCAATAAAAAATAATTTTTGATTTTTAAATAATATTAAAAAAGTCGTTACTAAATGTAGCGACTTTTCTATTTTTTTATTACATTCAACCACTTTTAAGTTTTAACAATAAAAATCAATAGGAATGAGTTGGTTCAAAAAAGTTTTTGGTTCAGAAAAAAAAGAAACCTTAGATAAAGGGTTAGAGAAATCTAATCGTTCTTTTTTCGATAAAATGAGTCGTGCTGTTGTAGGTAAATCTACAGTAGACGAAGAAGTTTTAGATGATTTGGAAGAGGTGTTAATTACATCAGATGTTGGTGTAGATACTACCATAAAAGTCATAAAAAGAATAGAAGAAAGAGTTGCTAGAGATAAATATGTAAATTCGACTGAGTTAGACCGAATTTTAAGAGAAGAAATTATGGCTCTCCTTTCTGAAAATGAAACTGAAGATTTTGAGAGGTTATCTATTCCAGAATTACCCGATGGAAATCCTTATGTTATAATGGTTGTGGGAGTGAATGGTGTAGGAAAAACAACTACTATCGGTAAGTTAGCCAAGCAGTTTAAAAATCAAGGTAAAAAAGTTGTTTTGGGTGCGGGAGATACATTCCGTGCAGCAGCGGTTGACCAGCTTCAAATTTGGGCAGATAGAGTACAAGTACCTATCGTAAAACAAGCTATGGGTTCTGATCCTGCATCTGTAGCTTTTGATACAGTTCAATCTGCAAAAGCACAAGGAGCAGACGTTGTCTTATTAGATACTGCCGGGCGTCTACACAATAAAATCAATTTAATGAATGAGCTTTCTAAAATTAAGCGAGTTATGCAAAAAGTAATTCCGGAAGCTCCTCATGAAGTTATGTTAGTTTTAGATGGTTCTACCGGGCAAAATGCCTTTGAACAAGCAAAACAATTTACACAAGCCACAGAGGTTTCTTCTCTGGCTATTACTAAGTTAGATGGAACAGCAAAAGGGGGAGTTGTAATTGGTATTTCAGATCAGTTCCAGATTCCTGTAAAATACATTGGAGTAGGAGAGGGTGTAGATGATTTACAAGTGTTCAATAAGGCTGAGTTCGTTGATAGTTTTTTCAAAAAATCAAATTAAAATATTAAATGCAAAACAGTATACTTATATTAGATTTTGGTTCTCAATATAACCAATTGATAGCCAGAAGAGTTAGAGATTTTGGAGTATATGCGGAAGTTATTCCTTGTACTTCTTCTTTAGAAGAAATTAAAGCTCATAAACCGAAAGGGATTATTTTATCAGGCGGACCTTCTTCTGTATTTTCAAAAGATGGATATACAATAGATAAAGAAATTTATAACTTAGGAATTCCTGTATTAGGAATTTGCTATGGTATGCAATTAACGGCTCATTTATTAGGAGGAGAAGTAAAAAAAGGGGAAAAAGGAGAGTATGGGAAAGCTGATTTTTCAGTAAAAAATAATTGTCCGTTATTTAAAGATATCCCTGAAAATTCTACTGTTTGGATGAGTCATTTTGATGAAGTTGTAAAAGTACCGGAAGGTTTTGAAATTTCAGGAAAATCAGAAGTTGAGATTGCATCATTCTTTAATCAAGAAAAAAATATTTATACGGTTCAGTTTCATCCGGAAGTATCTCATAGCGAATATGGCTCTAAAATATTAGAAAACTTTGTATTTAATATTTGTAAATGTGAGAAAAACTGGGAATTAACTGATTTCATTGAAACTGAAATTCAAAAAATCAAAGAAAAAGTAGGAGATAAAAAAGTGATTTTAGGCTTATCGGGAGGTGTGGATTCTTCTGTTGCAGCCGTATTAATTCATAAAGCCATTGGTGATCAATTAACTTGTATTTTTGTAGATACGGGATTATTAAGGTTGAATGAAGGGCAAATGGTGATGGATACTTATGGTAAATCATTCGATATTAATATAATAAAAATAGATGCTCAAGAGAGATTTTTATCTAAATTAAAAGGAGTTTCTGATCCTGAACAAAAAAGAAAAATTATAGGGCATGAATTCATCGAAGTATTTGATGAAGAAGCTTCTAAAATAGAAAACGCATCGTTCTTAGCACAAGGAACAATTTATCCTGACGTTATTGAATCTCAATCAGTAAAAGGGCCATCTGCTACAATAAAATCTCACCATAATGTGGGAGGGCTTCCGTTAGAAATGAAACTTCAATTATTAGAACCTTTAAGAGAACTCTTTAAAGATGAAGTTCGAAGAGTTGGTGTAGAATTAGGAATTCCAAAAGAGTTAGTTTATCGTCATCCATTCCCCGGACCTGGATTAGGAATCAGAATTTTGGGTGAGGTTGACAGTGAAAAAGCTGCTATTTTACAAAAAGCTGATGCAATTTTTATAGAGGAGCTTAGAAATGCTAATTTATATGATTCGGTAAGTCAAGCATTTGTTGTATTGCTTCCGGTGAAATCTGTAGGTGTTATGGGAGATGAAAGAACTTATGAATATACAGCTGTTGTTCGTTCTGCTGACACCATTGATTTTATGACAGCAACATGGTCTAAACTTCCGTATGATTTATTAGGTAAGGTTTCCAGCCGAATAATTAATGAAGTAAAAGGAATTAATAGAGTAGCTTATGATATTTCATCAAAGCCACCTGCAACCATAGAATGGGAATAATATTTATATAGGCTAGTTTTAATATTAGCCTATTCTTTTGAATTTAATATTTAACATAATGTAAATTATAGGAAAAAATAAATATTTAATAAATTAAGCTATTTTGTAATTACTCAATCATTTTTTAATATAACAAAGATTGACAAGATATAAACCTTTCGTTCAATATTTTATTATGTAACAGATTAGAAGTTTATTTCCATATTTAGCTCATAAATATAATCTTTTTCTTCATTTATTGTATGGTATTCCGTATCTAAAATTAAACGAAGATATTCATTAACCCGATAAGATAAACCTCCTATATATCTATTAACTTCCATATTGATTTTATCAACTTCAAAATAATCATACCTACTCCAAAGAGCAAAATTAGTATTAGGTACTTTATACTCTCCAAAGAAACTATAACCTCTGTTATCTAATGCTTTTTGCTTATCATTAGGATCTACATATTTTCCTTTAAAATCTCCTGTTCCTGTATGATATTGACCTGTAAGTGTTAATTGTTTTCCTGTATATGCTGCAAAACCAAGTATTTGTTTAAAATCAGGTTCTTCTTTTATATTACCTTTCCCAATTCTAAATCCACTACTTATCTGAAATTCAGGTATTTTATTAGCAAATGGACGAGTGCTTATTCTACCTGAAATTACTTTGCTGGCATTATCTTCTATAGCCGAATACCCACCCCCATTATGTATACCAAAATCGTAAGAAACATATTTTCCGTTCATTGATTTTCCATGTTCTTTTATAAATTCTTTATCCATTTTTGGACCTATATTACCTCCAAACGTTACTCCAAAATCAGCAGAATTAAAGATCCCATTTCTTTCTATAAACATATTATCTTGAACTCTATACGTATTTATAGCTTGCTCATAATCTAACCACGGCGTATGAACCATTCCTACTTCTATCCATGTCCCGGTGAAAATATCACTATTTATTTTTGGTTTAACTTTTAAATATAAATACTTTAATCTGGTTTCTATATTTCCTCTATCATTACCTTCTTTATCCACAGTTAAATCCATTGTATAACGGACAGAAAATACATCTGTAAGGTCTTTTTTAAGTGTAAAATAACTTCGTTTTAAAATAAATCCATTAAAATTCTCTGCTTCTTTTCCAGGTTTCTCCTGAGTTCTGTTTTGATAGGCTATAAACCAATCTCCTGACATTTCTACCAAATTTCCTATTTTTATACCTTGATTGAATTCAGTGTTACTTTCTCTGTCATCTATATTTTGTGCAAATGATAAAAAACCTGTTAATAAGCCCCCTAATAAAAATAGTTTATTCTTCATGCGTTAAATATTTTGGCAAATATATTTACAAATCTTTATATAAATGTTAAGTCAATGTAAATTATAAATATAAAATTTAAGGCGATTTTTCATAAAATATTATTCAAAAGGAAAACTTTTATTAAATAAATTTTTAGCGTATAAACTGAAAGAGTAAAATAATTATTTTGTGTATATTTACAGCTCATAAAATCGACTATACCTTTCATGAAATACTTAATTTTTGATACGGAAACCACTGGTTTGCCAAAGAATTATAACGCTCCATTATCTGATTCCGACAACTGGCCAAGACTTGTTCAGTTAGCTTGGCAAATACATGACGAAAACGGAGATTTAGTAGAAAATCATAATTTAATTGTTCGTCCGGATGGATTTGATATTCCTTTCAACGCAACAAAAATTCACGGAATTTCTACTGAAAAAGCATTGAAAGAAGGTATTCCATTAGAAGAAGCATTAAGCATTTTTTCTGAATCTTTAAAAGAAAAACCTATTGTAATCGGACATAATATTGAGTTTGATATTAATATAGTAGGTGCAGAATATTTCCGATTAAACCAAGATACCGAGCAACTTACCAAGTTAAAAAGTATTGACACTAAAGATGAAAGTACAGAATATTGTGCGATTCCCGGTGGGCGAGGCGGTAAATTTAAATGGCCTACACTTTCCGAGTTGCACCAGAAACTTTTTGGAGTTCCGTTTGATGAAGCTCACAACGCAGCGGCAGACGTAAATGCTACGGCTCGGTGTTTCTTCGAGTTAATCAGAATAAACGTAATTTCTGAATCTAAAGCTCAATTCAATCCTGAAAATTATAAGATTTTTAAGGAAAAATACAATAGTGTTATTCAGCCTTATGATATTGAGGTGGGAACTCAAATTGCTGAGAAAGATGCTGCAGAAGATTTAAATTTAACACTAAAGAAAAAGGACGAAGTAAAAGAAATTATTAATTCGCCTTATTTTCATTTTCATAATCATAGCTCCTACTCTATTTTATCGGCAACTTCTAAAGTAGAAGATTTAGTGGCAAAAGCCATGGAAATGAATATGCCTGCTGTGGGTGTTACCGATATGGGAAACATGATGGGAGCGTTCCATTTTATTAATGCAGTAAAAAAAGCAGGAAATAAAGTAATACCGATTATTGGATGCGAACTTTATGTTTCTGAACGATACAAACAAAATAAATTTACCAAAGATAATCCCGACCGAAGATTTACTCAGGTTTTATTAGCTAAAAATAAAGCAGGATATCACAACTTAGCCAAAATTTCTTCTACCGGATACGTAGAAGGATATTATGCAGGTTATCCTCGTGTAGGAAAGGAGGTTATCTTAAAATATAAAGAAAATTTAATTGCGACAACAGGTTCGTTATCTTCTGAAATTCCAAATTTAATTTTGAATGTTGGGGAAACTCAAGCAGAAGAGGCTTTTCAGTTTTGGCATAATGAGTTTGGTGAAGATTTTTATGTAGAAATTATTCGACACGGGCTAGAAGAAGAGGAACACGTAAATCAAGTTTTAATAAAATTTGCGAGAAAGTACGGGGTAAAAATATTAGCTCAAAATAATACTTTTTATATAAATCAGGCGGATTCAGAGGCACATGATATTTTACTTTGTGTTCGAGATGGCGAGAAAAAAGGAACTCCAATTGGTAGAGGACGTGGATTTAGATTTGGCTTTCCTAATGAAGAGTTTTATTTTAAGAATCAATCGCAAATGCAGCATTTATTCAAAGATATTCCTGAGGCGATTGAGAATTTTGAAGAGTTTTTAAGTAAATTTGAATTCTACGACTTAAACCATAAAGTACTACTTCCTAAATTTAATATTCCGGAAGAATTTGTAAATCCCGAAGATGACATTGATGGAGGAAAAAGAGGAGAAAATGCGTATTTAAAACATTTAACTTACCAAGGTGCAGAAAAACGCTATGGTACAATTACTCCTGAAATTAAAGAGCGTTTAGATTTTGAATTACAAACCATAGAAAAAACAGGATATCCGGGTTACTTTTTAATTGTACAGGATTTCACTTCTCAGGCAAGAAAAATGGGAGTTTCCGTTGGTCCGGGACGTGGTTCTGCCGCAGGTTCTGCAGTCGCATATTGCATAGAAATTACAAATGTAGACCCTATTAAATATGACCTCCTATTTGAGCGTTTCTTAAATCCTGAACGTGTGTCCCTTCCTGATATTGATATTGATTTTGATGATCGTGGACGAGAGGATATTATTCGCTGGGTGATTGATAAATATGGGAAAGATCAAGTAGCTCAAATCATTACTTATGGTACAATGGCGGGAAAATCTGCTATTAGAGATACAGGGCGAGTACTGGATTTACCACTTTCCGATACTGATAGAATTGCTAAAAAAGTTCACACTAAATTGAATAAGCTATTCAAAATGAATGATAAGGCTTTGGCTGATAAATTTAGTGGTGATGAAGTTACGGATTTAAAAGAAATAATGAAGTTGTCTGAAGGCTCAGGTTTAGAGGCAACGACCATTCAACAAGCAAAAGTAATTGAAGGAAGTATCAGAAATACAGGAGTCCACGCATGTGGAGTGATTATAACTCCATCGGATATTAAAGAATTGATTCCGGTTGCCACAGCAAAAGATTCTGATATGGCGGTTACTCAATTTGATAACTCTGTGGTAGAATCTGCCGGGTTATTAAAAATGGATTTTCTTGGATTAAAGACTTTAACCATTATTAAAGATGCTGTTCGTTTAGTAAAAGAAACAAAAAATTTAGATTTAGTTCCTGATGATTTTCCACTGGATGACCCGATTACTTATCAAGAAATATTTCAAAAAGGAAGAACTTCAGGGATATTCCAATACGAATCTGTTGGAATGCAAAAACATTTAAAATCCTTAAAACCCGATAATTTTGCCGATTTAATAGCCATGAACGCACTTTATCGTCCAGGACCATTGGCATATATTCCAAACTTTATTAATCGTAAACATGGAACGGAAGAAATCTCTTATGATTTACCTGAAATGGAAGAATATTTAGCTGAAACTTACGGAATTACAGTCTATCAGGAGCAAGTGATGTTGCTTTCTCAAAAATTAGCGAATTTCACTAAGGGAGAAGCCGATGTATTGCGTAAAGCCATGGGTAAAAAAATGATAGATGTCTTGGCTAAAATGAAAGATAAATTTGTGGATCAAGCCAAAGCTAACGGACATCCCGAGAAAGTTTTAAATAAAATTTGGACAGACTGGGAGGCATTTGCTCAATATGCTTTTAATAAATCTCACTCCACTTGTTATGCTTATATAGCCTTTCATACAGCTTATTTAAAAGCTCATCATCCCGCAGAATATATGGCGGCAGTTTTGAGTAATAACATGAAAAATATAAAAGACATTACGTTTTTTATGCAAGAGTGTAAACGTATGGAAATCCCTGTACTTAGTCCTGATGTAAATGAATCTATTGCAGATTTTAATGTAAACGATAAAGGAGCAATTCGTTTCGGGTTGAATGCGATAAAAGGTGTAGGTGGAGCTGCTGTAGATGCTATCATTCGAGAGCGAGAAGAAAATGGGAAATTTAAAGATGTTTGGGATTTCATTGAACGCATTGATTTAAGACAATGCAATAAAAAGACAATGGAAAATCTAATTTTAGCGGGTGCTTTTGATGAATTAGATGAATATCACAGAGCTCAATATTTATTTGAAGATGAGTCTGAACAAACTAATTTAGAGAAGATTATTAAATATGGACAAGCGGCTCAAGACGGTGGAGATGAAAATCAAATGGATTTATTTGCCGAGGCAGATATGGAAATAGAAGTCCGAAAGCCGGAGATTACAGATTGCCCGAAATGGACAGACATGATTAAGTTAAATAAAGAGAAAGAAGTTGTCGGAATTTATATTTCATCTCACCCGTTAGATCGTTACGAAATAGAGATAAATAATTATAAAAATGTAGATTTAAGTGTTTTAAAAGAAAACGAGGATAATCTTATAGATAAGACTTTTTATGTTGCCGGAATGATTACCGAGGCTAATCATTTAGTTTCCAGTAAAAACGGACAAGAGTTTGGGAAATTTATATTGGAAGATTATTCTGATAGCTGTGAATTTACTTTGTTTGGAGAAGATTACATTAAATTTAAACATTTTTTAGAACCAAATCGATTTATTTTAGCACAAATAAATATTAGTAAAAATAAATATTCCGGTCGAGTTTATACAAATATAAAAGACATTGAACTCATGGATGGATTATTAGAAAAAAAATCAAAATCCATCAATATTAAAATTGATATTAATGATTTAAATGATGAGATTATACGTAATTTATCTACAATATTAAATCAATATAAAGGAGATAAAAGTGTAAATATAGAAATTGTAGATAGCAGTAAAAGAACAAGTTTTAAGAGTAAATCTACTCAATATCATATAGAAATAAATAAGGATTTAATAGAGCAAATTAAAAAAATAGATGATATAGGTTTTTCTTTAAATTAAAACTAAAAAGAAGCCGTCTCAAAACTCATTGAAACGGCTTTTTTAGTGATTTTTACTCGTACTCCCCACAGAAATGGTATTCAGATATTAAAATCTCAGAGGGATTTTGTGGATATTGAGACACTTTCTTTTAATAATTTTTCTACTACAATTTTATCCACCGGAAGAGTCATTAAATCAGGAGATAGATCTTTTAAATCTATCCAATTAACTTCCTCTATACTCTCATCAATGATTTTTAAATCAGCGGTATTTTTACAAGTTATTCTATAATAAACCGTAAATAATTGTTCATTGTTTTTAAATTTTGACCGAATAAAATCCTCTTGTACATAAAAAAGCTCAGCGGTGTCTAATTCTAAATTTAATTCCTCTTTTAATTCCCTTGCTAAACACTCTAAAGAACCTTCTCCATATTCCAATCCACCGCCGGGAAACTTATATAATATTTCTCCCCAATAAGGCTCTTTAAGTCTCATTAATTTATTGTCTTCTACCAATATTCCGTAGATTCTGATTGTAAATGCGTTTAACTCTTCCATGCGTTTAACATTTCTCTTTTACCCGGAGGTCCGGCTTTTTTCTCAACTTCAAAACCAACTTCTTTTAAAGCTCGTTTTGTATCGCCGTTACAAGCGTAAGTCGTGAATAAACCTCCTTTTATTAATGAATTATATATATTAGAAAAAATATCTGCTGACCATAATTCCGGCTGAACTCTTTTCCCGAAAGCATCAAAATAAATTACATCAAAATAATCTTTTGGTAAATCAACCGTTTTAAAATCTGCTTGTATTTTTTTTAGTTTGAAACCTTTATTTATTTCTTCTAAACTCCCCCACTCTACCGAATGAATTTTTTGAAACTTTTCCTCTATTTCTGATTGATTTCTATTAAAATATTCAGCAAAAATAGACGGATACTCTAATGCTTTTGCTTCTTCCAAAGTCATAGGATATTTTTCTAAAGAATGATATTCCACTTCTTTTTCTTCTGCTAAAAGTGCTGTAATTAAAACATTCAAACCTGTTCCAAAGCCAAATTCAAGGATTTTTACTTCTTGTTTTTGAGGTAATAAATTCAATCCATTTTTAATAAAAACATGCTCTGCCTCTTGCAGTGCACCATGTTTTGAATGGTAATGCTCATTCCACTCAGGAATGTAAATCGTTTTACTACCGTCTTTTGTAAGGTAAATCTCTCTCTTGAGCATTTAATAAAAATTATTTAGAATGCAATTTATAAAAATAAATGACTAAAAATAATATATTTTTGAGTAAATTTGGCTTGTATCTATTTAATTTAATAATTCATCAATGTTATGAAAATTCAGAGAATAAAAAATTCACGTTTAACTCCTGCTATTTTTGAGAGTAAATCATTCGGAAATACATTCGGAGATCACATGTTAATTTGTGAGTATGATAACGGAAAATGGGGTGAACCTGAGATTAGAGAATTCGGAAATTTAAGTTTTTCTCCTGCAACCCATGCTTTCCATTACGGACAAGCTTGTTTTGAAGGAATGAAGGCTTTTAAAGGTGAGAATGGAGATGTTTATTTATTTCGTCCTGAAAAAAACTTTGAACGTATAAATAAGTCTGCAGAGCGTTTAGGAATGGTAACTATTCCGGAAGAAGTTTTTATGGACGGGCTTAAAGCTTTAATTGATATTGACAGAGATTGGGTGCCGGAAACTTACGGAACATCTTTATACATAAGACCTGTTTTATTTTCTACAGAAGACATTATTTCTGCACGTGGATCTATGAAGTTTATGTTTGCGATTATTACAAGTTATGCACCTAGTTATTATAATAAACCATTAAGGGTAAAAGTGGCAGATCACTATTCCAGAGCTGCAAATGGTGGTGTTGGATTTGCAAAAGCGGCGGGAAACTATGCTGCGTCGTTCTATCCTACAGTTTTAGCGAAAGAAGAAGGGTTTGATCAAATAATATGGACAGATGCTGCTACTCATGAATATTTTGAAGAGGCAGGAACTATGAATGTTTTTGTGAGAATCGGAGATACTTTAATCACAGCTCCTACCAGCGAACGTATTTTAAATGGCGTAACAAGAGATAGTTTAATTACTTTAGCAGAAAAAAATGGATGGAATGTTGAAGTAAGACCAATCTCTGTAAAAGAAGTTTATGAGGCTAATAAAAATGGAACGCTGAAAGAAGTTTTTGGTTGTGGTACAGCAGTAGTTTTAAATAATTTTGAAGCAATTGGTTATAAAAATGAGGTTTTAGAATTACCAAAATTAAAAGACATAGATGCTTGGGGGCCAATATTAAAAGAACAAATGAATGAAATTCAATATGGGAAAGCTGAAGATCCGTTTGGATGGAGAGTGTTAGTAGAGAGAAACCACTAATAAATAAAATTAGAAAAATCAGGCAAATTTAAATTTACCTGATTTTTTGTTTTAATTTTTATTTGAGAAATATTAAATAAAAATTATCTTTGCGAAGATTAATTATTAATGGCCCCGTAGTTCAACTGGATAGAATATCAGATTTCGGCTCTGAGGGTTGAGGGTTCGAATCCTTCCGGGGTCACAAAAAAATCTATTTTCCTGCATTTTTGAAAATTGAAGATGAGATCTCTTTTAAAGCTTTTATCTTCTTTTTATTTTTCTTACGCATTTTCTTTATCATTTTTTTTAAAATATCTTCATCTAAACTTTTAGACATATTTTGAGCAACACGAAAATTCGCATTTTGATAATAAAATAATCGTATTAAAGAAGCTATAATAGAAACCTCTTTTTCATTTTTAGAATAAGTTGTATTTAAATAACTTTCAAAATTATTTGACATTTCTGAAATAATAGAATCCTTAGTGCTTCCGGGATTTATTGTTTTAGTCTTTAATAATTTCTGTAAATTCAGAAAGTTTTTTAAATGTTCTTCTTTGGCTTTTTCCAATAATTTTTTTGCTTTATCATCTAAAATGTAATTGTCTAACTTAGATAAAGTCTCACAGATTTGTTTTTCGCTGGCATATAAATTTTTAAGCTCTAATTCAAAAATAGTCTTATAGTTTTCCATATTTTTTTTGTTAAAAATATCAAAAACTAATCCAATCTATTTTTATTATAAAAATTAACTTTTAAATTAAGGTTATTTATAAAAGTTAAAGAAAAATAGAAAAAATCTATAAAAAAACATTATCAAAAAGCTTACTTATTCTAAATAAATGCTAAATTTGTACCAAATAATTAATTAAAAAATAGATATGAAAAAAGTTTTAGTTTATGCAAGTGCACTTGCACTTATGGGAACCGTTTTTACAGGATGTAATAACAATGATGATGATGAACTTGTTGTTGTTGAAACTCTTGATAAGAACTTAAATAAATATGAGTTTACAAAAAATGGTGAGTCTACGGTAATGTATGATGGGCAAAATACACGTTTAGCAATGCTTAAAGATATTATAGATGCTTTAGGAAATAAGAGTAATTCTGTTGCTCAATTAGAAGGTATGTTTGCTCACACAGAAGGATCTAATGATTTTAGTAGTGCAGAGCTTAATGCTTCTAATAAAAATGTAAAATCAAAAATAGCAAGTTCTACCGGCTTATTTGACGGGGGTAATTCAGATTTATCAAAAAAAATAAAAGCTCAGTTTTCCGGATTCTTAAAAACACAAGCTGATGTAGTATTCCCAAGATGGAATGAAGATGCTTCTGCAGGAGTTGCCGGATTTATAAATGATGGAAAAAAAGATAGAAGAATTACAGCAAAAGGATATGAAATAGAACAAATGTTTAAAAAAGGTACTATTGGTGCTTTAATATTAGATCAATCTCTTAATAATTATTTAGTTCAGACTAAAAAAGATAATAATAATGCTAATATGTCAGGAGCTAATTATACTGAAATGGAGCATCACTGGGATGAGGCTTATGGATATATGTTCGGAGGAACTAAAAATGCAGTTGTATCTATAAAAGAAGATGGTAGTTTTGAAGCAGGAAATGAATTTGCTAAATATGTAAATAGAGTAAATAGCAACAGTAATTTTAATGGAATTGCTAAAAAAATATTCCAAGCTTATGTAGATGGTCGTCAAGCAATTGTAGAGAAAAAATACACTATAAGAGATAAAAATATAAGAATTATTCAAGAAAATGCGTCTAAAGTAGTAGCGGTAAGAGGAGTTCATTACTTATTAGAAGGAGCTGATGAAATTAAAAAAGGAACAAGACAATTAGGGTTCCACGCATTTAGTGAAGGTTTAGGATTTGTTTATAGCTTACAATTTACTCATAATCCGGCAACAGGAAAACCTTATTTCTCTCATGAAGAAGTTACTAACATGTTAGATAATGGTTTATTAAAAGGAAATGGTTTATGGACTGTTTCTGAAGAAGATGTTCTTAAAGTAGCTCAAGAAATTGCAAACAGATTTGGTTTCACTTTAGAACAAGCTAAAGAGTAATTTTAAAACATTCAAATTATAATTCTATAAAGCCTCGTAAATTGCGAGGCTTTTTCTATAAATAAAAT